>JBEHYY010000001.1:0-198788 GCA_048497935.1 Verrucomicrobiota bacterium
ACCTTGTGCAAAACGGCCGCGAGGTCATCTACGACGCCGAACATTTCTTCGACGGTTACAAGGACAACTCGGAGTATGCGCTGAAGACCCTCGCCGCCGCGTATGACGCCGGCGCCGTCTGCCTGACCCTGTGCGACACCAATGGCGGCAGCCTCGTGCCCGAGGTTTATAAAATCACGACTGAAGTCGTCCGCCGCTTCCCCAACGCGCGCGTGGGCCTGCATTGCCACAATGACGCGGGCCTGGGCGTGGCGGTGACGCTGGCGGGAGTGGAAGCTGGCGGCACCCTCGTGCAAGGCACCATCAACGGCTACGGCGAACGCAACGGCAACGCCAACCTCACAACCATCCTGCCCAACCTCGCGCTCAAAATGAAGCGCAAGCTCCACTTGGAAAACCGCCTGACGGGCCTGCGCGACTTGTCGCACTTTGTGGATGAAATGGCCAACTTCCGCCCCGACGCCAAGGCACCCTATGTCGGTGCCTCGGCCTTTGCCCACAAAGGCGGCGTGCACGCCGATGCCGCGAGCAAGGTCGCGCGCTCGTACGAACACATCGACCCGGCGCTCGTGGGCAACCAGACGCGCGTGCTCGTGTCCGATATGTCGGGCCGCTCGTCCGTGATGATGAAGGCCAAGGAACTGGGACTCGACGTCGATGCCCGTTCCCCGCAGTTGAAGGATTTCCTCGCCGAGGTGAAGGCGCGCGAATTCCGCGGCTACCAATATGAGGCCGCGGATGCCTCCTTCCTGCTGCTGCTCAAGAAGTTTCTCCAGAATTGGCGCGAACCCTTTGACGTGGTGGGCTATCGCGTGATGGTGGAACGCGAAGGCGAAGGCACCTTGCTTTCAGAAGCCACCGCCAAGGTGAAAACGGGCGAAGTCGTCCGCCACGAAGTCGCCGAGGATACCGGCCCCGTGGGTGCGCTGGATCGGGCACTGCGCAAAGCCTTGGAGCCGCACTTCCCCACCCTGCGCGATGTCCATCTGTCGGACTTCAATGTGCGCATCGTGGACACCGGCCAAGGCGCGCAGGCCGTCATCCGCGTGCTGGTCGAGTCCACCGACGGCCATGAAAGCTGGGGCACCGTCGGCGCCTCGGCCAACATCATGGAAGCCTCCTACGAGGCCCTGTGCGATTCCTACGCCTACAAGCTCCTGCGCGACGCCATGCGGAAATAGTTCCGCAAGACTTCGTACCACCTTACCGCAAAATCTCGCCCTTGGTCACGTCACCGGGGACGTCGAGGAGCTGGATCTGGTTGATTGTCTTGAAGTGCTCCTTGTCGGAAAACTCCCAGACGACCTGCTTGTCGCGCGTCACCTCAAAGACGTGGGGCTGTTGGTCGGCCAGATGGTTATGGCCTAGGTAATTGCAAAAAACGGTGTTCCCATTAGGCAGGCGCATGCACCCGGCCACGAGGCGCAGCGGGTTGCCGGGCAGCTCATTTTCATCAATTTGCCAGACGACTTTCTCGTTCTCATCCAGCTCGATGATTTTGTGGCCGTCACCACAATCGATGAGCAAATGTTTGTCTGGCAGCAGCACCACCTCATGCACATCGCCGGGCACGGGGATGGTGCGCAGGATTTTGCCGTTGTTGTCCAATTCCAGGACCTTGTGCTCGCCCTTCGCGCAAACGAGATAGTGGCCATCGGCTGTCTTGCGCACGCCGCGGAACTGGTCATGCAGCGCAATGGGTGCGGGCGGCACGGGCAGCTTGATCTCCTTCACCACCTGGCTCTGGCGGTTGATTTCAACAATACGGCAGGGCCCGTTTTCCATCGCCAGCACATTGCCATCCGGCAGCGGCTGGCAGGCATGCACCTCCGTACGCGGCCCGGCCTTGTATTCCCAGACAATCTGGCGCTGCGGATTGATTTCGATGACGCCCGTCAGATGGCAGAAGAGAAAATTGCCGTTCGGCAGCGCCCAGCAATCCTGCGGATGCGTGCATTTGTACTGCCAGAGCACCTGGCCGTCCGCGGACACCAGGCTGACGCTGCCGCCATAGCTGTCTGTGCATAGGAACGGGTGGCGGATGGGCGCATGGGCGACCGGCCCGGTGGCGCAAGCCGCCAGCGCAAACGCCGCCAACAAAGAACAAACGAGCCGGAATAATTTCATAAGGGTGGCGGATGGAGGTTAGTTCTTGGCCGCGGCGGGCGGGTTGGCCGTCTGCTCGATGCGCACGTTATCCAGCAGGATGGTGTTGCCCCCGCCATTTTTGTCCGTCCCGACAAAGGACAGGGCTTCCTTGGCCTCGGTGGCGGTGAAGGTCGCGGTGTATTCCTGGTAATCGGTGGCGGAAGCCGGCGGCGCATAGCTGGCCGCCACTTTGTCGCCGATTTTCACCTCCCATGTCTGGCCCTTTTCTTTTGCCTCCTTGCGCTCGGCGGCGGCAAAGGTGAGCTTGTATTCCGCGCCAGGGATGAAACCCGCGAAAGTTTGCGTGATCATGGCCTCGCCCGTCAAAAACGCCGCCTGCTTGCCCTCGGGGTTCGGAGAATTCTTGCTCATCTGCAAGCCATCGCTGGTGATCACGCCGGCGCCTTTACCATAGGTCCAGGTGCCCTCTTTGGCGGTGGCCGGTGCCTCGAAACCGGCATCGGGCACCTTCACCGGGGGATGAACTTCAAAGCAGCCCAAGTCCGGCGCGGCGCCCACGTAGGCGGCTTTCAGCGCCACGCCTTTGTCGATGAATTTGCTCGTCGGCGCCAGATGCATAAACGCGATTTCCGGCAGATCGCCATTGGCCTGGCGCGGCGCCGTCAGTTGCGTTTCATCCACGCTGAGGAAGTCGGCATCCGTGGCCTCCAGGTTCAGGTCAAAATAATTGTGGCTCAGATCGTTGTTTTCATAGGGGAGATTGCTGAACTCCATCCGCCCTTTGTAGCCGAGGTTGTTCTTGAGCGTCTGCCCGTAGCCAGGTACATCGGTGACGTCGTCGTGCAGGCGGCACAGCATATTGAAGTTGGTCGCGTTGCGGTAGGCCGTGTTGTTGAGGAAGGTATTGGCCCCGATATGGTGGTTCGAATAAAAGCCATTGGCCTTGTTGCCGACGGAAAGGCAGTACTGCACCGTGTGGTTGGGGATGGGGTTGGGGAGCCGGCTTTCGGGGTTCGCGCCGTAGCCGCCATCCTTGAAGCCGTTGCCATCGCCCCGGCTGACCATGTCGGAACTGAACCCATTGTAGAACGCCCAGCAGTGGTCAAAAGTCACCACGGCGTGCGCGTTGATGCAGTCATAACCATCGTCACTGTTGAGCCAGGCGCGGCACCCGCGGAAAACATTGTTCACGCCCTCGGCGGTGGTCGGATGGCAGCCAAACCCGTCGGAATTGCCTCCGTGCCCGCCTTCGGAGACGGAATCCCAGTTGCGGTAGGCGTCACAGTTGAGAAACAGGTTATTTGAACCGGCGGTCAGGTAAATGCCAATGCCCATCCCATCATGCATGGAGCATTGCTCGATGATATCGTTGCTGCCGCCGACAATACGGAAGTTTTCCGATTGCGTGTGGCCCGTCTGGGTCACTTGCAGGCCAATCAGTTCCAGCCCTTTGATGTGCAGCCACGACCCCCGCACGTAGAACGCCGTAATGCGGCGGTTGGCGGGCTTTATGTTGGAAAAATCAAAGACCGGCTTCTCCCCCGGATAGGCGAAATAATTGATGGGCGCTTCCTTTGTGCCGCTTTTGTCGAGGTAGGTGACGTAGGCGTACTGGTTGTCCTGGTTGGAGATCTGTGCCGGGGTCAGCTTGTACGTGCCCCCGCGGAAGTAAACGGTGTCACCCGGGTTCGCTGCTTTTTGCGCACGGGCGGCGGTCGCAAAGGGCTTGTCCATCGTGCCGGCATTCGTGTCATTGCCGGTCGGGGCCACGTAGTAGGTGGCCGCTTGGGCCACGGTCGCCAGCAGTGCGAAACCCGCCGCCATGGCGGACCAGGTTGAACAGACGCGACGGAGCCGGTGTTGCCCCTGGGGTATGCAGGACTTCATGGGCCAGATGTAGGCCTTTCGCCCTCGCCACGCAAGCCCGCCTATTCCTCACCGTCGTAGTACGTCGCTTTGCCGTCCGGCACAAGTTTCTTGGCCGGGGTTTCCGCTGCGACCAGCCACTTTTTGCTGTCGGGATAATAGCAGCACTCACCCAGCGGGTTGTCGGCAATGACGTAATAGATCAAATCTTCGGGACCCGGATTGGACATCTGGTGAGGCTGGCACGGTGGAAACACAAATGCATCCCCCGCGGCGACTTCCGTGGTGCCTTTCTCATCGCGCACCAGCCCGCGCCCGGAAACGATGACATAGAGCTCCCATTGGGCGGAATGGAAATGGAACGGATAATTGGCCGCGCCCGCGGGCAGGCGGTTGTACTCCAGGTCAAACGGGTGGCGCTTGGACAAATCGAGCGAGCGGTCATCCCGTCCCAAGGCCAGCGACACACCTTTGTAAAAGCTGTGGAATTTTCCCTTGGGCGATTTGTCCTCTGTCTCGGGGAGGGTGGCCAGGTTGACTTTGTTCATGGGTGGGGCGCGTTGCCCGTACACTAATCCCACGCCCATGCTCCCCCACAAGCCCAAACAGTTCAATCTTTCGGGAACAGCCGGAAGCGCGATTGCTCGCGGATGGAGAAGAGCGACACAGCCAGGTACTGGTCCGTCGCCCGCAGGCGGCGGCTCATTTCGCGGGCCAGATTCAGCAGCATCGTCGCGTACACGCGGGTGTTGCGCAGGTTGAGCTTGTGCAAATCAATATTGTCCAGCGCCAGCACCACTGTATTCGCATGAGCCATGACGGTGGCCGAGCGGGGCTGCTGGTCAATCAGCTCCATCTCGCCAAAAGTGTCGCCTTGATGCAGCGAGGCGATTTTTTCCTGGCATTCGCCTTCGCGCGAGATGACTTGCTTCAGAATATCGACCCCACCCTGGTAAATGACATACAGTGAACCGCCCCGGTCGCCTTCGCTGATGATGCGTTCACCCCGCTGGTAGGCTTCCGCGCGAAACAACACCGGCAGGTCCTTGAGGTCGTCCTCGGAAAGTCCGGCAAACAGCCCGTTGCGCTTGAGAAAGGAAGGATCGATGGTGAGCTTGGCTGGGGCAGGTTTGCTCATAAGCGACTAGGCGTGGGGAAATGAAAGGGTAACCACTTGCTTATGGCACAAAATGAGTCCCCTAGCAAGCGCGCGGGCAAATGCTTCAGGCATCGCATCCGCCAATAATACGGCATTTTTACCGCTGCCTAAGTTTATCGGCGTTTTTCACAAGACCCTAACCGCCGGAACGCTCCAGAGCTAAATAGTTCCGTTTGGGAACACTTTCTCCACAAGTTATTCACAAACAATTACCCCTCCAGCGAGCTAAAACAAAAATTATGCAACAACCTCTGAATCAATTTCTTGTGCCACACGCCCCTCGGGCGATGTTTTGATCGTCCTCGCAGAAGCGGACGGCTTTTTCATAGCTGCGCCGCTCAAGAAAGTGCACCAGCTGGGGCGGCATCTCAGACCGGTTCTGGGCCAACAACGACTCAACCTCGCTCAAAGCCGCCATCATTTTCGCCAAGCCTTCTTTGCCTGGTTGCGGGTCACGAACATCGGCAAGATGCTTTCGCAGAGGTTCGAGCCATGTCTGTTCTACTGTATTCATGCTTATTTATTATCGGGTTAGAAGGGCTAAATCAATGACCATTTTCCAGGAATTCGGTTCCCATTAAATGCAAAACATTGAAAACAAATTATTTACAATTTTTAACATATTTTTAACAATATAGAGACAAACTGGTCTGTCCGTAATTCATGGCCTTTCTGCCCCTTCCACCTTGATTCTAAATCCAAGCAGGCTAAAGTAATCCGATTGTTTTTAACCTCTTATACCCCCAACCCCTTCTCCTTCTTGTGCTGTCATGAAAAATCTTTCCTTTGCCAATCGCTGGAATGCCGACCTGATTGATCAATACTACGCCAACTGGTTGCGCCAGCCTGAAAGCCTGGAACCCGATTGGCGTGCTTTCTTCGAAGGCTTTGAACTTGGCCAGACCCGCGAGGTGGCCGCCCCCTCCTCCACCGCCACAGCCACGATGCCGGCCAAGGTGTCGCCCGAAACCACCGGCCCCATTGACCCCATTCTGCAAGCGCGCGTCATCGGCGCCATCTATGCCTATCGCGGCATCGGCCACACCCAGGCGCACCTCGACCCGCTGCAAATCCATTCGCCGCAGAACCCCCGCCTGTCGCTCGAGCGCCTTGGCTTCACCCCGGCGGACCTCGACCGCTCCTGCTTCACTGGCAATTATCTGAATGGCGAGATGATGACCGTGCGCGAGCTGCTGCGCCGCCTGCATGAGACCTATTGCGGCACCGTCGGCATCGAATACCTGCACATTCAGGACACCAAGCGCCGCCGCTGGCTCCAAGCCCGCCTCGAGCCGACGGACGCCAAGCCCGCCCTCCAGCGCGCTGAAAAACTGCGCGCCCTGCGCAAAATCTCCGAGGCGGAAACGTTTGAGCGCTTTCTCCATACCCGCTACGTCGGCCAGAAGCGCTTCTCCCTCGAGGGCGGCGAGACCATCATCGCCGCGCTCGATGCGCTGACCGAGCGCTGTCCGGCGTCCGGCGTTGAGGAAATCGTCATGGGCATGGCTCACCGCGGACGCCTCAACGTGCTGGTCAACATCGTGGGCAAGTCCTACGAGTATCTCTTCCGCGAATTTTCGGAAAACTTCATCCCCGACGCCACCCATGGCGACGGTGACGTGAAATACCACCTTGGCTACGAGGCGGACCAGACCACGACTTCCGGCAAGAAGGTGCACGTGGGCCTCGCCGCCAACCCCAGCCACCTCGAGGCCGTGGACCCCGTGGTGCAGGGCAAAGCTCGCGCGCGCCTGCGCCGCCGTGGCGACATGGAAAACCGCAAGAAAGTCGTTCCCGTCCTCATCCATGGTGACGCCGCGTTCATCGCCCAGGGCGTCGTGGCGGAAGTCTTCAACCTCTCGCGCCTCGCCGGTTACCGCACCGGTGGCACGCTGCATTTCGTCATCAACAACCAGATCGGTTTCACCACCGAGCCCAAGGACGCCCGTTCGAGCATGTATTGCACCGACATCGCCAAGATGGTCGATGTGCCGGTGTTCCACGTCAATGGGGACGACCCGCTCGCCATGGTCATGGTCACCCAGCTGGCGCTCGATTACCGCCAGGAATTCGGCGACGACGTGGTCATCGATATGTATTGCTACCGTCGCCACGGCCACAACGAGACGGACGAGCCGGGCTTCACCCAGCCCACGCTCTACCGCCGCCTGTCCGAGCATCCCTACATTTCCCAGACCCTCGCCAAGCGCCTCATCGAGGGCGGCGACCTCACGGAGTCCGAGGCCAAGAAACTGCACGAGGAATTCCACCAGAACCTCGACGTCATCCTGACCCGCGTGCGCACCGAGGAGGAAGCCACCAAGGAGGAGCGCCGCAAGAAAGCCCGCAGCGCTGTCTTCCGCCCGCACTATTCCTTCGAAAACGCGCCGACCACCGTCACCCGCGAGAATCTGGAAAAAGTGGCCCAGACGCTGACCACCACTCCCGCCGGCTTTAACATCAACCCCAAGATCCAGCGCCAACTCCAGACCAAGTGGGAGAATTTCCAGAAGGGCGAAAACATCGACTGGGGCCTGGGCGAATCCCTGGCCTTCGGCACGCTGTTGCAGGAAGGCACCCCCGTGCGCATCTCCGGCCAGGACGTCGAGCGGGGCACCTTCAGCCACCGCCACGCCGTGCTGTACGACAACACCAACCGCGAGCCCTACGTGCCGCTGTCGCACATCTCGCCGACGCAGCCGCGCTTCTGCGTCCATAATTCCAGCCTGTCGGAATACGCCATCCTCGGCTTCGACTACGGCTACTCCATCGACTTCCCCGAAATGCTCTGCATCTGGGAGGCCCAGTTTGGCGACTTCGCCAACGGCGCCCAAGTCATCATCGACCAGTTCATCACCAGCTCCGAGTCCAAGTGGCAGCGCACCAGCGGCATCGTGCTGCTGCTCCCGCACGGCTACGAGGGCCAGGGGCCGGAGCACTCCAGCGGCCGGGTGGAGCGTTTCCTCCAGGCCTGCGCGGAGAACAACATCCAGGTGTGCAACCTGACGACCCCGGCACAGCTCTTCCACGCCCTGCGCCGGCAGATGAAGCGCAATTTCCAGAAACCGCTCGTCATCATGTCGCCCAAGAGCCTCCTCCGCCACAAGGAGTGCGTTTCGCGCGTGAGCGATTTCACCGACGGCCGCTTCTTCGACCTGCTCGACGACCCGACCGCGCCCAAGAGCCCCAAGCGCGTCATCTTCTGCTCGGGCAAGGTCTATTACGACCTGCACGCCATGCGCACGGCCAACAATATCCGTAACACCGCCGTCGTCCGCGTCGAGCAGTTCTACCCGCTCAACACGGAGCTGATGCAAAGCATCCTCAAGAACTACGCGGGCTACGAAAAAATCGTCTGGTGCCAGGAGGAGCCGCGCAACATGGGCGGCTGGGCATTCATGGCCCCCATCATCGAGCAAGTCACCGGCATGAAGCCCATCTACGCCGGTCGCAAGGCCAGCGCCAGCCCGGCCTGCGGCTCCATCAATATCCACCGCATCGAACAGGACGCCCTGGTCGAGCACGCCTTCAACGCCTGATTTCCCCCACCCCTATGATCGACGTCAAAATTCCCGCCCTCGGCGAATCCATCACCAGCGGCATCCTCGCCAAGTGGCACGTCAAGGATGGCGACACCGTCAAGCGCGGCCAGCCCATCTTTGAGCTGGAGACCGACAAGATAACCTCCGAAGGCCAGGCCGAATCCAGCGGGCGCATCGTACTTAAAGCCGCCGCCGGTGCTGAGGTTTCCATCGGCCAGGTCGTCGCCACGATCGACGAAACCGCCGCCGCTAGCGCCCCGGCCCCCGCGGCCACCGCCCCGGCTGCAGCCCCGGCCGCAGTCGAAGCCGCCGGCGCCAAGGTGGACACCCTCTCCCCCGCCGCCCGCCGCGTCGCCACGGAAACCAAGGTGGACCCCGCGACTGTCGCCGGCTCCGGCAAAGGTGGCCGCGTGACCAAGGGCGACTTGCTCGCCGCCTCTGCCGCAGCGACTCCCGTGCCCGGCGCTCCGTCGCTTTCCATCCCCCCGTTCCCGACGACGACCGTCGCCGCGCCCAAGCCCGCTGCTCCTGCCGCCCCCTCGGGCCGCACGACACGCGCGCGTATGTCGCCCCTGCGCAAACGCATCGCCGAGCGCCTCGTGGCCGCGCAGCACAACGCCGCGCTGCTCACTACTTTCAATGAGGTGGATATGAGCGCCGTCATGGCCTTGCGCAAGAAATTCCAGGAGGACTTCACCGCGCGCCACGGCGTGAAGCTCGGCTTCATGTCGTTCTTCGTCAAAGCCGCCGTGCAGGCGCTGCAGGCCGTGCCGGCCGTCAACGCCCAGATCGAGGGCGACGAGCTGATTCAGAACCACTACTACGATGTCGGCGTGGCCGTGGGCACCGACCGCGGCCTCATGGTGCCAGTCGTGCGCGATTGCGACCGCCTGTCCTTCGCCGAGGTGGAAAAATCCATCGGTGACCTTTCCAAAAAGGCGCGCGACGGCAAAATCAAGATCGAGGACCTGCAAGGCGGCGTCTTCACGATTTCCAATGGCGGCATCTACGGCTCGATGCTTTCGACGCCCATCCTCAACCCGCCCCAGAGCGGCATCCTCGGCCTGCACAACATCAAGGAGCGCGCCGTCGTGGTGGACGGCCAGATCGTCGCGCGGCCCATGATGTACCTCGCGCTGAGCTATGACCACCGCGTCATCGACGGCAAGGAAGCCGTCACCTTCCTCGTGCGCATCAAGGACGCCATCGAGGACCCCGCCCGCCTGTTGTTCGCCCTCTAATATCACCTTTATGCCTGAATCCATTTACGACCTCGTCGTCATCGGCGCGGGCCCGGGCGGCTACGTGGCCGCCATCCGCGCCGCCCAACTCGGCCTGCGCACCGCGCTGGTGGAGAAGGACGCCTCCCTCGGCGGCACGTGCCTCAACGTGGGCTGCATCCCAAGCAAGGCGCTCCTGCATTCGACGGAGCTCTTCCGCGAGCTCGCCACCCATGGTGCGGAGCATGGCATCAAGACGGGCAAAGTGTCCGCGGACCTCCCTGCCATGATGAAGCGCAAGGCGGATGTCGTCGGCAAGCTGACCGGCGGCGTCAAGCAGTTGATGAAAATGCGCAACGTCACCGTGGTGCAGGGCCTGGGCAAAATCGGCGCCGGCGGCCAGAGCGTCGAAGTCACCGGCGCGGACGGCAAGGCGCAAAAGCTGGAGACGAAGAATATCCTCATCGCCACCGGCTCCGTCTCGGTTGAGCTGCCGTTCCTGAAGTTTGACGGCAAACTCGTCGTGTCGAGCGACCATGCCCTTTCCTTCGACGAAGTGCCGGGCAAGCTGGTTGTCATCGGCGCCGGTGCCATCGGGCTGGAGCTGGGCTCTGTCTGGTCCCGCCTGGGCTCGGAGGTCACGGTTGTCGAGCTGCTTCCACGCGTCGCGCCGACGTTTGACGAGGATATTTCCCGCATTGCGCAGCGCGCCTTCCAAAAGCAGGGCATCAAATTCGAGCTCGGCGCGAAAGTCACCGGCCTGAACAAGGACAAAACCGCCCTGACCGCCCAGCGTGACGGCCAGACGCTGGAGTTCCCGGCCGACAAAATCCTCGTCGCCGTGGGCCGCAAGCCGACCACCGCCGGCCTGGGCGCCGTTGAGGCGGGCGTGAAGCTCGACCAGGCGGGCCGCGTCATTGTGGACAACCATTTCCGCTCCAGCCTGCCCAATGTCTATGCCATTGGCGATGTCATCGCCGGGCCCATGCTTGCGCACAAGGCCGAGGAGGAAGGCGTGGCCTGCGTGGAACTCATGGCGGGCAAGGCCGGCCATGTGAACTACGACGCCATCCCGAGCGTGGTCTATACCGAACCGGAAATCGCCTCCGTCGGCCTGGGCGAAGCCGAGGCCAAGGCCAAGGGCTTCACCGTCAAGGTGGGCAAGTTCAACATGGCCGCCAACGGCCGCGCGCTTTCCGCCGCCGCCGGCGAAGGTTCAGTGAAGATCATCGCCGATGCCAAGACGGACCGCCTCCTGGGCGCGCAAATCATCGCGCACAATGCCTCGGAGATGATCGCCTCCATCACCCCGCACCTCGAGTACGGCGGCAGCGCGGAAGACATCGCCCGCACCGTCACCGCGCATCCGACCATGGCCGAGGCCATCAAGGAAGCCGCCCTGGCCGTGGACGGCCGCGCCATTCACTCAGCGTAAACATTGTGCGGGCTGGGGATGTTTGAGTTTCGCGTTGGCAGTGGTCACTCCGCCGCCGGCCGCCTCAGGCGTTGGGTCGCGATCCCTTGGCAAAAGAGTAGCGGAGGATATCATCGCGTTTTTGCCAGCCGCGGCGCTGCCAGAACCGCTGCGCGGCGGTGTTTTCCACCAATACATCCAGGTGAGTTTTGTGAATGCCGAGTTTTTCCAACTCGGCCAAACACGCCGCCGCGAGGGCCGCTCCCGCGCCACGCCGGCGCATTTGCGGCCATACGGCCAGGTGCTGCAAGTAACCGCGACGGCCATCGTGCCCGCTCATGATGCAGCCCGCCACCTTGCCGTCCAGGATGGCGACAAAGCTCAACCCGGGATTGCGTTCCAGGTAACGGGCCGTGGCCTCGCGCGAATCAGCCTCGCGCAGGCGCACACCCTCCGTCGCCGCCAGCAATTGCATGACCGCCTCGTAATCCGCCATCGTCATTGGGCGAATTTCCATGGGAAAGGGTACCTGTTACTGCTTGGGCATCTCGCCCATCGCCAGCGAGGTCAGAATGTCAAAGTAGCGGCTGATGCCATTATGCAGGAAAGGCCATGCGTAATAGAGGAACCCCGCCAGGGCGAGCCAGGGGCCAAAGGGGATTTCCACACCGATGCCGGGCGTCGGATGGCCGTCAGGCGTAGTTTCATCGCCCGCCTTGGCCGCCGCCACCGCCGCGGGCACCGGTGCCGTGGGCGTGGCCGGCTCCGTGCCGGGCTTGCGGAAGGCCCAGGCGAAGGCCATCCACGGCAGCACCACGATGAGGCCCAGCACCGCCCCGCCAAAAATCGCAAACAACGCCCCCTGCCAGCCGCAAAAAGCGCCGATGCAGCCCATGAGCAGGATGTCGCCATACCCCATCGCCTCCTTCTTGAAAACGATCTCGCCGAGCTCGCGAATCCAGAACACCACACCCGAGCCGACAATCGCGCCGATGGCGGAGAGAGTCCCCGCGTGCACCGCCTGGATGATCCACGGTTCGCCCGAGGGGGCCACGTTCTGCATGATGGGCCAGATACACGACAGCACCACGCCAATGAACATCCCACCGATGGTGCTGATGTCCGGCAGCACCATGTGGTCGAGGTCGATCATCGCACCCAGCAGCAGGAGAGCGAAGAAAATCATGCCGCCAAAAGCATACGTCATCATGTGCGGTGCAAACACCATCCACAGCCACAGGTAGGCGCCGGCCGTCACCGTCTCAAGGATTGTGTAGCGCATGCTGAACTTCGCGCCGCAGCACCGCGCCTTGCCGCCCAGCAGGTACCAGCTCAGAATCGGCAGATTGTCATACCAGGCAATGGGCTTGCCACAGACACACGTCGAACGCGGCGTGACGATGGACCGGCCCGCCGGGATGCGCAGGATGCAGACATTGAGGAAGCTGCCCACGCACGCCCCAAAGCCGAAAAACCACACCTTCATCGCGACCGGGTGCTGGTCGCGCAAAAAGTAGAGAAACTCGCGCAGATTGTGGAGAAAATCAGACATGGCGGGGGGGCTGCCCAAGAGCCTGGGTGGCGGCATCCATCATGGTTTGGGCGATGGATTCCGGCTGAATATCTATACCTTCGTGAGCTTTAATCCAGATCGTAAGCGATTTGGCGCCTTGCCAAATCAACATCCCAAGGCCGTCAGTGGCGCGCAAACCATGGTTCCGCGCGGTGGTGACAAACCGGGTTGTATCTCCTTTCAGGAAAGTCATGTCAAAAATACGGGCCCGGGGGCCCAGATGCTGCTGCACCTTGCCCGGCTCTTGATCCTCGACTTTCAATCCCACCGGCGTGGCATTGATGACCAAAACATCCGGCGGCCATTGATTGGCATTGGGTGCGGGTAGAAAAAAACCGTCTACCCGGTCGGGCGCATTTAAATCTTTGATCAAGGCCCTGCGCCTGGGCTCGTTTTCGTTGCCAATCCATATTTTTGCACAACCCGCATCCAGACATTGGGTGGCGGCCGCCCGCGCTGCGCCACCCGCACCCAAAAGCACTATTGTTGCGCCGCCTAAATCCATGTTCAACTCACGCTTGAGCGATGTGAAAAATCCATAAGTGTCGGTGTTATACGCCTTCCATCCGCCGGCGGGAGTTTTCTCCAGGGTGTTGATGGCCCCAATTCGCAACGCGTCTGCGGAAGCTGTAACCAAGGCAATTCCGGCGACTTTATGCGGCACCGTCAAATTCACGCCTTGAAAATTCTTCTGGTGCAGCAGGTCGAGCGCCTCTTCCAGCTCCTCCGGCTTGATTTCAAATTTGAAATAGCGCCAGTTCTTTAACTGCGGGTGCTTTTTCGCCAATTCCGCCAAGGCGGCATTGTGCATCTGCGGGCTGACGGAGTGCGCCACCGGATGCCCCAGCACCGCCAGCGAGGGCAAAAAATTCCCCGCCGCGTCGCGCCGGTCCCATGTCCGCAAATCCTGGAGGGTCAGCGTGTCAGCGGGGTTCGGCATGGCGGCGGTAAACGAGTTCGAACTCGTGGACGAATTCCGCAAACAGCTTGGCCTTGGCGTGGTCCCGCGCCGCCGTGTATTGATTCACGAGATTGCGGCAGCAGCGCGCGACGACCTCGCCCGCGGGCGCGGGCATCATCACCGAGGGGTCAAAGGGGATTTCCAGCTGGCGGAAGTAGGCGCGCAGGTCGTCCTCCATGCGGAAGGCGCCCCGCTCATAGGCGTCGATGTAGAAGGGCTCGTCGCCCAGATTGCACGCCACCATGAAGCGCCCGGGCAGGCTGATGGGCTCCAGCTCGATGCCGCAGCGCAGCGCGACCAGGATGTACACCACCGAGAGCGTCAGCGGGATGCCCCGGCGGCGGTGGATGACCTGGTGGAGAAAGCTGTTGCGCGGGTCGTGGTAGTTTTCCGCCTCGCCGCGGAAGCCATATTCATGGAACAGCACCCGGTTGAGCACAAGGCACTTTTCCCGCGGGGTCGAGGGCGTCAGCAGCAGTTGCCGGCAGCGTGCGGCCGCGGCATCCAGAAAGCCGTGCGGATCCGCCGGGTTGAGCGCCGGGTACACCGTGCGCTCGAGCATGATCAGGCCCGTTTCCATCTCGTAGTTGAACGAGCGGATGAACTCCAAAAACATCTGCACGGTGTCCTCCCCGCCCAGTTCGCGCAGGTAGCGGCGGGCGTGCGCGGCCAGCGCGGCGTCCTTGCCCTCCGCGGTGGCGCGCAACAGGGCTAGGCCGTCACCGCCTTGGCGGCGCAATTCCTCGAGCAATGCCTCGCGCACCTGCGGCGTCGGGTCGTCAAGCAGGCGCAGCAAAGCCGCGGCGGGGGCGGGCGGCACGGCGTCGGCGGTCATTACTAAAAGTTAAACAGAATTTGCCGCAGGGAGCAACCCCCAAGGGGCTATGACAGTACTCACAGAATCAACCCAACCCCTTATCTCATTCTGTTAATTCTGTCCTCTTCGGGATTTAGCGAGAGGCAACCGCATCAAGAGAGAGGCTTTGGACAGAATTTACAAAATTAACCCCCCGAATGTTTTTCATTCACTTAACCCTGCCCCCGATAGGGGCGGGTGCGGAGGCCGCGCCCTGCCTTAAAAAAATGGAGCCGGGAATCGGATTTGAACCGACGACCTACGCATTACGAATGCGCCGCTCTACCGACTGAGCTATCCCGGCCTGACCTTCGCACCCGGACGGCGCGAGGACAAATCGAAGGGTTATCTTTACAAAAACCGCCCCGCCCGCGCAAGCGTTATTTGACCCCAACCCACAGCCATTGCCCCAGCAGCGCCCCTTGCACGGTGCACAGCGCGACATCGTGCCCCGCTGTGATGAAAAACAACTTCCACGATTTCATCGAAAAAAGGTGGTTCACCCCCTGGCGCACCGCCACCAGGCCCAACCCCACAAACAGCCCCACCTTCGCGCCGCCCAGCCAGCCGAGCGCCGGGTGGTCGGGCACGAGTAACTGGTGCTCCGTCAACAGCACCGCCAGCACACTGGTGGACACCAGGGTGAAGGCAAAGCAAAGCCCCATCTTCATGGCCGCGCCAGACTTGGGCATCTTTTTGCAGTCCTCCATGCTCAGGCCCATTTCCTTCATCCAGGGCTTGCCCAGCAGGAACGGCGAATACCACAGCCAGCCGAGCAAAAACCCGGCCACGGTGACACCCAGGACAATCAGGTAGTTGAGATGGAAGAGCGTATGAAGCATGGCGGCAGAGGGGGTTGAGGAATGAGCGGGAGCGGACTCGAGCGAGTCGGCTGGAAAATGCCACGTCTCCCCTGCTTTGGTCAAGCTGGGGAATTCGGGGTGTGCTGACTCCTTTTCCACCCACGCGGGGGCTCTGCTGTAGGGGCGCAGTCTTGCTGCGCCCGCCCCCCAATTGCGCTTGAGCCGCCGGGGGCGGGGACTTAGGCTGGTTGGTTCTCATTTGCGCCGTTGATGCCCGTCACCACCTCACTGGAATTTCTCTGGGCCGCCGCCGGTTTGTACGCCGTCGGCTTCGTCTTGGCGTTGGCCTCCGCCGCGCGCGGACGCGAGCACGACCGCCCGGTGTTCTACGCGCTCGTCATCGCGGGATTCCTGGCCCAGAGCACGGGGCTTTATCTGCGCGGGTTGGAGACGCATTCGCTCCCGGTGGGCAATGCCTTTGAACTCGTGCAGGCGCTGGCCTGGGTCACCGTGTTCCTCAAGCTCATCCTGCGCGCCACGCTCAAGCTGCGCCTCTTGGGACTCTTTGCCGCCGGGCTGGCGGCGGCGTTGAGCGCCGCCTCGCTCCTGCTGCCCAGCGCGCGCGCCGAGGCGGTCGGCCTTGCGGGCCAGGCCAATCCGTGGATTGAATTTCACGTCGCCCTCGCCGTCTTCAGCTACGGCGTGTTTGCCCTGCTGGCGGTGACGGCGTTGATGTATCTCATCCAGCGCCACGGCTTGGAGCGCAAACGCTTCACTGGCATTTTCCGGCTCCTCCCCTCGCTCGCCGAGCTCGATTCGCTCAACCGCCAGCTCCTGCTCGTCGGTGCCTGGGCCTTGAGCGTCGCCGTCGGCCTGGGCTTGCTCGATTGGTTCGAGAATCCCGCCGGCGTCAGCTCGGCCAAGCTCATCGTCACCATCGGTGTCTGGCTGGGCTATGTCATCGTGGCCTGGCTGCGCTGGCGCAACCGCCTCGTCGCCCGCGCCTATGCGTGGAGCTGTGTCATTTTATTCGCCCTGGCGATTTTCTCGCTCTGGCCCGTGTCCAAGGCCCGCCCCGCGGCCGAGCCCCCGCCCCCACCCCAGCAACCCGGCTGATGGATACCAATATTCCAGGGCTCTTTCTACTGGGCAGCACGCACCGCACGGCGCCGCTGGAGGTGCGCGAGCGCCTGGCCGTGCCGCCGGAGCGCCTGGAGGCCATCTATTCCCTCCTGCGCAACAAGGTGAACCTGCCGGAGTGCCTGGTGCTCAACACCTGCAACCGCGTGGAGCTCTAC
This sequence comes from Verrucomicrobiota bacterium, assembly GCA_048497935.1. Taxonomy (GTDB): domain Bacteria; phylum Verrucomicrobiota; class Verrucomicrobiia; order Opitutales; family JABDGR01; genus JABDGR01. The sequence goes on from JBEHYY010000001.1 coordinate 16,802, forward strand.
GGCGTGGCCAAGAACGAGGCGGAGGCGGTGGAGCTGCAAAAGAAACTCCTGCAGGAAATCGCGGGGCTCCACTTGCTCGAGGCCAGCGAACTGGCCCAATACAGTTTCTGGAAACAACGCGAGGCCGTCGTCGAACACCTCTTCGGCGTGGCCGCGGGCCTCGATTCGCAGATGGTCGGCGAGACGGAAATCTTCGGCCAGGTGAAAGACTCGTATGCCGATGCCGCCCAACGCGGCGCGGCGGGCCCGGTGCTCAACCGCATTTTCCAAAAAAGCTTCCAGGCCGCCAAGTGGGCGCGCACGCACACCGGCATCGGGCGCGGGGCCGTCAGCGTCGGCTCCGTGGCCGTGGAGCTCGCCACCCGTATGTTTGGCGACCTCGGCCGCAGCCGCGTGCTGCTCATCGGCGCGGGCGATGTCGGCCAGGGCGTGCTGCAATCCCTCCGCAGCCGCGGCGCGCGCACTGTGACCATCGCCAGCCGCACGCTCGCCAACGCCGTCGAGCTGGCCACCAAGCATGAATGCGTGGCCGTGGAGCTGAACCGCGTGCCGGCGCTCCTGGCGCAGGCGGACATCGTGCTCTGCGCCATGACGGCGGAGGCCCCCATCATCTCCCGCCCCCAATTAAGCGAAGCCGCCGGCCACCGCGCGGGCGTGCCCCTGTTTGTCATCGACCTCGCGCTGCCCCGCAATGTCGAGCCCACCGCCGCCGATCTGCCCAACGTCTTCCTCTACAACCTCGATGATCTCGCCGCCGTGGCCAACGAAAACCTGAAAAGCCGTGAAGCCGCCGTCGGTGAGGCGAAAAAGACCCTCGCGGAAAAGGCCGTGCAGGTGTGGACCGGACTGACCTCGCGATAACACTCCGAACGAGCCTTGTCATTGCGCCAAAATCTTTCGCTTACCCGATAATCCCCATCAGGATTTGCGGCATAAAAGTAACGGGAATGCTGCGGATTAATACTTGCGTTGCCCAAGCGGGAAGGATTTTATTTTTGACATCTGCCCCCAGATACCAACCCAGCACTCAGCACTCAAACATAGGAAACTTACCGCCATGAACATCTATTCCAACATCGTCGCCACCGTCGGCAACACGCCCTTGGTGCGCCTGAACAAACTCGCCGCCGGCCTGCCGGGCGAAGTCCTCGTGAAGTGCGAATTTTTCAACCCGCTCTCCAGCGTCAAGGACCGCATCGGCCGCGCCATGATCGAGGCCGCTGAGAAAGATGGCCGCCTCAAGCCGGGCATGACCATTGTCGAGCCGACTTCCGGCAACACCGGCATCGCACTGGCGTTCGTCGCCGCCGCCAAGGGCTACAAAATCGTCCTGACGATGCCCGAGACGATGTCCATGGAGCGCCGTGTGCTTCTGCGTATGTTGGGCGCCGAAATCGTCCTGACGCCCGGCTCGGGCGGTATGCGGGTGGCCATTGAGCGCGCGGGCCAGATCCTCGCCCAGCTCGGTGACAAGGGTTTCATGCCCCAGCAGTTTGAGAACCCGGCCAATCCGGCCGTCCACCGCGCCACCACCGCCGAGGAAATCTGGCGCGACACCGAAGGCACGATCGACATCTTCGTCGCGGGCGTGGGCACCGGCGGCACCATCACCGGCGTGGCCGAGGTCATCAAGCAGCGCCGCAAGCTCATCGCCATCGCGGTCGAGCCCACGGCGAGCCCCGTCATCTCCGGCGGCAAGCCCGGCCCGCACAAGATCCAGGGTCTCGGTGCCGGCTTCATCCCGAAGAATTTGAACACCGCCATCCTCGATGAGACCATCCAGGTCACCAACGAGGACGCCTTTGCCACCGCGCAGCGCCTCTCCGTCGAGGAAGGCCTGTCCGTCGGCATCTCCAGCGGCGCGAATGTCTGGGCCGCGTTGGAAGTGGCCAAGCGTCCGAGTTCCGCGGGCAAGCGCATCGTGGTCGTGGCCGCCAGCGCTGGCGAGCGCTACATCTCCACCGCGTTGGCCGAAAAGGCCCGCATCGAGATGGCCGCCGCCACGGCGAGCTAAAGTTTTGCGGCAATAACCGCACCCTCAAAAAGGCCGTCGGCAACGACGGCCTTTTTTATTTCCCCGCCGTCATCTTCGCGGTGGCCGCCTCCAGCAGCGCCGCCAGCTCCTTGGGGTGCGAGCGGTGGGCATTGTGGTCGCTCGCGAGTGTCATCAGGTTCCAGCCGCGGGCCTGCGCACGCTGGTAGAAGCGGTAAAACTGCCCTTGTTCCAAAGCCTGGTTTGCGCCGAGAAATTCCACGTACGTCACCGGGATTTTCTTCACCGCCTCCTGATTATGCAGCGCGATGGGCTGGCTGAGCGTCTTGGGTGGCATGGGCACATCGCGCGGCACCGCGCTGTTGTTTGTATTAAATCCGCGATACAGCACAAAGCCCTGCGAGTCGTTGAGCAGCGTCAGCCGTGCCCCGCTGCCGGGCGTGCCCGTGCTGCCGGCGGTGTTCAGGCTCTCGCCATTTTCCGGCAAAAAGGCGTCCAGATAAACAAGCGCCTTGATGCGGTCGGGCACACGGTCCGCCACGCCGGTGATGACCATGCCGCCGTAGCTATGGCCGACCAGAATCACATCGTGCAGATTCTCCCAGAGGATGACGTTGGTGATGTCGGTGATATGCGTGGTGAGATCGGTGTCAGCCGTGGCAAGGTGCACCTTCTCCCCCTGGCCGGTGAGCGTCGGGCGGTAAACCTTGTTGCCATCCGCCGTCAGCAAATCGTCCACTGTTTTGAAGGCAAAGCCCCCGCCCCATGCGCCATGGACAATGACGTAGGTGTTCTTTACCACTGCCGGCTTGGTCGCGGGCGCCGAAGCCGACGGCGTCGCGCAGCCGGCAAATGTCAGCAACGATAAAAAAACGAGAATGATAGACGGTAATCGTTTCATGGGGAGGGAGTAGAATTAGGAGTGCCAACCGCTGCAGCTGCCGTCGCTGCCTTGATGGCGGCGACCACCGACTTGGGCACTGGAATCACGGAGCCATGGGAAATGCCGCGCAGGCCGGACGTTTGCGCGGTGATGTCCTCCCACGTCTTAAGATCATGGGAACGCCACAGCCCCATGCGATTGGCACTCCGGTAGTGGTCCACATAGACCAGATAGTCGCCGCCCCTCTTGATGGGCCAAGGGCCTTCCCATTGGTCGGCATTGGGATAGGCAAACATGGTCTCGGTATTCGTGTAGGGGCCTTGGAGATTATCCGCCGTCGCCAGTTGGATGCCCCGTCCGCCGTGCTTGTAGAACATGAGGAATTTGCCGCCGTCCTCGAGGATGCTCGCGTCAATTTCGCCAAACCCGGGGTCAAAAAAGAGTTTGGCTGGCGTGAAGGCCTTGAAGTCTTTGGTCGTCGTCGCATAGGTGCGCTGTCCGGTCGTCCCGCCCACGGTGGACGACCAATAAATCACCCATTCCGCCTTCTGGCCGTCATAACGCATCTCCGGCGCCCAGGTCATCCGCGTGGTGGACTCCGCCGCCATCACGGGCAGTTCCTGCTGCTCGGACCAATGGATCAAATCCTTGGAATTGGCATAGCCGATGGACTGGCCGGTCCATGAATCCGTCCATAAAAGGTGGAACAACCCCTCCGGCCCGCGCTGGAGCGTCGGGTCGCGCATAAGTTTGCCACCAACCTGCGGGGTTAAAAAGGATTTGTCCGCGTTAAGCGCCTCCCATTTCAGGCCATCCTCGCTGGTGGCGAGGTGCAAGCCGTCCCTTTCATTGCGGAAAAAGGCGAAGAGAAGAACCGTGGGCTCCGCCTCGCCCAGCCGGGCCGCACCATCCGCAATGGTCGGCTTGGTGGGCGGGTCCTTAATCGCATCGGCCATGCGCTTGCCCATTTCCAACTGGCCACGGGTGCCAATATGCACCCAGTCGTTCGCCAGGCTCGGTGTCATCCCGGCATCCTGCGCGCGGTAGCCTAAATCGTCCGTCCTCACCTCATACGCGCCTTTCACCGCGAGCACGCTGCCGGAATTCTGATCAATATCCCTCAGGGTCTGGCGGATGGCGGTGCGGCCCCGGTAGTTGGTAACCTTGTCTGAAGTCAGAATGTCCGCATAAATAAAGGGCATGGCGGGAACGTGAAACTGTTCGCGCACCCGGGCGATGAAGTGCGCCAGATTCCCGCCGTAGTTGTCCGTCGCCTGGTTTCCGCCGGCATCATTTTCCCCTTGGTGCCAGATCATGCCGCGAATAACGGGCGTGTACCCCAAATCGCGCAGCCCTTTCAGCCCGCCTTCCACCGTCGCCACAAACACCGCAAACTGCGGGCCAAAATGCGCGGTGTCACGGGCGTCGGAGCCGGGATTCCAATCACGCGACAGGCTGGTGCCCGAATGCGCGTGCTTGATGAGTGCCAGGGGACGGTCCGGGTACAACTCGCTGATGCGGTTGCCAAAACCCAGCTCAGGCCCAAAGCGGTCCGGCGATTCCGACGCCTGGCGCAGCGGCACCCACGTGTTGGGCTCGGCCCCGCTGTTCAGGTGCGGGCGGCCCGAGTTGTAAAGCAGCACGCGCGTGTCGATTTTAAATCCCTCCGGCAGGTTCTTCATATACCCCTGCCCCGTCGCATTGGACTGCCCGCCGATGAGATAGACATCAATGGTCTGGCCCGCACCCATCGGGGCCTTGCTGGCGGCTGTAGCGGGCGTAGTCGCACAACTGGTGGCCACTACGGCAAACAAACAGGCCAGTGAGGAAACGAGGAGGTTTTTCATGGGGTTGGAAAAAACATTATGCCACGCGCTTCGGCCGCTTGTACCAAAACGAGCACAGCCGCTTGCTGCGGACGGAAAAGGGGATGAAGGTCATCATCAGCAGCAAGCCCATGAGCTGCGCCGGGGAATACCACTCCATCTTGCGCGCGGAGGTCAGTACGCGCGGGCTTTCGATGACCCGGAACGTGCGCCCATGCCGCCGCGCCCATTTTTTATAGGCATGGGAGTAAAACACTTCCTCGCCCGCATAGACCTTCAGCGAAAAACCGCCCACAGCGTCGAAGCCCTCCCGTGTGCAATAGATAAAACTGCCTGCCGCCCATTGCAGCCGCCGGGACATCCATGTCCAAATATCCACCACCCGCTGGTAGCGCCGGTCCAGCGGGGCGTCCATCTCCATCAAGGCGCCGCCCCCGGCGATGTGCCCGCCGCGCAGGTTCGCAATGGCCTGCGCCAGCAAATCGCCCGGCAACAGCGTGTCCGCATCCAGGAACACCAGCCAGGCGCCCTGCGCGGCGCGGGCTCCGGCGTTGCGCGCGCGCGATATCTGGTTGATGGGCTCAAACACCACCCGCGCGCCCTGTTCTTGCGCCACGGCGCCTGTGCGGTCGGTCGAGTTGTTGTCCACCACCACAATTTCCCCCGGTTCGGCGACTTTTTGCATCGCCGCATGGACGGAGGCGAGCGTCGCCGGAAGATGCGCCTCCTCGTTGAAGGCGGGGATGACGATGGTGTAAGCGAAAGGCACAGACAGTTCCCGGAAACGCTACACCCACTCTCGGTGCCGCCAGGCAAGCGCATGGTCGAGGTCGCGGGCAAAAAACGGGCCCCGGTACACCAGGCCGGTGTAGATCTGCACCAGCGACGCCCCGTTGTCCATCAACCGGTGCGCATCCGCCGGGCACATGATGCCGCCACACCCGACGATGGGCAGGCGGCCCTTGGTCGCCAGGGAGACAAAGCGGACGACATCCACCACCCGCGCGTGCAGGGGCTGGCCACTGAGGCCGCCGGCCTCCGTCTGGCCTGTGATGCCGGGGCGCGCAATGGTCGTGTTGGTGGCGATGATGCCGTCAATCTCATGCTCCGCAATCGTGGCCAGCACTTCGTCGATCTCCGCAAAGGTCAAATCCGGCGCGATTTTGAGCAGCAGCGGCACCGGGCGGGTGCCAAGCTTGCGGGCGCGGTCGCGGGCGCTCTTGCGCATCAGCTTGAGCAGGCCGGGCAGGAACTCCTGCGTCTGCAACCGGCGCAGTTCCGGCGTGTTCGGGCTCGAGACATTGATGACAAAATAGTCCGCATGGTCAGCCAGCAGGTTGAAGCTGGCCAGGTAGTCATTCGCCGCCTGCTCCAAAGGCACGGTCTTGGACTTGCCGAGGTTGATGCCCAGGGGGATGGCTCGCGTGCGTGGGGGGTGCTTGGCCAGGCGCTGGGCCACGGCCTCCGCCCCTTCGTTGGGAAAACCGAGGCGGTTGATCAGCGCCCGGTGCTCCGGCAGGCGGAACATACGCGGGCGGGCATTGCCGGGCTGGGCATGGAGGGTAACGGTGCCAATCTCCACATGGCCAAAGCCCAAGGCTGGGGCCGCGCGCCAGGCGACGGCGTTCTTATCGAACCCGGCAGCCAGGCCCACCGCATTGGGAAATTTCAGGCCAAACAGCTCAATGGGGCTTGCGCCGCGCACGCGGTTGGCCCAGGCCAGCAGGTTGCACACCGGCGAGGCCGAGGCCAGCAGTTGCAGGCCCGCCAGGGCATTCTCGTGAGCCTTCTCCGGCTCTTGGGCAAACAGCCGCGGACGGCAGAATTTTTCGTAAATAGCACCCATAGGGAACCTCCACTTTACGGCTTCCCCCGGCCCCTTGGCAATAACGACCGTGTGCCCACCCCACCACCGCCTCACGTATTAGAGTGTGGTGAGGATATCCGCACGCTTGCGCTCATACTCCTCAGGGCGGACGAGACCCCGCGCCCGCAGCGCCTCCAATTGCTGCAACCGGGATTCCACCGACGGCGCCCCACCCTGGCCGCCGAGGGCCAACGGGTCCGGCTCTTCATTGCCGGACGTCACCTCAAAGATGGAAAATCGATTGCGGGCGGTTGCATTCCTGAAGTTATAAACGATATTGAGGATACCCATCCCAACGAACATCACCCCAAACAGCGGAAAAACCAGGCCGACTACCGGCATCCCCCGGGTGAACGTGTAGGCCAGCACCGTCCAACCCATGCCGAGGATTACGACAAAGACGCCCGCAATGGCACCCATCGCAGAAGGCCCCCGGCCTGGTTTGAGGCTAAGCATACGTGGTAAATAGCTTGCGAACTGATTATCCGTATCAAGCCCGCCCCTCACAAGATAAAATTTCCCTTCTCCAAACCACCCCAAAGTCCCTCTTTTCCCCTCACCGGCCCACCCTGCCGCCAAGATATTTAATTCATACCTATTGACAAAGTCCGCGCGATGTATTTTTGGGAACCCAGACAATATGGCTAAACCTTCTCCAAAACTTGAGTGGTGCATCGTGCGCCTGGGCGACGACCTGAACTGGTGGGTCAGCGAAATCAGCGACAGCGTCCACTGGGACGTGGATGGCCTGTCCATCATCGACCCCCGCCAGGTCGCCCACATTCTCGACCTGCTCGACCCCCTGCGCGAGTACGGCTTCCAGGCCGACATCTTTGAGGCATCCTTCATCCCCTTTGCCGTCAAGGAACCCCTCCCTGACAACAAGGTGAAGCTCATCCGCGCTCATGAATCCCTCCTGGAGTCCGAGGAGAAGCTCTTCGCCCTGCCCGACCAGGTGGACGAGGAAAAAGGCCCCTATGCGGACTTCCTGGACCACATCACCAAACTGCGCGTCAAGTTCCTCAACGACGCCATCGATTTTGAGAAGCACCTGACCGTGGACGACCTCGAGGAGGAAATCCGCGAGGACCATCACAACGCCTTCCTCGAAGGCCGCGCCCTCCACGCCTTCCAGGAAATCACCGATATTCTCGAATACGTGCCCAAGGGCTACGAGGTGGACGAAGATGCCGAAGTGGCCGCCGAACGCGCCGAAAAAGCCGGCGCCGAGGAATCCGCCGCCGAGGACTTCCCCGAGATCGATGAGGAAAACATCGAGGAAGACGAAACCATGAAGTGGGACGAGGACGAGGAAAAGAAGGACGGCGAGGAAGAGGGCGAACGCGAAGGCCGTGAGGAAGACGGCGAGCCCGAAGACCTTGATGCCCTCGACGACGAGGAAGACGGGGATGATGACGACGACGATGAGGACGAGGATGATGACGACGGCGAGCGCAAGCCCGCCAAGTCCAAGGCCTCCAAGCCCGCCCCCAAGAAAAGCGGCAAGAAGAAGTAAAGCTTCCTCTGTCTTCCTCAGTCGCTCTCCTGCGCAAAAGCGCTGGCGAAATACGTCAGGATGATATCCGCCCCCGCCCGGCGGATGGCCAGCAGCGCCTCATCGCGCGCCGCCCGCAGGTCCAGCCACCCTCGCTGCGCTGCCGCGCAAATCTGCGCGTACTCGCCGGATACCTGGTACGCGGCAAGGGGCAGCTTCGACTGCGCGCGCAAATCGGAAATGATGTCGAGGTACAGCAGCGCCGGCTTGACCATCAGGATGTCCGCGCCCTCGGCCTCGTCGAGCGCCGCTTCGCGCAGGGCCTCGCGGCGGTTGGCCGGGTCCATCTGGTAGGTGGCCTTGCTGATGGGCGCCTGCCCGGCGGCCCGCTTGCTGCCCACCGCATCGCGGAAGGGGCCGTAAAAAGCGGAGGCGTATTTGGCCGTGTAGGCCATGATGCCCGTGGACTCATGGCCCGCCGCATCCAACGCGCTGCGGATGGCGCCCACGCGGCCGTCCATCATGTCCGACGGGGCGACAAAATCCACCCCCGCCCGCGCATGGAGCACGGCCATCTCCGTCAAAATCGCCACCGTGCCATCGTTATCCACATCGTCGCCCCGGCGGGTCAGCACCCCGTCATGGCCGTGCGTGGTGTAGGGGTCGAGGGCGATGTCGGCGAAAATCGGCAATTGCGGCGCGGCGGATTTGCACTCGCGCACCGCCCGCAGCACCAGGGAATTTGTGTTGAGCGCCTCGCGGCCCGAGTCGTGTTTCCGCTTGGGGTCCACTTTGGGAAACAGGGCGATGCCGCCCACCCCCAGTTTGGCCAGTTCGCGGCAGTGCGCGCCTATGCGGCCCAGGGGAATGCGCGACACCCCGGGCAGCGACGGCACCGGCTCCAGCTCCCGGCCTTCGTGGACAAAGACCGGCTGGATGAGCTGCGCGGGTGACAGCGCCACTTCGCGCACGAGCGCGCGGATGGCCGCCGTGCGGCGCAGGCGGCGGGGGCGCTGCGGCAGGCGGAGGCGGGCGCCGGTCTGGGCGGGCTTGGGCATGGGAATTTGTGAGTTTGCCAGAATCGGCCCTTTGGCGAAAGCTTGAAAAAGCGCCCCTTCCCGGCATCCTCCCCCTACACCCTTTCCTGTTTATGGCCCTGCGCCTGCATAACACGCTCACCCGCGCCGTCGAACCGGTCGCCCCCAGCCAATCCGATGGTATTTTCCGTATGTACTGCTGCGGCCCGACCGTCTATGGCCCGGCCCATATCGGTAACTTTCGCACCTTCGCCATCCAGGACGTGCTGCGGCGCGTGCTCGAAATTGAGTTCGGCCGCGGCAAGGTACGCCATGCACGCAACATCACCGACGTGGATGACAAGACCATCCGCCAGTCGCAGGCCGAGGGCAAGACCCTCGCCGCGTTCACAAAGCATTGGACCGATAAATTCCACGCCGATTGCGCAGCGTTGAATCTCCTGCCCCCGCAAGTCGAACCCAGCGCCGTGGAGCACCTGCCCGGGCAGATTGAGCTTATCGAGCGTCTCGTCAACAACGGCCACGCCTACCGCGCGGCGGACGGTTCGGTCTATTTCAAGGTTTCCTCGTTTGCCAAATATGGCGCGCTGTCGCATCTCAAGCTTGAGGAGCTCGAAACACAAAACGCCAACAGCGCGGGCGCGGCCAATGACGCCGATGAATATTCCCGCGAACACGTGGCCGACTTTGCCCTCTGGAAAGCCCGCAAGCCCGAGGATGGCCCGAACTTCTGGGCCAGCCCCTGGGGTGAAGGCCGCCCCGGCTGGCACATCGAGTGCAGCGCGATGATTGAAAAGGTTTTCGACGGCCGGACGATTGACCTGCATGGCGGCGGCGTGGACTTGATGTTCCCCCACCATGAAAACGAAATCGCCCAATCCTGCTGCGCCCATGACGGCGACGCCGGGTACCATTTCGCACGGCACTGGTTCCACAGCGCGCACCTGCTGGTGGATGGTCGCAAGATGTCCAAGAGCCTGGGCAATCTCTACACCCTCGAAGACCTGGAGAAAAAAGGCTACTCCGCCACGGACCTGCGCTTTGCCCTCATCTCCGGCCAGTATAGCTCGACCTTCAACTTCACCCTCCACGGCCTCGACGCCGCCAAAAGCGCCGTGCAGAAACTCGACAAGCATTTGTCCGCCCTCGCCCTGCGCGCCGCCGGCGAGGCGGCGAAGGCCAAGGCTCTCCTCATCCGCCTGACCCAGTCTTCCCCCGAGGCCCTGCGCTGGGGCCGCTATGCGCCCGCCTGGGCCGTCCTGTGCGAAGACTTGAACGTCCCCGGCGCCTTGGGCGAAATCTTTAAAATCGAACCGAAGGCCGCCACGGTCGAGCAAGCCACGGAAGACCTCGAGGGCTTGGTGAAAATTGCCGTGTTTGCCTTGGGGCTCAAGCTGCCCCTGCCGGAAATCCGCGCCACCGTGCCACCTGAAATCGCCGAGCTGGGTAAGCAGCGCTGGGAAGCCAAACAGGCCAAGGACTTTGCCAAGGCCGACACCCTGCGCCAGGAACTGGCCCAGCGCGGCTGGAAATCCCTCGACCGCAAAGACGGCTACGACCTCGCCCCGGAAACCGCCTGATTTTATTTGGCGGGTTCCTTTTCCATCGCCGCCTTCACCGTGCTTTCAATCGCTTCGCCGTTGGCGCGGTCGGCCTGGTATTGTTTCCAGGCGAAATCGAAGGCCTTTTTATCGCCGTCATGGAACTGCTGTAGCGCAATCATCAGGGAAACCAGGGCGTTTTTGTAAACCGGGTTGGCCCGGTTCGGTGTATAACGGGCGCTTAACAGCGTCTTTTCCACAATATCGCGCACGTTTTTGTCTGCGTGGCCGTCCCAGGCCTCATCCAGGGCGACGCGCTGCGGAATGTTGGCGCGGACAATCTGGACGGTGGCGAGTTCATCCAGCAACGCCCGCGTCTGGTCGATGGGCTGGAACGGCGGCAGGTGCCGCGCCAGTTCGTCGCGAAAACCCACCTGCCACCAGAGTTCCAGCGCGCGCGGGTCGTCAAATTTCCCTGGGAACGCGGTGCCCAGCAACGGCGCGGGATTGATGCCCACCGCCAGGGCGTCAAACAACGCATGGGCCACACTGGGGTTGCCGCTTTCGTCGTTCAAAAACATCATCAACCAAAACGCGTTGACCGTGAGGATGCGCACATCCTCCCCCGCCGGGGCCTGCGCGGACATTATCTGGCGCATCGCCAGCATCGGGACGCGGCGGGCTTGGTCGGCATACTCGTCCATCATGGCGGGCTTGATTGCCGCCTCCAGCCACGCCGCCAAACCGAGCCGCAGCCAGTCCGGCACGCGCCCGGCGGCATTGCCGTCCTTCACGTAAACGATGTTTTGCAGGGTGGCGGTGCAGAGCGCCTGGCAGACATCGAAAAACGCCGTGTCCGCGCTCCAGCGCACCAACGCCGTGGGGGCGCCATTATCGCCGGGCTTGATGACATAGGGCCCGGCAAAATCAGCCCGCGCCGCGGGGATGAGCTGGATCTGGATATGCACCGGCTTCTCCGGCCAGGTGAGAAATCGTCCTACGAGCGGCTTCAGCCGGTCGCATAGTTCCTGCACCCGGTAGGCCGAGGCCATATCCGGCGCATTGACTTCAAAGGGAGAATCCTTGGGCGCGACCGTCACCGCCGGCCCTCGGAGTTCGCGCACGCCGGTCGGCACCGATTGCGTGGGTTGCAACGGCGTGGCCAACACGGCGTCCGGAGTCTGTGGCGGCAACGCCAGCGCATCGCCCGGGGCACTGGGGCCCACCACCTGCGGCGGCTCCGGCACCGGCCGGTCCGGCCAGGCTTCCGGCGGCGCATCCGCGGCCAGGCTGGTGAGGGAGAATAAACTCCCCGCAAGGATGCCCACGCTGCCGAGGGCCGGCGAACGAAACAAACATGATTTCCGGCGCATGGGGTGGGCCTCCGAAAAACCGTGCCGGGTTACTTGCCCGCGAGGACGAGCGCCCCTTCTTCCGTGATGCTCGCGCTGGCCAGTTTGCCCCAGGCCTCCGCATATTTCTTGGCGGCATCCGCCGCGGCAAATTTATCCAGGAATGAATGAAACATATTGCCCGCAAACGCACCGGGGATGCGGGCGCTGCCCATGTAGCTCAGGTAGGGCTTGAACTCCGGCCCTTGCGCGCCCGCCACAAAAATGCCCCGCGCCTGATAGACGGTGTCCACGCCGACACCAAAAAGCGTCACCGTCATGGGCAGCGCGATTTGCAGGCACACCGGCGCGTCCGCGGGTGCCTTGGGATCTTTGAATATGTGGAAATTGGGTGTGCCGGCCATGATGCCGAAGCTTTGCAAATCTGATTCAAGGGCCTTCACCTCTTCCTTCGCTTTGGCGGCGGCGGTGGGGTTGTCCGTTGCCTTGGGATCCGCGGGCTTGGCTGCGGGTTTGGGAGCCGGCTTGGGTGGTTGGGTGCTTTTAAAGGTGGCAGCAGCCCAGGCATCCAGTTCACCATCACTGATGGTCACACTGCCTGGCTTGTCGGTCAGGAGTTGCGCTTCCTTGGCATGGTAGTCGCCACCGGGCACTCCCGCCCAATAAAACAATCCGGACGGCACAGGCGGGACTTTTTTCGTCTTGGCATCCGGCTTGCCCGTGTATTCCTGCGGCGCGGTGAGGGACAGCACCAGGAAGCCCAGGGCGACGCCCAGCACGGCATTGATGACTCCGCAAAATATCGCGCCGCCGAAGGTGGCCTTTTTACGGGCCTTTTTTTCACCGGTCGGGTCGAAATGGGTGTTGCCAGACATGGGTGTTCAGGTTTTCGCGGCCTTGGCCGCGGCGGGTTTGGCCGGTTCCGGCTTGGGTTTGGTGGTTTCGCTGGAAGTCTTTTTATCGGCCCCGGTGGAGGCGGCCGAGCGCTTGTAGTCGGTCTCGTAGAAACCGGTGCCTTTGAAGATGAGTCCGGCGCCACCGCTGATGAGTCGCTTCAGGCCGTTTTTATGGCAGGCCGGGCAGCGCTTCAGGGGATCCGCCGTGATCGATTGGAAGGTTTCGAAGTGGTGACCGCAAAGTTTACAGGCGTATTCGTACGTCGGCATGGTTTCGCGGATGGGGAAAAGCGGGTAAAATGGGGCGGTTTTAGCCGCGGGCGCGGCCCTGGCTTTCAATCTCCATGAACAGCCGAGTGTAATACGCCCCCAGGACGAGAAATCCAAGGAAAAAAACAAAACCAAAGAGCATGAAACCCAGGTACATCAGCCCCCAAAACGCCAGCCCCGGCACCAAAAACGCCGGCCACGCCCCCCGCGTCATCAGCCAGGCTAGGTCCGGCCGCTGCAATGTCGCCCAGCGTTTGCGCGGCTGGTAAACATAAACCATGGCCGTGATCCACAATGGCGCCAGCAGCACCAAGGGCGACACCACCGCCATGTACAGCGGGTGGCCGACAATCTGGTAGCTCAGCCAGCCCAGCAGCCGTACCACCCACAGGCCCACAAACACCGGCAGCAGCCCGTACAGCGCGATGATCGCCAGCAGGCGCAGCCCGTCGAGGAACAGCCCCTCCCAGTCCGTCCAGTCCGGCCAGGTGAAACCCCCGCCGCGCCGGATTTGCTCAAAATATCGGTATTGGTACCCGAGCGCATAGATGTTAAGCAGGGGGACGAAACTGAGCACCCCCCCAATCAAAACATTCGGGACCCAGCGCGGGTCCGCGAAAATCCTTTTGCAAACATCATCAAAACTAACCATACGGATTTTTCCGGAATGAGAACCTCACCAGCAAAAGCCCCCCGTGATTTCAAGGCAACGTTAAAGCGCCACCGCGCCGACGTCGAAACCGCCATCGACCGCTGGCTGCCCAAGGCCAAGACGCGCCCCGCCGTGCTCCACGAGGCCATGCGCTACTCCATGCAGGCCGGCGGCAAGCGCCTGCGCCCGCTGCTCGTGCTCGCCGGGCACTCGCTCTTTCCCTCCAAGCTCGATCCCTTTCCCGCCGCCGTCGCCGTCGAGTGCCTCCACACCTACAGCCTCATCCATGATGACCTGCCGTGCATGGATGACTCCGACCTGCGCCGCGGCCTGCCCACCTGCCATAAGAAATTTGGCGATGCCACCGCCCTCCTCGCCGGCGACGCCCTGCTCACCTACGCGCTCTGGCTGTTGGCGGATGCCTACAAAAAACACCCCGTCGTCGCCGCTGAACTGGTGCGCATCCTGGGCGATGCCTCCGGCTCGGAAAAGCTTATTGGCGGCCAGATGGAGGACCTCCTCGGCGAAAAGGCCAAGCCCAGCGCCGAGCGGCTCGACTTCATCCACCATAATAAAACGGCGGCGCTCATCACGGCCAGCCTGCTCCTCGGCCTGCGCCTCACCAACGCCCAGCCCGCCAAATTCAAAATCATGGCCGAAGTGGGCCGCAACCTCGGCCTGGCCTTCCAGGCGATTGACGACATTCTCGACGCCACCGCCTCCGCCGAAGTGCTGGGCAAGACCCCCGGCCTCGACCAGCGCCACGGCAAGCTGACCTACGCCAGCCTCTACGGCCTCGATGTCGCCCGCGCCAAGGCCAAGAAACTGACCAGCGCCGCCGTCCGCGGCGCGGAAAAACTCGGCGGCAATAATTGGTTTCTCCTCGAGCTCATCCGCGAACTAGAACATCGGGTGAATTAATTTAATGCAAAATTCGAGCGAAAATCGTTCGGCAACGACCCCCGGCCCTGCATGGCACACGGCGGAAAAAGCCGGCATGGATATGTCCCTGCTGCGGCATTCCTTGAGCCTCAGTCCGTGGGAGCGCCTTGTTGAACATGAACACGCGCTGGAGCTTGCGGAAATGCTGCGAAAGGCGAAAATCAAGCCATGCCAACCCTGACTGGCCTGCTTCAGCGTCTGATTGCTCACAAAGTGGCTTTTGTGTTGGTGGGTGGATATGCGGCGACAGTGCACGGCAGCACGTTGGTGACGCGCGATGTGGACGTGTGCTGCGGCTTCGATGAGGAAAATCTGCGGCGCATCCATGCCGCCCTGGCCGACCTGCACCCCGTCCATCGGATGCGACCGGATTTGCCCTTCGTCCTGACCTCCGACCTCCCTTCCACCTTGAAGAATTTGTATTTGAAGACCGACTGGGGTTCCCTTGATTTTCTGGGCGAAGTCAAAGGGGTCGGCAATTATGCCGCTGTCTTGACCCATAGTGTTTGGGTGGAGCTGCCCATTGGCGAATGTCGCGTGATCGACCTGAACACTCTCATCCAGGCCAAACAGGCGATGGGGCGGGAACACGATCTGATCACCGTCCGCCAGCTTCAAGCCATTCGCGATGCAAGGGTGTAAACGGTGTTTTTCGCTAGTTTAACTTTCTTTTGTTGTTATATTCCACCACTTTGGGTGTCTTGGAGTTAAACCCAAAAGTTTCCCTCACCCACCCCCATGGTCGAAGTCCAGGCACTTACCAAGGAATTTAAGGATAAGAAGCGCGGCGTCGTCCGCGCGGCCGATGGAGTCAGCTTCCGCTGCCAGCCGGGGCAGGTTTATGGGCTTCTGGGCGTCAATGGCGCGGGCAAAACCACCACCCTGCGCATCCTGGCCACCATCCTCCAGCCCACCGCCGGCTCGGCTCGCGTCGTGGGCTATGATGTCGCCACCCAGCCGGAGCAGGTGCGCGCCAGCGTGGGCTTCCTCTCCACCGCCACCGCCCTCTATGACCGGCTGACGGCCCGCGAATTTGTCGAGTACTTTGGCCGCCTCAATGGCATGGATGCCGCTGCCTTGCGCACACGCGTGGACGAGATTTTTGGCCTGCTCGACATGAACGAGTTTCGCGACCGCCGCTGCGGCAAGCTCTCCACCGGCATGAAGCAAAAGGTGTCCATCGCCCGCGCCCTCGTGCACAACCCGCCCGTGATGATTTTCGACGAGCCCACCCTCGGCCTCGATGTGCTGACGGCGCGCACCATCGTCAACTTCATCCGCACCTGCCGTACCCAGGGCAAGACGGTCATCTTCTCCTCCCACGTCATGAGCGAGGTCGAAAAACTTTGCGATGTCATCGGCATCATCCACCATGGCCGCATCATGGCGGAGGGCACGCTCGCCGACTTGCGGCAGTTTACCGGACTGTCGGGCCTCGAGGACATCTTCATCAAAATCGTGGAGGCCCAGCCATGAGCTTCCGCGACCTGGGCATCGTTTACCGCAAGGAATTGCGCGACCTCCTCCGCGACCGCCGCACCATCATCTCCATGTTCGTGGTGCCCATGATCATCATGCCGCTCATCACCATGAGCATGGGCGTCATGGCCAAGCACGCTGTCGAGAAAACCCTCGCTGAAACCCCGCGCGTCATGATCCTGGGCGGGGACGACTCCCCTGCGACAGTTGCCGCCCTGAAAAAGCAGGATAACTTTAAATTCATCCCCGCCGGTGCGGACTACAAACAGCTGATTTCCGACAAAAAAATGGATGCGGCGGTGGAAATCCCCTCAGGCTTTGACGCCGCGCTGGCCAATGGCACAGCCGGCAGCATCAATATCTACGATTATCAGGGCGAGCTGAAATCGGAGAGCGCCGCCGGCGAGTTGAGGAGTTTCTTCCAGGACTTGCGCTCCAGCACTGTACGCGACCGTCTGAAGCTCCACAACCTGCCGCCCGAGCTCCTCAAACCTTTTGAGATTCAGACGGCCAATGTGGCCCCGCCGGAAAAAGTCAGCGGCAACTCCCTCGGCGCCATTATTCCCTACCTGCTGCTGATCACCTGCCTCACCAGTTCCTTCTACCCCGCCACCGATTTGACCGCCGGGGAAAAAGAGCGTGGCACGATGGAGACCCTCCTGTGCGCCCCCGTCCACCGCACCACCCTGGCCCTGGGCAAATGCCTGGTCGTCCTCTCGGTCTCCCTGACGACGCTGCTGCTGATGTTTGCCTCGGACGGTGCCTCGTTGATGTTCGCGTTGAGCAAAGGCCGGGCCATGGCGGAGGCGGGCGGCCTGCCCGCGGCGCTCCATTTCTCGTCGCTGGCGGCGGTGTTTGTGGTGATGATCCCCATGGCCTTGCTCTTTGCGTCCATCCTCCTGACCATTGGCCTCTTTGCCCGCAGCATGAAGGAGGCGCAAAGCTACATCGGGCCGCTCATGGCCATCATGATCATGCCCATGATGATGTCGCTGCTCCCCGGCGTGGAGCTCACCACCGGCACCGCGCTCATCCCGGTCGTCAATGTCAGCCTGCTGTGCAAGGAAATCCTCTCCGGCACCTATCACTGGGGCTTCATCGCCATCATCTTTGCCTCCTCCTGCGTCTATGCGGGCGCGGCGCTGGCGGTGGCCGTGTCCATGTTCAAGCGGGAGAGCGTAATCTTCCGGGCCTGAATTTTAAGGGTTGAGCGCAGGGCCTTTCTTCATAACTCTGGGAGGGTTGTTGCGGCTGGTTTAACCCCTTTTATTCCCATCCACCCCATGACCTCCCCTCGCCTTCTCGTCTCCTTGCTCGGCTTCGCTTCGGCCCTGCCGCTTGCGGCCCAGCCTGCTGGCACCACGCTTGCGGCCCCTGCCGCCGCTTCGGCTTCCGCTTCTGCTGCTCCGGCCGGTTCCGGTCGTGGCCGTAACGGAGGCGGTGCGGGCGGCCCGCGCGCTGGCGCCAATACCACGATGGGCCTCCCGCCCACCATCGCCGCGGACGCCAAGGTCGAGAAACTCGCCACCCTGCCCACGGAAACCTACACCGTTGCCAATGGCTTCGGCGCCACCAACGGCACGCCCTTCACCGAAGGCGCCACCTGCGCCCCCAATGGCGACGTTTATTTCGTCGAACAGGATAGCAGCAAAATCATGCGCTGGGATGTCGCGGAGAAGAAACTCAGCGTGTTCATGCACCCTTCCGGCTACTCTAACGGAATGTGTTTTGACAACACCGGCAATCTCATCGCTTGTGCGGACGAACGCGACGAGCTCTGGTCCATTTCCATCAAGGAGACGGAAAGCGTGCCCTACCCCCAGCCGCTCAATCCCGCGGTGGGCGACAAGCCAAAGGAAGGCAACATCACCCTCCCCAAGCACACCGTCCTGTTGAAGGACTACCAGGGCAAGCTCCTCGGCGGGCCCAATGACGTCTGGGTGCGCCCCGATGGCGGTATGTACCTCACCGACCCCTACTACCGCCGCAACTGGTGGGCGCCGGACCGCCAGCAACAGCTGCCCAAGTCGGTGTATTTCTTCTCCCCGGACCACAAGACGCTCACCCGCGTGATTGACGACTTCAACACGCCCAATGGCATCGTTGGCACGGGCGATGGCAAGACCCTCTACGTCGCCGACATCGGCGCCGGCCAGACCTTTGCCTACGACATCCAGAAGGACGGCACCCTCACCAACAAAAAGCTCATCTGCCCCTTCGGCTCCGACGGCATGACGCTCGACGACCACGGCAACCTCTACCTCAGCAATGGCGGCCGCGGCCCCAACGGCGCGGGCGTCACCGTGGTGGACACCAAGACGGGCCAGCAAATCGGCTTCATCTCCGTCCCCGAGCAGCCGGCCAATATGTGCTTCGGCGGCAAAGACCGCTCCACCCTCTACATGACGGCCCGCACCGGCTTCTACGCCATCCCGACCAAGGTCAAAGGCTCCGGCCCGGCGAAGTAAGCTGCTGCCTTACGGAACCTCCAGAGTCTGCGTGTATCGCCACTGGCCATCGACGAGGTGGAACAGAAACCATTCCTGGATCTGGTCGTCGGCGCCTTCCCAGTCTTCGTTCACATTCATTTCGACGACCCCCGGGGATGTTTGCTTGCGGCGAATGATTTGTGCGCCTTTCAGCCGTTGGTATTCTCTTGGCGAGTCGTTTACCGTGGCCTCGGCCGGAGTTCCGCGGGTGAATGAACGCTGCTGGGCCGGGGTCATCACGACCGGTTTCTGAATCCTCAGTTGGTCGTCGCGTTCATGATTGCCCGTCATCCTGGCCCAATAAAGGGTCTGGAGCGCATTTTCAGGCGTATCCGCACCCGCATCCACCCAATCCTTGCTTGCGGCGTACCCATTTAATACCCACGCCACCGTCAGGGGCTTGGCGGGCGCTGGGGCTGTCGGCAAATCCATTGATTGTGTTGGCGCCACCGGCGCGGCACCGGGGGCGGCTACGGTATTCTGCAATCCCGTACGCAAGGGCACTTTTGTCTCTGCTGGAGAAGCCAACCAGAGGGAAATGGCCAACGGAATGGCGGTTAGCGTCGCGAATGCGATGATGGCGATGGCAATTTTTTGTCGAGTGCTCATAAGAAAAATGCTCCAGGCCCAATGCCCTGCGCCCACCGCTGCGGCCGAAGCCAGCGAAGACCCCACCACCTTGGCGCCCAATCCGGCGGGCGCGGCCTGTACGGAATTCGCGCTAATCATCTCTGCTACGGCCACGCCGGACATTGCCATCCCTCGGCGGACAAAACATTTGCGTAGCTTTTCCAAGGCGCGCTTCACGCGCATCCGCGCGGCGTTTTCATTCAAGCCCAGGGCCTCGGCGACTTCACGGTGGCTCTTGCCTTCGAAAAATCGCATCACGACGACGTCGCGGTCTCGCGGGCGCAACCGGCCCACGGCTTCGTCCAGCAGGGGACGCAATTGCTCCCAATCAGTTTCCGGGATCCGGCTGGGTTCATTCATGAGGGTGGCCTCCTGTTCGCGCGCCCGGCGGCGGCTTTCTCCGCGGATGGCGGATAAGGCGGCGAACCGTGTGCACGTGTGCAACCAGCCGCCCACGCTGGTGGCCCGGGCTGCCACCGCCGCCTGGCCGGCCAGGTCGGCAAACACCTTTTGCGTGACGTCCTCCGCCAGCGCCGTGTCGCCCTGCACCACCCGTTTGGCCGTGGAATAGACCAGGTTGAGGTGCCGCTCCACCACCTCGGCAAAGGCAACCTCGTCGCGCGTTTGCGCGTAACGCAGCAGCAGGGTTTGGTCGGAGTCAGTCACAGGTGGCATTCATGGTAAAGAAGCCGCCATCGGAAAAAACGCACAAAAAAAGTGTGTCTTATATTTACCGGGCGGCGGGGGTGGCCCGTTGTGCGAGGCTCATTAACACCGCGCGCTGCTGCTCGGTCACATTGGCGTTTTGCACGGCTGCGGCGGCCGCCGCCGGGTCTTTGCCCGACCATTGCTGCACCACCTGCCGGATTTGCGTGTAGCGCAGGGCATCATTGCCAATCGTCGTCGCCCAGGTGTAGGCCGTCGGCAAGTCATTGGAGCCTTCGATGCGGATGATTTGCGAGACGGCATTGTCCCGCGCCGTGCCCGTGGGCAGTGTGTTGATCCATTTTTCCGCGGTCTGGGGGTCTTGGTTCAGCCAGGCGGTGGCGAGTGTCGTGGTGGCGGTCACCTGGGATTTTTCCGGCAGGCTGCCCAGTTGCTGCGCGGCGTCAGCCGGGTTGCGGGCCACCCATTTGTTAAAGACATTGGTCATGCTGTTGTCCCGCAGCGTGCCGTCGGGCAATTGGGTGGCCATGTTCCATGCGGCCACCGGGTCTTTGCTCGTGTATTGGGTGATGACTTGCAGCATCGCATTATAGCCGCCGCCGTCCATCGGCAGGGACTTGGCCCAGGCAAATGCCGCATTCGGGTCCGCGCCCACCCAATTCGCGGCCACCTGCTCCACCAGCCTCCCAAACATGGGATTGTCCTGAATCGTCAGCACATACGCCGCCGCCTTGGAAGGATCCACATTCGTCAGGTTATTGATCATGTTCACCTGAAGCTGCTTTATCTGCGCATTGGGTGGGTTGGCGCCCGGCTGGGTCTGCACCCAGTCCATCGCGCCCTTGATGTCCTGGGCGGCCCAGTTGGTGGCAATCTGCGTGATGGCCTGCGCCTGAAGGCGGTCCGGCAGGCGGTCGAGCATTGAGGCCGCCTGCAGCGGGCTCGTCTCGCTCAACTGGCCAATCAAACCCAGCATGGCGGTGTCATGGCTCTGGCCTGTGACGTTTTCATCCACCCAGGTCGCCGCTGCGACAGGGTCGATCTTTCCCCAACTACTGGCCAGCACTCCTGCCAGGGCATTGCGGTCGGTTGGGCTGGTCAGGCTGTTGAAATAGTCGATGGCCGCCTTGGGATCCTGCACCGCAAGATTACCCAACGCCGTGGAAAGGGCGCCCGCGCGCACACCGCCCGGCAATTGCCCGGCCCAGGCCAAGGCGCCGCGCGGGTCAACCTGCGCCCAACCTTCCAGCACATTTTCAATGGCAAAATCGCGGTTGCGCGACGGCGGCAGCGCCATCACTCCCATGGCGGCGCCCGCCGGATCGGCCGCCGCCCACGTGGTGAAGATCGCGGCATAATTCTCGTGCGTCTGCTGCCCGCCCGGCAGGGATTGCAGAATCTTGAGCGCCCCCTGCGGGTCGCGGCTAGCCATGTTCTTGAAGGCTGTGATCTCAAATTGCGCGCGCTCATTGACATTCTGAATCTTGTCCAACCCCGCCAGCGCCGCCGCCGGATCCAGGCTGGACCACGCGTCAAACAGCGACGCCAGTATCTGCCGCCGCGCCGCGCCCTTGAGTTCGGTGTTCGCCCAGTCCAGCGCCCCCTTGGGGTCGATCTGCGCCAGCCGCGCAACGAGGATGGAGATGGCAAAATTATTGTCGCCCTTCAGCGTTGATTCCTCGCCCGCCAGTCGCTGGAGCACCGTCGTCAGGTCCTTGCCATTGAGGCCCGCCGTGAAGTCCAGCAGCGCGCGCAACCGCTGGAAACGGTCCGGCATCGCCAAGATTCGCGCCAGGTCCGAGTTGTCCAATGCGATGGCCTGCGCGCGTTCGGCTTTGGCAGCCACCCGGGATGAACTGGCCGGGGTCGGTTTTTTGGGCGACTTGGCCACCTCGTCGTTCAATTGGGCAATCATCCGGTGCTGGATGGCAATCACCACAATCGCCACCACCGCCGTCAAACCACGCAGAATCCAAAAATTTCTTTTATTCATGGTCGGCGTCCTCGCTATCATCGCCGGCACAGGCCGGAGGGTAAGTGATAAAGCCTAACCACGAAACGCCGGCCAAGTCTACGGTAATTAAGGCCCCCGCGCAAAGCCAGCCCCCGCCAGGAGAAGCCTGCACTTCCCCAAGGAGGACTGGCCCCCGCGCGCGTGCGGGAAAGGCCAAAGAATCAGCCTGCCCAACGAAGGTTTGATGCTGCCGCTCTCAAAAAGAGGACATTTATTTTTCCAGCCACCACCCCTGCGGGAGCCCCGGCCTTAATTTTTGCGGGCGCGCGCCGCTTGCCCAATCAGCGCCACCAACGCCGCGTGGGTGGCCTCATCCACCTTGGCCGCATTCACCGCCGCCGTGGCGGCCGCCGGGTCCTGCTTGGCCCACAGGGTGATGACTTGGGCCATCTGCGCCTGGCGAATGGTTTCATCCCCCACCGAGGCCGCCCATTTGAAAGCCGCCTCCGGCTCGTTGCCTCCTTCCAGGGCGATAAGGGGTACGATGGCCGCATCCCGTGCCGGACCGGGGCCCAGTGTATTGACCCATTGGGAAGCTGCGGTGGGGTCCTGCTGTCCCCAGATTTTCGCCAAGGTGGCGATGGCGTCCACCCGCCGGCTCTCTGCCAGTCGCGCCTCCGCCAGGGCCACGGCGGCTTGTGCCGGATTTTTCGCACTCCACTTCCCCAGGATCTGCACCTGGGTTTGCTCGCGCACCGCATCGGGCAAATCCTGCGCCAACGCCCAGGCCGCTTCCGGCTCCCGGATGGCGTATTGCGTCAGCACATTGCGCCGGGCGGTGCGCCCGCCAATATCCATGGGCAACGTTTGCGCCCACGCCCAGGCCCCCCTGGGGTCGGCGCTTGTCCACGTCGTCGTCACGGCCTGGACAATCCGGCCATAATCCGGATCGTCCGTCATGGTTTCGGCATAATTGGCCGCGTCACGCGGCGCGGCGCTCGCCCAATAGTGAAAAAGGTCAAGGAGCAAGGCCTGCCGCGGGTTATTCTCATCGCTCGACGAGGCAGGCAGCGTCCGCAACCACGCGAGGGTGGCCGTCAAATCCCGCATTTCCCAGGTATGGGTTATCCCCTGGATGGCCTGGCTGTGCCACGGGCCTGCGGGAATTTTTGCCAAGAGTCCCGTGGCGGTCACGGGATCAAACTGCGCGATCTGCACCACCAACCCGCTGACGGCTTCATCCCGCGTCTGACCGTTGGCAAATTGCTCGACCCAGGCCAGCGCCGCCTGCGGCTCCACTTCCCCCCAGGTGGTGGCCACTAGTTTGGTCAGCTTGTCTCGTACGCCGGCGTCTTTGACCTGGCTTATATATTTGATTCCCACTTGCGGGTCTTGCTGGGTGAGAAATGCCACCATTTTCTCCTTGGTCGGCTCGGTGATGTCCTCGTTGAGGGTCGCCGTCCAGGCCAATGCCGCCTGCGGGTCTGACTCCGCCCACCCCAACGCGGCAAACGAAATCGCCCGCAACCGATTGCGGGTCAGCGGCAGGTTCAAGGCGGCGGTGGCCGCCGCTTGCGGATCCCGATTCGCCCAGGAACGGAAAAATTCCGCGTAGATGTCGCCGGTTTGCTCCAAGGGCGAAAGGGTGCCAAGGAGCGCCAGAACGTCCTCTGAGTTCAAATTCATGTACGCCACGGCATAATACCGCAGGCTATCCCGCAGGTGAAAGTTCTCGATTGCATCCGCCGCCCGGAAAGTGGCGGCGGGGTCCAGTTCCGTCCAAGCCTCCACGACATTCTGCAGGATACGGTTGCGCATATCGCCCCCGGGCAGTTCCTTGGCCCAGTTGAACGCCCCCTGCGGACCCAATTCCACCAGCCGGTATGCCAGCAAGGGGATTTCCGCCCCATTCTCCCGGCGTGATGGGTGTTTGACAATGTCCTCCAGCAAACCCTCCAGCTGGGCGGCATCCATGCTGCTCAATTGGGCCACCAGCCGGCGCAATCGCGCAAATGGGCCCCGCAGCAATGATCCCGGAGAAAGTGCGGCCAGGTTGGCCTGCTCCATGGCGGCATTCTTTTGCGCCAGTTGCCGGTTCAATTCCTGGATTTTCCGGTACTCCATCGTCAGGGGAATGGCCGCCACCGTCGCCATGATCGCCGCCCCCATCATTGCCTTGTTGTCCACCATCCCGCGAAGCAGCCTGCCCCAAAGGGAAAATAGCCCCCCGGCGGCGCTGGCGCGGGCCAGGGATGCCGTGCTGATCTTTGCCGCCAGATTGGCCGGCAGCGCACCCGTGGCCCCGCGGGCGGAAAGGGCCGAGGCCAGCATCGCCGCGGTGGCGGTGACGCCCCGGCGGGAAAAATGCCGGTGCAGTTTTTCCACCGCCCGCGTCACCCGCTTGTGCACCGCGCTTTTGTTCATCCCCAGCAGCACGGCCACCTCGTGGTAGGGCTTGTCTTGAAAATAATGCAGCAGGATGGCGTCCTGCTCTGCCCGGCTCAATCGGCGCAGGGCCTCATCCAATAACGGCGCCATTTGCTCCCAACGGCTGGCCTCGTCTTGATTTTGCTCCGCCAGCAGGATCGCCTCCCACTCACGGCGGCGGCGGCGGGCTTCCTCCCGGCGGCTCATCAGGAAAGTCCGCTGGGTCGTGCGGTACAGCCAGCCCATCAACGTATGCCCGTTTTGAATGCCGCCGGCCTTGCGCGCCAGCTGGATAAACACCGTCTGGGTGACGTCCTCGGCGGCACGCGGGTCCCGGGTCAGACGCAAGGCCGTGCCATAGACGAATTCCAAGTGTCGTTTGACCAATTGGGCAAACGCCGCATCGGATTGGTTTAAGCGGTATTCCTGAAGCAGGGTATGGTCATCCATAAAGGCACTTCATACATGATGCCTTTCGACCACAAAAGTGGACAACGAAATTCTGCTTTTTCGCTTAACAGTGTTATCTGACAGACAAAACGGACATTTTGTTTCCGCGGCCACAAGCTGCGCGGGAGCTATCTTGGGATAACTACAGATTATAAGTCACTTCCACCCCGTCTGCCCCCACCACGGAAACCTGCGTGTCCTCTATGTGAATGACGACTCCTGTGTAGTCCTCGCCGTTCGCGGGGGAAACCTCGCGTATATAAGCATCGGTGCCGCTCCCGACCAAATCAAAATAGCCCGCTTCCGTTACTCCTTTATCCAGCATATATTGCATGGCGGCTGACGAGAGCTGGCGGAGATTGTTGACCATCACTTTCTGTACCGTGGGATTGGTGGTGGGCGCATTGACGGTCTGGCTGGCGGTCACCGGCCGGGCCGCCGGCGCGGCTACTTCGGGCGGAGTCGGGCGCGCGGCAGGGGCTTGGATGCCTTTGGCCACCTCAGTGGACACTTTTGCCGTGGAAGCTGAAGCCGCGGGCTTTTGCTCCAGCTGCGTCGTCAATTCACGGATTTTGCGCTGCTGCAGCGTGAGGGGAATTGCGGCCACAAAGGCGACCACCAGAGCCGCCACGATGATTTTGGTTTGAGTGCTCATAAAGAATAGCGTCCCGCCCGAGGCGCCCACCCCCGCCGTGGTTGCGCTGGCCAGGCAGAGCGCCGGCAGGCTGGTGGCAAAGGCCGCGGGCGGCAGGACGGCCGCATGCGCCGTCAGCGCGGGGCCGAGCAACGCCGCCGTGGTCGTCACGCCCACGCGCATGAAATGGCCGCGCACCGCCTCCAGCGCCCGCTCCACGCGTTTGCGCGCCGCTTCTTCATTCAGGCCGAGCGCCGTGCCGATCTCGCGGTAGCTTTTTTCGTGAAAAAACCGCAGGACCACAGCCTCCTGGTCCACCGGCTCCAGGCGGTCGAGCGCCGCATCCACCAACGGCGAGATTTGGGCCCAATCCGGGTCGGGCGTGGCATTTTGTTCGGCGAGGTTCATGGCAGTGGTTTCCCGTTGGCGGCGGCGGCCTTCGCCACGGAAGACCACAGCCGCGGCCCGCTGCGTGGCGCGGTAGAGCCAGCCCGGCAGGGCATGACCGTCGCGGATGGTGCCTGCCTTGCCGGCCAATTGGATAAAGACGGCCTGGGCGATGTCCTGCGCGGTATGGGCATCGCCGCAGCCAAACCGCAACGCGCTGGCGTAAACCACCGGCAGGTGGCGCTCCACCAACTGGGCAAAGGCGCGCTCCGAATGGCTTGCAACATACTCCCGCAGTAGCACATGATCGTCCATGATGGTCGTTATCTTAATGAAACCGCCCAGCCGTGGAAACGGACAAATATCGTCTGTTTAATGCTTCAGCCCCGCCCCGCCCGCCTTTTCCGTGTCGTGCTGCAGATAGCGCGCGCCCCACAGCCAGAAGGCGCCCGCCAGCAGGAACATCAAGCCCACGACCATGAAGGCCGTCTTCATCGAGTAGCGATCGCCCAATACCCCGATGACAACCGGCGAGATTACATCCCCAAATGCGTGGATGAAAAAGATGTTCACCGCATAGCCCACCGCGCGGACGTTCGGGTGCGTCACGTTGGCGAGAATGGTGTTCGACGGCCCCGTGTTGAAGAACAGGCAAAAGCACGTCACAAACGTCAGCACCCATACGCCATAGCCGGGAAAAGTTGCCTGCAGCATCCATAGCATGAAGGGAAAGCCCGCCAGCATCGCAATGCCCGACACGGTGAAGTACGAGCCCGGAAAACGATCGCGCAATTTATCGCCGAGATAGCCGCCCGCAAGTGTTCCCGTCAGCCCCGCCAGGCAGACTATGCCGCCAAAGATGAGGCTCACATGGCCCAACTCTGGCGCATTCGGCAAATGCGCCAGATAATAAGGCATCCAGAAGGCAATGCCGCCGATGGAAAAAGTCATCGCCGCCATGCCCAGCGTGCACAAGACATAAGACGGATTGCGCAGCAACGCCCGATAATCGCTCCACGCCGCTGGCTTGAACTTGCCCACGCCATCCGCCCCGCCGCGTTCCGGCTCACGGATGAAAAAGCATAATAATCCGAGCACCAGCCCCGGCGGCACCACCAGGTAGAACGCCCACCGCCAATCCTCGGCGTGAATACCCAGATGCTCCGCGCCCCAGGTTCCCAGATGCAGCGAGAGTACCGCCCCGCCCAACGCAAAACCGAGCGCACTGCCCACCGGAATCGCCAGATTGAACCAGGCCAGCGCCCGCCCGCGCCGCTTGACCGAATAGAGATCGGAGATCACCGCCGGTGCAATCGGGCCGTACGCCGCCTCCCCCACACCGATGAAACAGCGCGTCAGCAACAAGGCCAGGAATGTGGGTGCCAGGCCGGATGCCCCGCTTGCCAGTGTCCACAAAATCACCCCCACGCCGATGAGAATGCGCCGGGGATAGCGGTCCGCCAAGTGGCCGAAAATGGGCGCCCCCGCCATGTAAACCGTCATGAACGCCATGGAGAGAAAGCCCATGAACGCCAGCTCCGGCTTGAAGTGCAGGTGATCCTGCGTCCATTGCTGGATGGCTTCAATCGCGCTGCCGCTGGAGCCGCCTTGGGCCAGGAAACTATCCTTCACCCCGCCCACCACCGCCGCCAGCACATAGCGGTCAATATAGTTGAAGAGGTTGACCGCCAGCAGCAACGCCAGCACGCGTCGCGCGCCGGGCATCCGCTCGCCATTGCCGTTAGCTGTCATCACCCGCTTTCATCCCTGCGCGGGCCGGGCGCGTCAACCCTCAAAAAAAAACGCCCGCGGTAACCGCGGGCGTTTTTAGGAACCACAAACGAAAAAACTTAGCTCTTGGCCGGCGTGGAAGCCGCGGCGGGAGCCGGGGCCGCTTCGGGCTTCGTCGCGCCCGCTTTGCCGGTGAGGCCACCCTTTTGGAAGGCGGCGAACACGTCCGTCGGCTTGAAGTCGCCGGTGATGGTGAAAGAAGTGGCCTTGGTCTTGGCGTCATTGGCAGTCACCCCGGGAACAGTCTTCAGGATGGCGTTGACGGCCGTCACACACTTGCCGCAGCACAGGTGCAAATCCTTCACTTCGAGGCTGGAGACCTTGTCGGCCTTGGCGCCGGTCGCGGCGTCCACCTTGATGGAAGCATCGCTGGATTTGCCGAAAAAGCCTGCCGCAGTCAGGGCGTCAACCGCTTTTTGGGCCGTCGCTTTGTCGGGTGCGGTGACAATGATGTCGCTCTTGTCGATTTCACCCATGGCGGTGACGTCCTTCAAGCTGGCCACCGCGGCCTTGGCGCCGTTGACACAGCTGCCGCAGCACACGTGCGCGTCAGTGAGGGTCACAGTGTAAGGCTTCGCCGGAGCGGCGGGAGCATCAGCAGCGACGGCAATGACAGCCGCAGCGGCAAAGGCGGAAACAACAGTGAACAGCTTGGAGGTTTTCATAGGGTAAAAGACCGTCATGGGAAAAATATATCTCAGACCGATGCACGATGCCATGCGGTCAAAGGGGTGGCAAGCAGTTTCTGTCAGCGAAACATTTCGCCGCCATAGTCATTTTTAATTATTAACTTAAGTATCTTATAATCAACATACTAGTAATAAAAATCCCCCAAATAACCTCTCTGCTATTTCTTTAGATGGACAGAGGGGGGCGGCGGCAGGTGCAGGACTTGGTTTATCTCAATTTGCAGCCGCAACTCGTCCTCCAGCAACTTCGTTATTTTTTGATGCCGTTGCTCCACTTCCACCCGTCCGGCGGCAATCTTGGCTTGTAACTGCTCCACCGTGTCAGCCTCTGCCGGAGTGGCCGGGTTGCGCAAAGCTTTCACCTGCCCTTCCCACTCCTTGATTTGCTGAAGCACGGCCGTGTTTTCGGCCAAAAGCCGGTGGACTTCCGTGCTTTCCCGGTGGAGTAGCGCCTGCAACGGCTGCGCCTCCTGCCGGGATTGTGTTTGCCGCCAGTTAAGCCATACAAATACCAGCATGAGCAGGGTTGTGAAAACCATGAAGCGGATAACCCAGCCATGGACGCGCGCCCGCGCCGGGGGGATTTTGAAGACCTCCAATTCCGGCAGCTGGCCCAGCGTGCGCTCGGCCATCTCCGGCTGCCCTTGCGCAAACCCCCGCCACGCCCGCTCCACCGCCCCTGCCACCTGCCGCTCCAGCTCCTCGATCGACGGCAGGGGTGATGCGGCCAGTTGCTGGATCGCCGTTTCGTCGCGCTCGCGCAGTTCCGCCCGCACCGTGCCGTCCCACCGGAGCTCGATTTGCGAAAAATGCCGCCAGCAGGATGAAAACATCGTCAGGGCATTGTTAAAAAAAGACGGCGTGGACGGAGGCAGGCGCAGCAGCAGCCCGGCCGGCGTCCAACGATAATCGTTCACGAGAAACCGCCCGCAAAGAAACCGGGCAAAAGCCAGCAACTGCTTTTTACCCAGCGGCGGCGAAACGGGGCGTGCCGCCTCCCCGCCTGGCAGCAATCCCTGGCTGGCCCGTAGAAACAAATTATAATCCATGCGCATCGGCCGGTCCCGGCTCAGCCATGCCATCAGCAATCCCGTCGGCAGCATCACAATTCCCATGACCTCCAACGGCAGCCACCCGGCGCCAATGGCCAGCATCACCAGCGCCATGATGACTTGGTTGAGCGTGACACCCAGGTGGATGCGCGTCCGGTTAATGACCAGCAGGCGGACCAGCTTGCCGGAAGTAAGCGTCGCTATCGCCCCAAATAAAAACAAAGCCGCCGCCGGCCCATAATTCCTCATTAAGAAAAAGCTCCCCGCCCCGAGCGCTCCAAAAATCAGCACCATCCCCACTATGCTCCGGCGAAAGAGATCCTTGTGCAGACGCGCGCGAAAACCCTGCTGGTCCCGGTAGTTGCGCCGCTCCAGGTGGTTCATCCACCACGAAAATCCCACCGCCGGCACCATCCCGGCCATTGGCGTCATCAACGGGACGAACTTTAGCGGCAGTGCCTTGCCCATAGCCGCCGCCAGCACCGCCGCGATGCTCCCGCCCGCCTTCATCTTGGTCGAGGCCACCACCGCCATGACCGACGGCACCAGTGTGCCCGGCGGGCGCAGTTGCTCGAGCGATTCGCTCAGACGCTTTTCCAGTTTTTCCCGCAACGCCACCCGGGCGCGCGACAGGCGCATGCGCAACGCCGTCTCGGTGATGCCGAGCGCCGCCGCGGCCTCCGCCCCGCTTTTACCCTCGAGATAAAAAAGCACCAGGCATTCGCGGTGGGCATCGGGCAGTTCCGCCAAAGTCTGCCGCAGCATTTCCGGCGAGCATATTTCCTCCTGCGTCGCGGCCGGCGCCTCCGAGGTCGGTTGGTCGATGGCCCAGCGCTCCCGCTTGTTCAATTCGCGCCGGTGCCGCAGCCCGAGGCTGATGGAGAGATTGCGGGCAATCGCGCTGATCCAGGCGGGAAATTTTGCGCCATCGCCCAGGAGGGGCAGGTTGCGGTAAGCGCGGATGAAGGCTTCCTGCGTCGCCTCTTCGGCTAGTGTCGCATCGCCCAGGCGGCTCCACGCCACGGCATACACGCGGCGTTGGTGGCGCTCGACCAGCTCGCGGTACCGGGCCACGTCGCCCTGGCGCACCGCTTGCACGGCCAGCTCGTCCTGCGCGGTGGCGGGCGTGGTGGGTTTCTCCTCAATGCTGGCGGTGGGCATGGTGTGGGTATGCATAAGACGCCGCCGGGGTGGGAACGTAACACTTCCCCCTCGCCATGTCCGGCCCAAATCTTTAGGTAAAAGTTTCCCCCACCCACCCCACCTTTATTTTACCCCTGCTATGAAAGCCACCCCGTTCCTTCTGCTGGCTGCTTCCAGTCTGCTGGCTATTGCACACCCTGCCGTCGGGGATGTCGCCCTCCCGCATATTTTCAGCGACCACATGGTCCTGCAGCAAAACCAGCCGGTGCCGGTCTGGGGCACCGCCCCGGCCGGAGAAAAAGTCTCCGTCTCTTTCGCGGGCCAGACGGTCACCGCCACCGCTGATGCCAACGGCAAGTGGATGGCGAAGCTGGCCAACCTCCAAGCCAGCACTGAGGGCCGGGAATTAACCGTGACCGGCGCCAACACCGTCAAGTTCACGGACGTGCTGGTGGGCGAGGTCTGGCTGGCCTCCGGGCAGTCGAACATGGATTTCACCGTCGCGCGCACGCCCAAGTATTATTTCGCGGGCGTCCGCAACGAGGCGGAGGAAGTCAAGAACGCGAACCACCCGCTCATCCGTATGTTCAGCGGCGTGTGGGCCAAGAGCGCCACGCCGCAGGCGGATGTCGCCGGCCAATGGAAAGTCTGCACGCCGGAAAACGTGCGCGAATTTTCCGCTGTGGGTTATTTCTTCGCCAACTATCTCCAGCCGCAGATCAAGGTGCCCGTCGGCATCATCACCGAGACTTTCGGCGCCAGCACCGCCGAGTCCTGGATCCGCCGCGAGGCCCTCGCCGCCGATCCCAAGCTCAAGCCCATGCTCGATGCCTTTGACGCCAAGATGGCCGCCTACCCCGCCGAGGCTCGCGCCGCCAAGGCCGAGGCCCGCAAGCAATCCGATGCCCTGCTGGCCGAAGCGGAGAAAAAAGACGTCGTCGACTGGAAGGCCAACCCGGACGCGCCCACGACCGGCACTGTCCCGCGCGGCGCCGCCAGTCCCGGGCCCGCTGACCCCGAGCAGGACCAGCACAACCCAACCGTCATGTACGGCGGCATGATCGCGCCGATTGTGCCCTATGCCATCCAGGGTGTCATCTGGTACCAAGGCGAATCCATCGCCGGCGGCGTGCAAGGCGGCGTGGCGCTCTACCCGCAGGTGCAGGCCGCCTTGGTGAAGGACTGGCGCACCCTCTGGGGCCGTGACGATATGCCGTTCTACGCCGTGCAGCTCGCCGCGCTGGGCAACAGCAATAGCAACAGCCCGGAGGTGCGCGAAGCCCAGGCCACCATTCTCCAACTGCCCCACACCGGCCTGTCTAACAGCATCGACATCGCCGACGCCACCAACGTCCACCCCAAGGACAAGCAGAACGTCGGCTACCGGCTGATGTGCATCGCCCTCGCCAATGTCTATGGCAAGGACATCGAGTTCTACGGGCCCATGTATAAATCCATGGAGGCGAAGGACGGCAAAATCATCCTGCATTTCACCCATACCGCCGGCGGCTTGAAGTCCAAGGACGGCGACTTGAAGTGGTTCACCATCGCCGGGGCGGACGGCAAATATGTCGAAGCCCGCGCTGTGATCGACCAGGACACCATCGTGGTCTCCAGCCCCGCCGTGCCCGCGCCCGCCAACGTGCGCTACGCGTGGGACCGCTACCCCGTCGGCATCAACTTCTACAACGGCATGGGCCTTCCCGCCTTCCCGTTCCGGACGGACAAATGAGCCAGCCCACCCTGCCGACAGGTTTTGCGCTCCGGGCCCTTACGTCGGCTGATGCCGCAGCTTTTCTGGACTTGCGCCTGTTCAGCCTGCAAGAAAGCCCCGCGGCCTTTTGCTCCAGCTATGAAGAAAGCAAAAGCATCACCATCGAGGAGCAGGCCAAGCGTCTCAGTTTTGCCTCCGGCCAAGGCGTGGTGGTTGGCGTGTTTAATGGCGACCGCCTCATCGCCTTGGGTGGGCTATCGCGCTGTGAGCGACTCAAAGAAAGGCACAAGGCTTGGATTTGGGGCTTGTACGTCCGGCCGGAATTTCGCGGCCAAGGGCTTGCCCGGGCCATGATGGAGCGGCTGATGGCTTATGCCGTGACGCAGCCGGACGTGCTGGTCGTCACCCTGACCGTCATCACCTCCAACCATTGGGCCAAAAAAATTTATGAGCAGCTGGGCTTTGTCACCACCGGCCATGAAGACAAAGCGATCTGCGTGGATGGCGTGTTTTACGCTTGGGATCACATGGTGTATGCCATCCCCCATCCAGGCCGCGCAGGCTAAAGAGTTGCCATCCGCCGGGGTTTTTAGTGGACTCTGCCGTTTCGTCCCCCCATGCCCGACCCCGCCCCGTTGCTAGCCCTCCGGCAAATCGCCAAGTCCTTTGCTGGCGTGCGCGCCTTGCGCGGGGTGGACTTTGACCTCCGGGCCGGCGAGGTACACGCTTTGCTGGGCGAAAATGGCGCGGGCAAATCCACCCTCATCAAGGTCGTCACCGGCGCCCACCAGCCCGATAGCGGGTCCATCGAGGTCCAGGGCCGCCAGCTGGAAAACCTGAGCCCCGCGCTGGCCCACGCCGCCGGCATCGCCTGCATCTACCAGCAGCCTGCGCTGTTCCCCGACCTGACAGTGGCGGAAAACATCGGCCTGCGCCTCGAGCCCGCCAAGCCTTTCCGCCGCGTGGACTGGAAGAAGCGCCGCGCCCGCGCCGCCGAGCTTTTGCAGCGCATCGGCGCCAACATCGCCCCCGACACCGAGGTGCGCGAGCTTTCCATGCCCGAGCAGCAGCTCGTGGAAATCGCCTGCGCCCTCGGCGCCGGCGCGCGCATCGTCATCATGGACGAGCCCACGGCCTCGCTCACCCAAAAGGAGCAGCACCTCCTCTTCGCCGTGGTGCGCGATTTGCGCAAGGCGGGCGTCGGCGTCATCTATATTTCCCATCGGCTCGAGGAAATCTTCCAATTGGCCGACCGTGTCACCGTCCTGCGCGACGGCCAGAGTATCGGCACCAATCCGGTGGACAACATCAACGAGGCCGAGCTCATCCGCATGATGGTGGGCCGCGAGGTCTCGCAGATTTATCCGCCCAGCGAATCCGAGCCCGGCGCCGTCGTGCTTGAGCTTCGCAACGTCGGTTGCACGGCTTCCGGCGTGCACGATGTCAACCTGCAGGTGCGCGCGGGCGAGGTGCTGGGCTTGGCGGGCCTCGTCGGCGCGGGCCGCACCGAGCTGGGCCGCGTGCTCTTTGGCCTGACCCCCGCGGATAAGGGTGAGATTTTGCTTAACGGCCAAAGCGTCGTCGTCCACTCCCCGGCCGATGCCGTGAAAAAAGGCATCGCCTACGTGCCGGAAGATCGCCGCCGCCACGGTGTCATCCTTGAAATGCCCATCGCGCACAACATGACGATGGCCATCCACCCGCGCATCTTCCCCGGTTCGTGGCTGCGCTTCGGCGCGGAGCGGCAATTGGCGCTCGACTACATCCGCGACCTCGCTGTGAAGGCCTATGGCCCCGAAGCTCCCGGAGGCTCCCTCTCCGGCGGCAACCAGCAAAAGGTGTCCCTCGCCCGCTGGTTGGCGACAAAGCCCAAGCTTTTGATTCTCGACGAACCGACGCAGGGCGTGGACGTGGGCGCGAAAAGCGAAATCCACAAAATCATCCGTCGTCTGGCCAAAGAAGGCCTCGCCGTCATCATGATTTCCAGTGACCTGCCCGAAGTGCTCGGCATGAGCGACCGCATCGGCGTCATGCGCGGGGGCACCCTCGCCTCCATCCTCCCCGGCAAGAGCGACGCGCACGCCGTCATGGCCGCCGCCCTCGGCCAGAAGGGAGGCCCGGCGTGAAGCGTTATTTCCGCGAATGGTCGGTGGCGGCGGCGCTGGGCGTCATGCTCCTGGTGCTCGCAGTCCTTGCGCCCAGTTTTTACGAGGCCCAGCCGTTGCTCTCGCGCCTGACGGCCGAAGCGCCAACGCTCATCATCGCCTGCGGCATGGCGAGCATCATCATCTGCCGGCAGATTGACATTTCCGTGGGCTCACAGTTCGCCGTCTGCGGCGTCTGCGGGGCATTGCTGCTCGATCATGGTTGGTCGCTCGGAGCCGTCATCCCGCTGGCCATCCTGCTTGGTGCCTTGATGGGCGCGCTCAACGGCCTGCTGGTCGCCGGGTTGGGCCTGCCGTCCATCGTCGTCACCCTTGCCACCATGGTCACCTGGAGCGAGGCGCTGCGCTGGCTGCGCCAGGGTGTGCTGGTCAACATTGGCGACCACCAGTGGTTTGGCTTGAGCCAGATCCAGGGCCAATGGACCATCATCGCCACCTCGCTTGTCATCCTGGTCGCCTCCGCCATCGGCATGCGTCACCTGGCGATGGGCCGCTTTGCCTACGCCGTGGGCACCGATGCCGAGGCCGCGCGCCTCGCCGGCCTGCGCCCGCGGTTGGTGACTTTCCTTTTGTTCGTGCGCCTCGGCGCATTGACTGGCCTGGCCGCGATGCTCAACGCCGTGCAGGCGGCCTCGCTGCAACCCAACCCTAACTCGGGTCTGGAGCTTAAGGTTATCGCCGCGGTCGTGGTCGGCGGCGTCGCCATCTCCGGTGGCCGGGGCAATCTGTGGGGCGTGTTCTGCGGGTTGCTGCTGCTGGCCTGCATCACCCCGGCGCTCGTTTACCTCGGCATCCCGCCCTACTGGGGCAAGGCCATCCAGGGCGCCATCATCCTGCTCGCTGTCGTGGCCGACGGCCTGCGCAGCCGCAAACTCCGCACCTGACCCGCCATGGCCGCCCCCACCCAATCCTCCGGCTGGAAAGCCGCCCTCCTCAGCCACGAGTTCATCCTCTTCGTGGTGCTGGTGGCCGAGTGGTTCTTGTTCCGCCACCTGGGCACCTCGACCAATGCGCGTGGGATGACGATTGGCTTTGGCTCGCTCAATGCGCAGTTCGACATCGTGCGCCACTTGGTGGAAATCGGACTGCTTGCGCTCGTGATGACCCCCGTCATCCTCACCGGCGGGATTGATTTGTCCGTCGGTTCCGTCATGGGCTTCAGCGGCGTGGTGCTGGGCAAGCTCTGGCAGGACGGTCATCTGCCGATGCCCCTCGCCATTGCGGGCGCGCTGGCCACGGGCCTCGCCGCCGGCGGCCTCAATGCGTTCCTCATCACCTGGCTGCGCCTGCCGCCGCTCATCGTCACGCTGGGCACGTATTCGCTCTTCCGCGGCTTTGCCGAGGCCCTCACCCATGGAGCGGACACATTTACCAACTTTCCCGACGCCTTTAAATTCATCGGCCAGGAGCGTTACTTTGGCGTGCCGGTGCAGTTGCTGATTTTCGCGTTTGTCGCCTTGGCCGTATGGTTGCTCGTGCACCGCACGACGTTTGGCCGCTCTTTCCGTGCCATCGGTTATGCGCCGGAGGGCACGCGCTACGCGGGGATCTCTGTCGAACGCCGTCTGGCTTTGGCCTACATTCTTTCCGGTGGGGTCTCCGCGTTGGCGGGGGTCATCTATGTCGCGCGCCTCAATCAGGCCACCGCCGCGGATGGCACCGGCTATGAGCTCGCAGCCATCACCGCCGTCGTCCTCGGCGGCACCAGCATCTTTGGCGGCATCGGCACCGTGCACGGCACGCTGCTGGGCGTCGTCGCCGTCGCCGTGTTGGGCGAAGGCCTTTTCTACGCCAACCAGCCGCGCGAGCTGGGCGGTATGCTCACCGGCGTGCTGCTCATCCTGGCCCTCAGTGCCAGCGTCCTGCCAAAAGTCTTGTCTAAATGGCGCTCCCGCCGTCAGACTTCCTCCCCCACCCCCCAACCCAAACCCTCGACATGAAACGGTATCTCCCGCTGCTTCTCGTGGCCGGCCTGACTTTGGCCGCCTGCTCCAAATCCGACAATAACGCCCCGGCCTCGTCCTCCTCGGCCGCTCCCGCCGCCGGTGGCAAGAAAATCACTGTCGCCATGCTGCCCAAGTCCAAGGGCAATGCCTATTTCATCTCCTGCTCCAAGGGTGCGCAGGAAGCCGCCGACAAGCTGGGTGTGACGCTCCTGTTTGACGGCCCCACGCAGACCGACCCGGGTATGCAGACCCAGATCGTCGAGGGCTGGATCAACAAGGGCGTGGACGCCATCGCCGTCGCCGCCGAAAACAAGGACGCCCTCTCCACCGCGCTCGAGAAGGCCCAGAAGCAGGGCATCAAAGTCATCAGCTATGATGCTGACGTCCTGCCCAGCGCCCGCACCTTCTTCGTGAACCAGGCCACGCCGGAAGGCATCGCTAATGCGCTGACCGACGAGGCCGCCAAGCTCATGAACAAGGAAGGCGAATTCGCCATCATCACCGCCTCCCTCACCGCTGAGAACCAGAACGTGTGGATCAAATTCATCAAAGAGCGCCTGAAGATGTATCCGAACATGAAGCTCGTGGCCGACCCCCTCCCCAGCAATGACAAGAAGGACGAGGCCCAGCAGCTCGCCACCACCATCATGAGCAAGCAGCCCAACCTCAAGCTCATCATGGCCATTTGCACCCCCGGCGTCCCCGGCGCGGCGGAAGCCGTGAAGCAAGCCGGCAAAGTCGGCAAGGTCCACGTCATTGGCCTCGGCCTCCCCAATGAGAACAAGGACTATGTCCACGCCGGCGTGACGGACGCCGTCATCCTCTGGGACACCGGCGCCCTCGGCAAGCTGACCGTCCAGGCCGCCGCTGCCCTCGTCAACGGCACCCTCAAGGCCGGTGACAAGGAATTCAAGGCCGACGGCACCACCTTCAAGATTGAAGGCGACAACATTCTCCTTGGCGAGCCGACCGTGTTCGACAAAAGCAACATCGACAAATTCGATTTCTAAAGCGATTTGTGTGATGCATCCAAAACGCCCGCCGGCCTCCGGCGGGCGTTTTTGTTTTATACTAGGATTGTTTCACGCGTTTTTGGCTTCATCCCCCCGCGCTCATCCGCCATCCTTGGCCCATGCGTTTGCTGGACCGCTATCTCCTCCTCGAATGGCTCAAGGCCCTGGGCCTCGCCGTGGGGGCGACGCTTGGCGTCCTGCTGCTTGAGGACCTTTACAGCAACGTGGGCGACTTGCTGGCCGATGGCGCGCATGGGCGCGAGGTGCTGCACTACTACCGGATGCTGCTGCCGAGCTTCCTGCCCGCCGTGCTGCCCATGAGCCAGCTCGTCTCGCTGCTCTTTGTGCTCGGCAATCTCCACCGCAATAATGAAATCACCGCCATGCGCGCCGCGGGCCTGAGCCTCTGGCGCATTGCCCGGCCGCTCTGGATCGGCGGCGCGGCGCTGGCCGCCTTGCTCGCCTGGCTGGACTCCAGCGTCGTCAACCACGCCGTGGAGGAAGCCCGCGCTTTCCGCGTCAATCTCCACCAGGCCGCCGCCTTGCGCGCCAACCCCAAGGCGGGCGCCGGCATCGTCGCGCAGTTGACCTATGATGACGCCGCCGCCCACCGCCTCTGGTTCATCAACCATTACGACCAGGCCACCGGCGCGGCCACCGGCATCAGCGTGTACGAAATCGACGAACACGGCGTGAACAAGCGCTACGTGCTGGCGAAGTCCGGCCGCTTCGATGCCGCTGCCGGCGGCTGGGCGCTGGAAAACGTGGCGGAGATCCAGTTCGCCGCCGATGGCATTAACCAGCCTTATGCCCCGAAATTCGACAAAAAAACCTACCCGGAATTCATCGCCGACAGTCCGGAGCAGATGCTGCGCCTGCGCCAAAAGCCCGGCGACCTTTCCTCGGATGAGTTGAAAAACGTGCTCGACCGTTCCCCGGTCAACAACGGCGGCGCGACGGACGCTTTTGCCGTCGAATACTACTCCATGCTCGCCAAGCCGCTCATCTGCCTGCTCGTGGTTGGCCTGGCGGTGCCCTTCGCCGTGGCGGGCGTGCGCACCGGCCCCCTGGTCGGCGCATCCAAGGCCATCGGCCTCTTTCTCGCCTACTATTTCATTTCCGGCATCAGCACCCATCTCGGCAGCCAGCACTACCTGCCTGCCATGCTGGCCGCCTGGCTGCCCATCGCTGTGATGCTGGGGCTGGCCGTCTGGTTCTTCCGCAAGGCCGCGTAACTTCTCATTTATGATTTCCCTTCGTTTGCGACCCAACACTCCCGCCCGTGTTCTGCGCGGCCATTCCTGGGTCTTTGCCGGTGAACTGGCCGAGCCGGTGCCTCCCGCCGCCCATGGCCAGGCGGCCCTGCTGCGCGACGCCCGCGGTCGCGTGCTTGGAGCCGGCCTGTGCAGCAAAAAGTCCGCCATCGCCTGGCGCCTCTACAGCCGCAATCCCGTCCCCTTTGACCGCGCGTATTTTGACCAGGCCCTCGCCGCCGCGCTGGCCCGCCGTGAAGCCGCCGGGGTTCGCGGCCCCGTGCGCCGCCTCGTCTGGTCGGAGGCCGACCACCTGCCCGGCCTCGTCGTGGACCAATACGGCCCGGCTCTCGTCGTCCAATCGCTGACCGCCGGCATCGAGAACGCCCTGCCTTCCCTCTGCGCCGCCTTGCAGGCCAAATTTTCACCGACCGAAATCATCCTTCGCAACGACGCTCCCGCCCGCCGGCATGAGGATCTGCCGCTGGAGGCCCGCACCCTCTCCGGCCGGCCCTGGCCGGCGCAATGGCTCGCCATCGACGGGCTGGAATACTTTGTGGATTTGCTCGGCGCGCAAAAGACGGGTTTTTATCTCGACCAGCGCGCACAGCACGTGCGTGTTGCCGGACTCGCCAAAGGCCGCCGCGTGCTCGATGGCTGCTGCAACCAGGGCGCCTTTGCCCTCCAGTGCGCCAAGGCCGGCGCGGCGGAGGTGCTCGCGGTGGACAGCTCCGCGCCGAGCATCGCCCAGGCCGCGCAGAACGCCGAGCGCAATGGCCTCGCCGCCAAAGTCCGCTGGGAAACCGCCAATCTCTTCGACTGGTTCACCGCCCGCAAAGACGCCCGCAACTTGTTCGACCTTATTGTCCTCGACCCGCCATCCTTTGCCCCCAAGCGCGGCGCCATGGCCGGGGCGGTGCGCGGCTACAAGGAGCTGAACCTGCGCGCGCTGCGGATGCTGGCCCCGGGCGGCATCCTCGCCACCTACTGCTGCAGCCAGAATGTCTCCACCTCCTCCTTTGTCGGCATCGTGGCCGACGCCGCCGCCGACGCCTACCGCGAAACCCGGCTCATCGAAGTCACCGGCCAGCCCGCCGACCACCCCGTCCTCCTCAGCACTCCGGAAACGCACTACCTCAAAGGCGTGATCCTCGAAGTGGAGTAATTAAGCGCAAGGTAAGGCGTGGGCTTCCAGACCCCGCCGCGCCTACTTATCCTTCAGCACCCACGCCCCATCCCAATCAGCCGGGGGAGGCTCGGCCATAAAGTCGCGGCTGCGTTCAAGGTAGTTTTCACACAGGAAGTCTCCCCCCCCCATTTTCTCATTGGCCGCCGTAAACAGCGCCGCCGCCCCGGCAAAGTCGCGCGCATAATATTTTTCAATCGCGGCGTTGTATTCCGCCAGTCCCGCCGGGGGGGTGCCCGTCTTCTTGCCCATCGGCGTGTACACGGGCACGGCAAACGTCTTGCCCTTCACCTGCATCTTGTCCGCCAGGCGGAAGTCGAATTCGCCTTGGGCATGGTCATAAATCTGCTGGCCGACGAGAATCGTCAGGTGGTACTGCTTCGTCGCGCTTTCCAGCCGGGCGGCGAGGTTCACGGCATCACCCATGACGGTGAATTCCTGGCGGCGCGTGTGGCCGATGCGGCCGATGACGCCTTCGCCCAGGTTGATGCCGATGCCAAAGCCCAGTTGCTCGCGCTTGGCCTGCCCCACCCAGCCGGTGTTCAGCTTCTTCAACTCCTCCTCCATCCGCAGCGCCGCCCGCACGGCCTGCAGCGCGCATTCCTTGAGCGGACGCTCATACACGTCGCCCCACGCAGCCATCAGCGCATCACCGATGTATTTCTGTACCGTGCCGCCTTCCTGCTGGATGACTTCGACCATCGACTGGAAATACTCATTGAGCTGGGTGACCAGCGCCTCCGGGCCCACCTTCTCGCTCCAGGTGGTGAACCCGCGAATGTCGGAGAAAAGGATGACGACCTCGCGCCGCTGTCCACCGAGGCTGCTCTCGAAGTCCTCCCGGTTGCTCAGCACCAGGCTCGCCACGCCGGGCGAGACCATCGTCTCAAACACCCCCAGCATGCGCCGGCGCTCATAGCGCTCGAGCACAAAGTCGTACACCGTGCCAAAGCCGCCGCACCCCACCAGCCCCAGGAATGTCCCCGTCACCGGCACCATCAGCATCTGGTGCGAAAACAGCCATTGCGTGACGACCGCAAACACCACGCCCGAGCCCAGCAGCAACCCAATCTTGCCCAGCACGGAATGGATGCGCAGCGACACAAGCAGTGCCAGCAACCCGAAAAGGATCGCCAGCGCCGGCGTCACCCACCGCGCCGCGGGCCGCAGCCATTCGCCGCGAATCAGGTTTTCAAACGCCGTGGCATGGATTTCCACCCCCGGCAGCAGGCCCATGGGTGTTTGCAGCGAATCCTTGAAGCGCGAATAGGCCGTGCATCCGATGAAAACGTATTTGTCCTTGAAAAAATCGCCATGGTGGAACGAGGTGTCCCAATTGAGAAAGACGTCTTCAATCGGCGTGATGGACAGCCCCTGGTCCGGCGGACCGTAATAGTTGATGTCGGTTGCCTCCCAGGGATCGACCGCCGGTACGTGGCCCAAGGCCTTTTCTGCCGCCAGCCAACTTACGGAAACCGCGTCCGGCTTGCGGTTGACCATGAATTCCTTGTCGCGGGCTCTTTGGGGATTCTTCTCCAGCTCGATGTTATAGGCATGGTACAGACGGCGGATAAGCCCATCTTCGTCTGTGATGACATTCGCCATGCCCACGATTTCCGGGCCCTTTTCCGGCAACAGGTCGTCGGTTGGCTCGCTGATTTTGACGCTTTTTTCGCTCAAACTGTTGGCGTTATAGACTTCCTTTTCCTCCAGGATGCCCGTGACCGCCAGCCGCGACGCCTGGCGCTCAAACACCTCGCCGCACTCTAAATCTCCCTCGCCGGGATTGAGAAACGTGATGTCGAAGACCACCTCCTTGGCTCCGGCCTTTAGCAAGCGATCCGTTAATTTGCCCCATACGATGCGGTTC
This sequence comes from Verrucomicrobiota bacterium, assembly GCA_048497935.1. Classification (GTDB taxonomy): domain Bacteria; phylum Verrucomicrobiota; class Verrucomicrobiia; order Opitutales; family JABDGR01; genus JABDGR01. The sequence continues at coordinate 58,494 of JBEHYY010000001.1, forward strand.
CAGGGCCATTTATTGACCACATAGGCCAATTCCGGCGTGCGGGCCAGGTCCTCTTGCTTCCAGGGCACGTCGGTGAAGGCGCTTTCCCCCACGCCCAGTATCACCATCTCGTCCGGCGCCTGCCGCGGCCCGCGCAAGGTCATCCGCCAGTCCACCACGCGGTTCTCAATGATGTTCAGAGGCACAAACCCTTTCCCATCAAGCCACACATACCCCAGCGTCACCGCCAGCATGAACCCCACCTGGATAAGCACGCGCCAATGGCGCAGAAATTCAAACGTGCCGCGGACGGTCATGCACCACCGAGACTAGCGCAACCGGCCTGCCCACGGCAAGCTTGGGCCATGACGGGAACCTGCCCTCAACCACTTCGGATAGGGCCTGCCTCCCTTGGGTAAGGCCCAGCGTCCTCGCTGGGCCTAGCCACCCCCAATCCACCATCACTCCCACGGGCACACAAAAAACCCGGCACGCCGCGAGGCGTGCCGGGTCGGAAAACCAATCCAGTCTGGCGGACTAGAACGAGAAGTTCAGCGAGGCGCCGATACCGAGGTTCCAAGCCTGGTAGTTGTTGTTCACGCCAGCCTCGAAGCTGCTGTTGCGCCACTCCATGCTGGTGAAGGCGCGGGCCGAGGCGTTCTCATTGAAGTAGTAGGCCACCATGAACGACAGCGTGTTGTACACGTCCGTGCGGTCGCGGGTGTCGTTGGTGTAGCGCGTGAACATCAGGCGATACGCCGGCTGGAAGACCCAGTGGTCGCCCACGATGTGGCTGAAGATGAGGCTGACGGCGTGGTCCGTGCGGTCCTGCCAGCCCGTGGGCTGCTGCGCGGCGGGCGGCGTGAACATCTGGTCGGTGTGCGTCCCGCGGAAGTCGCCGTCATACTGGACCTGGAGGATGCGGTTGGCGTCGATGTTCAGCTGGTAGCCGAGCGAGCCGGAGGGCACCCATTCCTGGTAGAAGTTGCGGTCGGCGGCGCCGGCCGTCAGCGAATTCGTGTTGTAGAACGCCGCATAGCGCAGGCCCAGATTGCCGTACCACGAGTTCTTCTTGAAGTTGACTTCCACGAAGGGCGAGTAGATCACAAAGTCCAGGTCCTTCATCGGGCTGTAGGCCGAGGGCGAGCTGCTGTTGTCGCGGCCCGAGAAGATGCCGTACCAGTAGCTCTGGAAGCGGAAGCCCACGCGGGCCTGCGTCACGACGCCGTTGAAGTATTCCTTGGCCTGGTTCTGGAGCGCCACCTGGATCGTGAACACCGTCACGTCCGTGCCCACCTTGTTGGCGCTGGCCAGCGCGGCGTTGTCCGTGTGGTAGAGCTGGAGGTCGCCCATCACCTGGATATACTTCGGGCGCTCGTGCGGCTGCAGCACGTACTGCGGGCCGATGTCGTCGAGTTCGCCTTCATACAGCAGCGGCGCCTGCGCCATCTGCTTGGACGGGGCGATGGGCTTTTGCAGCTGCTGGGTCGTGGTGGCCGACTGGGCGGTGTCCACCGCCGTGTTCTGGGCGGAGGCCGGCAGCGCGGCGACGAGGAGCAAACCCGCCAGCGAGGCGGCGGAGAGCGTGGTGGTCTTCAGGTGCATGGAAGCGGGGATGGTGGGAATGGCTTAGTCGTTGTGGAACGTGCCGATCTGGATGGGCGCGCTGGGGTTCGAGCTGGAGCCCGAACTGCCGGGGCTGTTGGGCACGTAGGTGAAGTTCTGTGCGGGCTGGTTGTTGTACTTCACGTTGGTGACGTAATTCACGTAGCCGACGACCGGCACCGCGCCCGTGTTCGGGTTCGGGGCCAGCAGGCCATTGCTCGAGTTGAGGCTGACGGCCGAACCGTTGGCAAAGTTGATGTTGCTCAGGTTGACCGTGCGGGAGGAGATGCTGACCGACATCGCCGTATCCAGCGCCGCACCGTTGATGTTGATCGTGGCGTTCTCGACGTTGTTGGTGACAATCTGGACATCAGTGGCCACCAGCGTGCTGTTGATGACGGTGACGACATCGCCGCCGATCATGTAAATGTAGCCCGAGCCGTCGTTGGAATTGAGGGTCGAGTTCTGTAACGTCAAGGCGCTGGCCGCCTCAATGTCCACGGTGTCATCCGTAGCCTTCAGCGTGCTGTTGCTGATGGCAACATTGTTGGCGTAAACGTAAACGCTGGAATCGTTCGTTGTCAGGTTGCTGCCCTGGATGAGAATGTCACCATCGGCGGCCTGAAGCTCAAGATAGTTGCCGTCGGCAGTGAGCGTGCTATTGATCACGTTGATGCTGCCGTCTTCGCTCGTATAGACATACACGTCATCATCCGTCGAATGCAGGGTGCTGTTTTGCACCAGGATGTTGCCGTTGTCGGCCTGGAGATAAAGCTCGTCCACCGACACGATGGTGCTGTTGATGATATTGAGATTATTGGCCGCGTAGATATCGAGGTAGCTATCGTTGGCGTTCAGATGGCTGCCCTGGATGAGGACGCTGCCGCCGAGGGAGTCCCCGCCCGTCGTATCGCTGCCATCAATGTAAATGGCGCCGTCCGTGGTGATGTTGCTGGAGAGGATGGCAATGCCCCCGTTCAGGCCGTAGGCATACAGATCAATGTCTTCGCCGTCCATGTCCGTCAGGCTGCTGTTGCTGATGGAGAGGTTGCCGGCGTAGGCTTCCCAATCCATGCCGTTGTCGGAGGTGATGCTGCTGTTGCTCACCGTGATGCCGAAGCCATAGCCGTACATATCAACATAATCATTGTCCGCGGCGAGGATGCTGTTCTCAATCTTCACGCCGCCATCGTTGTCGATGTAGATGTATTCAGCGCTATGCAGCGTGCTGTTGCTCACGATCAGATCATTGGCATAGATGTCGAGCCCGTATTCCTCCTCATCGCCGCTGGCGTTGATAACGCTGTTGGCAATCTTGATGTCGCCGGATTGGAAGTTTTCGCTGTCGCCCGTCGCCAGTTCGACATAACCGCCGGTCAGCGTGCTGTTGCTGATGCTGATGGCGCCCGAGTGATCGGAGATGATTTCAAAGGAGTGGTCCAGATCCCCCGTCAGGGTGCTGTTGGCAATCTTGACGCTGCCCTGACCGACGGATTCGAAGTAGAGGTCGCGGGTCGAGGTCACGTTGGAGGACTCGATGCTGATGGCCGGGTCAAAATCCGCGTAGCCGTAGATGTCGAGATAGGCATCCACGTTAAGGTTGATGTTCGAGAGCTTGAAGGCCGGGAGACTGTCGATTTCAAAGGAGCCGGGGCCTTCGCTTTCCGGGAAGGAGATGTTCACCGTCGCCCCGGGCGTGGTGGTCAGGTTGCCCGCCAGGACGAGGAGGAAGTCGCTCTCATCAAAGATGGCCAGGTTCGTCGAACCGGTGATATTCACGTTGCGCACAAAGGCCTGGTTTACGCCATCAATGCCCGCATTGCCGCTAATGTTCAGCGTGCCGACGATGATGCTGTCGCCGTGGCCATTGCTGAAGAAATAGCCGTCGTAAACGTGGTCCGTGGTGAACAACTGGGCCAGGTTGGCCGGGGTGAACAGCACTTGATTGAAGAACAGGTCATCCGAAATGCCTTCCGCCGGGAGGGTCAGGGTTTGGGTGAGCGCGTTCTTCACCGCCGCGTTGTCGGCAGTGATGCCAGTGTTGAAGGAATCGCCGATGTCATCACCGTCTAAGGTGACATTGCCCAGGAAATTGATGTCGCCGGCAATGGGGGTGTCGTTTTCACCCAGGAGATTCACGTGGCCGGTGGCCGAATAGAAAGTGAGGCTGGACTCGCTGCTGAAGTTCTGGTTTTTCACCACCACCGTGTTGGCGGCGATGTTGTAGGTCGCGCTCGCGTCGCTGAGCGTGTTGCTGTCCAAGGTGACAGTCGGGCCGCCGTAGAGGGTGAGCGTGCGGTTGGCCGATAGATAACTGTTGGACAGGGTGGTGTTGCCCACGGCTTGGAGGCTGGCATACCGGAAGTCACCGCCGTCGCCATACATCAGGCTCGAATCATTCACCAGCAGGTTGCCGCCGGCCTTGAGGCTGAGCGTCGCCCGGTAGTTCACATTGAGGAAGCTGTCTACAATGCTGATATTGCCAAAACGGCTGCTTACCGTGGTGTTGGCCTGGTAGGCGATCGCACGCAGACCGGAGTCCATGAGGTTGATGTCGCCGGTCAACGTGTCAATCTCCAGCGAGCCGTTGTCGTTTATGATGCTGCTGCCGTTCATCAGGTTCAAGGCCCCCACACTGGCCATCTTGAAATACAGCGGGGAACTCTCCTGCTGGGGAACGATGCCGTCGTGGTTGTGCTGGTAGCCGGCTTCGATGACGGTGCCGTCGGGAATCACAAAGCTGCCGGCGGAATAAAGCGTCAAGTTGGAAGTACCGGAGGGAACGCCGATGAAGGTGTTGCCCGTGAAGGTGAAGGTGTTCTGATTGCCGGCCAGCAGGCTGAGCTGCGGGAGGTTGAGCGAGCTGAGGTCCACGTTGCCGCCCAGCACGATGTCGCCCGCAATCAGGCCGCTGACGGTCAGCGCATTGTTGCTGAGCAAACCGCTCGGGATGTTCAGCAGGATGTTGGACACCACCGTCGGGTCGGTGAACACATTCAGGTCGGGAATCGACAATTCGTCATTGAGGTTCAACGTCGAAGCCAGGGCGCGCGTCAGGCGGTCGCCGCCCGTGTCCGTGTTGTTGTTGCGCATGGCATCAATCGCCGCCGTCATGGTGGACTGGTCCACGAGCACGACTTGAGTCGAGGAGATGGCGCCGACGATCGCCTTGTCCGTGATCACCAGTTCGCCGTTCTTGATCAGCACCTGCTGGCCGCGCGAGGCGTCGAGAATCAGGCTCTCCGAAGGCAGCGTGATGCTGAAACCGGTGAGGAGGTTCGCGTTGCTCGTCTCGCGGTCGAGGTCAAAGTTGAGCACCGGGCCCGGCGTGCCGCCCGTGCTGCCGCCGCCGCTGTTGCCACCGCCTGAAGCGCCGCCGGTCGTGCCGGGGAGCACAAAGGTCATCTGGCCGGGCCCGAGGTTCACCGTCTGGCCACCGGGATACGTCACGCTGGCGTGGCCTTCGAGGACGAGAATTTTGAACCCGCCATTGCTCGTCGCGGTGACGATGATCGTCGTGCCGAGCACCGTGGCCGTGGCCGCGTTCGTCACGATCGTGCCGCCGCCCATGCCCTTCGGCGAATTAAAGAGAATGCTGCCTTGCTGGAGGTGCACCGTGCGGCTGTTGGCTTCGAGAGAAAAAGCCGTCTGCGAGCCCACGCGGGCAATCGTGCCGTCTTCCGCCTTGAGCTCGGCACGCGAGCGGCGGCCCGTCATCAGCGTATCCGGCGCCTTGAAGATGTCCTGCACCTTGGCGGGCACTTTGCTGTTCGGGTTCGAGTTCGGGATGATGGTCACATCGCCGACAATCTCGTTCACCTTCGCTTCGGTGAAGGGCGAGGCGGCCGTCGTGCCACCCGCCGGGGCGGTTGCGGCAATCGCCGTCAGCGGCGCGAGCAAAAGAGCGAGCAGGTTGATGCCGGCAGTGAGTGATCCATTCAGGAAACGCGAGCGAGTCGTCATAATGCCTCCAAAATAATTGATGTGTGGTAAAGAGTCCGTCCCTAACGAGCACGTTAAGATTTAACCTTACCGGACTAGGTTAAAGCCCTTATATATAAGAGTGTCAAGCCACTCTGTGACAATATCTTTACAATTCTTTTTGCCGCGCCAACGGCTCCAGCCGCAGTTTCCGCATAATGCGGTAAACAATGTGGGTCACCCACACCCGGGGCAGCCGGCTGGCGAACGCCGAGCTTAGTTTATTCGACCAGCCGCTGACCACAAAGGGTTTCCGCGCCGCCAACGCCCGCAGCGAGGCCTCCACCACCTGCGGCGAGGTCTGCCCGGGGTGGTTCGGCAACGGCGGCTGCTTGAAGCCCGACCCACGGAAGAAATTCGTCGAAGTCGGCCCTGGGCACACACAGAGCACATGGACGTTGGTATCAATCAGCTCCCGCCACAACCCCATGCTCCAATTAAAGAGAAAAGCCTTGGATGCCGCATAGATGGCGAACAAGGGCATGGGCTGAAACGCCGCCGTCGAGGCGATGTTGACCACCGCGCCGCCGCGCGCCCGCAGCCGTGGCAGCAGCCGCGCCGTGAATAATACCGGCGCCCGCATATTCAAGTCCACCATCTCCAGGGTGCGCGCCTCACTGGGTTCCGGGAAGGGTCCGTAGGTGCCAAAACCGCTGTTGTTAATCAGCAGCACGGGCCCCGCCCCGCCCTCCCCGTCCAGCCATGCCTCCGTCTCCTGGAGCGCCGTCTCCTGCCCGGCCGCCGTGGACAAATCGGCCGCGCAATGCCGCAACTGGGGGACTTCCGACAAAATCGCCGGCGACGTGCGGGAAAGGTTGAAAATTTTCGTTTTTGGGCTTATGCTCGCAATTGTTCGGACGAATTCTTCCCCAATGCCAGACGAGGCACCGGTAATGACCACTGCTCCAATGGAAGCCAGGCATTCTGGCACAGATTGTGCGGCACACATAAGTCGAGGGCGTTTGATGGAACTCATGCCCCGCCGCCAAGGTCATTCCATTGCTGAATAAAATCGAACGCGGCGAGGCCCGTTACCGTCTTACCGTCTGGTGTTTTCCAGTCAACCTATAACCCAACTATCAATCATGAGCCACGACCTGATCATCTCCGGCATCCATCTCGAACTCACCGAGTCGCTCAAGGAAAATGTCCGCCAGAAGATGGAACGCCTCTTCAAGCACGAAACCCGCATCATCCGGCTCCGCATCGAACTCGAGCACACCGTCTGCAACGACCATCTGGGCGACTTTATCGCCAAGGGCCACATCGCCCTCGCCGGCCCCGAAATCACCATTAGCGTCGCCTCCGAGGATATTTACAAATCCATCGACCTCCTCGTGGACAAGCTTGACCGCAAGCTGCGCCGCCGCTCGCGCCTCATCAAGGTCAAGCGCCACCACCCGCACGAAATCGACATCGTCGGCGCCTCGCTGCCCAAGATCAGCGTCGCGTAAGGGCCGAGTTTTTCCTTTGCCTCCCGGGCCGCTTTGCGGTGAGGATGGTTCCTTATGATGGCCATCCCCACTCTTGTCATTGCCTTGCTATTGATCCTCACCGGCCTCGGTGGCTACTTTCTGGGCCACCCGGATGCGTCCGGCGAGACCCACCACGCCACGGCGCTCATCCCCGCCGCCATCGGTGTCGTGCTGGCCATTTTGGGCGCCCTGGCGTTCAACGACAAGCTCCGCAAGCACGTCATGCACGTTGCCGCCATGGTCGGCGTAATCGGTGCCCTTGGCGACGGCGTGCAGCTCGTCCGCACCATCAATAATACCGCCGCCGCCGCCGACATTCGCCAGCTGAAGCTCGTCTCCATGTCCGTGACATTGGCGCTGCTGGTCCTCTTCGTCGCCCTCTGCGTGCGCTCCTTCATCCAAGCCCGCAAGAACCGCCAACTGGGCCAGTAGTCCCCACGAGTTTCCATTTCGCTTGCCTTTTACCGCCCGTTCCCTACGTTGGATTCCTTGACGGTATCTTTGGGATGCACCCGTAGTTCAATTGGATAGAACATCTGACTACGGATCAGAGGGTTCCAGGTTCAAGTCCTGGCGGGTGCACCACTTTTCTTGTGCAGTGACCGTTTCGGCGGATGGATTGTACTGCGTGGACACGAAGGCCCCGGGCTTCTTCTTCACTCGCCCACACCACGATTAGCTAGGCTGAATCCTTGTGCACGCCGCGCTTGCCTCAGGTGCGTATGGCGGGGTATGAAATCCCCATGTCCGCCGAACCCGCCCGCCTCGCCCTCGAGGACAATTATGACGATGTGCTGCACAAGGCCCAGCGCGGCCTAGGCCTGACCGACGATGCCCTCGCCACAAAAGCGGGCCTCACTCCGGCGGTATTCACCGCGGTCAAAAAAGGCTCCGTGGACGAGACGGCCATTGCCAAGCTCGCCCCGGTGCTGCGGCTCCATGGCCCCAGCGTCATTGAGCTCGCCAAAAAAGCCTGGTATCCCCGCGTGCCCAACCTCGCCGGTCTCGCCCAGGTGAGCACCGAGTGGAAGGATTTTCGCGTCAACGCCTTCCTCCTTTGGCATCCCGTGTCGCGCCAGGCTATCGTCTTCGACACCGGCACCACGCCCGACCCGATCCTCGCCCTCGTGAAGGAGCACAAACTTTCCGTTCAACTCATCCTCATCACCCACACCCATGGCGACCATGTGGCCTGCCTGACGGAGTTGCGCGAGAAACTCGGCCGGCCGCGCGTTCTGGCTTCTCCTCGGGGCACGCTCACTGGGGTCGAGGCGATTGACGGCGGCACCACCCTCTCCGCCGGCGGCCTGCATATCGAGGCGCGCCGCACCAGCGGCCACGCGCCCTGCGGGTTGACGTACGTCGTCCGCGGGCTGGCCCAGGAAGTGGCCGTCGTGGGCGATGCGCTCTTTGCCGCTTCCATGGGCGGCGCCAAAAGCACGGAGGCCTACGCCGAAGCCTTGCAGACCAACCGCGCGCAAATCTTTTCCCTGGGTGACGACACGGTGATTTGCCCCGGCCACGGCCCGCGCACGACCGTCGGGCAGGAAAAACAACACAACGCCTTTTTCCCCGAGTTCAAGCAGGCGTAGCCGCCGCCCGTTTGCCAAACTTCATCCAGTCCGGCAGCAACGGCCCGCCCAGCGCCACCGCGCTCAAGCCAAAGACAATCGCCGAGGTGCCCATCACCAGCCCCAGCGCGCGCGTGCCATGCCCCGGCGGCTGCACCAGCCACCAGCCGCCGATGCCGACGTACACGCACCGCGCCGTCGAGGCCACCAGCGAGGTGATGGGCCGCCGCGCCCCCTGGCAGGAAAAAGTCATCCCCACGCCCAGCCCCCAAAAACCGTAGGCCCACGCGCTCCAGTGCAGGTAATGCACGCCGGCGTCAATCGCCGCCGCATCGTGGGTGAATATCTCCATCGTCGCCGTCGGGAAAATCCACATGACAAGGCCCACCACCCCTGCCACGGCAAAGCCCAGCCCCGCCCCCGTCCACGCCAGCCGCCGCACATCCTCCCACCGGCCCGCGCCGACATTCATGCCCACCAGCGGCACCAGCGCCGAGCCGATGCCAAACACAAACGGCATCAGCAGCCCTTCGATGCGCGAAATCGCGCCATACGCCGCCAGCGTGTGCTCGCTGATCTTCGCCGCCACCGCCGTTGCCACCAGTTGCGTGGACACGGAAAGCAGCGTGTTAAACGCGCTCGGCCCGCCCACGTGCAAAATTTCGCCCACGTGCGCCCAGGAAAACGGCACCCGGCGTCCCCGCCCCGCGCGGCCGACCTCGTGGCTGAACAACTGCCAGGCGAGCACCAGCGTCAGCGCAAAATAGTAAAACACCATCACCCCCGCCGCGCCGACGACGCCCAGCGCCGGCACGGGCCCCCACCCTTGCACGGCAATCGGGATGAGCGCCGCCGTCGCCACCGCCACGATGGCGTTCCACTTGGCCGGCAGCATCGTGTTGCCAAAGCCGCGGAAGACGCTGGCCAGGATGTTCGCCACCCACATGAAGGTGCCGCCCGCAATGGTGATGACGCCATACAGGGACGCCGCCTCCAGCACTTCGCCACTGCCGCCCTGCCACGCAAAAATCGACCGGCTGAAAATCGCCAGGCTCGCCGACAGCACAAAGCCGATGACCCCTGCAATCCAGATGCCATGCGCGATGAGTTCCGGCACCTCATGCCGCCGCCCCGCGCCCAGCGAGCGCGCAATCGCCGAGGCCACCCCGCCGCCAATGCCGCCCGCCGCCATCATCCCAAGCAGCATCAGCCAGGGGAACACCAGCGCGCAGCCAGCCAGCTTCGTCGAGCTGATTTTGCCAATGAGCGCCGCCTCCTCCGCCAGCAGGGCCGAGTGCAGCAGCAGCGCCACCACCGTCGGCACCGCCAGCCGCAGGATCGTCGCCAACGCGCCCGACCCGGCGAGGATGGGGGTGCTGTTTCCTCGCTCTGCGGTTAATTCAACTTCGACGCCGCCTTCCATGTCACCACGCGTAGGCGTTCGGCGCCTCGCCCCCCGGCCCGGGCCAGATTTCGTCGAGCTGTTTGAGCACCTCGGCGGAAAGTTTCAGTTCCAGCGCTGGCAGCGCCGCGTCAAATTGCGCGACCGTGCGCGGGCCGATGATGGGCGCCGCCACCCCCGGCTGGTGCAGCAGCCACGCCAGCGCCACTGTGGCCGGGGCTTGCCCGAGCTTGGCGCACAGCGCTTCATACTTTTCCAGTTGCGGTCGGAATTTTTCAATCTCCGCCAGTTTTTCCGGTTCCGCCCGGCGCCCATCCTTCACCTTTTGCAGCGCGCCGCCCAGCAGGCCGCCGCCCAGCGGGCTCCAGGGGATCACGCCTACACCGTAGTGCCGGCAGGCAGGCAGGACTTCGAGTTCTACTGTCCGCTCGGTCAGGTTGTACAGGCTCTGCTCCGAAATCAGCCCCAGGAAACGGCGGCCAAAAGCGGTGAGGTTCGCCGTGGCGATGTCCCACCCCGCAAAATTCGACGAGCCGACGTAGAGTATCTTGCCATCCGCCACCAGTTTCTCCATCGCCTGCCAGATTTCCTCGAACCGGCACCGGCGGTCGATGTGGTGCATCTGGAACAGGTCGATATGGTCCACCTGCATGCGCCGCAGGCTGTTCTCGCAGCCGAGGATGATTTTCCGCGCGGAGAGCCCGCGGTCCCAGTTCGGATCGTATTGCTCGTCGCGGTGCATCGCGGCAAAGACTTTCGTGGCGAGGACAATGCGCTCGCGCCGCCCGCCGCCCTGCCCCAACCAGCGGCCCAGGATTTTCTCCGTGATGCCCTCGCCTTTTTTCCAGCCATAGATGTCCGCCGTGTCGAAGAAGTTGACGCCCGCCGCCAGCGCCCGGTCCATGATGGCAAAGGCGTCCGCCTCCGTTGTGTGCGGGCCGAAGTTCATCGTTCCCAGGCACAGGCGCGATACCTTCAATCCCGAGCGGCCAAGCGGTGTGTAGTGCATCGCCGGATTTTGCGCCCCGCGCCCCCCGGCGTCAAGTCCCTGGCCAATATATTTCAAACGAACGTTTTAACATTTTCTTGACAGTCCGTTGCCCGCCCATCCAACCCATCCAACACAGCCAACCGTGCCCTGGCGCGTCGGTTCGCTTTCCGCTACCCTCCGCTCAAAGCCCTTCTTGTTGCCTCTGCCCAGCCTTCCCTCCGTTGCCTCCGCCAATTGTGCCTAATCGTACCAAATCGTGCCTAATCAAGCCCCCCCTCCCCGCCAATTTCGCTAATGGTACAGTTTAGGGGAGGAGAAAATCAGGGCCAGCAAGCCCGCAAACTGCATTACCCCAATTTCTTGCCTTTTGGCGTTTTGGCCCTACGCTCGCTCCTTTCCCGCTCCTTTTCAACCCAACCACCCTCTCCTTCTCCTCCCATGCGTATCCTTGCCATGCGGGCCGACCGGCCGCCACCCAAAGAAGCCGCGCGCGTCACCTCGCCGCCCTATGACACCATCAACACCGCCGAAGCCCGCGCCCTGGCCCAGGATAACCCGCTGAGTTTCCTTCACGTCTCCCGCTCCGAGATCGACCTGCCGGATGGCACCGACCCATATAGCGCCAAGGTGTACGCCGCCGCCAAGAAGTATTTTGAGAAACTGCGCAAGGAAGAGCATCTCGTGCGCGACAGCGAGCCCGCCATCTATCTTTATGAGCAACAGATGGGCGAGCACCGCCAGCGGGGCTTCGTCACCCTCTGCCATGTGGACGACTACGAGAAGAACGTCATCAAAAAGCACGAGAAAACGCGCGAGGCCAAGGAGAACGACCGCCTCAAGCACAACCTGACCATCGGCGCCCAGCCGGGCCTCGTCTTCCTCGCCTACCGCAATAATGCCGAGACGGACGAGCTCCTCAGCGACCTTGCCACCGGCAAGCCGCTCTACGATTTTACGGATGAAAACGACGTCCGCCACCTCGCCTGGCGTGTCGTGAAGTCCGGTGACATCGTGGCCGCCTTTGCCAAGGTGCCCGCGGCCTACATCGCCGACGGCCACCACCGCGCTGCCAGCGCCTGGCGCGCCTCCAAGGAATTCCGCAAGGCCAATAAAAACCACACCGGCAACGAGCCGTACAACTGGTTCCCGGCCTGCCTCTTCCCCTCCGCCAGCCTGCGCATCATGCCCTACAACCGCGTGGTGAAGGATTTGAACGGCTTGGACTCCTCGGAGCTGCTCGCCAAAATTGGCGAGGTCTGCTCCGTCACGCCCAATGCCGCGCCTTCGCCCAAGAAGGCCGGCCACGTCTCGATGTACCTCGGCAAAAAGTGGTACGACCTTTCCTTCAAAATTCCGCGTTCGGGCAATCCCATCGGCCGGCTGGACGCCAGCATTCTGCAGGACCGCGTGCTCAACCCCATTCTGGGCATTGACGACCCTCGCGTGAATACCCGCATCGACTTTGTCGGCGGCATCCGTGGCACCAAGGAGCTCGTGAAGCTGGTGGACAGCGGCGCCGCGGCCGTGGCGTTCTCCATGTGCCCGGTCAGTCTCGACCAGTTGATGGAAATCGCCGATGCCGGCGAGATCATGCCGCCCAAGAGCACGTGGTTTGAGCCCAAGCTGCGCTCCGGCCTCTTTGTCCATCCGTATTGATTGGCCCACCATGTCCAAGTCTCTGCTTCGCCTCTCCGTCTTCCTGTTGACGCTTGGTCTCGCGGCCTGCAACACGGCTGCACCCCAGCGCCCGCTGGTCGCCTCCGGTCATCCGGACTGGCCGCCGGTCATGTACCGCGAAGGCGACGCCATTGACGGCGTCGGCCCCGCGCTGGCCAAGCTGATTTTCGCCGACTTGGGCATCCCCGCGGAATTCAAGTACGCTGGCTTGTGGGACCAGGTGCAGGCCCAGGCTAAAAGCGGCGAGGTTGATATGCTGGTGGCGGCCTACAAAACCCAGGCGCGCGAGGAATACATGGTCTATTCGGACGCGTATGTCATGGATCCCCTGGCGCTTTACGTAAAGCCCGGCCATGAATTCACCTTCACCAAGTACGAAGACCTCATCGGCAAAAAGGGCGTGGGCACCGTGGGCGACAGCTATGGCCAGGAATTTGACGACTACATCCATGCCAAGCTGGCCTTCACCCGCGTGAATACCGACCAGGAGGCCTTTGACCTCGTGGCCCAGGGCGGCGCGGATTACTTCGTGTACTCCCTCTACTCCGCCCACGAGGAATTGCGGAAGCAAAACCGCCTGGGCGACTTTGTCGCGCTCAAGCACTTCGTCGCCGAGGAGCCGTTTTACATCACCCTCTCCAAAAAGTCGCCGTACGTGAAGTACCTGCCCGAGATCAACCGCCTCATCCAAAAATACAAGGCCGACGGCACGGTTGATCGCCTGCTCGCAAAGTATAAGAAACAGTTCCTCATCGAGTAGCCACGGCCGCCTTGGGCGCCCCCCCCTTCACTATCCGCCACCCGCTCCCATGACTCTCGAAAGCATCCTTCACTACGTCTCCCTCGGGCTGGAAGTGCTCATCGTGCTCCTCGGCCTGCGTATGCTGGTGAAGAAAAAACGGCTGCTGGGCGCGGGCCTCGCGTTTTCCTTCACGCTCTACATTCTGTACAATCTTTTCATGATGTTCGACTGGGGCGTGCCACCGCTGGTCAAGGAAGGTGTCTTTCTCACCGCCACCGCGGCGATTTTCCTGACGGTCTTCTACCTCGACTGGCGTGGCGAAAAATAAGCCTACGCCCGGCTCGTGACATCCGGCTTCGACCGCGCCAACGGCAACGCCGGCCATAATCCCGGCCGCTCTCCCGCGGGCCGCGTGTCCACCGCCAGCCGCCGCTCCGCCCACCGTGCCAGCCGCACAAAGGGGAGCCCGATCAGCAGGTAGATGATGGCGATGGCGAGTCCCGTGCCAAAATAATCATAGTAGGTGGACGCCATGCGTTGGTACGCGTTGGTCAGGTCCATGATGGAAATCATCGTGACGAGCGAGGAGTCCTTGAGCAGCGAGATGAAGTCGTTCGTCAGCGGCGGCAGCACGAGGCGGAAAGCCTGCGGCACGACCACGTGGCGCAGCGCTTGCCGGCGCGTCATTCCCAGCGCGCGCGCCGCCTCCATCTGCCCGCGCGGCACGGAGAGCAACCCCGCACGGTAGTTCTCCGCCTCATATGCGGCATAGTTGAGGCCAAGACTCAGGATGCCCGCGACCCACGCATCCAGCTTGATGCCCAAATTCGCCAGCCCGTAGTAGATGAAAAGCATCTGGATGAGCAGCGGCGTGCCCCGCACAATCTCAATGTAGGCAATGGCCAGCAGTTGGAACGGCCGCGCCGCAAACACCCGCAAAAACGCCAGGCCAAAACCCACCGCCACCGCCAGCGCCATCGACGCGAGGGAAATCACCACCGTGTTCACCGCCGCCTGCATCAGCGTGCCGCGCCACTGCCAAAAACGATCGAAGCGGTCTCCCCAGGTCACTTCGTTCTTCAGCTCGGCAAGGTAAGCCTCATACGCGACCGGCGGTCCCGCGGGCGGCGTCGGCTGGTTGAGCGCCTGGGCCATGGTCGTGTTCCACAAATTCCAGCGGGAAAGAATTTCACGCATTCGCCCGCTTGCGATCAACTCCTGCAACCCATAATTGAGCGCCGCCATGACCTTCGCATCACCCTTGCGCGCCGCGATGCCATAAACCAGCCGCCCAAACGGCGGCCCGTTCAACCGCAGGCTCGCGTTGGGCTTCGCGTAATACATCGCTATCGGGTAATCCAGCAGCACGCCGTCCAACCGCCCGCGCGCGCAATCGCGGTAGGCATTGTCCTCCACGTCGTACGTGCTGGGGTCGATGCCCGCGGCCTTGAGCATATCAAACGCGCCCGTCTGGTCGAGCGTGCCGATGCGGCGGCCGCGCAGCTGGGCGAGTTCCGTGACGTCCGGCTCATTCACCCGCGTGGCCAGTTGCTCGAAGGTGTAATAGTACGGCTGCGAAAACTCCACTTCCTTCGCGCGCTCTTCGGTGATTTCAATGCCGCAGATGACGCAGTCGTATTTGCCACCGGCTTTCAGCCCGGGAATGAGCCCGTCCCAGTCCACATTGCTCAACTCTGGCTTGACGCCGAGCAAGTCCGCAATGCCGATGATGATCTCGTATTCAAAGCCGATGATTTCGCCCGGATGCGCCGGATCGTCAAAGGCAAACGGCGCACTGCTTTTGACATCCGCCGCCCAGTGCAATTTTCCATCCGGAAACGCCTTCGCCGCCAGCGCCTTGGCGTCCGGCGATGGACCGGCCGGAGCATCCGCCGCCGGCGCGGGGCGCGCCAGCGTCAATAGGATGAAAAGCCCTGTGAAAATTCGCCTCATTTACAGAAAACGTTTGAGGAAACGCCGCGTACGTTCGTCACGCGGACCTTGGAATATTTCCGCCGCGGGGGAAAACTCCACGATGGCACCCTTTTCCATGTAGAGCACCCAGTCCGAGGCATCACGGGCAAAGCGCATCTCATGGGTGACGACAATCTGCGTCATCCCTTCGGCATCAAGCTGGCGCATGACGGCGAGCACCTCATCCGTCATCTCGGGGTCGAGCGCGCTGGTCGGCTCGTCATACAGCATCACCTGCGGGCTCAAGGCCAGGGCCCGGGCGATGGCGGCGCGCTGCTGCTGGCCGCCGGAAAGCTGCGAAGGATAGCGGTGATGAAACTCCTCCCCCAGCCCGACCTTGGCCAGAAACTTCACCGCCGTGTCCCGCGCCTCGGCCGGGGCGTGTTGCTGGACGACCCGCGGCGCAAGCATGACATTCTCCAGTGTGGTCTTGTGCGCGAAAAGATTGAAGTTCTGAAATACCATGCCGACGCGCTGGCGCAAGTCATGCGCGTGCGTTTCAAAATTGGCGTCCATGGGCGAGCCCGGCGCGCGCGCCAGCGTGACACCTGCGATGGTGATGCTGCCGGAATCGAGCGCCTCCAGACAGTTCAGACAACGCAACATGGTCGTCTTGCCGCACCCGGAGGGGCCGATGATGGAGACGAGGCTGCCGGCTTCGACAGTGAAGCCCAGCCCCTCTAGCACCGGCGTGGCCCCGTGGCTCTTGCGCAATTCGCGCACACAAATCATCGGCGTCGGTTCCATGGGCGGGAGCGTCAGCCGGTGAAGGGCTATTCCTTGGGCCCCAGCATATCCTCGGGCCGCACCAGGCGGTCGAAGGTCGCCGCGTCCAGGTAACCCAGCGCCAGCGCGGCGTCCTTGAGTGTCAGATGGTGGTGGTGCGCATGGTGGGCGATTTTGGCCGCCTTGTCGTAGCCGATTTCTGGGCTGAGCGCGGTGACAAGCATCAGCGAACGCTCCATGTTCTGGCGCAGCTGCTCCACATTGGGCTGCATACCTTCGATGCAATGCTCGGTGAAACTATGGCAGGTGTCCGCCAGCAGCTTCACACTGTGGAGGAAGTTATGGATCATGACCGGCTTGAAGACATTGAGCTCGAAATTGCCCTGGGTGCCGGCAAAGGCCACCGCGAAATCGTTGCCCAGCACCTGCACGCAGACCATCGTCATCGCCTCGCATTGCGTGGGGTTGACCTTGCCGGGCATGATGGAGCTGCCGGGTTCGTTTTCGGGCAGGCTCAACTCGCCCAAGCCGCAGCGCGGGCCCGAGCCCATCCAGCGGATGTCATTGGCAATCTTCATGAGCGAGCACGACAGCGTGCGCACCGCGCCGCTGGCGGACACGAGCGCGTCATGCGCCGCGAGAGAGGCAAATTTGTTTTCCGCCGAGACAAACGGCAGCTTCGTCTCGCGGGCGATTTCGGCGCAGACGAGTTCCGCAAAGCGCGGGTGCGTGTTGAGCCCGGTGCCCACGGCGGTGCCGCCGATGGCGAGCTTGTACAAGTCCGGCAACGCTTGTTCGAGGCGGCGCAGATTGTCGTCCAACTGCGCGACATAGCCGGAAAATTCCTGCCCCAGGGTGATGGGCGTGGCGTCCATCAGGTGCGTGCGGCCGGACTTCACGATGTTGGCATACTCGCGCGTCTTGGCGGCCAGCGCCTCGCGCAGCTCGGTCACGGCGGGCAGGAGGCGGTGCTTCAAATCCCAGGCGGCGGCGATGTACATGGCCGTGGGAAAAGTATCGTTCGACGATTGCGACATGTTCACGTGGTCATTCGGGTGCACGGGTTTTTTCGACCCGAGCGCGCCGCCGGCCATCTCAATGGCGCGGTTGGAGATGACCTCGTTGGCGTTCATGTTCGACTGCGTGCCGCTGCCCGTCTGCCAGACACTGAGCGGAAAATGTTCGTGGAGCTCGCCGCGGATGACCTCGTCGGCGGCGGCCACCACCAGCTTCGCGACTTCCGGCGCCAGCTTGCCCAACTGCTGGTTGGCCAGCGCGGTGGATTTCTTCAAAATGCCCATGGCGCGGACAACTTCGATGGGCATCCGATCCGGCCCAATGGCAAAGTGGATGAGCGAACGCGCGGTCTGCGCGCCCCAATAGCGGTCGGCGGGCACGTCGATCTTGCCCATGCTGTCGGATTCAACGCGGATCTGGCCGGGTTTCGTGTTGGCGGGGGTTTTCATTTACTGGTGGTAGTGCAAAATTTCCTCGGGCGTGGCGGTGGCGGTGCCAAATTTGCCCACGACGACGCCGGCGGCGGTATTGGCAAACTTGACGGCGTCTTCCAACGGGGCCCGGGCGGCCAGTGCAAGGGTCAGGGCGGCAATCACGGTATCGCCCGCGCCGGTGACGTCATAAACCTGCCGGGCAAACGTGGGGATGCGGTGGTCACCCTGGCCGTTTTCGCTGACGTGCATACCCTCGGCGCCGAGAGTCATGACGAGGAAGCGCGGCTGATATTTTTCGTAAATCTTCCGGGCCACCTCGCGGGGCTCAGGTTGGGAATGCGCGGGCAAATCGGGCGAATAGCCGGCCATTTCGAGCGCTTCCTTCCAATTGGGGGTGAGCAAATCAAGGCCCTTCACCTCCAAGGGACGGCGCGGCTTGGGGTCGAGCGCCACGAACACGCCTTTCTTTTGCGCCACCGTGGTCAGTTCGCGCACCACTTGGGGATCCAGCGCACCTTTGGCATAGTCGGAAAAAATCACCGCCTGGGCGGAAGCCACCTTTTCCTCAATCCACGCCTGGGCCGGCGACCCGTGCAGCCGATAGATGGCCGGCGGGCCTTCCCGGTCGAGCCGGCATAATTGCTGGTGCCCGGCCACTACGCGGGTCTTCAAAATCGTGGCGGACTCGGCCCGGGCAAACCGCGGGTCGAAGGCCACGCCGGAGAGGGAAAGTTTCTTCTGCAATTTTTCTCCCGCAATATCGCGACCGATCCAGCCGCACAATTCCGCCTTCGCGCCCAGGGAGACAATGTTGAGCGCGACATTCGCCGAACCGCCAGCCACATAGGTTTCCTTCTCCACCGCCACGACCGGCACCGGGGCCTCGGGCGACAGGCGATGGGCGCTGCCCGTGATGTACTCATCCAGCATCACATCGCCGACGACGACAACGCGCAGCGGGGAGAATTTGGCCAGAAGTTCACGCATGGAAACAGACACCTTTGCCAATTTTCCGCCTTATGGCAATTCCCAGTTGTAGTCGTAGTCCGACAGCAGCTTGCAGCCATCGTCGGTGATCTGGACGACGTCCTCGATGCGGCAGCCGCCCAAGCCAGGATAATACAGGCCCGGCTCGACGGTGACGACCATGCCCTTGCGCAAGCGCCCGCCCGTGAGGCCCACCCGCGGGGACTCGTGAATCTCCAAGCCGACCCCGTGGCCTGTGCCATGGAAAAAACCTTCATGGTAGGCGGGCTTGCGGCGCGTCTCGTAGCCGAGCTTGACGAAATATTTCTGCACTGCCTGGTGCACCTTCTTGCCCGAGACCCCGGGACCAAGCTTTTTAACCGCGATTTTCTGCGCACGGCGCACCGCATCCACCAAAGCGCGCTGGGGCTCGCTTGCACGACCCTTGAGGAAGGTGCGCGTCATGTCGCCAAAATAGCCGGTCTCGGTGACGCGCGGGAAAACATCCACAATGATCAAATCACTCGCGCGCAATGGGCCGGAGCCACGACAATGCGGGTCGCAGGCCTGCTGGCCGCCCGCGACAATGGTGTTCTGCGCGATGGCGCCGTTTTCCATGCAGGCGACATCGACGAGAAAACGCAGACGCTCGGAAGTAAGCGGCTCGTCATCGAGGTAAAGCTCGCCGTTGCGGCGCGCCTTGCTGCGGCGTAGCGCGCGTTCGGCCGCCCAGAGGCCGGCGGCGCTGGCCTCGCACCCTTCGCGGACGCAAGCCGCCTCCTCGCGGGACTTGATTTCACGTTCGGGGAACAAGGGACCCTCGCTCACCTCGACCGGCACGCCGAGGTCGCGGAGCTTGGTGAGCAACCCGGCGGGAAAATCTGGCGGCACGGCAAAGCGCTTCACCCCGTATTCATGGGCCAAAAGCTTGACGATATGAGCCAGACCGGCATCCGGCCGCTTGAAGGCTTCGCGGGCCCGGGCCTGCCATTCTTCGAGGCGCAGGACGGTATCGTAGTCTGACTCCTTGAGCGCCCGGCCGTATTCCAAGGCGTTAAGCAACGCCACCCGCTGGCCGCGCGGGCCGATGACCAGATAAGGATCGGGCACAAAAAACCGGCCAAAATACAACTGGTCGGCATTGGCATCCGACGCTGCGTAGAGCAACGGACAGGCAGGCGATGACCGCACGGGGCGGCGGGAAAGGGCTTTCTTGCGCAGGCGGGCCATGGACAGAGCGGGCGGGGTTGGTGCGCCAAGCATGGCGGACGCATAGGCGTGGTGCAATACGGGAATGGGCGGCAGCAATTCGGCGTGCTTTTGCGGAGGGATTGGGATAATGCTTCCCTGCTCATCGCCGCCATGATTTCCCTCACCCAGATCGACCTGCCGAGCTTTGGCGTGCCGGAGGCGCTGCCGGAGATTTCCACGGCGGAATACGAGTTGCGATTGGAGCAGACCGTAGAGCGCCTACGGTGTGAACATCTGGATGTGCTGGTGGTGTATGCCGACCGCGAGCATTCGGCGAATTTGAGTTTTCTCACCGGCTTTGACCCGCGGTTTGAGGAAGCACTGCTGCTGCTCGACTCAAAGGGCCACCGCCGGCTGCTCGCAGGCAATGAGTGCATGGGTATTTTGCCAGACCCGGCCTTGAATATCCGGGCGGAGCTTTTTCAGGAATTCAGCCTCATGGGCCAGCCGCGCGAGTCCTCCGCACCCTTGGAGGAAATTTTGCGGAACTTTGGCATTGGGGCAGGCGCCCGCATCGGTTGTGCAGGGTGGAAATACTTTGCCGGGCCGCTGATTGCCAATACGCGCACGGCGAGTGAAATCCCGAGCTACCTTGTCGACGCCCTGCGCAGCCTCACCGGCGACCCGGCACGGGTGGTGAATACCAATGCGATGTTCATGTCGCCGGAAGACGGGCTGCGGATTCTCAACTCGGCCGACCAACTAGCGCGCTTTGAATACGCGGCGGCCCATGTCTCGACGAGCATCCGCCGGGCTGTGGAGTCGCTGCGCGAAGGCATCGCGGAAAAGGACGTGGCGCGGAACTTCGAAACCGGCGGGCTTACCCTCTCCTGCCACCCGATGGTGGGTTTTGGCGACAAGGCTCGACGCGGGCTCGCCAGCCCCAGTGGGCTCCGGGCTCAGCGTGGCGAGGCGTTTACGATGGCCTTCGGCGTGGAGGGCGCGTTGACGGCACGGGCGGGCATCCTGGCCGCCAGCCCAGGGGAACTCGCCACCGAATTGCGGGAATTTTATCCCAAATTTGTCGCCAATTACTTTGAAGTTGTGGTCGCTTGGTATCAGGCGGTGAAAGTGGGCGTGCGTGCGGGAGAGGTATTCGCCGCAGTCGAGGCCGCGCGCGACCCAGCGCTGTTTGCCTTCGCGCTCAATCCAGGCCATTATATCCACCTCGACGAGTGGGTGCACTCGCCGTTTGCGAAAGACAGCCGGATCAAACTTCAGTCGGGCATGGCTCTGCAATCAGATATCATCCCCGTGTCAGCCGGGCCATTCTGCGTGAGCAATGCGGAGGATGGCGTTGCGCTGGCGGATGAAAACCTGCGCTCGGAGCTGGCCGCGCGCCATCCGGAATGCTGGCAGCGCATCGCAGCCCGGCGGAAGTTCATGCAGGAGGCACTGGGCATCCAACTCGATGAAAGCGTGCTGCCGTTAAGCAACACCCCCGGCTGGCTGGCACCCTATGCCCTTGCGCCCAAGATGGTGCTTATGCGAAGCGACTCAAGCGGCAGGTAGCCTGCAATCAGAATTTAGCACCCAAGTGAATTGGCCCGATGGACAGCCACGACTGTGGCTCAGCAGCATATACCTTGACTTGGTTTAAATTGATGATTTAGTATCAAAAATTAAAATCTTATGTCCTTTTATAACCTTCTTTCAGCTATTTTATTTTTTTCAGCATACCGTCAAGCCCTGGCCGCAATGTCTGCCGGGAATGCCGCCTCCATCATTTGCTCGGGATTGGTGGCTTTGCTGGTAATTAACGATGTGATTTATACAAGCTGGTTGATTGAAATTCGAAAAAAACCGTATGCCACCGATATGCTGATGTGCGATCTCTTCAATTTTGTGATGCTGTCTTCGGCCCTGCTTTGCCTCAATCCCGGCAAAGACAACCTCTTCCAACTCGATTGCGCACAATGGCTGCCCGAGCACCCTGAATATGTATTTTGGACCCTGCTCGCATTATACTGGATTGGGGTTATGCTTTGGACCTGGAAGACGGGTGTTTATGATGAACCCCGATATCCAAAATGTCTCATAGTGTCGGCATTGGGATTGCCGATTTTTTTTATTATTCAGGCAATTTTCGCTTTTCGCCAAGATGGTGCGGTTGGTTATATGAGATGCTTGGCCGGTTTCTACCCGTTACTGTATATCATCATTCGTGGCTCAGCTCTCAAAAAGGCTTATAAAACTTAACCTTAAGATCCAGACGCACAAAATTGTCTCGCCAGGACAAACGGGATTTCCCGTCTTTACAATCACTGGAACCCTGCTAGGGTCAGGGATTTAGGACATGAAGCAACGCACCATCCTGCGCGAAGTCTCCATCAAGGGCACGTCCCTGCACACGGGCGAGGAAGTCCACCTCACCTTCAAGCCCGCGCCCGAGGACCACGGCATCGTCTTCCGCCGCATCGACCTATACGGCAAGCCGGAAGTGCGCGCCAGCGTCGAACACGTGACAGACCTCGTGCGCTCGACCACGCTGACCGCCGGCCATGCCAAGGTGCACACCGTGGAGCACGTGTTGAGCGCCCTCGCCGGCCTCGGCATTGACAATGTGCTCGTGGAACTCGACGCCAGCGAGCCGCCCATTCTTGACGGCTCGGCCAAGCATTTTGTGAACCTGCTGCAGCAGGCGGAGCCGGTGGAGCAGAAGCACGACCGCAAATACTTTGTGCTGAAGGAGCCGGTATGCGTCTCCGAGGGCAACCGCTCCATCATCGCCCTGCCCTATGACGGGCTGAAAATCACCTGCACCTCGGCCGACGACCGCGGCATCCACACGCAGCACCTTTCCCTCGACATCGATCCGGAGAGCTACGCCGCGCAAATCGCCCCCGCGCGCACCTTCACCATTTACGAGGACATCGAGGAACTGCTCAAACTCGGCAAAATCCAGGGCGGCAGCCTCGACTCGGCCATCGTCATCAAGGGCGACAAAATTCTCTCCAAGGAGCCGCTGCGCTTCAAGGAAGAGTTCGTGCGGCACAAGATCCTGGACATCGTGGGCGACGTGACGCTGCTGGGTATGCCACTGAAGGCGCACATCATTGCCGTGCGCCCGGGCCACGCGCTCAATGCGCGGCTGACGGCCGGCCTGCATGAAAAAGTGCTGGCGGAAAAATCCGGCAAAAAGCCCGCGAAGGAGGAGGCGAAGAAAGTCGTCGCCCCCGATGCCAAGGCGCTCGACATCCGCCAGATTCTCGACCTGCTGCCGCACCGCTACCCCTTTGTGATGATCGACCGCGTGAAGCAGATCATCAGCGAGGACGAGCTGGTGGCGATGAAGAATGTGACCATCAACGAGCCCTACTTCATGGGCCACTTCCCGGGGCACCCGGTGATGCCGGGGGTGCTGCAACTTGAAGCCATGGCGCAGGCGGCGGGCATCCTGATGCTCCGGCGTGTGTCGTCCGAAGGGAAAATCGCGTTTTTCATGAGTGCGGACAAGATCAAGTTCCGCCAGGCCGTCGTCCCCGGGGACCAGCTGGAAGTGCACGTGAAGCTGACCAAGAGCCGCGGGATGAAGATCGGTGTGGCCGAAGGCACCTGCAAGGTGGACGGCAAGGTGGTATCGTCCGCCGAGCTGATGTTCACGATTGTGGATGCGAAGGAAGAAGCGGGGGCGTAAGGCCAACCGCGCCCAAGCAGCACCCCGCTGCCGGACAGTGCCCTGATTTTAGCCAACAAAAAGGCGGCGCCCTTGCGGACGCCGCCTTTGTCTTGATTCAACCTGGGGGTTGATTAGTAGCGATTGCCACCGCCGCCACGACGATCGCCGTAACCGCCACGGTCACCGCCACGATCGCCACCGCGACCGCCGCCGAAACCACCGCGGCCACCACCCTGGTAGCCACCACCCGCCGGGCGCTCTTCGCGGGGGCGGGCTTCGTTAACGGTCAACTCGCGGCTGCCGAGCTTGGTGCCATGAATGGCCGAAATGGCCGCTTTGGCTTCCTCGGGGCTGCCCATGGTCACGAACGCAAAGCCGCGGGGGCGACCCGTGAACTTATCCGTGGCCATGAACACTTCGCTGACGGCACCGTGGGCCGCGAACGCGCTACGGAGCTCGTCCTCGGTGGTGTTGAAGTCGAGGTTACCGACATACAATTTGGAACTCATACTGATGATACTTTGATCTCGCGATAGATCACGGACTGTTCCCGACTGCCGGGTTTCGAATCATCAGCAGGCACTAAACCCACCAGACAACTCACCAAATCACGCTACTAACAATAAATCAAGTAAGGGCGACCATGGTAGGCCAAGGCCGTTGAAAGGCAAGGACATAATTATCCAGCCGTTTTGCGGGTCGGATCGGCCTCAGCGGGAGGCGGGACGACGGAAAGCGGGGGTTAGGAGCCCGGGCGCTGGCGACGGCGGGCCAATTCACGCATATCGACGGCCAAGTCGTCTTTCTCGAAGAATTCGGCGCCCAACAGGTGCTCAAAAATATCCTCCATGGAGATGACCCCGGCCAGGGAGCCGTATTCATCGACCACAACGGCGATTTGCTGGTGGTTCTTGAGGAACTGCTGGAGCACGGTGGCGGCGGTGGCCGTCTCGGGCACGAACAAGACGGGGTGCATGAGGGAGGCAACCGTCAGGTGGTCCTGGTCGGCGGCTTTGGCCTTGAGGAGGTCGCGCCGGCGGGCGAGGCCGACAATGTTGTCCACCTTGCCATCGAAGACCGGCAGACGGGCAAAGGGGATGTTGGGCAACTCGCGGAAGACCTGGCCGATGGTGTGCGACTTCTCGATGGTGGAGACGACGATGCGGGGCGTCATGATGTCGTGGATGCGAACCTCATCGAGCTTGAGGGCATTGGCGATGAGCTTGCTCTCCTGCAACGTGAGGTTGCCCTGCTGCGCCTCGCGCACGGCGAGGAAGGCGATCTCCTGCGTGGTGTCGCCCTCAACCTTGGCCTTGCCCAGGATCTTCTTGATGAGGGGGCGCATGATCCACAGCAGCGGGCGCGTGAGAAAACGCATGGCGACGAGCACCCATACGAGGACGGGGTGCAGCCGCGTGCGGTGCAGCACACCGATGTTCTTGGGCAGAATTTCACCAAAGATGAGCAAACCGATGGTCATGCCCGCGGCAAAGCCATACTGCCAATTGGAGAAGAGGTGCTCGGCCAGCATACCGCAAACAAAGGAGCCGAGGGTGTTGGCGATGGTATTGAAGGTGAGGATGGCTGAGATGCATTCGTCCAGATGCTCGCGGCATTTGGCCAAGGCATGACCCGCCCGGTGCGAGCGGGCCTTCAGGGCCTCGACCTCGCCATTGGTGGTGCTCAAGAGCATGGCCTCGATAACGGAGCAGAGCGCCGAAACCAGGACCGTGAACAGCACGGCTATAATCAGCAATGGCATGACGGCAAACGCTTTTTAAAAAAAGCGGATGGTCAGCATATCCTAATTTGTGACCCGCCTCAAGCCGATTCCCGGCCACCTCCCGCCTTGACTCCGGGGAGTTAAAACGATGTCCTAGACGGGTGATTTCCTCGACGCCAAAACGCCTTTCCTCCCCCACCCAGCACCCGTCGTTTACCGTTCGCTACCGACTAGGGCAAACCTGCATCATGGCGACGTTAGTCTTGGGGTTGTTGACAGCTGGCTGTTCGTCGTCGTACCAGGATTTGCATCCGGAAGATTCGCCCTGGGCACCGCACAAGGCCACGCCCGCCGCCGAGGCGACGGAAGCCCCCGCGCCGATAGCGGCCAGCACGCCGGCCCCCACGCCCGCCGCCAGCCCCGCACAGGTAACGCCCACGGTGGCGGGACCGCAGCCAGTGGCGGATAAAACTTCCCCCGCAGGCATTCTGGAACTGATGCAGCGCGCCGCCGACTGGCAGATAGCCAACCCTTCCAATGATGACAAAAAGGGCTGGATCTACGCGGCGTTCTACGATGGCGCGATGGCGCTGGGCCGCATGGACGGCCAGGGCAAATACCTCGACGCCATGCTGGCGCAAGGCCTGATCAACAATTGGCAACTGGGCCCGCGCAATTACCACGCCGATGACCACGCCGTCGCCCAGATGTACCTTGAAATGTACGAATTGAAGAGCGACCCGGATATGCTCCGGCCCACGATGCAGGCGTTCAACTACGTTTACGATTTTCCGAAGATCAACCCGGACGACCTGGATTTCTCGAAACCGGGCGCCTCGGACAAGTGGTCCTGGTGCGACTCCCTGTTCATGGACCCGCCGGCGTGGGCGCGCTTGTCCAAAGTTTCGGGCGACCCGAAGTACCTCGACTCCGCCAACACCCGCTGGTGGCTGACCTCGCAATATCTCTACGACACCAAGGAGCATCTCTACGCGCGGGACAGCACGTTCTTCACGAAGCGCGAGCCGAATGGCGAAAAGGTGTTCTGGGCGCGAGGCAATGGCTGGGTGTTCGCCGGGCTGGCGCGGATGCTGGACTATATCCCCAAGGATTACCCCGACCGCGCGAAGTATGAAAAACAGTTCCGCGACATGGCGGCCAAACTCAAGTCCCTCCAGCAAGCGGATGGCCTGTGGCGCGCCGGTTTGCAGGATCCGGCCTCGTACCCGGACAAGGAGGAAAGCGGTAGCGCGTTCTTCACTTACGGCCTGGCCTGGGGCATCAACCATGGCCTGCTCAACAAGGAGGAGTACCTGCCGGTGGTGATGAAAGGCTGGCAGGCGCTGGCGGATTGCGAGCTGCCGAACGGCAAAATAACCCATGTGCAGCCCGTGGCCTCCCAACCGGTGGGCTTTGCGCCGGATTCCACCAAGCCTTATGGCGTGGGCGGGTTCCTGCTGGCAGGCAGCGAGGTTTACAAACTCGTCAGCGCGAAGTAGCCGCTTACTGCGCCACCGGCGCAACGTGGATCCAGTCGAAATCGGCCGCGCCCAGCTTGGGGATAGCGGTGGTGGCGCCTTGGTTGAGATAACTGCTCACCGCAAAGAGGCCGAATTTCGCGCCGATCCAGCTGCCGCGCACTGCGGCGATGGCCACCGGCTCGCCCAATGCCTGGTAAGCCTTGCCGTCGAGGCTATAGCTAAATTGTGCCCGCGCGCCATCGACCATCGTGAAGCCGAGGTACACGGTGTTGGACTCGGTATCCACCCCAGCGGACTCGGTGGCATTGTCGGCTGCAGTGGGGCCCGCGCCCGGACGGCTGACGACTTGGCTGATGCGGAACCCATTCTCCGTCTTGACCAGGCCAATCCATGCGCAAGGCGCGCCGTAAATGATGAGGCCCGCCTTGAGGCCCGGCAGCGGCGGTTCGCCGGCAAGAGTCAGCGGTACTTCCAGTTTGGTCGTCACCGTGAAGGACGGGGCCGGGATTTTTTGCAAAAACAAGTTGGGCTGGCGCACAAGGCTGCCGTTTTCCCGTTGGGCCTCGAGGCGCAAGTGGCCGGGCTGGGCCGTTAGTGACGACCAATTGGCCTTCGGGTTGGCCAGCCACTGCCACTGCAGGCCCAGGGTGGGTGAATTAAACTCGTCTGAAGTCTCAGGTACGACAGCGGTGTAAGCCTTGCCCACGGCGGGCTTGGGGAGGGTAATGACGGGTTCGCCAGTGCCGGTATGATTGGGGTCGTTGCCCATGACGGGCCAGCCGTCCTCATTCCAGACGACGGGTTCGAGATGCGCGATACGGCCTTCATTGCCCTTGGCCGTGGAGGCCGCCCGGTCCTGGAAATGGATGAACCACCATTGCTTGCCGTCAGGCGTGTCCGTCAACCCACCTTGATGCGGGCCGTTGATGGCGGTGGCACCTTGGGCGAGGACGAGCTTCATGTCATAATGGCCATCAATGGTCTTGGATCGGAAAACAGCCTGCTGTCCCGGCCCCACCCCATTGACGGGCGCAAAAATATAATAATAGCCGTTCATCTTGTAGAACTTCGGGCCTTCGAGCGCGCGCACATTATAATCCGCCCCCATAATGATGTCCTTGCCTTCGCCAAGGGTCTTGGTGGCGTCGGCGCTCAAGGGGGTGAGCGTCAGCTTGTTGGCCACGCCATTATTGCGCGAGCCCACCCAGGCATGGACGAGCCAGACCTTGCCATCGTCGTCCCACAGCGGGCAGGGGTCTTCATGGCCCTTGCCGCCAATGACGAGAATGGGGTCGCTCCACGGCCCAGCGGGGTTGGTGGCCGTGGTCATGTAGATGCCGTAATCCGGATCGGGATAAAAAATATAAAATTTGCCGTTATGGAAACGGATGGACGGCGCCCAGACGCCGCCACCGCTTTGCACCGAGCTGAAATGGTCCGCCGGCACCTGCACCGGCAAGGCATGGCCGATGAGGGCCCAATTCACCAAGTCCTTGGAATGAAGCACCGGCAGACCGGGCACACAGGTAAAACTTGAAGAGGTGAGATAATAGTCGTCCCCCACCCGCGTCACATCCGGGTCGGAATAGTCGGCAAAGATGATGGGGTTTTTATAGGACCCGTTGCCCAAGTCGGGCATCCACGGGGAAGCGGGGGAGGCGCTGGCCGGAGCATCGGCGGCGGACAAATTAACCGCGGCGGAAAGCAACCCGAGGGCGAGAAAACGAGATTTCATGATTGGGGCGATGGGGAGGCCGAGGCGATGCGCTTTTCCCAGGCTGGATAATCAGTACTGAGCAAAGAAGCCGGACCGGAGCCGTACCAAGAGTAGCCGTTGCGGCGCTCGGCCTCAATGTCGGCCATGTTTTCCTTTTTAATGCCATCGCGCCCGCAGAAGAACGGCTTGCCAGTGTCCAAATCATAAAATCGCGCCCACAGCGGCGGGGCATTCGGGTCGGCGACGACCACGCGGTTGCCCGCCACCGTCTGCACGCGAATGCCATTCAACTGGGCCTGCTTGAACCAAGCCACCGCGCCACGGATGGAGGCGATGACCTTCGGTGAGGGGTTGGGAATGGCCATGAGAAAGCGCGTAATGCCAACGCTCTCCTGGCCAGAGAAGGAGGCAAGTTCGTAGGCGCGGGCCGGGGCGGGAGCGAGCGTCACCTCATTATGCTGGGCGCACCAGACCGTGGGCTGGCCGTTGACAAGAATCTGGCAGTTCAAGATGCACGCGATGCCCTTTTGCACGGCGGCGGCGGCCCGGGCGCGGCGGGCGGCATCCACGAACGCGTAATAGCCCCTGCCTTCCGAAGCATCGCGCAGCAGCGACAGGACGTTGACCATGGCGTTGTCGTTAAAGGTAATGTGCGTGTAGTAGCCGGGGCGCAGGGGATAATATTGCGGCCAGCCACCATTGGCATACTGCGCGGCCAGCAGATAATCGAAACCCCGGTTGAAGGCGGCGCGCACATAGGCGTCATCGCGGGCGGCCAGGATCCTCGCCAGAAACTCCACCTGGGTGATGGTGGAATCATTGTCGATATTGGAGAGATAATAGCCAGGATCCTCGCCCCGGGTGGCCTTGTCCACCGGCACCGTCATATCGAGATTCTTGGGCCAGCCGCCGGAGGCCGTCTGGTAGCCAATGACGTTGACGGCCAGGCCGAGGGCGTCGTCCGAACCATACCAGGCATCCGGCTGACGGTTGAGAGCGCGCCACGCAACACGCGTCCCGGCATAGGCCAGCGAAGGTTTAACCGCAGCGACCGGTGCGAGGGAGGGTTGATCATTCCCGGCTGTCCCCGCAACGCCTGCGCACCCGCCGAGCAGGAAAAACCCGGCAGCTGACATGAGCAAGGCACAGCGCTTCATGGCGAATCAGGCAGTACGCTTGAGATTTTCATCCAACGGCGTCATTCGCGGCATCAATAGATGCACGACGCCCAGGAGGATGAGGTAGCATGAACCAGCAAAGAGAAAGGCCCAAAAGTAGGCAGAGGGGCCGCTGGAAGTGAGCACCTTGCCGAGTGTTTTGTCCGCCACAATGCCCGCCACACCCCCAATCATCCCGCCAATACCCGTGACTGACGCGGTAGCCTTCTTCGGGAATACGTCAGAGACGAGTGTAAACACATTAGCCGACCAAGCCTGATGCCCCGCCGCTGCCAGCGCAATCAAGAGCGTCGCCACCCAGTAGAGATTGTCCGAACGGGCGCTTTTGAACAGCGCGGCATCCATGGACTTGGCCTGCGCCGGGGTGAGCACTTCGCCGACAGCGGTGAGGAATTCCTTCGCTGTGGCATAGCTTTTGCCCTTCAGGGTCTGCAATTTGGCGAGCACATCCGCGCCGATTGGCTGATCGACATGGGTGCGGATGGCCTTGCCATCCACCGTTTCAATTTTCTCCACCGTATAGGTCACCTGCCCCAGTTTGGTGAAAAACGCATCATCCACATTAAAGCGCGTGCCCACTTGGGTGCAGAACATGACCGGCATGACGCACAGCGCAAAAATGAACATGGCAGTCTTGCGCGCCCGATTCGGGGTCCAGCCCTTTTTGATCCAATGAGAGGACAGCCACCCGCCAAGGATGCTGCCGCCGTCGGCAATGACATAGATGGTGATCATCGGCAGGGCCAGCGCGTTGATGTTCAACCCAAACTGGTCGTAAAGAAACTTTCCGCCCCAGAACAGATAGAACCACCAGACGGCATCCGTAATCTTCGCCGCGGAAAACGCCCAGGTTTCACGCAAGGGCAAAACCTTGCGCCAGGGAAGTTTCTTGGTGGGGGTTTCCCGCAGTGAATCACCCTCGATATAGGCAAGTTCGGCCGGGGAGACGGAAGGATGCTCGGCCGGGCGTCGATAAATCTTCAGCCACAGGACAATCCACAATACGCTGAATAACCCGGTGACGAGGAAGGCGTATTGCCAGTTCGTGCCGTCGGACCACACAATAAGCGGGATAAGCGTCGGGGCCAGGATAGCTCCCACATTGGAGCCCGCGTTGAAAATGCCTGTCGCCAGCGCGCGTTCTTTTTTCGGAAACCATTCCGCGACTGTCTTGATGGCGGCGGGGAAATTACCGGACTCGCCCAAACCCAAGCCGGCGCGGGCGATGCAAAAACCGACAAAGCCAAAAGCAGGCCGTACCGCGGCGTGCAACATACCAAACAGGCTCCAGACACAAATGGAAAGCGCATAGCCCAGGCGCGTGCCCAGCCGGTCGATGACGGCACCCATTGAAAGCATGCCAATGGCGTAGGTGGCCTTGAAGGCGATGTTAATGTTGGCGTAGTCGTTATCCGTCCAGTTGAAAACCTTGTATTGCAGGGTCGGCCCCAGCACGCCCAGGACACTGCGATCCATGTAATTGATGGTGGTGGCCATGAAGAGCAGCGCGCAAATGCGCCAGCGGTAACGGCCTATCTTTTCAGAAATCGAATGAGGCATGATCAGGGAGAATTGGGGTTGGGGCGGGTACTCAGGCTCGGGGGTATTTCCTTCGGTTGCAAGCGTGTGTTTTGGAGCGTAACGGAGCCGGCGTCAACCATCAGCTCAGC
The DNA here is from genome assembly GCA_048497935.1 of Verrucomicrobiota bacterium. GTDB lineage: Bacteria > Verrucomicrobiota > Verrucomicrobiia > Opitutales > JABDGR01 > JABDGR01. The sequence continues at coordinate 89,673 of JBEHYY010000001.1, forward strand.
GGAGGTGAGGCCCCGGAAATCGCAGTCCTGAAAATGGAGGCCGTCGATGACCGCGCCGGGGAATCCCAGCACGTAGAAAAGGCGGGGGCTGGACTGGCAGGTGACGTGGTCGAAATTGACGTTGCGCAGGATCGGTTTATAGGGGCCGTTGGCACCTTCCTCGTAGCGGAAATCCACCGTGATGATGGCTTCCGCCACCTGGCCGACCGTGACATTGCGCAGGAAAATGTTCTCCAGCGTGCCGCCGCGGATGGCGTTGCTCTTGAAGCGCGCCACCCGCTCGAGGTGCGGGCTGTCCATCCGGCAGTTTTCCACAAACACATTGCGCACGCCGCCGGAAATCTCGCTGCCGAGGACGATGCCGCCATGGCCATCCTGCATGGAGCAATTGCGCACGATGATGTTCTCCGCGGCGACGCCGACGCGGCGGCCGTCATCATTGCGGCCGGACTTGATGGCGATGCAATCGTCGCCCGTGTTGAAGACGCAGTTCTCGATGAGGACATCCCGGGAGCACTCCGGGTCGCAGCCGTCGTTATTGGGGCCGGCCGGGCAATCGATGTTCACGCCGCGGACGATGACGTTGGTGCACAGCACCGGATTGATTTCCCACATCGGCGAATTGCGGATGGTCACGCCTTCGATGAGGACGTTGCGGCAGCGGTAGGGCTGAATAAAGTTGGGGCGCAGGAAGTGGCCCGGGCCGAAGAGGCGCTGCTCCGGCGGCAGGCCTTGGGCGACCAGCTGGCCGAGGAGCAACTGGTCGGCCCGCTGGGGCGGGTTGGGCAGGGGCTGGCCATCAGGGCTGCGCAGCCAATCCCACCAGGCGGCAGGGCCGGCCGAGCCATCGAGCACGCCATGGCCGGTGATGGCGATGTTTTGCTGGTCGAGGGCATAGATGAGTGGCGAATAATTCATGCACTCGATGCTCTCAAAACGCGTCAGCACCATGGGCAGGTAGCGCGCGGGGTCGGCGCTGAACCGCAGGGTCGCGCCGTCGGCAAGGTGCAGGTTGACATTGCTGAGAAGGTGGATGGGGCCGGTATTGAAAATGCCCGCGGGCACCACCACCCGGCCCCCACCCGCCGCATGGCAGGCTGCGATGGCGCGGCGAATGGCGTCGGTATTGTCCACCGTACTGGAGCTCGTGCCGGCAACGGCGCCATAATCGGTGATGGGAAAATCCCGCGCGGGAAATTCCGGAGCGCGAATACGGGCAAGGATGGCGGTCTGGGCATCCCACCCCACCGGCCCCAGCGTGGCGCACCCCGCCGCCAGTGCGCTGAACAGCAAGCCGGCGAGGAGCCGGCCCATGCCTGCCAACGACCGGCGCGGTGGAGTCATGAGTATTCTCCCGGCAAAATTATTTCGCAGCCGGTGCCGCCGGGGTCTTGATGGTCACATTGGAGAATGTGATGCGGGCCTTGTTCTGCTCCAGCTCGGCAGCGCTGGGCCCGGCGAAGGTGCAATCCGTGACCCGGAGATTCTCCATCACGGCGGTGGGGCCCGCCTGGATATAGATGAGCTTGGGAATATTGGAGCCCGTGACGTTGGCGATGTTCACGTTGCGCAGAATGGGAGTGTAGGCGCCAGTGGAATTTCCATAGGTATACTCGATCTTGATGCCGGCGTTGGAGTTGCCCTTGGCGATGCTGCCCACGGTGACGTTGCGCATATAGGCGTTCTCGATGATGCCGCCGCGGGTGGGGCTGTTTTTGAAGCGAAAGAACGCGTTGAGATTCGGACTGTCCATCTGACAATTTTCCACAAAAACATTGCGGATGGCCGGGGTGCACTCGCTGCCCAGGGTGACGCCGCCATGGCCGTCCTTCATCACGCAGTTGCGCACAATGACGAATTCCGTCGGCACGTTGACACGGCGGCCATCGTCGTCCTTGCCGCACTTGATGGCGATGCAATCGTCACCGGTGTTGAAGATGCAGTTTTCAATCAGCACGTATTTGCAGGAATCCGGATCGCAGCCGTCGTTGTTGGCCTGGTGGCTGTCGATATTCAGGCCGCGCACGATGACATTGGTGCAATAGACGGGATTAATTTCCCACATGGGGGAATTATGAATTGTCAGCCCCTCGATGAGGACATTGCGGCAATGGAACGGCACAACAAAGTTCGGACGCTGCTGGCCGGCGGGGCGCAGGGCGGCCTGCCAGTTGTTCTCGCCCCCGCCATCGATGATGCCCTTGCCGGTAAGGGCGATGTTTTCCTGATTGAGCGCGTAAATGGGCGGGGCGACATTCTGCCGCTCGACGCCTTCGTAGCGGATGGTGACCGGCGGGTATTTGCTCAAATCCGGGAAGAATTGGAGCGTGGCCTTGTCGGCCAGATGCAGATCGACATTGCTGAGCAGGCGGATGCCGCCGGTGCGGAAGACGCCGTCGGGCACGAGCACGTGGCCGCCGCCGGCCTTGTTGCAGGCTTCGATGGCCTGGCGGATGGCGTCAGTGCAATCGGTGGCGCCGTCGCCTTTGGCGCCATAGTCGGTGATGGGAAAATTTTTATCCGGGAAGGTGGGCGCCTTGATGTGCGCGAGAATCTGCGGCAGGGCATTCCACCCAAGCTGGGCGACCTGCTCGGGCGTGAGGTCGGCGGCAGGAGCAGCAGCCGGTGCCAGACTGGTGCAGGCCGAGACCAAAGCCGCCGCCACCAGATTTATCGAGAGAAAACCAACCAGGCGCATATTCATGAGAGGTAGGGGGTAAAAGCGTGAATGAGGGTTAGAGGTCATCAGCCAGGGTTTGCAATTCCATCCCCGCCAGGATGAAGGGGCCGATGCCCTTGAGGTCGTTGTTCACGATGGGTTCGCTGATGTAATACTCAAAGGTGCCGTTGCGGCGGCGGTTATTGTCCGGGCCCAGGCCAGCGACCGAGCAGCACTTGGTCAGGACCAGGCGGCCACTGGCGTCGGTGGTGACAAAATCGCGCAGGATGCCGGCATAACCGCGCTCGATGACACCGATATACTTGTCGCGGGGGAGATAGCCACGGTTGACGGCTTTGGCGAGGGCGCAGACAAACTGGCAGGAGGCGGTGGCCTCCAGGTAATTGCCGGGGCGGTCACCCTGGTCAAGCACCTGCCACCAAAGGCCGGTCTTGGGGTCCTGCCAGCGGGCTACACCCACGGCGAGGCGGTTGAGGAGCTCGATGATTTTTGCGCGCTGCGGATGGTCGGCCGGGAGGAAGTCGAGCGTATCGACAATGCCCATGGCATACCAGCCGACGGCGCGGCCCCAGAAATTGGGCGAGAGGCCGGTATCCTTGTCGGCCCAAAACTGCTTTTTGCTTTCGTCCCAACCATGGTAGAAAAGGCCGGTCTGGGGATCGTAGGTATGCTCGCCCGCGAGGAGGATCTGCTTCGCTGCGTCGTCAAAATCCGCCGGTTCGTGGAACGCCCGGCCGTACTGGGCGTAAAATGGCGCGGCCATGAAGATGCCGTCGAGCCACATTTGCTCGGGATAGACCTGCTTGTGCCAAAAGCCGCCGCTGGCCGTGCGCGGCTGCGTGGCCAACTGTTGGCGCAGCGTCTGGAGGGCGGCCCGCAAACGCGGTTCGGGATTTTTTTCGTAAAGCGCGAGCACGACCTTGCCCGGCGCGATGGCATCCAGCTGATATTCCGCGGGGCGGTAGGTGGCAATGGCGCCGGCAGAATTAATGCAATCGAGCACCGACGTCTTGGCATAGGCCGCATAGGCAATGTTGCCCGTGCGTTCACCTAGCTTGAGCAGGGACAGCGCGAAGAGGCTGTTCGTGTAATCCCACTTGGGTTGCGCGGGCAGGCGCACCATCTCCGAATTGGCCATGCGCACCGACCACTCCAGCGGCGTGGCACCCTGGAATTGCGCAGGGAAGGTCGCAGCGGCGGAGGGCGCGGACGGGCTGGCGCAACCGGCCCAGGCCAGCATGGCGGCAAGCAGAAGCAAGCGACGGGCCAGCCACCCGGCGCCATAAAATTGCGGGGCGGGAAATTTCATGGGTTAGGGGGAGCGGGGTGAACCGGCAAAAATTATTTCGCGGTGTCGAGCGCGACGCTGACCGTCACCGGCGCAGCCAAACGCGCCGCCCAAGCTGCGAGATAGGCATCCCACTGCTCAGCGGACTTGACGGGACCCAGCTGGTCCCACGCCGCGCCGGCGTAGAAACGCAGGGTTTCGCCATTCTTGATTTTGGCGAGGATGAGGTCATCCGGGCGCAAGGGCTTGCTGGTGGCGTCGGGAGAATTGGTCTGCGACTTGGCAAAGCCGGTAAAACGGGCGTCCGGCGTCATGACCACGCCGGTGCCAAGCTGGCCACCGTTGCCGGGATATGTCTCCCAGATGCCTTCCCAGCGTGTCTTCTCATCGTTGGCGCCATCAATCTTGGAGGTTTCATTGCGCGTGGTGTGGCGGGTGATGCCCACGCCCACGGTCACTTCATCCGCACCAGACAGGCCGTAGCTGCACTCGACGAGGTCGAGATAATGACCGGCGTCCATGGTGTAGCGCTTGGTCTCGGCGATTTGCGCGCCGTTGCCGGCGTCCCACGGCTGGTAGCCAACTTCGAACACGACGCGGATGGGGCCGTTGGCCAGCAATTTTTGCGTGCGGAAATTGCGCGAGACATGGAGGACGGAACCATCCCACACGCCGGTGCCGCCGTCGCCGCGGGCCTGGCCGGTCTCGTACATATCGAGGCCTTCGCCGGTGTCGGTGTGGAGCGGGTTGTGGCCCTTGGCATACCAGCGGTCGATGATGAAATAGGGAAAGCGCTTGCTCCACACGTCCACGCCGCTGCCGCCGACAGGCATCAAATCCGGACCGGCGATGGGAAGCTCCAGGGTCGGGCCATAAATGCGGTGGGCGATGAGGTCATTCTCCCACGCAAAGTCATCCAGGCGGTCGGGGGCAAACCGGGCAAAGACCTTGGCGGGATATGGCGGCACAGTGCCGTCAATGGCGTCGATCGTGAAGGTGGCGGATTTCTCGCCGGCGGCGAAGTCGTGCTGGAAAATCAAATCGTTATAAAGCCAATTGCGGCCGCCCTTGGTGTCGAGGTTGACGACCTGCGAAGGGATCTCCTTGCCGGCGGCGTCCTTGACCAGCAAGTTGTCAAAGCGGACCTTGGGCGGGGGCGTGCGGCTGACCCAGTACTGCGGGTTGGCGTGGGCCGGGTCGAGCAGCTGCACAATTTGCATATACGGCACGGTGATCGTCTCGGACGGGCGGGCCAGGCCGCTGTCGTTTTTGACGGTGACCACCAGGCGGGCGCCAAAGGCAGGCAGCGCGGCCAGGAACAGCGCAGAGAGGGCGAGGAGTTTTTTCATGGGGTAAGGGAGAATTTAAAATTTGAAATTAAAAAATTAACGCGCGAGCCAGCCGCCATCGACCGGCAGCGTGATGCCGTTGACGTAATCGGAGGCGGAGGAGGCCAGGAAGACCACCGCGCCTTGAAGATCGCCGGACTCGCCCCAGCGGCCGGCGGGAATGCGCTCGAGGATGGACTTGTTGCGCACCGGGTCGGCCCGGAGGGCGGAAGTATTGTCCGTCGCCATGTAGCCGGGGGCGATGGCGTTGGTATTGATGTTCAAGGGCGCCAGTTCGTTGGCCATGGCCTTGGTGAGGCCGGCGATGGCGCTCTTGGACGAAGTGTAGCCCGGCACGCGGATGCCGCCCTGATACGACAGCATGGAGGCGATGTGGATGATCTTGCCCGGGGCCTTGCGCGCGGCGAGGCGCTTGGCAAATTCGCGGCTGAGCACAAACACCGCGCGGATGTTCACATCCATGACGGCGTCCCAGTCCTCATCGGTGTGCTCCAAAAAATTCGCGCGGCGGATGATGCCGGCGTTGTTGACCAAAATGTCCGCCCCGCCAAAGCGCTTATCCACCGCCTCCAGCAGTTTCTTGGGCGCGGCGCGGTCGGCGAGGTCGGTGGGAAAGGCTTCGCATTCGCCGCCACGGGCGCGGATTTCCTGGGCGACGGTGTTAAGGTCGCCCCGGGCCGCGAGCGCGACCTTGGCGCCGGCCTCCGCCAGTGCGATGGCGATGGACGCGCCCAAACCACGGGAAGCGCCGGTGACAATCGCCACCCGGCCATTCAGGCGGAAGGCATCGAGAATTTTGCGGGTGGGTTCGCTCATCGTAAATCCTCCATCGCCACGGCGTCCATGTCAGTGAACTCCTGGTTCTCGCCGCCCATGCACCAGACGAAACCATAGGCGCAGGTACCCGAGCCGGAGTGGATGGACCAACTGGGAGAAAGAGCGGCCTCGCGGTCGCGGACGATGAGGTGGCGCGTCTCGGTGGGGCGGCCCAGGTAGTGGGTGACAAAGGCCTTGGCCGGCACGTCGAAATAAAGATAAACCTCGGAGCGGCGCTCGTGCGTGTGGCAAGGCATGGTGTTCCAGACGCTGCCTTTTTCCATGATGGTCACGCCGAGGACGAGCTGGCAGGTGTCCACCAGGCCGGGCACGATGAGCTTGCAAAGCTTGCGCTGGTTGGCCGTCTCCGGCGTGCCGAGGTCGAGCACCTGGGCCTGGGCCTTGCGCACGAGCTTGGTGGGATGCACGGCGTGGGCGGGATAGCTGACGAAATAAAATTGCGCGGGCGTGGCGGAGTCCCTGGAGGAGAACTTCACCACCTTGGTGCCACGGCCGACATACAGCGCATCGAGCTTTTCGAGCTGGTGGGTGGTGCCGTCGGTCTCCACGCTGCCGGGGCCGCCGAGATTGACGATGCCGACCTCGCGGCGCTCGCAAAAATATGTCGCGGCGAGCAGCTCCTTGGTGGCGGTGAGCTCAAGCGGCGTCTTAAGCGGGGTGGCACCGCCGATGATGGTGCGGTCAACCTCCCAGTAATGCATGGGCACCTGGCCCGGCGTGAAGAGCCCCGAGACAAGGAAGTCGCGCCGCAGGGCGGCGGTGTCCAACTGTTTCAAACCCTCGGGGTGGTGCGTGCGGATGATATCCATGGGGCGAAGGAACGGTCATCTTGCTAAAATAACCATGCCCCCGCAAGGGAAAGATTACCGCAAGAGCCTGCTTACAACCGCGGCATGATCAGACCGCCGTCCACCATGATGACAGAGCCGGTGGAATATGGGAAATCGCCTTTGGCCAGCGAGGCGGCGGCGCGGCCGACGTCATCGGGCGTGCCCCAGCGCTTGGTGACCGTCAATCCCCCGGCGATGAGCTTGTCATACTTCTCGGTGACGCCGGAAGTCATGTCCGTCTTGATGACACCGGGGCGGATTTCATAGACAGGAATACCGTACTCCCCCAGCCTCGCGGCAAAAAGCGAGGCGACCATCGCCAGCCCGGCCTTGGAGACACAGTACTCACCACGATTCACGGAGACAACGGTGGCGGAAATGGAACTGACGACGATAAGGCAGCCGGCATAGTCCTTCGGCCCCTCCTGCTTCTGCTCGACGAGCCAGCGCGCGGCGGCCTGGAGGAAGAAAAAGCCGCCCTTCAAATTCGCGTCCACCACGTGGTCCCAGCTTTCCTCAGAAGTCTCCAGCAAATCCGCGCGCACCTTGGGGGCGACGCCGGCATTGCTGACCACCACGTTGAGCCGGCGATAATGGTCGCGCACCTTGGTGAGCACCGCGATGCGGTCGGCGGGCTTGCTGATGTCACCGCGGCAATATAACACCTCGGCGCCGAGCTTGCGCAGGGCGTCGAGCGCGGGGGCGGCGTCCTTTTCCTCGCGCACGCCGTTGATGGCGAGGTCGAAGCCCGCGCGGGCCAGATGCTCCGCGCAACCGTAGCCAATGCCCCGGCTGCCACCGGTAATGAGGGCGACTCGTTTCATGAGGTCTTGGTGGCTTATTTGAGCTTGGGCACATCGACCCAGGCGCGCTTTTTCCACGACTTGAGGCCGAGTTCCGCGAGCTGCACGCCCTTGGCGCCCTCGAGAAGCGTCCAGGGGAACGGCTCGTTGAGGACGATGTGGCGGAGAAACATTTCCCACTGCACCTTGAAGGCGTTGTCGTACTCAGTCTTGTCGTCCATCTCCGTCCAGTTGCTGAAGAAGTTGATGGGCTGCTCGACATCCGGGTTCCACACCGGACGCGGGGTGTTCTCGTAGCTCTGGGTCCAGCACTTGCGCAGGCCGACCACGGCGCTGCCCTGGGTGCCGTCCACCTGGAAGACGACGAGGTCGTCCCGCCGCACGCGCACGCACCAGGAGCTGTTGATGTGGGCGATGACACCGCCCTTGAGCTCGAAGGTGGCATAGGCGGCGTCGTCAGCCGTGCACTTGTAGGGCTTGCCGTTTTCGTCAATACGCTCGCGAATGTGCGTGGCGCCGAGGCAGGAGACGGACTGGACCGCGCCGAAGAGATTGTCGAGCACGTAGCGCCAGTGGCACAGCATGTCGATGATGATGCCACCGCCGTCCTGCTTGCGGTAGTTCCAGGACGGGCGCTGGGCGGCGACGGTGTGGCCCTCGAAGACCCAATAGCCGAATTCACCGCGCACGGAGAGAATTTTGCCAAAGAAGCCGGACTCCATGAGCTTCTTCACCTTGAGCAAGCCGGGAAGCCAGAGCTTGTCCTGCACGACGCCGTTTTTGACGCCGGCTTTTTTGCAGACGTGATAGAGCTTGAGCGCCTCGGCGGTGGTGACGGCGGTGGGCTTTTCGCAATAGACGTGCTTGCCCGCGGCGGCGGCGGCCTTGACGGCGGCGGAGCGCAGGAGGGTGCCCTGGGCGTCGAAATAGACGGAATAATTCGGGTCCTTGAGCACCGACTTCAAGTCCGTCGTGAACTTCTTCGCCTCGGAAATCTGGGTCAGCTTCTCGAGCTTCTCCGGGTTGCGGCCGACGAGAATCGGGTCGGGCATGATGACCTCGTTGGGGCCGACGCGCACGCCGCCCTGCTTCATAATGGCGGAGATCGAGCGCAGCAGGTGCTGGTTCGTGCCCATGCGGCCCGTGACGCCGTTCATGATGATGCCCACGCGGTGGACTTTTTTGGTAGTACTCATGTAAGGAAAAAAGAAAATCAGGCGTGCCGGAGATAGGCCGCCTGGATCTGGCGCAGGAATTCCACCTGATCCAGCTGCCAGAGGCGATTCGAAAAAATCTCGACCTCGATGAAGCCCTGAAAGCCGGCGTCCTCCACCCACCCGCGGATTTCGCGCAGAGGGATGCAGCCTTCGCCCATGAGGCCGCGGTCGTTGAGCATATCCACCGTGGGCGAGCGCCAGTCGCAAGTATGAAAGGCCATGAGCTTGCCGAGGCGGCCGCAACGTGCGATTTCGGACTGGAGCTGGTCGTCCCACCACAAATGGTAAACATCCACGGCGACACCGACGGAAGCGTCGAACTGCGCGGCAACATCGTTGGCCTGCTTCATTGTGCTGATGGCCGAGCGCGTGTCGGCATACATCGGGTGCAGGGGTTCAATGGCCAGTTTGACGCCGGCGGCCTGGGCGTGCGGGAGGACGGCGGCGATGCCTTCGGCGATTTGCCGGCGCGATTCTGCCAAGGGCTGGCCCGCCACCGCGCCGCAGACCAAAACAATGATGGGCGCGCCGAGCGCGGCGGCTTCGTCAATGCAGTGGCGATTTTCGTCGAGCGCCTTTTGCCGGGCGGCGGCATGGGCCGCGGGGAAAAACCCGCCCCGGACCAAGGAGACGATGCTGAGGCCCGCATCGCGCAATTGTTGGCCCGACGCCTTCACGTCGCGGCCCACGAGGGTGTCGCGCCAGACGCTGATGCCCTTCACCCCGGCGCGCGTGTATTCCTTGCACGCGATATCCAGCGACCAGGGCTTGGTCGTGATGGTGTGCAGGCAGAGACGGGAGTAATCAGTCAGCGAGGACGCGGGCATGAAACTGGCCAGGGGTAATGGGGTTCAGCCAAAAAAGGTGTAATAGGGTGCGCGGTCAATGATGCGCTGCACATAGAGCGCGCATTCGCGGGCATGGTAGTCACCCCACATGGAAGACTCGCCATGCGGCGTGCGTGCGCCGGGCGGCACATAATCCCAGCCATTGGGGCGGTGGTAAATGGAATGCAGAAGGAGACCCTGGTGGGCCTGGCCGGTGCTCAGGTACGGCTCCATGAGCAAGGTGCGCAAAATTGTCAGCCCGGCCTGCCAATAGCGCGTGCCGGCGGATTTTTTGCCATGGGCCTGCAAATAATGGCCCAGGCGCAGAAAGCCCTGGGCGACGATGGCCGCGGCAGAGCTGTCCACCGGTTCGTGGTCATTGAACGGGTTGGCCGGACAGTCAAGATAAGCGCCCAAATGGACGAGGCCCGGCGCGCCCGTGTCCCAATAGGGAACGCCGTCGGTCGGGGTCTGCGCGATGTAGAAATCCGCCGTGGCGGTGGCACCCTTGAGCATCATCGCCTCCAGGGCCTTGCGGCCACCGAAAGGCTTCAACTCCGCATCGGAGCGGGTCTCGAGGAACTCCAGTTCCTCGGCAAAGCCCAACAACGCCCACGCGAGGCCGCGCGTCCACGTGGAGAAGCCGGTGTAGCCCTGCTGGGAATTAGGGCAGCGGAAGGCGCCGTCATTGGTGTTGAAGACAGCCTCGTGCGCGACGCGACCGCACACGTCATAGCTATCGCGGCCTTCGCCGTAAAAGACGGAGTACTGGGCCGTGGAACGGATGTGAGCCAGGGCCCGGTCAAGGAGGCTGATGCGCTTGTCACCCTCGCCGCAAAGGACATGACCCAGCGCGTGGCTGACCATAAGCGCCCGGCAGGAGCGGATGGTGTCCACAAACAACGAATGCGGGCCATTGAAGGAGTAGATGTAGCCGCCGCGCGCATGGCCCGTCCACCGTGCCGCCTGGACGGCCCCGGAGACCTTCAGGGCCATCTCGTAGAAATTCAACTCGCCGTCGTTATGGGGGATTTTTTTCTCCCGCATCAGGCGGCGGAGATTGCCATAGGTGGAGACGTTGTTGAAGCCGTGGTCGTGCACGCCGATGTGGGAGACGTGCGGCGCCATGAGCTTGACGGTGTTGTCACGGCCGATTTTCAGGAATTCCTTTTCGCCCGTGGCGTCAAACTGCAGCAAGGCGGAGCCGTATTGGAAACCCTGGGTCCACTCCGTCCAGCCGCGCGCGGTGTATTGGCCGGCGGCGGTGAAGACGGGGGCGCCGCGGGCGACATCGAACTTTTTTTCGATGAGGCGGATTTTCTCGCCCGACAGTTTCCAAAAACGCGCCAGCGCCGGACGCAAATCCGAAGCCGACAAGGTTGCATCGATCCTGATCATGAAAATAAGAGCGGGGTGAAGCGGAAGGGGGGTATGGCGCTATTTCCGGGCGGATTGGGCCAGGGCGACGGCGTCGCGCGTGAGCGAGGTGACCTTGGCCCAGTCGCGGTTCTTCAGCAAGTCGGCCTTCACCATCCAGGTGCCGCCGCAGGCGACGATTTTGGGGAAGGCAAGATATTCGCACAAGTTACCCGGCTCGATGCCGCCGGTGGGGATAAAGCGCATCATGCTGTAGGGGCCGGCAATGGCCTTGAGGTACGGCAGGCCACCGCAGGCTTCAGCAGGGAAGAACTTCACCACATCCAGGCCGTGCTCGAGCGCCATTTCGATGCTCGTCGGGTCGCTGACGCCCGGGGTGACGGGGATGCCGTGGTTGATGCAGGCACTGACCACGCGAGGGTTAAAGCCCGGAGTGACGATGAACTGGGCGCCGGCATCGGCCGCGGCTTGGGCCTGCTCGGGCTTGAGCACCGTGCCCGCGCCCACGAGCATACCCGGAACCTGCGCAATGATGCGGATGGCCTCCAGGGCGGCTGGCGTGCGGAAAGTGACCTCCGCGCAGGGCAGGCCGCCGGCCAACAGAGCCTCGGCCAAGGGCTTGGCGTCGGCAGCGTTTTCAATAACGATGACGGGAATGATGCGCAGTTGCGCGAGGCGGGAGATAACGTCGGCAGTCTTCATGCGTAGGGCAAAAGCCGCCGCCAAGATGCCGGGATGCGGGCCGGAATACAACTCTTGAAAAAACGAAACGAATATCCGCCGGACAGCCAAGGGAGCCACGCCCTTCCCCACTCCTCCACTGGACCGATTACTTTACCGCCGATGAGGAACTAGTTTCCGTAGCCACTTGGTTGCCGCCGGACTTGGGCTGGTTTTGGAGGGCCAACCAGTCGCCCATGATGCGCAAGCTTTCGCGCAGCTGGACGTCAAAGTTCACCGGGGTGTCCGCAGCATCAGCGTCATCCGAAGCCATGGAGCCATCCAGGGAGTTAAGGGTGGTCTTGGGGGTCTTGTCCTTGTCGTTATCCTTGGCGGCGTCGAGGACGACATCCGTGGATTTGTAATTGTTCTTGGACAAGGCGAGGAAGCTCTTCTTCAACTCGTCACGGAAGGCAATGTCGCCACGGCGTTCGTCCATCCGGGTGTCAAAGTTCAGGGAAATGTCCTTTTGGTCCACGCGCGCTTTTTCCCAAGCCACGCGCTTTTGCACGAGGTTGAATTCCTCGAGGCTCTTTTGGCGCGCCTCGCTCCCCTTGCGGAGCTGGCTGACGAGCGGGTCGGTCAACAGAGAATTGCGCCAAGGGCCGGTGCCGGTGAGGGTCAGGGGCACGGGGGTCACGCTGTCCCACACCATGGCGTTCTTGAGGTCACCTTCGCCGATGGGCAGGAAATCAATGTCGGAAGGCAGGGCGACATCGGCCATGACGCCGCGGGACTGGATGGAGTTGCCGTCGGGCAGGTACCACTTTTCGATGGTCACCTTGGCGGCGCCTTTTTCCGTGGGGTCAAAGACGTTAAAATAAAACATCTGCTGCACCGTGCCCTTGCCGTGGGTGGTATGGTCGCCCACGACGAGCGCGCGGCGGTAGTCCTGCAGGGCGCCGGCAAAAATCTCCGTGGCCGAAGCGCTTTGCTTGGAAACGAGCAGGATGAGCGGGCCGTTCCAATCCGGGGTCACGTCGGTGCTCTTGAGCTGGGTCAGCGAGTCCAGCGCGGTGCGCACCTGGAGCACGGGCGCAGGAGGAATGAAGAGGCCGGTGAGGTCGATGGCTTCGTTGAGGAAGCCGCCGCCGTTGTTGCGCAAGTCGAGCACGATGCCCTGGACGCCAAACGCCTTAACCTTCTCCAGCAGTTCCTTCACGTTTTCGGTGGTGCTGAATTTGTCCGCCTCGCCGCCCTTGCCGTAGAAAGCAGGGAGGGAGATGACGCCGACGGGAACCGTGCGGTCGCCAACCGGGACTTCAATGATCTGCGCCTTGGCCAGCGCGGTGGTCATCTCAATCTTTTGCCGTTTGAGCATGATGACCTTGGCGTCGCCGTCCGTCAGGCCGGCGGGGATGATTTTCAAATAGACAGGCGTGCCCTCGACCCCGCGGATAAGGCTGACCGTCTTGGTTAGCTTCATGTTCACGACGTCCACCATTTCGCCATCGGCGGATTGGCCCACAGCGATGACCTTGTCTTCGGGATGGATCTGGTTCGAAGCCTTGGCCGGGCCGCCGGGCAGAAGATCGGTGATGGTGCAATAACCATCCTTCTGCTGGAGCACGGCGCCGATGCCGATCAGTGTGTTGCGCATCTGGATGTCAAAGTCCTCCACACCGTTTTCGGTGAAGAAATTGCTGTGGGGGTCGTATTGGCCGGCCAGCGTGTTCAGGAAAACATCCTGGAGCTCGATGGCATCGGTGGCATCGAGCGTCTTGAGCGAATTGTTATAGCGCTTGCGGACGGCATCCTTGGCGTCGGCCACGATTTCATCGTAAGTCTTGGGCTTGGCGTCCGGCTTGGCGGCAGTCTTGGGGTCTGTTTTGTCGTCAGCCTTGGCCTCCGCCGCAGGCTTGGCCGGGGCGGTCTTGTCCGCAGCATCCGTTTTGGCCGGGGGGTTGGCGGCGTCGGCGGCTTTTTTATTGGCGGCGTCGATCTGCCGGGTTTCCGTGGCCAGGACTTCGTTCAGCACTTCGTAGCGGATCTGCTTGTCCCACAGTTCGTCGGCTTCCTTCTGGGTGGCGGGCCAGGCGGAGTCCGTGCGGTCGGGGCGGTAGGTGTCCTTGCCCTTCAGATTCACGTTGCCGTCGAGATACTTGTTGATCCAGGTCACGCGCTCATGGACGGAGTCCTGGAATTTCTTGAAAATGGTGTAAGCGGGCTTCAAATCGCCCAATTCGCGTACATCGTGGACGAGGCGGGGGGCGAACTGGTCCTCAAAGCCTTTGACATCGCTCTGGAGCAGGAAAAGGTGGCGCGAGTCGAGATTGCCCATGTAGGTGTGCAACAGTTCGCGCTGGTCGAGCTTGGCGTAGGGCTTCTCCAAATAGTGATTCATCTCCAACTGCATGATGGTGGAGCGCGTCTCCTTGGACATTTCGATCGTGTCGGCCAACTGGGGCGGGCCAGCCGGGGCGACCGGCGTGGTCACGGCGGAAATAAAGGGCGAGAAAACGACGGCCAAGGCCGCCACCCACGCAGCGCGCAGGATGGGAAGTGTGGTTTTTCCTTTCATAAAAAGTCCTGCTCCAAAGACAGGATAAAGTATGCCAAGTTTCCCATTCTTGTCGAACTCTAACCGGGAAAAGACACTTTTTTTACAGATGGAGAAACTCCTCTGTCCGTCACCGGTTCCTTGACTATTTTTTCAAAAATGGCGCGGACCTCCGCGCGGCGCGTGCGCAAGTCGGCCAGCAAGGCCCGGCCATCGGCATAACCCAGCCAGATGGCCAGGGCCTGCACTTCCGCCGTCTCCGCCGGCAGGACGGCCAGGGCGGTGCCGGCATCGCGCCGCAGCGCGAGCTCGACCCGGCGCAGGGCGTCATAATGCGCCAGCAAAGTCGCGGCATCATCCGGTTCGAGATACCCGGCCTCGCCGGCGGCGCGCAGAGTCGCGCGCGTGGCGGGCGTGCGCAACACCGGCGCTTGCCAGCCATGCGCCAATTGCAACCATTGGGCGGCAAATTCAATGTCCACCAAACCACCCGGCCCGGCCTTGTAGGCGCGGTCGGCGCCGGCCTCGCGTGCTTTTTCCTGCTCAATGCGGTGGCGCATCTGCCGCAAGTCGCCACGCACCGTGGCAGGTGCTGGCTTGGTATAAAGCAACCCATCACGCCAGGCCAGGAGCTCCGCGCCCAAGGCACGGGCCCCGGCGGCAAACCGGGCGCGCGTGAGCAACTGGCGCTCCCAAGTCTGTGCGCCGCCAGCGGGCTGATGATAGGCGCGCAATGCGGCGAGGGTGACGCCCAAGGGTCCGGCCACGCCATGCGGCCGCAGGCGCAAGTCCACCTCCAGGGCGCGTCCCCATGGTGTTTCGTGCTCCAGCAATTTTTTCCAGGCAAGAATGCGTTGTTCATCCCCGGCCAGGTCATCACCCGGTGTGAGGATGAGGAGATCAAGGTCCGAACCGATGCCGAGTTCGCCTCCGCCGTATTTACCCAACGCCACCACCGCCAGCCGGCCGGCGGGATCGGCCAGGCGCAGGGTGGCCGCCAGCACGGCATCGGCCAGGCTGGTCAGGCGCTGCTCAATCACTTCGCTGCCGAGACCAAACAAGAGTTCGGCCATGGCGGCGCGCACTTGCTCGGCCTTCACATAAAGCCAAAGCCGGCGGGGAAACTCCGCCGGTTCGTCGGCCAGGCGGGCTATTTCCGCCGCCATTTCCGCGCCGCTCTTCGTCCGCCGTGGAGCGATGTAGAGCAGCTCCTCCATAATACCCGGATGCGCGCACAACCAGTCGTAGATCGCGGTGCTGCGGTCAAACAACAAGGCCAGCGCGCGCAAAAGCCCGGGGTTGCCGACCAGTGCCTGAAAGAATTGGCGGCGCGCGCCGTAATGCTCGCCAAAACGGGCCAGGCGCTCAAGCGCGCGCAAGGGGCGCGCAAGCCCGGGAAGGACTTGGTCAAACTGCGCCGAGACATCCAAAAACAGGCTCACCTGCTCGCGCGCAAGTGGGCCGTCGCCCCCGAGGATGAATTGCCGCAGGCGGGCGTGGTCCTGCGCGGCCGCGCCAAACCAGCGGGCCATCTGCGCGCGCAAAACCGGCGATGGCTCCCGGCCGGAGGCAAACAACGTCCATTCTTGGATGCCGGCCTCGCGTGTGCTTTCTGGAAACAATGCCGCATAGCGCTGGCGGATGCCCTGACGCAGGGCAGCCAGTTTTTCCTCAAACACCCTCGGTTCGGCAAAACCCAGCGAGTGGGCAAGAAGCTCGCGTTCGGGCCCGGGTGGCGGCAGTTCGTGGACGGCTTCCTCCTCGCGCAATTGCAGGCGATTCTCCACCAGGCGCAAAAACAAGTAAGCGCTTTTGAGAAAAACGGCGTCCTCCCGGCTGACCTTGCCGTAGCGGGCCAGCCGCTCGAGCGCCTCAACGAGCTGCCCCGTTTGCAGGAATGGATTGCGCCCGCCTTCGAGCAATTGCTGGGCCTGGGCAAAAAACTCGACCTCCCGGATGCCACCCCAGCCGTTTTTGATGTCGCGCTCCAAGTGCGCACGGCCGACGACTTCGCGTTCGATGCGGCTCTTGACTCCGGCGACTTCATCCAGCAAGCCCGGTGACACCGAACGCGGGTAGCGGAAAGGATTCAGTTCCTCCAACAGCTCCGCGCCAAGCGGCAAGTCCCCCGCCACCGGGCGGGCGCGGATGAAGGCCAGACGCTCCCACGTCTGCCCGGTCGTCCAATAATAACTGGCCAACGAAGTCATCGAGCGAACCAAGGGACCCGCGTCGCCCTCGGGCCGGAGACGCAAGTCCACATTGAACAGAAAGCCGTCCTCGCTGCGCTTTTGCAGCAGCACGCAGTAGTCGCGCGCCAAGCGGGAATAAAACTCGCCATTTTCCACCGCCGTCGGCGCGCCCCCCTTGCGGCAATGGCCGTTGCCCGAGTAAAATAAAATCAAGTCCACGTCGGAGCAAAAATTAATCTCCTGCCCGCCGAGCTTGCCCAGGGCGAGAACGCAAAAACGCGCGGGCGCATTCTGCTCCTCATCCCAGGGCCGGCCCAGGCGCTGTTCCCACCGGCGCATGGTCTCCTCCAAGGCGGTGCGGAGGACAAACTCCGCGAGCAGGGACAATTCACGCACCGTCACGCTTACATCGCAGAGCTCATTGACCTCGCGGTAAGCGGCGCGGAAGGACAGCTTGCGTCGGAAACGGCGCAGAGCGGCGGCGAAGTCCTCGCCGCCACTGTCAAACTCCTCCCGCCAGATTACGCCAAAGGCGGCAAAGCGCAGGGTTTCATCGCGGTTGCGCGGTTCCTCGACCCAGCTCCAATAGTCCGGATGGGCCGCCACCCAATCGCGGTAAAGCGGGCTGATGTCGGCCAGGCGGGCGAGACGGGCGTCGGCCGCGGGTGCCAATGCTCCGCCGGCTCCGGCCAGGCGCGCGCGTATCTCAGCCGCAAAGGACATTCTCTGATGATAAAACGAAAAGCCAGGCGGGAAAACGAAAAACAACCGTGATCAAAAACTGCCGCGCGTGATGGTGAGCACGATTTTTTTGCCGTCAGTGAGGAGGGTCACGCTTTTGCCGTTAACGCGCATGAGCTGGAACGGGACATTGGGCCGCAAGGTGGCTGAGGAGTGGATTTCAAAGTCGTCCGTGGATGAAACAGTGGGCTGCTCAGCCGTGGGAGCCTTGAAAACCTGCCAACTGATGCGATACTGCAAAACATAGGCGCGAATGACGGGCGACGCATCCAGCTCTCCCCCATTGAACGACGAAACGGTGAGCACGGGACTGACAGTGCCTTCGCCGCGGACGATGGCCGTTTCACCCTTGTTGGCGCGCAAGGAGCTGAGCGTGAACTGGGACGGCGCACCCTCCGCCCCGGGATTGAGGGGGGATTCCAACGTCAACACGCCGGGCTGGCCTTCGCCAACGCCTTCGGGAACTGTAGCGGAGACCGGAAGCTTCTGGTCCGGTGAGGCATGGACGGCCAGCGCGGCATGAATCTGCCAGCCTGCCACTACCGCCACTGCCATGGCCCCCAGAATGATCAGCGAAAGACCCTTGGGCCCAAGCCATTTGCCCGCCGCAACCGCAGCGGCGCCCAGAGGAGCTTGGGCCAAGGCCACGCCCGCCACACTTGGGGCGAGGCTAGCGGGAGCCGCCGATGCGGAATGGGTGGCCAGCAGCGTCGCCAACAGTGCGGCTGTGGCCGTCACGCCCTGGCGCGCAAAATGGGCGCGCATCTTGTCCAACGCGCGGCTCACGCGTTTTTGCGCGGCATCGTCCGATAATTCAAGAGCCACGCCAACTTCGCGCAGGCTCTTGCCTTCAAAAAAACGCAGGAGAACGGCGTCCTGCTCATCGGCATTGAGCCGCTGCATGGCTTCCTCCAGCAACGGGGCAACAGCGGTCCAAGCAGAAGCATCCGGTGCGTGCAATTCAGCCAAACTCATGGCGGTGTGCTCGCGGGCCCGGCGGCGGACTTCGGACCGGACTGCGCTGGCGGCCAAATTACACGCGATGCGATAGAGCCACCCTCCCACCGCGTCGCCATTGCGCACCTCGCCGGCATGACGGGCAAGATGGATAAAGGTATTCTGCGTGACGTCCTTGGCCAAATGTTCGTCACCCACGGCACGGCGGGCCGCCGCAAAAACAAGATTGATGTGCCGGGCGACCAACTCGGCAAAGGCCGCCTCCGAGCGGTTGAGCACGTATTCGCGAAGTAAGTCACGATCTTGCATGGCGATGGGCAACAACCGGGCGCAAGGGAAAGGGCACCCGCTGGTTACGGAGCATCAGCCTTGGCCAGTGTCATCGTGAGGCGCTGGCCGTTGTTATCCAGGATGACGACGGACTGCCCGGCCTTGAGATTGACGGAAGAGGCGAAGGAGACGTTGCGATATTGAACCACATTCGTGCCCCCGCTTGAGCGGGTGCCCCCAGTCATCGCTGTCGTTACGGGAACAGACAGGCCAAAAGAATAATCCACCCAGTAGCCGTCATTGGTTTCCCGAATGGTGCCATTGAAATTGAGTGTCATCTCCCCCACGTCAGGCGCAGGCAATGGGCTGGCCTTCCGAAATATCGGACCCGCGCCCGTAATGGAAAAATCCACGGGCGCGTTGAAAAGGTAGCTGCCCTTGATGGAGAGAGTGACATTGTCTTTCAACGGCACACCCACAGGAAGGCTGGAGCCAGGGGCGCCAGGAACCCCTCCCGGGCCGGAGCGGGGATTCGCCCGATTGGCAGAGGGGGTGCCGGAAGCTGCGGCCGGCGCAGGATTAGCCGGGGCGGTGGCCCCCGCCGGGACACCGTTGTCGGCCTGCGCAAAGGCCCAGCTGGCGGCCAAAAATGAAAATGCCATCAAGGATAGAGTGCGTGCATTCATGGATGTTGAGGAGAAATCATTAGTGTGGAGATTCGGAATTGGGGTCGGTCTTCTCGACCGGACGAATGGTCAGGGTGAGCTTTTTGCCGCCATCGCCTTCAATGGCGACAGGCACGCCGACCCGCAAATAGGTCGAGCAAACCAGACTGAAAGTGCGAACCGTGCCGAAGGCCATTCCTTTGGTGACTTCGGTGGAATTGACCGGCCGCTGCCATTTTAATGTGTAGCTCACCAAATACCGCCCGTCCTTCAACTGCACAGTGCCGCTGAAGCTGAGGCGCAAGGGGTTGTTCTTGTTGCTGGAATTGGCCAGCGACAGGTCCGCGGAAAAATCCGGCTCCGCCACGGCGAGGGAAAAGTCAATGGGCGCCGCAGTCTCCACCACGTTGCCTTGAAGCACCAAAGTCATCGTCTGGGGCAGAGCGGGGAGCGCCGGAGCGACTGACACCTCGGCGGAGGCTGCCGGTAGCGGCGCTGGCGGCACATTGGCAGCCATGGCCAAACCCAAGGCAAGCAATGTGGAAAAAAAACTCATAATGGCTGGCAACTGCGCGCCTATTTGGCCGCCGGCTTGGTTATCGTCAGCAGCGCAGTCCGACCTTCTTCGCTGGCGAGATTCAAGGGTGTGCCCACTTTGGGGGTCACCGTCGTCTGGATGGACTTGGAGCGATAACCGGTGGTTTGTGCCTCTCCACTGGTTTGTGTCACCGGTATCCGATACGTAAGGTTGCAATCCACCTTGTAGCCCTCATCAGCCTGGCTGACAACCAGGCGCACTTCGGCCAGAACGGGGGAGGAATTATCGCCGCCGTTGGCCGGGACAATTAGGCACGAACTGGAGAATTCCGGCCCGCAGCCGGTCAGTGTCATGTTCACCGGAAAGCCTTCGACAATATCTGATTTGATGGTGAGGCTGATGTTTTCCTTAAGGGGCGGCGGGAGCGGCTTTGCGGGTTGTGCCGGGGGACGGGCACCCGCAGTTCCGCCAGTACCGGTGCCACTCCGAGGCAGGGGCGGGGCATTCTGTGCCACCAAGGCACCACCCACCCAGCTGGCCAATAGCATAAAAGATAATGAGCGTATTTTTCGCATGGGAGATAGGAGTTGGATTTTTGAAGTTTAGGGGGTGGCACGGGCTACCGTGAGCACAATACTATGCTTGCCATTCGCATAGACAGTCATCGGCTCGCCCAATTTTTTGATGGCGACATTAACATGGGTGGCCACTGGGCGATAGGTCACGACAGCTGTCGGGTCACCGCCAGCGGGGCCCGGCCGGCTGGTGACGGTGGGTATTGTGTTACCCACCAAAAGCTCCACCCCCAGCCCATCCGAGCGCGGATGCAATTTAAGCGAGATATTCTCAAGAACAGGCTGCCTGACCGAGGCACGCACGATTTCGGCATAAGAAGAGATCGTGGAAAGTTCAATTTTGTCTCCTCCCAAAATACCGGAAACCTCATGCGCAACGCCCTCGCTGTTGGTGATCTTCAATGTCGCTTTGAGATTGGCCCCCAACCGGCCAAATTCGCCAAGTGTGGGCCAACTCTCTGTCCCAGCGGGAACCGGCTGTTTTTCCAAGGTCGCGGTCAAAGTGTCGCCATCGTTGTAGATGACAACCGGCTGACCAGGCTGCAAAAGCGCGGTGGTGTGCAGTTGAACGCTACGGTAAGTAATCGTGGAGGTGGCGGCATTGCCTGCCCCCCGGCCGGTGGTCTGCACCACGGGAATCTGCGTGCCGATGTCAAACTGGACAGCATAAGCATCGTCAGACCGCCGCACTCCGATGTTGAGGGTGTAGAACTGGGGGTTGTTATCGACCATTCCGCCAATTCCCGAGGCATCGGCCAGCGTGCCTGCCTGGAAGATATCCTGAACAAAGGTGGAATCAATGGCCACCCCGGCGTATTTGCCTTGGAGGTGGATGACGACATTCTCTCCCGGGACCGCCGGAGGCAGAGCCGAGGGGGCGGACGATGCGGCGTCTTGCGCAAAGATGACGCCGGCCGTGAGAAACGTGGAAAGGAAAAGCCATGGACGCCAGAATTTCATGGTGAATAAAAAAGGAAGGTTTAACTCTAGTCGCCGCCCAGGGTGGATTTCCGACAAAAAAGTCCCGGGGCCGAGGGGCGAAGGGGTATGGGAGGGATTTTCCGCGACGGGTGCCCGCCCTGTCAAAACCCAAGCAGCCACCATTTCATCCTTCATCCCGGCCTGTTCCTAGTGTATTTTCCACCTTTCCACGCTTTCTTTTTCTCCCATGCGCACTGTCTGGCGAGTTTCCAAATACATGATGCGATATCGCGGGCTGTTTGCGCTCACGATGCTGCTGGCCGTGCTGGGCACGCTGGCGCTGGTGGCGGTGCCAAAAGTGGTGCAGCACATCCTGCAAGGCATCATCACCCAGGCCGAGCCGGGGCGGCTCTGGTGGGGGGCGGCGCTCATTGCCCTGCTCTATTTCTTTCAAAGCGTGTTCACCGGCCTGCGCATCCGCGTCAACAACACCTTGGAGCAAAAGGTGCTACTCGACCTGCGCAGCGATGTGCACCGGCGGCTGCTGGAGCTGCCGATGTCCTTTTACGACCAGCGCAAGTCGGGCGAAATCTCCTCGCGCGTGGTGGATGATGTGGCGAATGTGGAACGCGTGCTGCTCGACGGCACGGAGCAGGGCATCATCGCGGTGATGACCATCCTGGGCATTGGCATCATGCTCTGGCGTGAGAACCATCTGCTGGCGGTGTGCGCCACCGCGCCGCTGCCGGTGCTCTATGCCTGGGGCATCACCCATGCGCGACGCTCGAACAAACGCTGGAAGGCCGTGCGCGAGACGGCGAGTGATTTGAACAGCCTGCTCGTCGAGGACATCCAGGGCAACCGCCTCATCCAGACCTTTGGCCTGCAGGAACATGAAAGCCGCCGGTTCCAGCAAAAGGCCGCGGCCATGCGCCAGGCGACACTGGAAGCGATGTACGCCTGGTCCATCTACGGGCCGGGCACGACTTTTGTGACAAACCTCGGGCTCGTCGCCATCATCGGCGTGGGCGGGTGGATGATGGCGCAGAATCCGGACACCTTCACCTTTCCGCAACTGGTCGCCTTTGTGATGTACGCAGGGTTGCTCTATGAGCCCGTGGGCCAGCTGCACCAGATCAATCAATGGATCAGCCAGGGCCGGGCCTCGGGCGAGCGCGTGTTTGACATTCTGGACCACCCCGTTGAAATCGCCAGCCCCGCGCAACCGCAGCCTTTTCCCACCGGGGCCCTGGGCGCGCATTTTGAAAACGTCTCCTTCGCCTATGCGGGGCGGCCCGCGGTGCTGGAAAACCTGACGCTCGACATTCCCGCCGGGAAGGTGACGGCGCTCGTCGGCCACACCGGCGCGGGCAAGAGCACGGTGGCGAACCTCGTCATGCGCGCTTATGATGCAACCGGCGGCGAAGTGCGCCTTAATGGGGTGAACGTGCGCGACCTCGATTTGCGCGAGCTTCATGCGAAAGTCGGCTTTGTCGCGCAGGATCCGTTTTTGTTTGAGGGCACCGTGGCGGAAAACCTCGCCTTGGTGCGCCCCAACGTGGGTGAGGCGGAGATGATGGCGGCGCTACAAGGCGCGGCGGCGTGGGACTTTGTCTGCGCCCTGCCCAAAGGGCTGAATACCAATATCGGCGAAAAAGGCATCCGCCTCTCGCAGGGTGAAAAGCAGCGCCTGACCATCGCGCGCGTGCTGTTGAAGAACCCGCCCTTCGTGATCCTCGACGAGGCAACGGCCAGCGTGGACACCATCACGGAGCGGCAAATCCAGTCGGCGCTGGACAACCTGATGCGGTCGCGCACGGTGCTTGTCATCGCCCACCGCCTGTCCACCGTGCGCAAGGCACATAACATCGTGGTGCTGCACCACGGCAAAATCCTGGAACAGGGCACGCACGACGCCCTGCGGGCCAGCGGCGGCCGCTATGCGAGCCTCTGGGACCACCAGGTGGACCTCATTGACGAACGCGAAGAACTGCCGGCGGAGTGAAAAGCGCGACAGAATTGACAGAATTATAAAATTCCTCCGGCATCATCATTGGCTTTTAATTCTGTGAATTCTGTCTAAATAGATTGGTCATGCCCGCCAAACCTGCCTTTGTCCACGCGCGCGCCGTCGAGTTCCACGAGACCGACGCTGCGGGGCTGGTGCATTTCACCAACCTGTTCCGCTGGATGGAAGCGGCAGAGCTGGCCTTCCTGCATGAGCGCGACGTGGCCGTGCTGGCGGTGGACGCCGTGCAAAACTCCGGCTGGCCGCGCGCGGCGGTAAGCGCGGAGTTTCTCGCCCCCCTGCGCTTTGGCGACAAGGTGGAGACGCGGCTCTGGGTGCGCAAAATCGGCACGAGCAGCATCCGCTACCAATTTGAAGTCTGGCGGCTCACCGGCCGCGGCAGCCCGCAGCTCTCCGCCACGGGCGAAATCACCACCGTCCACGTGGCGCGCGCGAAGGGCAAACTCCGCCCCACCCCGCTGCCGGCGGCCATCCGAAAGAAATTACAGTGAAATTCATTGCCCATCGCGGCGCCTCGGCCCGCGCCCCGGAAAACACACTCGCCGCCGTCCGCCTGGCCGCGGAATTGGGCGCCGACGGCGTGGAAGTGGATGTGCGCGTGACCCGCGACGGCAAGCTGGCCGTCATCCACGACCCGGATACCCGCCGCGTGGCTCCGGGCGAGCCCGTGCACACCATCAACCGCAACCACCTGGCCGATATGCAGAAGCTGGACGTGGGCGCATGGAAAGACAAAAAATTCGCCGGCGAAAAAATTCCCGCGCTGGGCGACGTGCTGGCGGCGGCGGGGCCCGAACAGGAAATTTTCCTCGAATTCAAAACCCGTGAGTCGGACGCCATCCTGGCGCAGTTAAAAACCCTGCTCCAGCCCACGGCGGCGGCGGGCTTTCCGGCGGAACGCGTGGTGGTGATGACCTTTGACGAGGTCACCCTGCGCAAAATCAAAAAGCACCGGCCCGCGTGCCGGGCGCTGCTGCTGCTGAACAAAAAACCCACGACGCACGTCTTCGGCAAAATCGTGTCGGCCATCCGCGCCAAATACATCAATGGCATCGGACAAAACCGCACCTGGGCGCTGACAGCGGAGCAGTATGAAGAACTGCGCGATGCCGGGGCGATCCTGTCCGTCTGGACGGTGGACAACCCGGCCGAGGTCAAGGCGTGGAAAGAGCGCGGCTTCGACTACATTACGAGCAACGCGCCGGACGTGCTGGCTAAATCCAGCCCTTCTTCCTGAAGAAGCAGAAAGTCACGACGGCATACAGGCCCATGAGGCCCATGACCAGCGGGTAACCGTAGGGCCAGTTCAGCTCCGGCAGGTTCCACTTGCTGGCCGTGTTGAAGTTCATGCCGTAAACACCGACCACAAACGTCATGGGGATAAAGATGGTGGCAACGACGGTGAGCACGCGCATCACGTCGTTGTTCCGGTGGTCGCCCTCCATGTGGTAATATTCCTGCAAATTCTGCAAAACAACGCGCCCATGCTCGATGCGCTCCGCGGCGCGGGTGGCGTGGTCGGCGAGGTCGCGATAATAATAGTCCAGCGTG
The DNA here is from genome assembly GCA_048497935.1 of Verrucomicrobiota bacterium. GTDB lineage: Bacteria > Verrucomicrobiota > Verrucomicrobiia > Opitutales > JABDGR01 > JABDGR01. The sequence continues at coordinate 114,540 of JBEHYY010000001.1, forward strand.
TCGGGCAGGAGGTGGCAGTCGAGCGTTTCGCAGCGGCGGGCGAGTTCCTGCATCGGCGCGGCGATGCGCGAGAGCATGATGACGGCGCGCTTGTGGCGGTAGATGTTCTGCAGATCGAGCTGGGCATTGCCCTCCAGCACACCATCCTCGAGGCGGATGATGTCCTCCTCCAACGCGTCAATGGAGGCGAGCAGGTGGTCCACCAGCGTGTCGAGCAGCGCATAGAGGAGGTAGCCAGTGTTGCGCTGGCGGATGAGGCGCTGCGGGTCCATGATGCGCTTTTCCACCGGCTCAAACAGCGTGCTTTCCGTCTCCTGAAACGTGACGAGGTAGTTGCGGCCCATCACGATGGATACCTGCTCAATGGCCAGGCACGGCGGGTCGCCCGGCTCCACCATGGCTGATTTGCCGACGACGAACAACTGGTCGCCGTAGTCCTGCAATTTGGAGCGGCCCCACGTCGTCGCCACGGCCTCCAGCGCCAGCGGGTGAATCTTCATCTGCTCGCCCAGTTCCTTAATGAAACTGACCTCGCTGATGCCGATGACCTGGATCCAGGTGACGGCCTTTTCGCCGATGCGCGCCAGGGCGACATTCAGCTTGTTGGTGTCGAGCTCGAAGCAACCATCCGGCCCATAGCCGATAACCTTCAACCGAGGCGGCGGGTGCGCGCCCGATTTCTCCTTGGGCTCGGCAAACTCGCCCGGCGACAGGCCCACGCCTTGGAGCTGCGATTTGCGAACGCGGATGTGCATCCCGCCTATTGCGCCGCGACGGGGCGCGGCTGTCAAGCATCGGCGGGGTTACGATTGTACCGAGCCGGACAAAAGTTGCTCAATCGTGACCTTCAACGGCTGGCCGGGCGCACAGTCGGCCCGCAGGGCGACGAAACCGGTGCGCTGTTTGTCATACCACGGCCAGACAAGCACGCGGTCGCTCGGCGGCACGGCGAGCGTTTCAATCTCCGCGCGGGTGAAGAAGCCGAACTCGCCCTCGTCACCCGTGGCTGGCAGGCCCGGCAGCGTTTTCTTGCAGTCGAACAGGAACATGAGCCAGTGGCCGCCACCTTCGTAATTTTTCTCTGAGATATAGCCGAAAAGATGCAGATCTTTATCCGTGATTGCCAAGGCGACCTCCTCACCCGTTTCGCGAACGGCGCATTCAAAAGGCGATTCGCCACGCTCCATCTCCAGCTTGCCGCCGATGGGGCTCCAGCAGCCCAGGTTGGGCGCCTTGCGCCGCTTGATGAGCAAATGCCGCCCCTGGGCATCGCGCAAAAAGACCAATACGCTGATTTTGAAGGGGACCATGGAAAAGGGTTTATCCACGAATGGCCACGAATTATGAAAAGTCCAAACAAAATCGGCGGACAAGGAGACGCGCTTGTGAGCGCAACCGTAAGCTCTTGGCCGGAAATTTTCGATTTTTTATTCGTGCCTATTCGTGGATAAACAAGTCTTATACCCTCATGCCTGAAACCGCCCCTTTACGCGCCGGTGTGGCCGGCGTTGGTTATCTTGGCCAGCACCACGCCCGCATCTACACCGAGCTGCCCGGCGTCACCCTGGCCGGCGTTTACGATGCCGACCCGGCCCGCGCCGCGGAAATCGCCGCCAAGTGCAAGTGCCGCGCCTTCGATTCGCTCGAAGCCCTGGGCCAGGCGTGCGAGGCCGTGAGTGTCGTCGCACCGACGCCCCTGCATTGCGAGGTGTCGCTCAAACTGCTGGCCGCAGGATGCCACCTGCTCATCGAAAAGCCGTTGTGCAACACGCTCGCGGAGGCGGAGAAAATCATGGCGGCCGCGCAAAAAGCGAAGCGCCTCATCCAGGTCGGGCACATCGAGCACTTCAACCCGGTGATGATGTTTGTGGAAAAACACGTGTCCAAACCGCGCTTCATCCGCACCGAGCGCCTGGCGCCGCTCGTCCCCGACCCCACCGAGACGGACGACCCAACGGAAGGCGACGTCAACCCGCGCGTGAAGAACGTGGACGTGGTGCTCGACCTGATGATCCACGATATCGGCCTGGCGCTGAAGCTCGTGGGCGCGCCGGTGGAGCGTATTGACGCCGTGGGCTTCTCCGTCCTTACCCCGCACACGGACATTGCCAACGCGCGCCTGAGCTTTGCCAACGGCTGCGTGGCGGACCTGAATGTCTCGCGCATCAGCAAAAAGCGCCTGCGCGAGTGGCGGCTGTTCCAGGAGGCCGGCTACCTCTCCGCTGACCTGGACAAAAACGCGGGGCACTTTGTGCTGCGCACGCCCATCGGACTCAAGAGCGGGCCCATCAGCGCGGACAAGGCCGAGCCGCTGAAGCTGGAGCTTGCCGACTTTACGGCCAATGTGCGCGCAGGGCGGACACCGAAAATCGACGTGGCGTTCGGCCACGAGGCGCTGAAAATCGCCCTGGCCATCACGGAGCAAATCCGCGCACGCAGCGCCTGAGTTTTTTCAGCAAGGAAACCCATGCATTTTTATCCACGAATGGACGCAAATGTTTTGCCGCACCCAGACTCGGATTCGCGCCCATGCGTGGATAAAATGCCCATTTCCCTCGCCGCTTGGTGGTGAATAAAGAACTTCCAGTTTTGCAACCCTGGGCCAGTGGCGCGGAGCCGCCGGACGTGCTGGTCGTTGCCGGGGAGCGCTCGGGCGACGAGCACGCCGCGCGGCTCATCCGCGGGCTGCGGGCAAAAAGGCCGGACGTGCGCGTGGCGGCGCTGGGTGGGCCGGCCTTGCAGGCGGCGGGCGCACAGTTGTTGTATGACTTGAGCGCCCATGCCGTGGTCGGGCTCGTCGAAGTGTTGAAAAACTACGGTTTCTTCAAGGAACTCTTTGCGCAAACGCTCGCGTGGATCGGGCGGTACCAGCCCAAGGCAGTGTTGTTTGTGGACTATCCGGGCTTCAACCTGCGGCTGGCCAACGCCCTTTACCAAAACGGCCTGAGCCGACGCGCGGGCGGCCAACTGCGGACGCTCTATTACATCTCACCGCAGATCTGGGCATGGAAGGCCGGGCGGCGCTTTGCGATGGCGAAGCACCTCGATGCGCTGGCGGTGATTTTCCCGTTTGAGGTGGGCTGCTTTGCCGATACGAAGTTGGTGGTGGATTTCGTGGGCCACCCCTTTGCCGCCGCCGACCACCGGCAGACGGTGAAATACGACGCCAACGGGCCGATCCTCCTGCTCCCCGGCAGCCGCACAGCGGCGGTGTCGCGCATCTACCCGGCATTGCTTGCGGCCTTTGCGCAATACCGCCAGTCGCGTCCGCAGGCCCAGGCGGTGACACTCGTCTCCGGCCCCGGCGTGCAGGCGGAGCTGCATCGCCAGCTCACCGCCTACCCGGCGGTCGCGCCCTATGTCACCCTGCGCACGGCCGAGGAAGGTGCCAGCGGTCGCATTGTACTGACAAGCTCGGGCACCATGTCGCTTTCCTGTGCGCTGGCGGGCATCCCCGGCGCGATTGTGTATCGCACTAACCCGATCACCTATCTCGTGGGCCGCAGCGTGGTCAGCGTGCCCTATCTGGGCATTGCAAACCTGTTGCTCGGACGCTCGGCCTGGCCGGAGTTTATCCAAGGCGATGCCAAGCCCGCGGCACTGGCCCGGCGATTGCTGGAGTGCGAAGCCCCTGCCGCGCACAAGGAAGCCGCCGCAGATGCCGCGAAGTTGCGGACGCTCCTCGGCGAACCTGCCGCGGCGCCGGATGCGGCCGCCCGGTGGTTGGAGAGTAATTTGTTTGGCGGTCAGCAAAAATCCGCCTAGGCGGGTCGAGGACGCCCCGCCCTACCTCCAATTCATACACACATAACTTGCGCTTCGCCTTTCCGATTTCTTTGCGATAACCATTTCCCATGGCCCATGTAAAAAAATCCTGGCGTGAAAAGCTGGCGGACCCGAAGGGGCTGCCGAAGAAAATTGTTCTGCAGGGCCGCCTTGCCAAGCGCTGGGGCGAAGGCGAGATGGTCGTCCCCGCGCCGCTGGAGGTGAACGAAATCATGCGCGCCGTACCCAAGGGCAAATTGACGACGATTGACCAAATCCGCACGACGCTGGCCAAGAAGCACAAAGTGAACGTCACCTGCCCCATCACGACGGGCATCTTTGCCTGGATGTCCGCCCATGCGGCGGAAGAAGGCCGGACCGCGGGGGAGAAAAAGATCACGCCCTACTGGCGGACCTTGAAAGCGGGCGGCGAGTTGAACCCGAAGTACCCCGGCGGGGTGCTGGGGTTGAAAAAGCTGCTGACCGGCGAAGGCCATAAAGTCGTGGCGAAGGGGAAGAAGTTCTTCGTGGCGGATTTTGAGAAGAAGGTTGCGTGAAACTAGGCGGGTCCGGAGACCCCGCCCTACCTCGGAGATTCAATTTTATCTATCCGGCGCTGGTGGCGGCCGCCTTCGAATTTCGCCGCGAGCCAGGCGTCCACGATTTTCAGCGCCAGGGGCACAGGGACGAGACGCTCGCCGATGGCGATGCAGTTCGCGTTGTTGTGTTCCTTCGTTAGACGCGCGCTTTCCTCGCTGAAGCAATAGCCGCAGCGGACGCCGCGCACCTTGTTGGCCACGATGGCCTCGCCGTTGCCGCTGCCGCCGAGGACGATGCCGAGTTCGCATTGGCCCTTCGCCACACTCTCGGCGGCCGGGCGGATGAAGTCCGGGTAGTCCACGGGCTCGGCACTCGGGCAGCCGAAGTCGGTTACAGTATGGCCCGAGGCGCGGAGATGGGCGATAATGGCCGTCTTCAAATTGAACCCGGCGTGGTCGGAGGCGATGGCGATGGTTGGCATGGGGAATGAAATAAATTGAATCACAAATGACTCAGCCCAGGCGATGGGCCCAATACTCAGGACGGCGGCGCAAGTGCATGACGGCGAGAATAAGAATATCCTCGGCACGCTCAACAAACAACAGGCCATACGGGAAATTTCGTGAAAATCGCCGACGCACCGGCGGGCGGAGGTAACGACAATGGCGCGGTGACGTGCATATGTCGCCGATCATGGATTCAATTTCGTCATAGAACCGGCCACCCAAAACCGGACTGATATTGGCATAGTAGCGCAAGGCACCCAAAAACTCCTCCTCCGCGTCGCGATGGAAGGAATACGGGTTCACCGGCCAATGATTTTACGGGCCCGCGCCATGACATATTTGCCCGCCACGGGTTTGGCTTTGCCCCTCTCCACCTCTGCCAGCCGCTGTTGTGCAACCTCAGCCCAGGCTTCCTCCACCGCGGGATCCTTTTTGCGGGCCAGCTCGATCGCGATACGGTCGGCCAATTCCGCGCGTTGCGCCGAAGGCAGCTTGCGGGTTTCAGCGACGAGTTGGGACAGCGTCATGATTGGAAAATACTTTACCGAAAACCATGCGTCAACATTTTCGCCGGTGAAGCCATTAACGTAATTGATGAAACAAACGATGGAGATTTGTTTTCCAATAGAATACCGGCTTGAAAGCATTCTGCCGCAGGTGTGCCATTTTCCTACCCAAGTGCGCCAGCGCGTGTGACACATTGGCGCAAAATACCTCCAAAGTGTCGTTATGGGTTGATAGCTTAAAAATATATTAGTTTCTTTATATCAATGATTTGTAATTGAAACGGTGGCAGAGGCATAGCCCATGCTTACTATCCTGCCAAATGAGCAGAATTATTGGCATAGACCTTGGCACCACCAACTCCTGCGTCGCCGTCATGGAAGCGGGCGAGCCGGTTGTCATCCCCAACAGTGAGGGCGCGCGCACGACGCCGTCCGTCGTCGGCTTCGCCAAAAATGGCGAGCTGCTCGTCGGCCAGGCCGCGAAGCGCCAGGCCGTCACGAACCCGCGCAACACCGTGTTCTCGGCCAAGCGCCTGATTGGCCGCAAGTTTTCCGAAGTGTCGGAGGAAATCAAACGCCTGCCGTACAAAGTCGTCGAAGGCCAGAACGGCGACGCGTGGATCGAGCTCGAAGCCGAAGGCAAGACGCGCCGGTTCTCCCCGCAGGAAATCTCCTCGAAGGTCCTGGCCAAGCTGAAGGCGGATTCCGAGGCCTACCTCGGCGAAAAAATTTCCAAGGCCGTCATCACGGTGCCCGCGTACTTCAACGACGCGCAGCGCCAGGCCACCAAGGACGCCGGCACCATCGCGGGCCTCGAAGTCGTCCGCATCATCAACGAGCCCACTGCGGCCTCCCTCGCCTACGGTCTGGACAAGAAGAGCGACGAGACCATCGCAGTGTACGACCTCGGCGGCGGCACCTACGACATTTCCATCCTCGACATCGGCGACGGCGTCTTCGAGGTCAAGGCCACCAACGGCGACACGCACCTGGGCGGCGACAACTGGGACGAGACGATCATCGACTGGCTCGTCAACGAATTCAAGAAGAGCAACGGCATCGACCTGCGCGCCGACCCGATGGCCCTGCAGCGCCTGAAGGAAGAGGCGGAAAAGGCGAAGATCGCCCTCTCCTCCGCGCAGAGCACGGACATCAACCTGCCGTTCATCACGGCGGATGCCTCCGGCCCGAAGCACCTGAACATGACGCTCACGCGCGCCAAGCTCGAGCAGCTTTGCGAAAGCCTCGCGCAACGCACCATCAAGCCTTTTGAGGGTTGCCTCAAGGACGCCGGCATCAAATCCGGCGACATTGACGAGCTGGTGCTCGTCGGCGGCATGACGCGCATGCCCAAGATTGTGGACATCGCCCGCGGCCTCACCGGCAAGGCGCCCCACCAGGGCGTGAACCCGGACGAAGTCGTCGCCATCGGCGCGGCGGTGCAGGCCGGCGTGCTCAAGGGCGAAGTGCGCGACGTGCTCCTGCTCGATGTGACGCCGCTGACCCTCGCCATCGAGACGGCGGGCGGCGTGGCCACGGCGATGATCGAGCGCAACACGACCATCCCGACCAAGAAGTCGCAGACTTTCTCCACCTACGCCGATATGCAGACGGCGGTGGACATCAAGGTCCTCCAGGGCGAGCGCTCCATGGCCAAGGACAACAAGACCATCGGCACCTTCCGCCTGGACGGCATTGCGGCGGCGCCGCGCGGCACCCCGCAAATCGAGGTGACGTTCGACATCGACGCCAACGGCATCCTGCACGTCACGGCCAAGGACCAGGGCACCGGCAAGGACCAGAAGATCACCATCTCCGGCTCCTCGGGCCTGAACAAGGACGAGGTCGAGAAACTCCGCAAGGAGGCCGAGGCCCATGCCGCCGAGGACAAGCAGGCCCGCGACACCGTGGAAGCCCGCAACAACCTCGACAACCTGCTTTACCAGATCGAAAAACAGGTCAAGGACGCCGGCGACAAGCTGCCCGCCGCCGCCAAGACGGAGGCGGAGACCCTCGTCAAGGACGGGCGCGCGGTCCTGGCCAACCAGAACGCCGACGCCGACACGCTGAAGCGCGAGTTCGAGACCATCTCGGGCAAAGTGCAGGGTATCCTCTCACAAGCCGCGCAAGGCGGCGCCGCGGGTGGCGCGGCCCCCGGCGGCGAAGCCGGCCCCGAGCAGTCCTCCGCCAAGAAGCCCAAGGACCCGAACGTGGTCGATGCGGACTTCGAAGTCGTGGACGACGACAAAAAGAAGAGCTAGGCACCCAAGGATGAAACGGCCCCCGGCTGTTTCATCCTTTGCTTTTTTATTTCCAAACCCTCACACCCTCAACCCAACACATAACCCTACTGCTATGGCTAAAGTGAAAATCCACCCTCTGGGCGATCGCGTACTCGTGAAGGCCCTCGAGGACAAAGAACAAGTGAAAGGCGGGATCATCATCCCCGACTCCGCCAAGGAAAAACCGCAGGAAGCCGAAGTGATCGCGCTCGGCACCGGCAAAAAGGACGACAACGGCAAGGCCCTCCCCTTCGAAGTGAAGGTGGGCGACCGCGTGCTCGTCTCCAAATACGGCGGCACCGAGGTGAAAATCGGTGACGACAAGTATTCGCTGCTGCGCGAGGATGACATCCTCGGCATCATCGGCTAAATCGCAAACTGCCAATCTTAAACTAAAAAAACTCATTTAAATTACCATGCCCGCCAAACAAATCCTGTTCGACGAAGCCGCCCGCAAGAAGATCCTCAAGGGGGTCGAATTGCTCGCCCGCGCGGTGAAAGTCACCCTCGGCCCCAAGGGCCGCAATGTGCTGATTGACAAAAAATTCGGCTCCCCGACCGTGACCAAGGACGGCGTCACCGTCGCCAAGGAAATCGAGTTGAAGGACCCCTTCGAAAACATGGGCGCCCAGATGGTGCGCGAAGTGGCCTCGAAGACCAGCGACAACGCCGGTGACGGCACCACGACCGCGACCGTGCTCGCTGAAGCGATCTACCGCGAAGGCCTGAAGAGCGTCGCCGCCGGGGCCAACCCGATCTACATCAAGCGCGGCATCGACCGCGCCGTGGAGGCCGCCATTGAGGACTTCAAGAAGAACTCCAAGAAGGTCTCCGGCCGCGAGGACATCCTCCAGGTCGCGACCGTCTCCGCCAACTGGGACACCGAGATCGGCAACCGCATTGCCGACGCGATGGACAAAGTGGGCAAGGACGGCACGATCACCGTCGAGGAAGCCAAGTCCATCGAAACGACGCTCGATGTCGTCGAGGGCATGCAGTTCGACAAGGGCTACCTCTCGCCGTACTTCGTGACCAACGCCGAGGCGATGGAAGCGACGCTCCAGGACGCCTACGTGCTCATCCACGAGAAGAAGATTGCCAACCTCCAGGAACTGCTGCCCCTGCTGCAGATCGTGGCCAAGGCCGGCAAGCCCCTGCTGATCATCGCCGAGGAAGTCGAGGGTGAAGCCCTTGCCGCGCTCGTCGTGAACAAGCTGCGTGGCACGCTGAACGTCTGCGCCGTCAAGGCCCCGGGTTTTGGCGACCGCCGCAAGGCCATGCTGGAAGACATCGCCATCCTCACGGGCGGCCGCTGCCTCACCGAAGATCTCGGCATCAAGCTCGAGAACGTGACCGTGGCCGACCTCGGCCGCGCCAAGCACGTCGTGGTGGATAAGGAAAACACGACGATCGTGGAAGGCGCCGGCAAGAGCGCTGACATCCAGGGCCGCGTGAAGCAGATCCGCCGCCAGATTGACGAGACGACCTCCGACTACGACCGCGAGAAGCTCCAGGAACGCCTGGCGAAGCTCGCCGGCGGCGTGGCCGTCATCAATGTCGGCGCCTCGACCGAGCCTGAAATGAAGGAGAAGAAGGCCCGCGTCGAAGACGCCCTCCACGCGACCCGTGCGGCCGTGGAAGAAGGCATCTCCCCCGGTGGTGGCGTCGCGCTGTTGTTGGCAAAGCCGGCTATCAAAAAGGCCATCGACACAATTGAAGATGCAGAAGAAAAAATTGGTGCAAACATTGTTCTTCGCGCTATTGAGGCACCTCTCCGTCAGCTCTGTGAAAATGCTGGCGTAGACGCCTCTGATGTCATCAGCCAAATACTTAATCCTCGGGGTAAGTTTGCCGATGGTAAGGCTCCGAAGTATTATGGTTACAATGTTGCCACTGGTGAACACGAAGACCTGTTCAAGGCCGGCGTGGTGGACCCGACGAAGGTCACCCGCGTCGCGCTGCAGAACGCGGCCTCCGTTGCCTCGCTGCTCCTCACCACCGAATGCATGATCACCGACGCTCCGGAGCCGAAAGAAGCGGCCCCGGCCGGCGGCCACGGTGGCATGGGCGGCATGGGTGGCATGGGCGGTATGGACATGTAATCCAATCCGAACAGCGGCCCCCGCGCCGTTGTTTGTTAAATGCAAAAGCCTTCCGGTTCACGCCGGAAGGCTTTTGTGTTTTTGGGGAAATCTGAGAAAGACAGAATTTACAGAATTATTTGGGACATCTAACAGAGCAGGCACAGCCAGACTGCGCCCCTACGAGTAGCGGCGTATTTTCGTAGCGCGGTGCTTTAGCCCGCGCTTTTTCGCTTTAACAAGGATGTGAGCACGGGCTGAAGCACCGTGCTACGAAAGCCGGTAAATAGCCGAATGGCGTCACCACCCCTTATATTGGAGAAACTTATCGTTTTGAAAAAGCGCGGACTAAAACGTGGCACGAGGGGAATTATTTCTTCCATCCGACCACGGCCACCAGTACCCAGCCCGCAATGAAGGCCAGCCCACCCAAGGGGGTGATGGCACCGACCCAGTGGGGCGCGCCCAGGGCCAGGGCATACAATGAGCCGGAGAAAAGCACGATGCCACCCACCCAACACCGTGCGACCCAGGCCAGTTGCGCCCATGCCACGCTAGCTTGGCCGGACAGGGAATTGCGCCAGGCGGCCAGCGCCAAAAGGGCCACGGCATGGATAAGGTGGTATTTGACGGCGGTATCCCAAGTCTGGGTCATCCCGGCGTCCTCTAGGCGGCTTTTCAGGGCATGGGCGCCAAAAGCCCCCAACCCGACACCAAGCCCACCCAAGATACCTCCCCAAAATGCGATTTTTGATAAAAAAATGCACTTTTCGTTATTATTCATATACTTATGAAGTTTTTTTACAAAAATTGCCTATTTCGAAGTTTGCCCGGCAAAGGAGGCCAAAGCGAGCGCAAAGCAGCCCAAGAGGGCTCTTTTTAGTTCATAAGTCGTTGAAAAACAATTATTAAAAAGTTAACAAAAAAGATTATGCCCTGCGCATACAACCTGCTTAACCCCTTGTGAACAGCCAAGAAACGAAAGTGTGACGAATGTGGCAAAAAGGAAAACACTTGCTTTTTTGCCACACAATTCCATGCTCGCTCCTTAGTATTCCCCCTTCCCGGCTGGGCTGCGGGGGGGTGCTACCTAAAAACCATAACCACAAACTGATCAACATGAACAAATCCCTCCTTACGGCTCTCCTGGCCCTGTCGCTCGTCGGCAATGCCCACGGTCAAGCCGCCGCTAGTTCTGGCCCGTTGGGTGACCTCACGGTCTCCGGCGCGTTCGACTACGAATCCCAGTACGTGTTCCGTGGCAAGAAGATCACCCAGTCGGCCTTCCAGCCGAGCGTGAACTTTGCGAAGCCGGTTTCCGATGGCACGCTCAAGGCGTACGTCTGGACCAGCCAGCCCATCGGCAACAACACCGCCGCCGCCAAGCAGAGCAACGAAATCGACATCGGCACCTATTATGACCATGCGATTCCGGGTCTCTCCGACGTGACGGGCGAAATCGGCTACCAGCTCTACTGGTATCCGGACTCGACCTCCGGCGCCGCGACGCGCACGCACGAGTTCCACATCGGCGCGATCTATGACTCGACCAACGTGATGCCGGGCAAGATCAACCTCAGCCCGACCGTCATGCTGTATCACGACGTCATCCTCGACTCCAACACCATCACGGGCTCCGTCACCTACACGTGGGACCTGTCTGACAGCGTTGGCGTCAAGGGTCTGTCGCTGACCCCGACGGCCACCCTCGGCTGGACCGGCGCGCACCGCACGTTCGGTGACATCGCTGGCCCCAACTGGAACAACAGCTACACCTACTGGCAGTTGGACCTCGAGTTGGACTATAAGCTGAACACCTCGACCACGTTCTTCCTCGGCACGCACTATGCCGGCAACAACGACGGTACGACGAATGGCTTCGCCGCCACCAACCCCCAGGCCCCCGGCACGGCTAACAGCCTGTGGTTCGGCCTCGGTGTGAAGTTCAACTACTAATCCAATCCGGCACCCCGGCCAGTTTCGCGCAAGCGGGACGAGCCAGGGACCGCCTTCAAGAACCTGCCGTCCCGCTTTGCGGGCGGCAGGTTCTTTTGTTTTTGGGGCCGGCAACATCGCCGGCGCAATTATTTCACAACCAATCGCCCTTTGCCCGGTTTAAGCAGAAGCCGGGGAAGCGGCCGCGGCGGTGCCGGAAGGGGGCGGTTTTGAGAAAAATCTTGCCCTACCGATGGCAAATGCCGATGTTCTCCCCCAGTGCCGCGCCCTCTCCACCCGGAGACGGCCGAACCGAAACCGAACCCCTTCACCCACTCGACTTATCATGCACCAATCCCTGATGAACAAGACCCTGCTGGCCCTCTCCCTGGCCGGCGCGCTGGTTGCCCAAGCCCACGCCCAGGGCCTGCCCTTTGGCGAACTGAGCGGCACCGGCCAGGTGGCCTATGAATCGCAATACGTTTTCCGCGGCAAGAAGATCGCCAACTCGTCGCTGCAGCCCAAGGGCGAAATCGGCATGCAGGTCGGCCCGGACGGCAATTTCTACGTGGGTGGCTGGAGCAACCAGCCCATCAGCCGCCGCACCTCCGCCGGCGGTCCGGACCAGTCGAACGAAATCGATCTCTTTGGCGGCATGACATATAGCCTGCCCTACCTCACCGGCCTCCAGGTGGACATTGGCGACACGTACTACTGGTATCCCGAAGCGGGCAATACGCCCATCTTTGGCTTGCCGGGCAGCTCCCGCGTGGGCCGCACGGATGAAGCCTACATCGGCTTCAGCTATGACACCTCGAGCACGCCGGGCCTCGGCGGCACGAACCTCAGCCCGTCCATTTACTACTACCACGACCTGATGCTGGACTCGAACGTAGTTGAAGTCTCCCTGCGCACCACGTGGGATTTGACGCACGTCGTGGGCTTCAGCGGCCTGTCCATCAGCCCGACGGTTTTGGGCGGCTGGTACCATGCGAACCGCTCCTTTGGCGACTCGTTCAACACCGGCATCGCGGGCAACCCCCACGGCAACTGGCGCAACGGTTATATGTACTGGAAGGCCGGTTTCGAGCTGGACTATAAGGTCAGCGACGGCTGCTACCTCTTTGGCGAGCTCAACTACGAAGGCAACACCGACCACAAGGTCGGCGGCTATGCCGGCACCAACCCGCAGCTCGGCGGCACGCCGAACAGCGTCTGGTTTGGCGCCGGGTTGAAGTTCCGCAAGTAACCCCCGCCCAGCCGGAGCCTCGTGCCCCGGTTTCCCTTCGCGCCCGCCTGGCTTAACCCCGGGCGGGCGCGAATGCTTTGGGCCCCGGCCGCCCGCCCCCCCCGAGGGAAAAATTGTCTTTGACACCCGGGGCTAAAAGTCTATTTTCCTACCTTTTCCCGCGATATGAGAACGACTTTGACCAAACCCGGCACATTCACCCAGAAGTGGCACATCGTTGATGCCAACGGCTTGGTGTTGGGCCGCCTTGCGACCCGCATTGCCAACGTGCTGCGCGGCCGCCACAAGGCCATTTACACCCCGAACGTGGACACCGGCGATTTCGTCATTGTCATCAATGCCGCCAAGGTGCGCCTCACGGGCCGCAAAGAGACCGAGAAGAAATATATGTTCTTCACGGGCTGGGTCGGCCGCGAGCGCTACCGCAACGTCGCCCACTTCCGCGAACACCGCCCGGAATTCCTGATCATGAACGCCGTCAAGGGCATGCTGCCCGAAAACCGCATCGCCGACAAGATGCTGACGAAGCTCAAGGTCTATCCCGGCGCCGAGCACCCGCACGCCGCCCAGCAGCCCACGCCGCTGCCGGCCCAGTAAACGCCCTCCCTTCTTTTTACCTTCGATGATCTCCAAAACCGACACTGTTTTCCGCGGCACCGGCCGGCGTAAGACCGCCACGGCCCGCGTCCGGGTGTTCCCCGGATCCGGCAAAGTCACGGTCAATGACCGCGACATCGCCACGCACTTGAAAGTTGAGCGCTTTGTCAAAATGGCCACCGCTCCCCTGACCACGGCCAATGTGGCCAGCTCGTACGACGTCGTCGTCGAGGTGACGGGCGGCGGCAATGTCGGCCAGGCCGGCGCCATCAGCCTGGGCATCGCCCGCGCGCTGCAACGCCTCAACCCCGAACTCCGCGCTCCGATGAAGAAGGCCGGCCAGCTCACCCGCGACGGCCGTGAAAAAGAGCGCAAAAAGTCTGGCCAGCCCGGTGCGCGCAGACGCTTCCAGTTCTCGAAACGTTAAACCGTTTCATTGGACAGCGATTGCAAAAGCCCTCCGGAATGGCCCCGCCACCGGAGGGCTTTTTGTTTCTTGCCTCCCCAGTCCTTTACCACTTCAACCTTAAAACTTAATTCTTTCACCCATGAATGTCGGCATTGTTGGAGCATCCGGTTATTCCGGCGAGGAGCTTGTGCGGCTCCTGGCACGGCATCCGCACGCCAAGCTGGCCAGCGTGACCTCGCGGTCGCTGGCGGGCACCCCCGTCGCCAAGGCGCTGCCGCGGCTGCGCGGGGCCGTCGCGCCGGATTTGGCCTTCACGCCCAGTGAGCCGGCGGCGCTGGCGGCGGATGCGCGCATTGAAACCTATTTCCTCGCGCTGCCCCATGGCGTCGCGGCGGAATACGCGCGGCCGCTGGTGGCCGCGGGCAAGCGGGTCATTGATTTGAGCGCGGACTTCCGGCTGCAATCCCCCGCCACCTACCAAGAGTTCTACAAGCATCCCCACCCGGCGCCGGACCTCCTCAGCGAAGCCGTGTACGTGCTGCCAGAGATCATGCCGGACGATTCGTGGAAAAAGAAGCGGTTGCTGGCCTGCCCCGGCTGCTACCCGACGAGCGTCATCGTACCGCTGGTGCCGCTGCTGCGGGCGGGGGTCGTGGCCGCCGCGAATATCGTGGTGAACTCCTTCAGCGGCGTTTCCGGCGCGGGTAAAAAGGCCGAGGAGGACTACCTCTTTTGCGAACGGGCCGAAAGCGCCAAGGCCTATGGCATCCCCAAACACCGGCACCTGTCGGAAATTGAGGAACAGCTTTCCGCTGCCGCCAAAACCAAGGTCATCATCCAATTCAATCCGCACCTTGCGCCCATGCGGCGGGGCATCGCCACAACCATCGTAGTCAAAGCCCAGGCGAAGGATGTCGAGGCGGTTTATGCCACCTGGAGCCAAGCCTACGCGAAGCAGCCGTTTGTGCAGATCCTGCCGGCGGGCCAGACCCCCGATACTGCGCACGTGACCAATACGAATCGCATCGACCTCGCTGCCGCCCACGACCCGCGGACGGGCAACTTCATCCTGACCTCGGCGGAGGACAACCTCCTCAAGGGCGCGAGCGGCCAGGCCGTGCAGATTCTCAACCTCGTCGCCGGCTGGCCGGTGACAGATGGGCTGGTCTAACCCTCATCGCCCACCGGCCATGCTCGACAGCGGTTACATCGCCTATGCCATCATCGAAGTCCGCGGCCCCACGGCCGAGGAGATTTCGACACGGATGGGCCGGGTGGCCAAAATCGCCACGGAGCATGGGCTGGCCACCGACGCGATGGTTTCCGGCGTGGTCATCCTCTCCCGCGGCACCTTGCCCCTGGAGCAAACTGGCATCAAAACCGAACCGTTTTCCCTGTTGCTGATGAAAATCATGGAGCAGTTGAAACACGACGTGCGCATCGCCTATGGCGCGGAATACGCGGATTTTGGCAAACTGGGCCACGAAGCCCGTTTCGCCTACAGTTTCATCGCACCATCCTTTGGCAAGGTGCTCGGCCGGCTGCTATCCACCGAGTTTGGCAAAATTGTCGAGGCAACCTGAACTTTTTCTCCCATGGCCATTGAATTCAACGCTGACTCCACCGGGGTAACCGAGGCGAAAGGCTTTGCCGCCGCCGCCATCAGTTGCGACATCCGCGAAAAAGGCACCGACCGGCTGGACCTTGCCTTCGTGTACTCCACCGCGCCCTGCACCGTGGCGGGCGTCTTTACGAGCAATGACATCAAGGCCGCGCCCGTCCGTGTGTGCCGGGAAATCATCGATTCGGGCAAACCCGTGCATGGATTTGTCGCCAACAGCGGCAATGCGAACGCCTGCACCGGACCGCAAGGGCTGATTGACGCGCGGGAGATGGCGCAGCGCGCCAGCACCACTGCCGGTTTGCCCAACAACAGCTTCCTCGTCTGCTCGACCGGGCGGATTGGCCGGGCCTTGCCCATGCCGCGTATTCTTTCCGGCATTGAGCGGGCCCTGCCCGCGCTGGGCGCCACCCAGGAGCACAGCCGCCAGGCCGCTGAAGCCATCCTGACCTCGGACACGCGGCCCAAGACTTGCACGGCGCGCTTTGCCTGGGAGGGCAAGATGGTGACTGTCGCCGCCATGGCCAAAGGCGCGGGCATGATCCAGCCCAACATGGCCACCATGCTCGCCTTTTTGTGCACCGACGCCGGCGCGCCGGCCGCACTGCTGCACGAAACCTTGCAGGCGGCGAACAAGCATACTTTCAACGCCATCACCGTGGACGGCGACATGAGCACCAACGACACCGTGCTGTTGCTGGCCAATGGTGCTTCCGGCGTGGATTTGGCCAAAGCACCCGCGGAAGCCCGCGCGCTCTTTGCGCAAGCCGTCACGCAGGTGTGCGACAGCCTGGCGCAAAAGATTGTCGGCGATGGCGAGAAAATCACCAAGGTGGTGGAGCTCCTCGTGCGCGGGGCGCCGGATGAAGCCGCCGCCGAGCGGGTGGCGCGCGCCATTGGCAATTCGCTGCTCGTGAAGTCCTCCTGGTTTGGCGAAGACCCGAACTGGGGCCGCGTCATCGACGCCGCGGGCTACGCGCGCGCGCACCTGTGCGAGGAGAAGATTACGATGTTTTACAACGACACCGTGGTGCTCAAACACGGCCTCGCGCAGGACCGGCATATTCCCCAGTGGAAGGAAATCGTCCGCCAGCCGCGGTTCCGCATCACGCTGGAGCTGGGCCTGGGCGCGGGCCAGTACCGACTGCTCGCCAGCGACCTGACGGAAGGCTACGTCAACTACAACAAAAGCGAGTAAGGCTGCTGTCGCGCAAAATCCGCCAAGCCGCCATCCATTCGTAACCACCGCCGACTCGTGTTCGCCCTTGCACCCGGACGCGATGTTTGCCATTTTTCCCGTTTTCACCAACCGCCACCGCCGCACTCTGTCCCAATAAGTTTTTACCGATGACTCCGGAGCTCGATCCGACGACAAAAGCCCGCGTGCTGCTGGAAGCGCTGCCGTACATCCAGCGTTTTCGCGGCTCTATTTTTGTCATCAAGTTTGGCGGCGCCTTCATGGACGACCCCGACCCCACGGCGCGCCTGAGCGGGGCGACCGACCTCGCCTTTCTGGCGGCGGTGGGCATCCAGGTCGTCGTGGTGCACGGCGGCGGCAAGGCCATCACCCGCGCCATGGAAGGCGCCGGGCTGAAGCCCGAGTTCCGGCACGGCCTGCGCGTGACGGACGAGGCGGCCATGAACATCGTGGAGCAAACGCTCAACGGCCCGCTCAACGCGGAAATTTGCGACCTCCTGCGGCAAAAGGGCGGCAACCCGCTCGGCATGAAAGGCAATGATGTCTTCCTCTGCCAAAAACATTTTCCCAAAAATGAGGCCGGGGAGCCGGTGGACCTCGGCTATGTCGGCGAAGTCAACCACGTCAAAACGAAGCTGATTAAAAAAGCCTTGGCCGAAGGTTACACCCCCATCATTTCGCCGGTGGCGGTGGATGAGCACGACCACCCGTTCAACACCAATGCGGATGTCGCCGCCGGGGCGGTGGCCAGCGCCTTGCGGGCCCGGCGTCTCGTGTACCTTTGCGACGTGCCGGGGCTGCTCTCCGACCCCGGCCGGCCGGAATCGCTGCTCTCCACCCTGAAGGTGAGCGACGTGGCGGAGCTGAAGAGCCGGAAAGTCATCACCAGCGGTATGCTCCCGAAGGTGGACAGTGCCGTCAAAGCCCTCGACGAAGGCGTGCACCGCGTCCACTTTGTGGACGGGCGCAAGCCGCACAGCACGCTGCTCGAAATCTTCACGGACAAGGGCATCGGCACGGAAATCGTGAATGGCTGAGATGGACCGGCGGCCCTCCGGGGCCGCGGCATTGCCATTGCCGCACCGTCTTTTTCCTTTCTTCATTTTCTCCCTCCCATGACCGACACCACCACCGACTTTGAGTCCTACCTGCTTGGCAACTATGCCAAGCCCGCGCTCACGCTGGTGCGCGGGAAGGGCCTCCATGTCTGGGATGCGCAAGGGCGGGAATACCTGGACTTTGCCGCCGGCATTGCGGTGACAGGATTGGGCCATTGCCATCCCACCTGGGTGGCGCGCGTGCAGGAGCAGGCCGCGACACTGGCGCATTGCAGCAATTATTACCGGAACCTCCCCCAAGGGCGGCTAGCCAAGGGACTGGTCGAACACATCGGCCCCGGACGGATTTTCTTCTGCAATTCCGGAGCCGAGGCGAACGAGACCATCCTCAAGCTCGCCCGGCTGCATGGCCGCGCCTTGGAAAAAGGCGTGGACGGCAAGCGGTACAAGGTCATTTGCGCGAAGAATGCCTTCCACGGCCGGACCTTTGGCGGCATGGCGGCGACCCCGCAGGAAAAAATCCAGAGCGGCTTCAAGCCCATGCTGGAAGGTTTTGCCTTTGGCGAAATCAATAATCTCGCAAGTTTTGAAAAACTCGTGGACGCGCAGACCGCGGCCATTTTTGTCGAGACCATCCAGGGCGAGAGCGGCGTCCACCCCTGCAGCCCGGAATTCCTGCGGGGCCTGCGGGCGCTCTGCGACAAACACCAGCTTTTGCTCATGATTGACGAAGTGCAGTGCGGGATTGGCCGGACGGGCAAGTTTCTCGCCTGCACCCATGCGGGCATCACGCCTGATGCCGTGGGCCTCGCCAAGGGCGTCGGCGGGGGCTTTCCCCTCGGTGCGGTCTGGGTGGCGGAAAAATATGCGCCGTTGTTCACTCCCGGCTCGCACGGCAACACCTTTGGGGGCAACCCGCTGGCCTGTGCCGCGGGATTGGCCGTGCTGGAGGTCATGGAGCAGGAGAAGCTGATTGACAACGTCAACGCGCTCGCGCCGGCCTTTCACCAAAAACTGCGGAAGTTGGCGGCGGAAGTCCCCCACCTCATCACCGAGGTGCGGGGCCAAGGCTTCATGATCGGGCTGCAAATGACGACGGACCTGCCTCCCCTCATCACCCAATTGCGGGAAGCGGGTCTGCTCGTCGTATCCTCCGGGGGCAATGCCATCCGGCTGCTCCCGGCGCTTACGGCCACGGCGGCGGACCTTGACGCCGCGCTCGCCATCCTCCGGAAAGTTTTTATAAGCTGGAAACCCGCCGCCTAACCACGCCCACCTCTTTATCATGAAACACTTCCTCCAGGAAACAGACATTCCGCAGGATGAACTGGATGCCCTGTTCAGCCGGGCTGCGCGGCTGAAGCAGCAACGTGGGCGCACCGGCACCGACGCCCTGCACGGCCAGTCGTGGGGTCTGATGTTTTTCAAGAAGAGCACACGGACGCGCGTGTCCTTCCATGTCGGCGTGGCCGAGTTGGGCGGCACGCCCATCACCCTCAATGCCGACGACCTGCAAATCTCCCGGGGTGAAACCGTGGCGGACACCGCGCGCGTGCTGTCGCGCTACCTGCATGGGCTGGTCATTCGGTGCTTTGAACACAAGCTGCTTGAGGACTTTGCCTCGACCGGGAAAATTCCCATCGTCAACGCCCTGTCCGATTTCCTCCACCCCTGCCAGATTTACTCGGATGCCCTCACCCTGGCGGAGCGCTGGAGCGAAGGCGGCGACCTGCTGGGCTCGCTGGCGGGCAAAAAAATCGTGTTTTACGGAGACACCGCCTGCAATGTCGCCAATTCCTGGCTGCTGGGTGCGAACCACTTTGGCATGGAGGTCATTCTCTGCGGACCAAAGGGCTTTGAGCCAGGCGTGGAGATCACCTCCTTGCTGAAAAAACAGGGCGGGAAATTCACCTTCACCACCGACCCCAAGGAAGCGGCCAGGGGCGCGGACGTGCTCTACACCGACGTGTGGGTGTCCATGGGCAAGGAAGCCGAGGAAACAGGCCGGCTGCAAAAACTGCAACCTTATGCCGTGACGCGGGAATTGCTCGACCTTGCCAAGCCGGGCGCCTACTTCATGCACTGTTTGCCGGCGCACCCGGGCCTCGAAGTCACCCAGGAAGTGCTCAATGATCCGCGGAGCATCATCTTTGACCAGGCGGAAAACCGCCTGCATATGCAAAAGGCAATCCTCGAATGGATCGTCAAAAAATAACCGCCATTTTTAACCCACAACCTTACTCATCCATGAAAATCGCCCTTGCCTACTCCGGCGGCCTCGACACTTCGGTCATTCTCAAATGGCTGCGGGAAACCTATGACTGCCCGGTGGTGACCTTCGCCGCGGATATTGGCCAGGAGGAGGAACTTAACGGCCTGCCCGCCAAGGCGAAGGCCACCGGCTCCGCCAAGCACTACACGCTGGACCTCGTGGAGGAATTCGCCAGCGACTTCATCTTCCCGATGATGCGCGCCAACGCCGTGTACGAAAACCAGTATTACCTGGGCACCTCCATTGCCCGGCCCCTCATCGCGAAGGCGCAGATCGACATCGCCCGGCGCGAGAAGTGCACGCACCTGGCCCATGGCGCCACCGGCAAAGGCAACGACCAATGCCGGTTCGAGCTGACCTTTGCCGCCTTGTCGCCGGAGCTCGACATCATCGCCCCCTGGCGCGACGCCAAGTTCCGCGCGGAATTTCCAGGCCGGAGCGAGATGATCGCCTATTGCCAGAAGCACAAAATCCCCGTCGAAGCCTCGGTCAAAAAGCCCTATTCGATGGATCGGAATCTCCTGCACATTTCCTATGAGGCCGGCATCCTGGAAGACCCCTGGTTCGACCCGACGACGCCGGAGAACAAGGGTATGTTCAAGCTGTCCGTTTCACCCGAAGATGCGCCGGACAAGGCCGAATACGTCGAGCTGGAATTTGCCGCCGGCAACTGCGTGGCCGTGAATGGCAAGCGCCTGTCCCCCGCCGGGGTGATGCGGACACTCAATGCCCTCGGCGGCAAACATGGCATCGGCCGGGTGGACCTGGTGGAGAACCGTTTTGTCGGCATGAAGAGCCGCGGGGTCTATGAAACCCCGGGCGGCGCCATTCTTTTGCAAGCCCATCGGCAGGCCGAAAGCCTGACGCTCGACCGCGATTTGGAACATCTGCGCGACTCGCTCATCCCGAAATACGCCGAACTGGTGTATTACGGGTTCTGGTTTGCGCCTGAGCGCGAGGCACTGCAGGCCCTGGTGGACAAGAGCCAGGAGACCGTCACGGCCACCGTCAAACTCAAGCTGTACAAGGGCAACATCATCACCGTGGGCCGCAAATCGCCCCTGTCGATGTATGATGCCAACATCGCCTCGATGGAAGGCGTGAAGAGCGCCTATAACCAGGACGATGCCACCGGCTTCATCCGGCTGCAAGGCTTGCGCCTGCGCGCCCGGCACGCGGTGCTGTCCCGCAAACCGGCCAAAAAGAAATAGGCAGGCTTGTTCTGGCCGGGTGACTGGGGTAAAATGTTCTTCAGGCCAGCACCCACTGGCCCGATGTGGCGTGAACCTATTACTGAAGCAATTCAGTGCGTTGCTCACCCTGGCCGTTATGGCGGGTGTGCCCCACCCTTTGCACGCCGCCTCGGTGCCCCTGGCACCGGAAAGCACGGTGCTGGTGGTGGCCAAAGCGGGTGACAAGAATGAGCAAGACGCCGCCCGGCTGCTACAAACTTGGTTGCGCAAGGCCTGCGCCAGCCCGGCAGGCTTCGACATCAAGGACGACTCGGACGCTTCCGCCTGGAGCGGTAAAACCGCGGTGGCCGTCGGTCGTAATTCACTATTAAAGCCTGACTCCCGGCTCGATGAACTGAATGACGACGGTTTTGTCATCCATGGGCAGGAGGGGATTATCACGATTGCCGGCCATACCAGCAATGCAACCTATTATGGCGTCGTTTCCTTTTTGGACCGCTATGCCGGGGTGCGCTTTTATATGCCCGGGGAATTATGGACGAGCCTGCCCGCCACACAGAAGGTCGCTTTTGAGGGCGATGATGTTGTTTCGCAACCCTTTGTGGTTTCAGGATTCATCAGCGGCGTCACCACCAAGGCCCAGGGCGATGAAAACTGGTTGAGAAAAATTGCCGGAACGCGCCGCAAAGCCGACACCCACCAGCACGATCTCTGGGCCATTTTCCCGCCGGAAAAATATGCCGCCACCCATCCGGAAATTTACCCCATCTACAATGGCCAGCGTTACATTCCCACAAGCGCCGGAGACCAATCCTGGCAAGTGGACTTTACGGAACCGGCCACCTTGGGCGCGGCCAAGGAATCCATCACCGAATACTTCAAGAGCCACCCGGCGGCGCCGTATATTGCCGTGAGCATTAACGACAATACCCGCTGGAGCGAAAGCGAACGCAACCAGCAAGTCATTGCCGCGTTCAAGGAACAGTACCCCCGGGGGGACTATACCCTCATTGCCACAAGCGATATTTACTGGCGATTCATGAACCAATTGGCGGAATGGATGCACGAAGCCTTTCCGGGAAAGTTTTTGGTGGGGCTGGCCTATCTGCCCACGCGCGCCGCGCCGACTTTCAAGCTGGCGGATAACATCATGGTTTTCACGGTTTTCCACCTAGGCGAGCTGGCGGCCTATACCGCGTCAAACAACGGCCAGCCTTCCCTCCTGGATGCCTGGCTGGCGGCCACCCCCCACTTGGCCAACCACGATTGGTATGAAGGCGATGGCTACCTTTTCCCGCGCATCTATTCGCAGCAATGGTCCCAATACCTCCGCGTGCTCGCCGCACATGAAAGCTTTGCCTATATGCACGCGGAAGCCTACCCGAATTGGGGGTTCGACGGGCCCAAATTCTACATCCTGGCAAAAATGTGGTGGGACCCCTCCCTCGATCCCCGCGGGCTGACCCGCCAGTTTTGCGCGGATATGTTCGGTCCGGCGGCGGAACCCATGTTTCTTTATTTTGAAGAGTGGGAGAAGTTATGGACAGAGCTGGACCTGAAGGAAGGCCCGCTGCGCAAATTGGCCCTCTGGAACACCCAGTTTAAGACGACCCTGGCCAGTCGCAGCATGCTCCTCCATTGCCAGGACTTGCTCACCCAAGCCGCTGCCCTGGCGCAAACCAGCGAACAGCAGGCCCGCGTGGCGCTTTTTGCCAAATGCTTCGCTTTCAGCCAGAGCCTGTTTGCCCTCCAGGAAGACCCCGGCAACAAGGCACTCCATCAACACGCCGTGGAACTCGCCAACGAGTTAATCAAAGATCCATGGGCGCTGTACAATACCGCCAATGCCGCGGAAGCCATCAAAATCATCTCGAAAGACCCGCCGAAATGATGCCTTTTTTGACCTAAGCCAAAACCCGCGCACCGGGGCCAGTGCGGGCGGTAAAGATGACCGGTTCGTGCCCAAACTGCTTGGCATAAGCGGCAGTGACAGGGGCGGCGGTCTGCGCAGTGAACTCAGGGGTCGTCAGTGCCATCACCGCCCCGCCAAAGCCGCCGCCAGTCAGGCGCGCGCCATGGACGTCGGGCAGCTTGACCAGCCGATCCACCAGGAAATCCAATTCCGGGCAGCTATTGAGGAAAAGTTCGCGGGAGCTTTGGTGTGAAGCGATGAGCTGCTTGCCCACCACGGCGAGGTCGCCTTTCTCCAAGGCCTTGACCGTGGCGCGCACGCGCTCAATCTCCCGTGTGACGTGGAGAGCGCGGGAGTACTGGTCGGCCGTCAGCTCCGTGCGGGCGGTTTCCACCTCATCGGGGCTGATGTCAGCGAGAAACCGGGCCGCAGGGTGATTGCGCTGCAAAATCTTGAGGGCTGCCTCGCACTCGCGGCGGCGGGTCGCATAAAGTGAATCCAGCAAGGCGTGCTTGGCACCCGTGTTGAAGACCCAGAATCGTGCGGAGGCAGGCATCGGCACGTTGGTGAAGGTCTCGGCCTTGCAATCAATCAGCACGAGGCGGCCTTCCTGGCCAAAGGTGGAGACGCCCTGGTCGAGAATGCCGCAGGGCATGCCGACAAACTCGTTTTCCGCCAGGCGGGCCCAGCGGGCCAGGTTGGTGGGCGTGATGGTAAAGCCAAACAGCTCGCGCAACGCCACGGCGGTGGCCAGCTCCAGCGCGGCGCTGCTGGACAGGCCGGCACCGGCTGGCAAGTCGCCGGCAATGGCCAAGTCAAAACCCGAGGGGAAATTCAATGCGTTTTTTTGCAGTGCCCAAGCGACGCCGAGCGGATAATTGGCCCAGGCCGGGGCGCCTTGGAGCGGCGTGAGGCCATCCAAGGCCGCCTCCACGGGAGCGCCATAGGGCTGGCTGTAAATCCGCACCTTGCGATCAGCGCGGCGGGAGGCGGCCACCTGCACCCCGCGGTCGATGGTGGCGCCAATGACCAGGCCGCCATTATAGTCCACATGGTTGCCGATGAATTCCAGACGGCCTGGGGCGTAACCACAGACGGTGGGCGCGGTGCCAAATTGCTTTTTAAAGAGGTCGGAGGCAGTCATGAGCGTAAAGGGATGATGGAAGAGGGAAATCGTGCCGGGGAAAAGCAAAAACGGCGGAGGGACCTCAGGAGCTGGCATTGCCTTTTGGGCGCAACCTGCCAACAATGGCGGTGGTTATTGTCTGGAAACCGCCATAGTCATGCCCAAAACATCATCGCCCCAGGAAGTGGCGGAGCTGGAGCTGGCGCTGGAAAAGTCGCGCAAGCTGCCAACATTTCGCGTGCTCATGGTGTTTTTCTGGGGGTTGATCATGGCCAAGTGCCTGTTGGCGCAGTGGGCGGCCACGCGCTACGAGATGCCGATCAACACCAAGTTCTATGTCTGGACGCTTTCGCTAGTGGGTTCGGGGGCGTTGACGCTGGTGTATGCCTGGGTGCTGTTCAAAGAACTGCCCACCATGCCGCTGAGCGGGCGGATGGCCAGCGCCACCTGGGCAGGCTGTGCCATCGGGTTTGGGCTGCTGGCGCTGGTGGCGATGCTGTACCATGCCTTTAACCCCTTTTTCCTGCCTGCGCTGGCGGCCATCCTGCTGGGCGTGGGCTGCCACATCCAAAGCGTGATTTCCCGGCGCCTGCTCTTCCGGACCCTGGCGGTGGGCTGGTGGCTGACGGCTTTGGGCCTCTTTACCCAGACGGACATCGACGCGCTGGCGTGGATGGCACTGGCGCTGCTGTTGCTCATCGTTTTCCCGGCTGGCTGGCTGTTCTTCACCCGCAACCATTCCGCCTAAACGCACGCCCCGGAAAAATCTCCCGGGTGGAGGCTGCCGCAAAAAACGGGGGCCCTTCTATCAAGCCGGCGGGCGGTTGGGCCGGTAAGAGTAATAGTCGTAATAGCGGTAGGAGTAGTAATTGGGCTCCCGGTGGTCGATGAAGTTGACGACCATGCCGTAAACATTCACCCCGCGGCGGTTCAGGCTCTCCAGCGACGTACGCACCTGGCGCAGGCGGGTGAAGCCAGCGCGGACGACAAAGACCACGGCATCCGCCCGGGTGGCAAAGCTGGCGGCATCGTCGGTAAGCAGGATGGGCGGGCTGTCGAAGATGACAAAGTCGTAGCGGGAACGCAGCGTCTGGATGGACTCGCGGAAACGCTCGCTCATGAGCAGCTCGCCCGGTTGCATCGGGTAATGGCCGCAGGAGATGAAGTCCAGGTTTTCCGAGTTGGTGTGCTGGATGACATCGTCGAGGGAAAGGCCGTCCTGGATGTGCTCGGCCAGGCCACGATCGTTCTTCACGCCAAAGCGCTTGTGCAGCTGGCCGCGGCGCATATCGGCATCCACCAACAGTGTGCGCGAAGTGGCAAAGCCCAGGGTGATGGAAAGATTGGCCGAGAGCGTGGACTTGCCTTCGGACGGCATCGAGCTGGTGAGCATGATGACCCGCGGGCGCTGGCCCTGGCGGTCCATGTAGAGCAGCGAGGACCGGATGTTGCGGCAGGCTTCGGCAAATTGCTGGCGCTGGTCGTTGTTTTTGAGCAACTCAACCTGGCCGCTGATGCGCTTTTGCATCGGGATCACACCGAGAATTGGCTGCTCAAAGCGTTGGTTGAGGTCTTCCACGGACATCACGCGGCCATCCAATGCGCCCAGCAGGAACACGACCATGAGGCCCGCGGCAAAACCGATAAAGGCGCCTTCGCCAATCTGGCGCGCGGTGTTTTGCGCATCCTTGCTGGCCGCCGAGGCCGGGTTGTTGATGGTCAGCATCTCCTGGCCAAGCTGGCTGGCTTCGGGCAAGGCCGTCTGCCCGGCAATGGCGCGGGTGTACAACTGATTGTTCAACTGGATGGAGTTATCCAGCTTGTCCAATTCATCCTTCATCTTGCCGTATTCGACTAATTTGGCGGAAAGGGACTTTTCCTGTTCGTGCACGCTGAGCAAATCCTTCTCAATGTTGGCCTTCAGGCCTTCCAGCTTGTCCACCCGCTGGCCGCGCAGAACCTTGAGATCGCCCTGCAAGGTGTTCAATTCCGCAAGCTTGCTGATGATTTTGGGATGGCGATCCGCCAGGCCGCCATTTTGCAGCTGGTCGATCAAGGCGCGCAGTTTGACCTCCTGGTCTTTTTTCTGCTGATAGTCCGGCTCCGCCGGCAGGAGGCCGATCTTGGCAAACTCGCGGTCGATGATTTCCACATTCACACCGTCGGCAATGTACTTGGAGAAATAATCCGTGGATTTGAGCGGCACCTCATCACCCGGCGCGGGCACATCCGGCTGATGGGCGGTGATGATATCCTTGTTGAGGGCGGCAGCCAGCGTATTGCCCGGCGCCGCCGGGGCCGGCACGGGGGCCGGGGCGAGATCCGGGTTCACCTTGCGGGTGCGCAGCTTGGCCAGCTGGGCCTCCAGCTCGAGCTGTGTTTCAATCAGCGTATGCAGGCTTTTATTGGCTGCGTCCAACTCGCCCGGCAAATCAGCCAGGTTGATTTTATTTACGTATTCGCTACGCTTGGCCATCAACGTCTGGATGTCCTTCTCATAGCCGGCCGCGACCACCTTGAGCTGCGTGCCGTACTCGGTCAGGCGTTGCTGGCGCTGCGCTTCCTTCTCGGCGAGAAAATCCTCCATCAACGCCTGCAAATAGCGCTGGGTGTAGTCGGGGCTGCTGCCATGGGCCTGCAGGCGCAGGATCAGGGTGCCGGGCAGGTACTCCACGGAAGAATCCACACTTTGCGGCGGCGTGCCGGGCGGCATCAGCTTCATGGCATCTGCCCGGGCCTGGTCTTTCAGACGCTGGCTGTTGTTGAGGTTGTGCACCTGCGTGGCAAAATAGTTCAGCGTGACCTCGTTGACGCTGGCTGCCGAGTTGATGCCGGCGGAAATCTGCATCCCCACCATCATTTCCGCATGGGATGAGTAGGTGGGCGGGATGTCCCGCGTGCGCCAGACCTGCAACAACCCGCCAGCCGTCATGGTGATGATCATGATCCAGCCGAAGCGCTTGAGGTAGATGCGCGCACGGAACAGAAACGCATGCAGCGTCTCGGACCATTCGACGTGCTGGCCTCCTTCGCCGGATTCAGTGACAGGGGTGGGCATGGGGAAAGGTTGGGTGGGTTGAGGGGGAGGACGCCGGTTGTTTTAGTCAAACGGCGAGATCAGATGCCGCTGGTCCACCAGAATGACATCGCCATTTTGCAGCTCTTTTTCGCCCGCGGTGCCCTTGCCGTCATAGATGAATTCGCTCATGTTCAGCACCGTGTCCGTTTTTTCGACTTTGCCCGTCTTGGCATCGGTCACATTGCGGAGCAGGTGGGTGCTCTTGAGGTCGGAAAATTTGTCGTACCCCACTTGGGAGAGGGCTTGGAAAACCGTGTGGTTTTGAGGCGTGATGGGGAGCACGCTCGGGCGGCCGACACCCTTGCCCAGCACAGTCACCGAGCCGGTGGTATCCGTTTTGGAGGGGACGGAGATGAAATCGCCAGGCTTCACCGGCATATCGGGCGGATGGCCGTTTTTCATCATTTCCGCGACATTCAGCACAGTGGAATTATCGCCCAGGGCATCAACTGCTTCGGGTTTAGCCGGCGCGGTACCCGGGGCCGGAGTGGAAGCCGTGGGTGCGTTGCTCTTGCTCACCGGGTGATGGATGATGACGTGCTCGCTATCCGCATCCCCGCGAAAACCCCCGGCATAATCATGGATGACATCCCAGACGGTCAGAATCTTGTTGGGCGGAATATTGATATAGCCGGGCTTCTGGACGGAGCCGTCGATATACACCTTGCCGCGCGAGCCTTCGCTGCGGTAATACGCCGCCAGGACGATGGGGTGCCCCGTTTTGTAGAAACCCAGCGTCGTACTTGAAAGGTGATCCTGAATCTGCTGGGCGGTGTCATGCAGTGTGCTGCCTTCAACTTTCATGGGCTCATTGGTCCAGGGAACGTTGATCGTGCCATCTTCCGCCACGAGGAGCAGGCTGGGCCGATCTTCGCGATCCTCGACAATTTTCAGGGCAATCAAATCGCCCGGCACCAGATAGTGCTCATTGTCGATGTTGGCCGGGGTGGCCGGCATCGGCAAAGCCGAGACATCCATACCGGAAGGCACTGCCGAAGGGACGGCCGCTATGGGCGTGGCCCCAGCGCCGGTGCCCGCCGTGCCATTGGCATTGGGCGTCGTCGCATTGCCTGCTCCGGATTGCGGCTGCAAACCACCGATGGGCGCCAGGTCGCCACCAGGGTTAGTGCTGGGCAAGCCACCCGTGGTGGAGTTGCCCGTGGTCGCATTGGCCCCCACTTGCGGGACCTTGAGCGCCGGTGGCTTCTGAAACATTTGCGCCTGGGTCGCCGGGCCGGCGCCGTACAACGAAGCCTCCGAGGCGGGCTCGCCGGGGCGGGGCGGCTGGGCCATCAGCCCACCAAGGGTGGCCAGCCAAGCGAAGGCGAAAAGGGAAAAGCGGGATTTCATAAGGCCATCCAGCGCGGAAGCCCGCAATGTAGCAGTTGAAAACCGCTTAGGCTACCCCAAAAAATTATCCCCGGCAGGGGCTAGAAATCGTACCGCAGGCCAATGATAAACCGGTTGCGCGTATAATTGCGGGCGCCAAAATTGGAATATTTCTGCGTAAACTCGTAGCTGGAGTAGAGGGTGAGCTTTTTGCTCACATTATAGTCCAACTGCGGCGAGATGGTGTATTTCTCATAGCGCTCCGGCGTGGTGCCGCCGGAGTCATGCCCGCGTTCATAATACGCCAGCAGGCTGCCCACCATGTTTTTAAAGAGAAAATCCGTGTGCTCGATTTTATAAGAGATGCGGTCCACCGTGATCGCGTTGGACACATAGCCAAAGTTGGACGAGCGGGAGCCCGTGATGGTGTTGCTCACGGTCGAGCTGAGCGGGAAGATGGCGGATAACTCGCCCACATACGTGCTGGGCTGGCTCGAGTCGCCATTGGTGCCGTTGGACTTGAAGTTGTAGCCGGTGAAGCCGACGGTGCCCTTGAGCGTCAAACTCTGGCTGACCCAGGTGACCGTGGGGGCAACATACCAGGACGAGCTGTCGTTTTCCAAATGGACCTTGTAGTAATTGAGCGTGTAGCTGCCATCGAGATTGAAGGTGTAGGCTCCCCAGGTCTGGCGGGCGCCCGCAGTGGCGGTGTATTGCCAGCGCCGCAGGAAATCGTAGTCCGAATTCTGCGGGAAAACATCGTAGCGATAGACACCGCCATAGAAGACGGTTTCCGGCCCGGCCTGGTAGTCGCCCTTGATGCCAATCTGGTTCATGAAGCGGCCGAACGCCTTGATGTCGGTGATGACTTTGCCCGTGTTGGGGTTGACGGAGAGCGCGTCGCTGGGCTGGACGGAGTAGTTGAAGGAATCGTAAATGGTCAGGCTGACGGATTCGCTCGGCTTAAGCGTGTAGGCCAGTTGCGAATCGGGCGAAACACTGGCGAAATTGGTGTAGGAACTCAGGTCGGGATGGAATACGTACTGGTCGTAGGAAAGACCCAGTTGCAGGGCGAGGGTATTGATCTGGGTGAGCCGGTAGTTGATGCCAACGACAATGCCGGGCCGCAGGATGATGTCGCTGGACTTGTTGCTGTTCGAATAGTTGATGTTGTCGTTGAACTCGATTTCAAACGAGCCTTTGACGTTGACGGGCACACCATTCTTGCCGCCAATCACGAAGGTGGGCATCGGTCCGCTCTGCCCAAAGGCACTCACAGGCGGAGGAGGGGGCGCATCCGTCTTGGGCGGAGTCTCCGAACCCGGGGCGGAGGCGGCGGGCGGCTGCGCCGGAGCGGCGGTACCTGCTTCCGTTTGCGACCGCGCGACTTTCGGCAGGGCAAGCCCAATTGCAACCACCCACAGGATTGCCACCCAGCGGCCATGCCCCGATTCACCCCAATTTTTGACAGAGAAGCTCTTGTGTGATGATACCGCTGGCGCGCCTTCCTTCATGATTTAGAGCAAACCCCCTAGGCACGTTTCGCCCCTGTCTCCATAAGTCTCCTTAGGGAAGCGGTGGGGAGTTAACGGCTTTTCACACATAGGCATTGTAAAAATGGGTATATCCACCTATATATTGGATGTCAAAAAATTAGGGTTATTACTTTAATCTAGCAAGATTATCGAAATAAAGGCGCCAATTTTTACATATTTTTTCCATTAGAAGTGCTGCGTTTATGGCCGATAGTCCTTATAGTTATTCCATATTTATCGGATAACCATGATGAAACCTAATCCTTTTTTGTTAGCACTTTCCGCCTTAACGATGGGCCTGCCGGCCCATGCCGCCGATTCCACCCTGGCCACCCCGGCGCCCGCCGCGCCCGCCACTGGCGCCGCCGTGCCCCTCGAGCTGACACCCGAAGCCATTTCCAAAGACAAGCAAACGGTGGACATTAATTTGGCCCGTTGGTTTTTCGGTTCAACGTTGCTGGTGCCCGGCCCTGATGGCAAGCCGAAGCAAATAGTGTATAAAACCCATGACGAATCGCCGATGTCCGTCTTCCTGGATGATGATTTGACCGCGAACTACAAGCTGCCAGCCGGGGAAACACACTTCGTGATTGATATCGGCGCCGTCAAGACCTCCAACCGGTTCGGCTTCTTCAGCTTTAGCGCGGTGGGGTCGGTGGATCTCTACGCCAGCAGCTCGAGCCAGCCCATCACCACCTTTAATCCGACCGACAAAGAGTGGACGCCCGTCAATGTCCACGGCGACTTTTCCAACCGCCATGCGCTGGGGCTGGACTTGAAGGCGCTGGAATGCCGCTACTTGCTGGTTGTCTTCCACACCACGCAACCCGGTGACATCAGCCCCTTGGCCTTGTACGGCACCACCAGTGTCATCGGCAGCAACAGCCTCGCCCCGGACCAGGCGAACAACGACCCCAGCAAGGCCAAGGCCCCCGTCAAACAAAACGACCTGGTGGAATTCGACTTTGCCAACCGGGCCTTTGGCTCAAAGGTGACCCACGTGGCGGGCGGCGATGTGAAGGAAGCGCAAAGCGTGCTCACCAGCGACCCGGATAGGAAGCTGGCCCTGGGCACGGATTCCACTGGCGCCACCAGCAAGACCAACCCGACCGTGAACCCGACCAAGGTGACCAACGTCTTCGTGGTGGACATGGGCAAGCAGCGCGACATCAACAAAGTCGGCCTGCTCTTCAACACCAGCGGCCCCGGCAAATTCGAATTCTACTTCCTGAACAACCTGCCCACGCAGGGCGGCAATGCCGCCGCCACGGCACTGTGGCGCGCGCGTACGGCCCCGCCGGTGCAGCTGGCCATGGCTTCCGGCTCGCTGGCCGAGGCGCTCATCCTCGCGCAAGTTACCAGCGCGCCGGAAACGGGCATCGACCAGATTCAATATCTGCCGGATAACTTCTTCGAAAATAACAAGCCCATCATCACGCAGGATGTGAATCCCGACAGCACGCGCGTGGCGCAGACTTTTGATAGTAATCTCAACTTCCGTTACGCGCTGGTGCGCTGGGTGCCCAATACGCCCAACCAACCGCCCGTGGAAATCCTGCGCATCAACCTCATCGGCAAGGTGCCCATTGATAATTTTAATGCCGCCTCGCGCTCCGCATCAACCGCGGCCAGCCTGCCCAACTCCGTGCAGGGACCCAACACTCCTCCCACGGTTTCCAATCAGCCAACTGGCGGTGGTGGTAGCCCCGGCGGTGGTGGCGGCGGCGGTGGTGGTGGGGGGGGTGGCGGTGGTGGCGGTGGCGGTGGTGGTGGTGGCGGTGGTGGTGGTGGCGGTGGTGGTGGCGATCCTCCGCCCACGCCTCCTCCGGTCAGTCCCTAACCCGGCTTGACCCAAGACCAAAACAAAAGGCGCAGCTTTTGCTGCGCCTTTTGTTTTTTACCGTAATGGAGAATCGCCAGTTTACTTCTGGGTGTCTTCATACCATTCCGCCACCTTGGCCCAATTGACAACACTCCAGAAGGCGGTGATGTAGTCGGGCCGGCGGTTTTGATACTTCAGGTAATAGGCGTGCTCCCAAACGTCGAGGCCCAGGATGGGGTCGCCATAGACTTCGGCGACGCCCTTCATCAGCGGATTGTCCTGATTGGGCGTGGAAGTGATGGCCAGGGACTTGTCGGCTTTGACAATGAGCCAAGCCCAGCCGCTGCCAAAGCGTGTCGTGGCGGCTTTGCCAAAGGCTTCCTTGAAGGCGTCAAAGCTGCCAAAAGCCTTGGTGATGGCGTCTGCCAGCTTGCCCGTGGGCGCGCCGCCGGCCTTGGGACCGATGGCTTTCCAGAAGAGCGAGTGGTTGGCGTGGCCGCCGCCATTGTTGCGCACTGCTCCGCGGATGGCCTCGGGCACCTTGGAGAGGTCGCCAATCAATTCATAAATGCACTCCGGGGCGGTGAGGCCGGCATCAGCCAGCGCCTTGTTCACATTGGTGATGTAGGCGTTGTGGTGCTTGGTGTGGTGGATTTCCATCGTGCGCGCGTCGATGTGCGGCTCGAGGGCATCGTAGGCGTAAGGCAGGGCGGGCAGGGTGTACGGCATGGTTGTTTCAGGTTAAAGTGAAAACACAGACAGAGTGTTTAACAAAAGCCTCTTTCAGCCCAGCGTCAACCCCGCACCATCACTTATTTTTGGGTTCATACCACCAACGATAATGCTTTCCGGCCCAGACCGGCCCGGCGTAGTCCACCCCAATGCGTGGGCCGCGCCGGCGGCGGGTCCGGGGGGGCAAGGCTTGGGGGCCTTCAATCCAGAGGCCGGTCGCCTCGGCGCAAGGCAATCCATCGAAACCCTTGGTGACTTTCAGCGCCTTGGTCAGTCTTCCGGGCCCGACCGCACCTTCGACGCCGCGCAGCAACACCGCCGACGGATAGCCTTCCGGGCCCGTCACCAGGTTAAGCATCCAGTGGACGCCATAGCACAAATAGACATACCAATATCCCGGTGGACCGAACATGACCCGGTTGCGCGGCGTGAGCCCCCGCGAGGCGTGCGAAGCGCGGTCGCGCGGGCCGCAATAAGCCTCGGTTTCGACAATCCGCACGCGCACCACCCCACCCTGCCCATCCCGCCGGCAAAGCCAGCGGCCCAAAAGCTGCGGCGCCACCACCCGCGCGGGCTTATGCCAAAGGTGCTCGATCGTCTCCATGGCCATTTCCGATTCCTAAAAATCCTTTTGCTTGGTGTCCACCACGAGGGTGACCGGGCCGTCGTTGATGGCGCGGATTTCCATCATCGCGCCAAACACGCCGGTGGGCACCGGCTTGGCGAGGGAGGCTTCCAGCGCGCGATGCAAACGGGCAAAGACCTCCTTCGCCTGTTCCGGCGGCGCAGCACGGTTGAAGGAAGGCCGGGTGCCTTTTTTCAGGCTGCCATAGAGTGTGAACTGGCTGATGAGCAGGATCTGCCCGCCAGTCTCGGCCAAGGATAAATTCATCCGCTCCGATTCGTCCTCAAACACCCGCAACGCCGGCAGTTTGTTGGCCAGCCAGGCAATGTCGTCATCCGTGTCCGCGGCTTCAATGCCCGCAAAGACCACCAGGCCGCAGGCAATCGCGCCGACCACCTGGCCCTCGACGGAGACGCTGGCTTCCTTCACTCGCTGGATGACGGCACGCATAAAAGGGCCAATCTATTTGTTCCCGCCGACCAAAACAAGCCCGACCGCGACGAGCAGGAGCAAGGCCCCCGCCAGCCGCCGCGTCATCACTCCCGCACCCGCCGCACGCTCTTGATTGCCAAACCAGGATCCCGCCAGCCAGACGAGCAGGATGCTCCATAGCCCGCGGGTGGAATACACCACATTGACGCGCGCGGCCTCGCCGTAGTGCCCCAGCGTCCACGCCATGCCAGCGGATTGCACGGCAATGACGATGCTGCCCCACAGCGCCCAGGGCCAGGCCTCGCGCGAAATCGCCCGGAGGGGACTGCGAAAGAAGGGAATGAGGAAGAGCGACTCGACCACGACCGTCGTCAT
The DNA here is from genome assembly GCA_048497935.1 of Verrucomicrobiota bacterium. Classification (GTDB taxonomy): domain Bacteria; phylum Verrucomicrobiota; class Verrucomicrobiia; order Opitutales; family JABDGR01; genus JABDGR01. Next base: position 148,719 of record JBEHYY010000001.1, read on the forward strand.
CATCACCGCCACAAAGGCCACCGGATCGCACTCGCGCCCATGCATCTGGAAAACGAGGTCGCACCGGGCATAGCAGCCCGCCGCAATCACAGCGAGGACGACGGTGCGCGCCAGCCGGGCGCGGTCCTGCCAGCTCGACAGCCCGAGGAGGAACACGGCGCTCGTGGACAAGGCCGAGGCCAGCCACCAAGGCCAGGGCATGGGCCCCGCGCCGAGCGTCACTGTGAACACGGCCACAAACACCACCTTGACACCAAACACCGGAGCGATGACCGACACATCCCCCACCCGCATGGCCATGAACGTCAACACCTGCCCGCAAAAAAACAGCACGCTCGCAAACAAGGGCCACTGCAACAGCTCCCAGGAAAGATGCTCCGGCAAAAACCACCAACCAGGCAGGAACAGGATGCCCATGGCCAGATTGCTCAGGAAGGCGATGCGCAGCGGGCCCGCGCCGCCGTCGAGCGCGCGCTTGAGCATGACACTGCCAAGGGCAAAGCCGAACGACCACAAAAGCGGTTGGATCAGGAAATAGGGCGGCATCGGGGGCGAAGGCTCACGCGCTCAATTCATGGCGCAAGGCGGCTTCCAGCGCAGCCTGCCGCCAGGTGAAACCCGCCTCCTGCAACCGGCGCGGCTGCACGGCAAGGTCCGCCAGCATCGTCTCCTCCGCCATTTCGCCAAACATCATCTTGAGCATGAAGGCCGGGACCGGCGGCTTCACCGATTTGTTGATCACCTTCCCAATCATCTCTGTCATTTCACGGTTCGTGCAGGCATGGGGCGCGACGAGATTGACGGGGCCGCGCAACCGCGCGTCATGGATGAGCAAGAGCAACGCCTCCACCACATCGGCATAGCTGATCCAGCTCACGCGCTGCGTGCCGGAGCCCACCGGGCCGGCCATGCCCATGTTAAATACCTTGAGCATTTGCTCCAGCGCCCCACCCTCGCGCGCAAGCACCACGCCCAGCCGGGCGGCAACAGTGCGCACCCCCGCTGAAACTGCCGGCGTGGCCGCGGCTTCCCAGGCACAGCATAAATCCGCCAAAAATCCCCGGCCTGGCGCCGCCGTCTCATCCACCAACTCCTTGCGCTGGTAGCCGTAATAACCGATGGCCGAGGCACAGACAAAAACATGCGGGCGGGAAGACTCTGGCAACGCGGCGATGCGTTCAGCGAGCAATTTGGTTGAGAACACCCGACTGTCGTGAATGGCCTTTTTTGCGGTGGCGCTCCAGCGCTGGCCCACTGTTTCACCCGCGAGATGCACCACGGCGGTGACGTTCTCGAATACTTGCGCGGGGAGCTCGCCGGACGCCGGGTTCCATGTCATGGCGTTGGGCCGGGGCTTGTGCGCAAGCTCCCGCACCTCGCCGCCGAGCATACGCCAGCGCAGGGCCAAGGCGCGGCCCACCAGGCCCGAAGCGCCCGTGAGCAACAAGCGGCCGGGATGTGAAGGTGTGGAAATTTCGGCAGACATGGTGCGCCGTACTCTACGCTTCCGCACGGTTCAAAGCAATGCCCGCATTTTTTGAAAATCCTGCAAAGCCTGGCGGCGGGCCACTTCGTGAGCCACGATGGGACGCGGATAATTTTCACCCAGGCGCACGCCGGCGGCGGCGAGAGCCTCCGCCGGGGCGGCCGCCGGTTGCTGGACGAACTGCGCGGGGAGTTTGGCCAGTTCGGGCACGTAGTGCTTTATGTATTCGCCCGCCGGGTCAAAGCGCTCGCCCTGCAAGGTGGGATTGAATACGCGAAAATAGGGCGCGGCGTCGGCCCCGCAACCGGCCACCCATTGCCAGCCCATCGCGTTGCTGGGGAGATCGGCATCCACCAGCGTGTCCCAAAACCATGCCTCGCCGGAGGTCCACGGCTGGCGCAGATGCTTGATTAAAAAAGAAGCACACACCATCCGCACGCGGTTGTGCATCCAGCCCGTCTGCCAAAGCTGGCGCATCCCGGCATCGACGAGGGGATAGCCCGTCTGCCCCTGCTGCCAGGCGCGCAATAGCCGGGCGTCGCGCCGCCAGGGAAAGCGCTTGAAGTCCTCCCGCAGCGGTTGCTCCGGCATCTGCGGGAAATGGTGCAGCAGATAATGCGCGAACTCGCGCCAGCCGATTTCCGCAAGAAATTTTTTGGATTGCAGTCCCGCCGCCCATGCCTGCCGTGGCGACACCTGCCCGAAATGCAGATAGGGGGACAAGCGCGAGGTGCCGTCCTCCGCCGGGAGGTCGCGCGCGCGCGGATAATTCTTCCAAGTCTCTTTGGCCAGTGTGTGCAGGCGACGGCGCGCCCCGGCCGAGGTGGGTTCCCAGGCGGCATAAAACGCTTTATCCCAGGGAATTTTCGGCAGCAGGCCCAGCGCATCCACGGACAGTGAATGCGGCCAGGCAGCTGGCGTCTGTTCGCCCAAAACTTGTGCAGCAAGTTTTTTCGGTGTCCCAGGTGGCGGCTCCTCCAGGCAGCGCCGCCAAAAGGCGGTGAAGACCTGGAATGGTTTGCCGGATTGGTTGAGGATTTTATCGGGGTTGAATAAATAGGCTCCGGGAACTTCCTTAACCTGCAAGCCGGCGGCCAATAAACTGGCGGCGGTTTTTGTGTCCCGCGCCTTCAAGTGCGGCGCGCTGGCCGAACTCCAAAAAACATTCGAGGCGCCCGTTTCCCGCGCGAGTTTGAGCAGCTCTTTCTCGCTCGCTCCTGCGCGCAAAACCAGCTGCGACCCTTTTGCGCGCAATTGCGCGTCCAAATCTTTCAGTGCGTGGTGCAGCCACCAGCGCGAGGCGGCTCCGGGCGTCCAGGGCGCTTCTTCCTCCGGTGCCCAGATAAACACCGGCACCACCGGCCCGCCCACGGCCAGCGCGGCGGTGAAAGCCGGCTGATCGTCTAACCGTAAATCGCGGCGCAGCCAGACGAGGCTGGCAGATTGGGCGGAGTTGCGGGACATTCACCCGCATCTTGTCTCCATCGGCCGGGCGCGGGCAAGGCGTTTATCCAACCTTGCGTTCACGGGGAAAATCAGGGTATATTAATAGTCCAGTTCCCGGGGATGTTCATTCGCTCGCCAGCGCCCCGGCGCCGGCGAGAGGAAAGTCCGGACACCTTAGGGCAGGATTCCCCGTGAAAGCGGGGGCGTCGCGGGTCAAGCCGCGGCGACGGAAAGTGTCACAGAAATCAAACCGCCCCTCGCGCGCAAGCGCGGCGGGTAAGGGTGCAAAGGTGGGGTAAGAGCCCACCGCGGCGTTGGCAACACCGCCGGCCAGACAAACCCAATCCGGTGCAAGACCAAATAGGGGACCGCGCGGCCCGCGCAATGGTCCCGGGTAAGTCGCACGACGCCCAGCGCGGCCGCCAGCTTCGCAAGGAGCCGGCGGCAGAGAAATGAATGAGCGGCGGGAATGCCGCGAGGCGCCCGCCAGAACAGAATCCGGCTTACGGCCCCCGGGAACTGGTTGTTTTTTAAGGTGAAAAACAGGAAAACAGGAATCAGAAAACCGGACAGCAAAGCCGGAGGACAATTTGTTTTTGCCTCGCGCTCCGGTTTTCTGTCTTCTGCACGCCATGAATCACTGGTTGATGAAATCGGAGCCGGATGTCTTTGGCCTGGCCGAGCTGCGCAAGAAAGGCACGGCGCCCTGGGACGGCGTGCGCAATTACCAGGCGCGCAACTTCATGCGCGCGATGAAAACCGGCGACCGCATTCTCTTCTACCACTCGAGCTGCGACATCCCCGGCGTCGCGGGTCTGGCCAAAGTGACCGGCGAAGCGCGCAGTGACGATTCCCAGTTCGACCCCCAATCCGAATTTTATGATCCCGGCGCCAAGCGCGACAACCCCCGCTGGTCGCTCGTGGATGTGAAATTTGTGGCCGAGTTTCCGAAGTTTGTGTCGTTGGAAGTCCTGCGCCAACAACCCTCATTGAAAAAGATGCGCCTGCTCGCCCCGGGCAACCGGCTGTCGGTGCTGCCCGTCACCCCGGCGGAGTTCAAGCTCATTGGTAAACTCGGCGGGCAAAAAGACGCATAAAAAAGCCCGCCCCTCACAAGCAGACGCAGAGTCTGCTCGTGAAAGGCGGGCTACTCAGTCGTTCTGGATAAAACTTGGCCGACTGGAAATCGACCGTTTAGCTGTTCGGGTCGCTGGACTCGTCCCAGCTGCTGGTTCCCGAATCATAGACATACCATTGGGTGGTAACGGGGTCGTAGGCGTAATCCGTGCTGTTCACATTGGAATATTCCCAGTCATCGCCGCTGAGCAGATAGACCGGGCCATTGTAAATATTCGGGTCGCCTGTAGGGCCCCAATCGCCGCCGCCCTCGTCAATAGTCTCGTCGAACCAGCCGTCGAGGTAGGTGTCATAAGCCCAATCGCCACTATAATAGAGATAATGGGTGGGACGGTGGCTGCTGAGGGACCAGGTTTCGTTCTCGTAATCGTACTGCGCCCAATAGCCAACGTCGTAGTAGTCTCGCGCCCAGGTGCCATTCGACTGGACGAAGGCGTCCCAAAAATAAAAATTATCGTTGCCTTCGCCCGGGTCCTCCGGCTCCGTCGTGGGCGTGCCGTTGTTCAGAAACCAGGCGTCAACAAGCGGATCGTAAACATAGCTGGCGTAAACGACGTAGGCCGGACCTTGCACCGACGGACGCGGGTCACTGCCATAGCTAGTCCAAACACCTGCGGACCCGCTAAACCAGTCGCCAGTGACAATGTCGTGGGCGTAGTCCGTGCTGTCGATCGTCACGTACGACCAATGGGCGGTTGGATCGGCGGCCGAATCCCAGTCGTCGCCATCGGCCAAAAACCAGTCATGCGTGATGGAGTCGGTGGCATAATCAACATCATCAAGGGTGAGATAACTCCAGCTGGCCGTCGGATCGTCCGCAGCATCCCAATTGTCGCCATCCGGGGTAAACCAGTCACCGGTAACGGTGTCGTGGGCATAGGCGGTACTACCGATGTTCAGATGCACCCAATTCGCCGTCGGGTCGTCGCTTTCATCCCAGCCGCTAGTTCCAGAGTTGTAGCTGTACCATTGGGACGTGACCGGATCGTAGGCATAATCCGTGTCTGCAATGGTGGAATATTCCCAGCCATCGCCGCTGAGCAGATAGACCGGGCCATTGTAAATATTCGGGTCGCCTGCAGGGCCCCAATCGCCACCGCCCTCGTCAATGGTTTCGTCGAACCAGCCGTCGAGGAGGGTGTCATAAGCCCATTCACCGCTGTAATAGAGATAGTGCGTGGGGCGGTGGCTGCTCGAACTCCAGGTGTCTGTCTCGTAGTCGTACTGCGCCCACTGGCCAATATCGTACCAGTCTCGTGCCCAAGTGCCATTGGACTGGGCGAAAACATCCCAAAAATAGAAATTATCATTACCCTCGCCCGGGTCTTCCGGCTCTGTCGTGGGTGTGCCATTGCTCAAAAACCAGACGTCGGGAATGGGATCGTAAACATAATTGGCGTAAACGACGTAGGCCGGACCTTGCTGCGCTCTAGCCGGAGTGGCCGAAGCCAGCAATGCAGCCAATGGCAGGATGCTCAGACAGCGCATCACCTTGGCCGTAAACCGATAGCATTTATTCATGGTATACGAGGGTTGGAGTTAGGATTAGACAAACCGGCGTCCCCATGACCCACGATGGGACATGATGTACGCGGCCCACCGGTTTATCTGATTTAATGATGCCCATGTTTACCCAAAGTGGACATTTATTTATCCCCAACACCTTTTTCAGGAACCGTTACTAGGCCTCCGGCCCTTATTGCTTGATAAAAAACGGGGGCGGTGGGACTCGAACCCACGACCAGCAGTTTAGAAAACTGCTGCTCTATCCGCCTGAGCTACGCCCCCAAATCGTTTATTTTCAATGACTTAAAACTGTATGAAATGGTGCTAAAATAAGCACCTGTCACCCGTTTTTGTAACCCATAGGATTTTGGGCATGAAAACGACCAAATCCAGCTCTGCACAAGCGGGTTATACGCAGGTTGCCGAATGCCTGTTTCGCCACGATTCATCAGGCAAATACTACGCCCTATTGAAACGCAGCGGCAAGCAAATCCGCCGCTCACTCAAGACCACCGACCGCAAGCTGGCAGAGCGCCGCTTGGCCGATTTCCGCGAAAAGGTGGGCCAGCTAGACCTAGCTAACGGCAGGGGCAAGATGGCGTTTACAGACCTTGCCAAGCGGTGGTTGGATGTCGTCCGGGTTCACCTCAAGCCCCGCTCAGCCAGGACACGCGAAGTTTACCTGAAAACAATCAACGCAACGTTCGGTGACCTGCCAGTGCGAAGCATTACCCGCGCTCAATGCGAAGACTGGGCTAAGCTTCGTAGCCCTGCGGTGTCCGCTTCAACGTTTAATCAAGAAACCGAAACACTACGCGCCGTGCTGCGCGATTTCCTCAACCGGCTGGCCAAGGCATCCCCTCGCCTGCCAGATCAACCCCTGGTGCCCATTCTCGACGCTAAGAACGCTCTGGATACGGCCTGCAAGCTCAACGGCTTCCCACACTTTACCCACCACAGCTTGCGGCATTTCTTCGTCAGCAACGCCATCGAAAAAGGCGTGGACTTTAAGACGATAACTGAACTCGAAATATGGTTACTGAAAACAAACTGAACCTAAAGCCGGGAGTATACGTCAGCGGGAGCATTCTCTCGAGCACGGTCTCCCTCCACAACCGTAAGGACGGCTCTGGCCAATTCGTGCGCGTAAGCCACGAGCTGGCTACCCGTCCTGGCGTGCTCGTCCTCGAACAAATCTACGATCCGGTTAAGGATGCTGGCGTCAAAGTCGAGGGAGGCAAAGTCATGGCCTATCCGGCCTACCCAGAAGACAAACCCATCACCCTCAAGTGCGAACCTGGGGCGATTCGGGAGTTCAAGGGTAAGGTTAAGATTACCAAGGCAGAAATCATCGCCTGAGCAATGTACTATGACCGTCAAGATGCCAGAGAATCGGGGCCGAGCGGTTGGCTCGTCCGGCGCAAGCCGGACGAGCCGCCGCCGGCCCTTTTCCTTGTTTATAATCGAGTAATAACTGTCCCAACGCTCATCCGCTAGCTTTGATAAACCTGCTCCCATGTAAATCGAAAGGGATTCAAAGGCTTGATCCAGCCGTAAGACTTCTTCGATTCGAAAAGCAGTTCGTTTCTTGAGGCATCGCGTGGGAGCGCGGAGGTTTCCGCATCGAGGACTAGGCCAGCCGAAACCGCTCGAATAACGACATCAGGCCGTTCGGTTAATTGGGCCACGCCTTTCATTCTGGTAAAAAAATCTGTTTCTTCTTTGCCATAATGGCCCGCGTAGTCTTCGTCATACCCTCCGATGCGCAAATAGTGATCCTTGTGAAATAGCAAATTTACTTTGCTTGGCCGACACTTGACTGCGGAAGGATGCCGAATTCTTCTCGGGCGATAAAAAAACCTCTGCTCCAAAGGATGCAGTTCGAATAGCCGTTGCGCATCTTTGGCCCAAAGAAGCGTGTCGATGTCGGAGACATAGATCCATTCCTCGGCATGCCAGCAACCCAAATTTCTTGCTCCAGCACAATTCCAGGGAATATCTTCCTTGATCCTGAATACCTTGATTGGGATTTGGCAGCCATGCTGCCGCACCAAAGCGGCCGCCGAGGTCTGAGGGCTGCCGTCATCAATCAACAAAATTGTCGGCAGGGACGTCAATGCCCCGACATAGGTGTTCCAGCACTCAATCTGCATTTTGAGCATCCGAGGATTGTCATAGTAAAGGAATACCATGTTCATAACATACATAGAGCATTTTCGTGACGGAGATCAGACCCATGCTGGTCAAAATTTAAATACCGATTTTTATGAATTTTGCCCTGAAAATGACGATGGCTTAGTCCAAGCTTATGGACGGCGTAATTGAAGCTCAATTGATCCCGGCGAGAATTTTCTGCAATTTCTCCACGCCATAGTTCGTTGAACTGCCTCACTTTGTCGGAATAGCGGCGCAGCAGTACCCCGGACTCAATGAAACCATGGTTTTTCTGAAAATTATACGCACAATACCATTCCATCTCACGTGTAATAAGGCCTGACGCATCGAGCTGCATGCGCAGACATTCGGCAGCCTCGACATAGACGCAATTTCGCGAACGATCATTGGCGAGCGCGGTGTAAACGACGGGCTTGCTCATGAGGGACCCAGGAAGGAATGGAAAGGAAAGGATCCAGTCAAGAAATTTGCTCTCGTGATTTTTAAAATGCGAGTTAGATATATCATGCTTTCAATTATATTTTCATTATCTCCATGTATTTATCTGAGCAACACAAATTCATTTTTGTTCATAATCAGAAAACTGGCGGTCAAAGTGTCGCCCGATACCTGGCTGAAACCGTTGCAGATGTGCGAGCCATTCTGCCGAGACATTCGATCACCCGGCATGGCATCGGAAAACTGGGCCCGGCCACTTGGGCCGGCTATTATTCCTTTGGGTTTGTACGGAATCCCTGGGCAAGATTGGTCTCTTGGTACAACATGATTACCGAACGACCGCAGAAGGAGTTCATTTTCTGGCGACATGTCAGAGCCAACGCCTCCAACTTTGAGGAATTTATTGAATTATGTGTGTCCGGCATCCAAACCGCTGATCGGCTGGGCGTCCGTGAAAGAGGAGTCTTGCGAAATCAAATCGATTATTTCACTGCGGAAACCGGTGAAGTTGCAGTCAATTTCATTGGCAAATTCGAAAACATTCAAAACGACTTTGATTCGGTGCTGCAAAAGCTAGATTTGCCGAGAGCGGAGCTTCCCAAGATCAATTTCACCCAAAAAATCGATTATCGAACCTGTTATAGTGACACTACCGCTGCACTGATTGAGCAGTGCTTTGAGAAGGATATCAAATTTTTCGGGTACACTTTCGGTGATTAATATTCACTTTTTATTAATTTTACTTGGCCACCCTGTGTTCAGATTCATAAGTAAAGTAGTTTATTATACAAGTTGCTCGACAACAATTACATATAATTCGTCGTGAAAAATGCATGGCCGTATCAAATATGCTTGTCAATTTGCGATAATTGACAAATCATGGGTGGCAGTAAATCTATGACACCGCCCCAATCCCCAGATATATAATATCATGAAAACCCAATCCGAAACCTTGAATGCTGATCTTGCGCGCGTTTTTACCGATGCGCTCGAAAATAACCGTGATGCGGTTTTCGAATTTTTCTCAGATTATTTTTTCAATGCCGATTGCTGGCAAGGTTTCGCCCTTATTTTGAGTGAAGCCAGCGGCCAATGCTGGTGCAAAGACGATCATGGCGCGGAACTGGCCGGATTGGTTATCAGTTCGCCGCAAATGTTGGAAACCGCTTTGACCAAAGAGGTAGGGGTTATTGAGGCGGCATGTAAGAATGGCGAGGTTGATCCAGCCAACCCCATACCTGGATCCGTCAAGGCGATTTTGAATTCGCGCAAACTCCAGCCGGTGGGTTAGTTTTTTACGCCACGTCAGGTGCGCAACCCCTTGACGAAGGGGGCTGCGGCAATTTTTTACCTTCGCAAAATACGAGGTAGGTATTTTCCTCGCAATTCGGGTATTTGCCGCATTTGTTCGATTGCTTCCCCAACCGATAAGGCGTGAATTTCGTGGACGGGCCAAAGGGAGGCTGCTTTTACCAGTTCTGGATTTGCTTCAGGGTGATGGATGGCGCAGGTCAAGGCGGGCGTTGCCGCGATTTCCCATTGGGTGGAGTGTATCCAAATAGCGAGTCTGCGCACCCGCTTCGCGTGGTTGTCCACCGTGGCGGCAAAAACTCGCGCCAACCTTTGATCCTGCCCGCGGACTGGATCGTAATCGCGACCGAGATAGAGTCCGTATTCCCGGAGATCGGCGACGACCTGGGCGGGTGCATGCAGATTTATGACTGGCGCATCGGGAGCAGGTGGGTTCCAAAACCTTCTCAGCGGTTGCAAGGAATCAACATCTGATAGGAAGCTTTCTTGGCCCGCAAGGAAGCGCTCGGGGGCGTAAACTTTGTGCGCGGATTGCAATTCCGGGTCCCTTCCCATGATCCAGTCACAATGCACGCCGCCATTATACTTTCCCCCGCCACTCCAGCGCTCTACAAGTTTCCGCATGTAATTTCCACGCACCGCATAACAATGGGTCCTTTCGCAATCGGCGCAGCGATAAACCCCGGGTTTAATCAATGCCGGAGGCTTCCCAGTCAGATTTACATGCTGCCCACCAATCATCAATTGATCCCAGTCGTTGGGAACAATTTGCAGAAACTCCTCCACTTTCTCCTTAAAATCGTCGCCAAAACAAACATCGTCTTCGAGGACTAAAATGCTTTGCGCCCCATCAAGAATTGCTGATTGCAGTGCCTGCTGATGCGAGCGGAGACAGCCCCAGGCTCCGGGTGAACTTTTCCAATGAAGTGGTTTAGATGCAATCGTGCCATCCACGGCTTCCATTACCACTGGAGGTTTAAATGGCCATTGGCTCAGTTCCAAAACTTGCTTCGCGTGAGTCAAGCGATCTGGTCGTCGCTTTAGATTGATCAGCACCACTCGGTCGAAATATTGCCGCAAATCCATGGCGTTAAATTAATGCCGGTATGTGAAATCAATTTAGGAGTTACCCTTGTTCAAATGTGGAAAATCCACGCTTGGTTCAGGTAGTTGCAAAAAACGGCACAATACTGTCCATCCAGCGCCATGCTCAATGTCCATCCGGAGAAGACGGTTTTCTTTGCCTTGGAAGTATTTCAACACTTCCGAATGATGACGTTGATAAGCCGGGGAGAAATCATCCGCTGACGGGTTAAGCTTGCCGTAGATTCGAACATCTGCCTCCAGCCGGAATGCCTGACTCGGATTTGGGAGCACGCTAGAGTTGACGAACGGGAGGTAATGGGCGGTAACAGATTTGAGCCAGTTTTTCTGATCCCGTTCGGTGTAAATGAACAAGGAGTTGGGAAATATTTGGTCGAGTTCCTTAAATCGGCAGGCAACAGTAACATCCGTGGCACCACGGTACCGATGAAAGTCTATCATCGAGTTCGGCCAATGCACTGTTGAAATTTTTAGATACTGCAAAGCGAGCGCTAGACTCGATGTCCCAGTCCTTGATATGCCGATCCCAAATATCTTGTTAAACTCGCGCATGCATGCCTAATTAATGAATTTCCCCTATTTATCAACCTTGCAAAAATCATTCCAAGTTCGCTTCTGATATGGTAAGCCTGACCTTGTGACAAGCATCAGCATAGTTGTAGTTACTTATAACGACCCGCTGCGCTTGCGGCTGTGCTTGTTTGGCCTGCTGAGACAGATAGAATGTGCCTACGAGTTGATTGTTGTCCATGACGGGGGCAATCGAGAGATCAATCAACCCGTTTTTGACGAACTACGACGGCATGGGCGTGATATTTCGGAAGTTTGGCTGGGGCCCGAGACTCCCGAATTCAGGCTTTCAGCAGCCCGCAATCTTGGCCTTAAATTGGCCCATGGGTCACGGGTATTATTCATCGACGGAGATTGTATTCTCGCCCCTGACGTGGTGCGTGCACATCTGGCCTATGCCGACACTCCTGTGCTGGTGGCTGGCGCACGAAAGCGGCTCCCCATAGAATGCGCAGATTCCTTGCAGCCAGAGCATTTTGGCCAACTTGAAGACTACGTTACCAGCATTGACGAAAGATATCAATTGTATGGGCCGAAATACGTTGCACTTAGAGATGCCCTACGAACGGGCGAGAAAACCATCGTGCTGACGAGCTATGCCCAAGTTTGGGGATTTCAGATCAGTGTGCCGACGAATTTGGCGCGGCAAATCGGCGGCTTCAACGAGGAATTTGTTGGTTACGGAGGAGAAGATGAGGAGTTTGCCGCTAGAATGACCCAAGTCGGGGTTTCGCTTTTAGGCCGTTTCGATTTGATTTCATATCACTTGGATCATCCACCCCGGCATTCTGGCAAAAGAACTTGGCTCACGCGTGTTCTGGAATCGGTGCGTAGGCCGAGCCCGGTCCGCAATGGAGGGCCCCTAACGGGTCCGGCCAGCTTGCCTTAAGCAAACCACTGTTTCTCAATGCAGAGCAATCCAGAGCCATCCTACGGCCGATTAGACGACCAATCCCATGCTGGATCAGGGGAATTGGGCATCGTCTTCCTTCACCATGATATAAACGAGGCCGTGCAGGTCAATTTGCAGAGCATTCGCCGGAGTAACCCTGAAGCAAAAATAGTTACCATGAGCGCTGGTGCTGCACTTCCCGAAGGCTATTCCTTGGAGGCAACCCCGGAAATCAGAAAATTCCACCTTGGCAGCAAGACCACCGGGGCGGATTGGTTGTTATGCTCGTGGTTTTCCCAGCGTAAAGAACATTGTCGAAAATGGTGGATTGTCGAATGGGATGTCTTTTGCTTGATTTCCGTTCGGCATTTTTATGCCCCAGTTTGGCATTTTCCTTTCGTGGCTTCGAGCGTGCGGTTGCGCCATCGCGAAGCGGAATGGTTCTGGTTCAAGGATATTAAATCTCTGCCCGAGGCCTGCCGGCCCTACGCCATGGGCACGGTGCCATTTCTATATTTGTTATCTGAAGAAGCGCTTGCGCGGATTTGTTCAAATTATCTGGAAAATCCAATTATAGCCGGGAACTCTGAGTTGCGGTTCACAACGGTGGCCAATATGTGCGGTTATCCGCCTTGCGGATTTAGCCCCCCTGGGGATCAAATCGGCTGCAATCCATGGATGGTCTTGCCCAAGCATAAGAGCATTTTGCACCCGGTAAAACGCCCCATGGTGAGTAGCTTGCCGGAGCGCCCCGCTTAATCACGCGTCGGCACCGATCGCGGGCCCACATGCTTCAGCCAATTGAAATGCGGGTTGTCGAGCATCAGGCCCGGTAAATGCGCATACTTCAGGCCCGCCTTGTAAGCGGCGTAATTGAAGCTCAACTGATCACGACGTGAGCCTTCCATGATCTCTCGGTGCCAGATCTCATTGAATTGCTCAACCAACTGAGTGTGCCTGCGGAACAGGACTGAGCATACGGCAAAGCCGTTGTTGAGCGGATAACCTTCCTGAAAATATTTTCGCATTTGCCGATCGATGGTTTCGAGCGAATCCAGGCTCTGCCTCGCGCATGTTCTGCCCTCTTGATAAAGGCAATTGCGGTAACGGTGCTTAAACACGGCAAGATCGTGCTCACCCAAATACGCTTCGACCCATTGGGGCAACGGCAGGTTGGATTTGACTTCCATGCTGCCATCGATCCAGAGGCTGTACTGCGCTTCCGGAAAATAGCGATGCGGCAGGATTTTGTGCACTTTAGCATTGCGGCATGGATCCGAAAATTTCTGAAATATCGGCCGGACTTCCCAACCGGATGCGGGTTGGGCTTCCTCCAGAAAAGCAATAAAGTCAGCCTGACCTCTCCATTGACTGGGAACTGGCCGCAGGGGATCGTAGCCCTTGGTGATTGCTGTATAGACGACGAAGTTTTTCATAACGATTTTAGCAGCGCTTCGTATTTTTTCACAATCATCGTAATATGAAAATCCGCTGCCCGTCGGAGGCAATTGTCTCGCAATAGATTGTAGAGCGCATCGTCGCTTTGCAAGGCTGCGACCCATTGACTGCAGTCCTCCACGGTTGAAAAAATAGTGCAATCCGGTCCCAGCTCACGATACGCCGGCTCATCGCTCGAGATGGAAGGGATGCCAAAGCCCATGCTGTTGATCAGCTTGATGCCGGAGTTCACCGTCACATGAAAGCCCAGCACTTCCTTGGCCAGCCGGTCTTTGACCGTCGCGGACAAATGGGATTGGGCCGGCACCCTCCGCAAGTGCGGATGGTCGCCGACATGCCGCAAGTTAAGGCTGATGCCGGTTTTGCGAAAAACTTGAATGATGGTCTCTTGCGACAGGCCATCGTCGCGATATATGTCGCAGTCAATATTCTCCAAAGGCGGCAGCCAATGGCGGCAGCCCAGCCAGGTCGGGCGGCGAAGCAACGCATCGTTGGGCGTGCCTTCAAAATTGCAGTGATGGTGGTGAATGACCTCCACCCGGCCCAAGTCATTAAAACGGCGGCGAACAAATTCGGTGCTGGCCAGATAAACCTCAACCCCTTTTTTCGGGGGGTGGAGATCAATGATGTCCCAGACGACTTTCCCTCTTTGGGAAAGGGCTTCCAGAACACCCGGGCCCAGGACGGGTTTTACGCACAAAAATGCGGAATAGCGGCTGGGAAGGTTGCCGACATTCAGATCTTCCAGCAAATAATCGCAACCCAATCGCGTGGCGATATCCAGGCAGCGCACCTGGGTGCTGGAAGGGTGTTTGGCGTTGCCCACAAAGAGTACATGCTTGAGATCCATGGTGTGTGGCAATGAGATGTGTGAGGCTATTGGCCCTCCGGTCGATGCTAAGGCTTAGGGTGTGATATGGGACGGTCAAGTTCAAGATATTAGATGCATATCACTGTCCTAGCTATTTTTTGCTCTATGATTTAGCATTTTAAAATAATAATTCCCATGCGATATAGTCTATGCTTCATGATAAAAACTCAAAACCTTACCTAATTGATTATCTTCCGTTGACAAGTTCTTCTCGTTGGTAAAAATCAGCTTAACGCATTGAATTTTTCCATTAAAAACGCCCAACCCTAACTCTCATGAAAATTATTCGCGCACTGCTTCTCGCTATTGGGTTATTCGGAATTACTAGTCCCGCTTTTGGGATCACAATTTGCTGGTCTGGCGTTTCAGCAAATGATCCTAGCGTTACCGGCTCTGGATCCACTTGGGCCGTAGGTAATTTTTCCGGCCCCACGCAATCAGCAGATGGGACGGCGTGTACAGCAGATATTGCCTGTCAAGTTACATATTTCTATTTTACGGGACATGTTTCCCAATATGTTGTACAGGCATGGTGCCAATCCCCATATTACCACGATTACACCGAAATTTTCAATTCAATGTGGGGAAATGAAATTGATGGTTTTTCATATCATATCACGGGCATTGCTGCCCCTTTATCCGGCTGGTGCTCGGAAACAGGTGATGCTACTTTTTATGACAGCAGCAATGCACAACTTGGCTCGATTCATCATTATCTAGACGGGTATCTTGATGCTGAGAACTAGGCTGTGATTCATGAAACAGATACCCTAGGGGCGATTTATTGGGATTTTCATAGCCTTCTTTAAGTTGTTTTCAATAATCAGCAGATTTTGTGGATTTTGAATCATCCTAGTTAAATTATCGTGCTGGCTGGCGGGTAAGTTGGCGGCGTCAAGCGCAGCTTGCGCGGCACTGGGGTTAGTCGGCACCCAAGCGGAAAGCGCACCAATCAAAGCATTCATCCTGGCGTTGCTTTCGCTTACGGTGACGGCCAAAGCAAAAGCTCCTGCGGGGTCACTAGTAGATTGCCCACGCTGCACAACTTCGATAATGGCTGCATCGCGCTCCGGGCCTGCCGGAAGGGTTGAAACCCATTGTACGGAGGCTGGCATATCTTGTGCCACCCAATTACGGGCCAATTCAGTGGCTGCTGATACCCGGGCAGCTCCCGCCGGTAACGAAGCCAAAGCTTGGGCTGCTTGTGATGGATCAGTTTTACTCAAGACGGGGATATTACCCGCGACCGATGCCGACATGGCGCTATCACGCGTCGCCCCGTTGGGCAAGGATTCCGCCCAGGCATAGGCTGCTTGGCCATCCGATTTGGCCCAAGCCGCAGCGACCAACTGCGCCACCGTCGGGCCAAGATAAGGATCAGAGGCGAGACTTTGCGCGTAAGCCGCCGCCCCAGTAGGATTTGAGGAAGCAAACGCACCGATAACATTTTGCAGGACCTGCTTTCGGGTAACATCCGGAGTGCCTTCAGGCAGATTTCGCACCCAAGTCAGGGCGGACTGAATGTCCTTGGCTGTCATCTGGCTGGCCAACAGTAAAACCATGCTGTCCCGGTTCGAACTGGGGGACATCTCTGCCACATAGGCAGATGCCGTTAAAGGGTCCGACTGGATAAATTGCGGCAAAACTTTGTTCACCGCTGAATTCAAAGAACTGCCAGCTAAGTTGCCGTACACCCAGGACAAAGCTGAGGCAGCATCTGTTTTAGCCCAGGTGGCAAGCACCTGCTGAATATAATTATTACGTTGGTTATCGTCATCAACGTGCACGGCAACAGCCATGGCTGCTGCCGGGTCACTTTTGCTCATAACAGCAAGAACTTGAGCAACCGCCTTTGTATGAGCCGTCCCGGTAGTATTCTGGTCCAGCCATGCTAATGCGGAATTAGGGTCGGTGTTAGCCCAAATAGCGGACAGCATACCGACGAGATTGTTACGTGAAAGACCAGCTGGCAGCGCAGCTACAATATCAGCGGCGGCATGCAAGTCTTGCGTGGCGAGTTTACTAATGCTCAGGGCGATGGCTTTATCCCGCTCGACAGCAAAGGGCAGGGATAGGGCTGCCTGCAGAGCAGCCTTGGGGTCTAATGCCGCCCAACTGCTAAAAAGGCTTTGGGCCGCCTCCAACAAGCCAGCTCCAGGCGGCAAGTCGTGTAACGCCGCAAAGGCTGTCGTAGGATCCTTCTTGCTCCATTTGAGGAACAGGTCTTTATAAGCTGCGGCGGTCCGTTGGCTGGGCGGCAGGTTGCGCAATGCCGCAAAGGCCCGGGCTGGGTCGCTATTAGCCAAGGCGCCGAAAATCGTGTATAGGATCTTGCGGCGGATTTCTGCGCTGTCAATTTGATCCAAGGCCGCAAAGGCAGCAATCGGGTCGAGGCCGGCCCAACGTTTAAACAGCACCTCCAAAAGGTTGGCTCCGCCTTGACCGGAGGAAAGGCTTTTGACTGCGGCGACTGCGCCAAGGGGGTCGGCGCCCTGCACCCAAGCAGTCAGCACAGCGTCAATGGCCGCTGTGCGAAAGGCAGCATTGCCGATAGCCAAAGCAGAATCCAAGGCCAGCTTCGGGTTGATGCTCGCCCAAACGCCCAGCACGTTCTTGAGCATCGTCGGGTCGCCATCGCGCACCGAGCTGGTCATGGCGTAGCCAAAAGCGCTTTGCGGATCTGCAGTCGTCCATTTAGCGAAGGCCAAGTCCCTGACGTGATTGCGGAGCGCTTCTTCTGGGCAAGTGCGGACTTGGTCAAGCAAGTTAGCCAGTTGCGCTACTGGAGTTTTCTCGATCAGTGAGACTACGGCCAGCAAGCGCGCCGAGCCGGCATACTTCTTTATAATCTCAGCCAAGGCACTCTTGGGATCCCACGCCACATTCTTGGGCAAGGCTGCCGTACTGCCGGGGATCACTGCAGGCGGCCGTATATAAATCTCGGCCTTGGCCTGCGTCGAAGAGGACGCTACGGGTATGAAGTGAAAGCCCAAATTGCGGCCTAAAACAAATGCTCCCGCCAATACCAAAGTACCCAAGATATAGCCCACCCCTAGCTGCCAGCCGGGCGATTTCCGCTGGAGTACCGGGTTGCTTGTTGGAATGTCTGGTGGGGTACGATTCATGGATCAAATAGTCGGCTTTATGGTGTTATGGCCCATTCCCCTTTTGCGCACCGTTATTACTATCAGGCTGGCCGGAGGGTTGATTTGATTCGGAGGAATTATTTCCACCGCTCGTGCTACTTTCTTGCTGCAAAGGAACGGTAACCGGCCCGGAACCATTGGGAATTACTGTCACTGTATGGCCGGTCATCATCATGAGCCCGCCAGCACTTTTTTGTATCGAATACGCCTGTTGCAACTGGTTGAAACGCGCGGCAGCGGCTGATTTCAATTCACCGGATGGTAAATCCGCCACCCATTGACCGGCTGCATCCGGATCGTGACTCATCCAAGTTGTAACCAGTAAACTTGCCACGTTTTCAGTGTTGTAAGAACCTGCCGGCAATGCGGCAACGGCATGGGCTGCAGCGCCAGGATCAGTCTGACTCCAAGTATTTACAATCGAAGCGAATGAGATATGATTATCATTAGTTTCTAATTGTTTAACCGCCTCATCCCAAGCAGCCGCCGGATCTGCTTGAGACATATTGAAAAGGGCTGCGCTAACTGCGACCGATTGGGTATACCCTTGCGGCAGTGTTTTCGCCCAATCGAATGCAGCTTGGTAATCACTTTTGGCCCAAACATCCGCTACGCCGCTGGCAATCGTATTAAAATCCGAGGATGACGTAGGGAGAGTCTCGGCATAATAAGCTGCTCCTGCGGGATCAATAGCCGCCCAGTTTTTGACAACGATGTTAGCCATCGCATCATGCCGTGCTTGATCCGAAATATCCGATGGCAGATTTTTCACCCACTCCAAGGCCACACGAATATCCTGTTGGGCCAGTGCCGAGGCCAAATTAACAATTGCAGAATCACGGAGTGGGCCATCCGGCAACCGCATGACATAGCCGATTTCCGCTTGGGGGTCGGCTTCGATGACAATCGGCAGCACTGTGGAAAGGGCGAGTTCGCGTATATCGCCGGTTAGATTGTCCTGCACCCACGCCAAGGCTGCCGCCGCATCAGCCTTGGCCCAATTGCCTACGGCAGTTTGCAGATACTTGTCATGCAGTGCGCCCGTGGGCAGTTGGGCGATGTAGGCCATGGCGGCCGTCGCATCTGTCTTACCCAGCTTATTCAGCACGTCGCCCACTGCCTCGTCGTGGACGTTGCCGGAGACGTTTTTGTCTAACCAAGCCAGCGCGTTGGCCGGGTCGGCATCGGCCCACGTTCCGGATATGTATTGTTTGATGAGATTATTACGGTCGGCTCCCGGTGGCAGGCTAACGATAAAGTCGGCTGCATGTTCTGGGTCTTGCATTGCGTAATTGGCCAAGACCATCGAAAATGCGTGTTCGCGATCCTGGGCCGCCGGCAGGGTCTGGGCCGCAGACAGCGCCGCGGCGGGATCTGATTCCGACCAGGCGTTAAAAGCGGCCTCAATGGCCGTTTGCCGGAAGGTCCCGGCCGACATGCCTTGTAGGGCAGCAAAAGCCGCGTTGGGATCCAGCCGCGCCCAGGTTTGAAAAATCTCGTGATAGGCGAGCGGTAACTGTTGATTAGAGGGCAATTCGCGTAGCAGGTTGAAGGCCTTAATCGGGTCGCTTAAGGCGAGATTGCTCAGGATGATGCCTCGGGCAATAGTGCGCGTATCCTCGCTTTCAATCTTGTCGACATTGGCCCAAGCGGCGAGGGGATCTACCTCCGACCAACGTTGAAAAAACCACTTCATTTCGTTGGGGATGGTTGATCCAGGAGGGAGTGCCTTCAAGGCCGCCAATCCCTCCAGCGCATCATCCCGGCGCACCCAATTGTTGAATATCTTGGTTACGGCATCCTGCCGAAATGCCGCATCGTCCAGCTTCAGGGCGGCAGCCAATGCGGCATGCGGGTCGTTTCGGGCCCACATGGCAAAGATGTTGGAAATAGGGGTGTTCTCCGGCTTGCCCTCGCGCATAGTTGGAAGCGCAAAAGCCAAAGCCGCCTGCGGGTCGTCTGCCACCCATTTGGCATAGGCAAAATCCGTGACTGCGCGGCGCACTGCCGAATCCGGGCAACTGGCCGCCAATTGAATTAGACTGGCTAATTCATTCACGGGCGTGTTTTCAATCAGTTGGGCTACAGCCAAGATACGCTCACCGTTGGCATATTTCCTCAAAATCTCCCCCAAAACGCTCTTGGGATTCCACTTTGGAATCAACAGGCTGGATACGGGCTTGGCGACCGGAGTGTGGCCCTGCACCTTGGCCTTGGCCTCCGCCCGACCATATCCCCATCCCACGGCCAATGCCGCCAAGATTGCCAAAACAGCCACCCCATATCGAATAACGCACAATTGGGTTGGCGGCATCGGCGGAAGCCGTCCTGAACGATCGTTTGTCCCCTGCTGCGCTGCGGTCATGGGATGGAGGGGGTTAAGCCTAGCCCAGACAAATTGTAACTAATCAAACCAAACGTCAATACCTGTATCACTTCGCCATAGCCCACCCGGCGGCAAATATTGCACCCGCCGACACTGCGAACGAAATAACGCGCCGTCGGGTTTCCGGTAGAAGCTCCCTATACCGTCTTTTGTATCATGGCGTGTTTTCTTTATACATGAGCCGAGGTAAAGCCGCACTAAATTAGCCCGCGCCCACAAGGGTCGGAAGCTGATGGTCATTCGTTATCAAAATTCATCCATAACGGCACGACTTATGCTACCATAAAATATAAAGTTTTATTTCTGTGTCTTTTTTGCCATTGACGGACTGCTAGGATTAGACGATTATCTGCGGTACTAAAAGGGATTTGTTTTTAAACCCACCCACTCAAGAATGCCTGAACAACCTTGGATCTCTTACTCAAAACACCAACCCCTTATCCTTATGAAACTCTTTCGTCCGTTCTTAATGGTCGTCGCCATTTTTGGATTTGTTAGTCCGGCACACGCCTACCTAAACTGCTGCTATCTCGATGACAATCCGGGGACTAGCATAGATACATCCGGAACTTCCGCTTTCACTGCCAGTAATACATCCGCCACAAATGATATTTTTGCAACTACCGCCACGGGCCCCACGTCCCAGCGAAATACTTCAGATACATATATTACAATTGCCGACTATTCCATTGATGTGTATCAAGATCCGCAGCGGGAGCGCTGGTTTTGGGATGGCTCCTCCACCCTGATTATAAATGACACTATCACCGTTGATCATGATGATTTTTTTGGCTACGAAACTGATTTGTTTCATGTTGATGTAATAAGCCTGGATCCCACTTCTTATTATGCATATGAGAACTACGAGTGGGGGACCTATTACGACGGCAATCCTTCCGATGCGACATATTTTCATTACGTTGATGTTGGCTTTGTAAACTGCGGTCCGTGATGGTTTTTTATTCTTATGGAACAACGGATCAGAAGACCGTGATATGTCACTGGGCTGCGGGGAGATCCTCTATTAAGTGAATTTTCGCCAGATAAGTGAAACGACTTATCCAAATTTCAAGCGTTCCCTCGCGGAAGTTTTTATGCCAAGCTTAGATTAAGGATGCTGGGATGGGGGTTTCCTCCTCGCATCGTTTCGCGCCTGGATGCTTTTTGCATTGCTTATTTGGCTCTGAACCGAAATGCGCTGCCCATAGGTGAGCGGGGCTGATTGAAGGACGGTGGTGGCCGCCACAGGGTCATACACTGCCCACCCAGTAAGCGCCTGCCCAATAGTGATATAGCGATTATCGTCGGTACTCGAAGTGAGCGCTAGAGCATAGGCGGCAGCCCCGTTGTTTAGGGCTTGGGTGGGAATGACTCTTTGCATGACACTATCACGCTCAGCCCCGACCGGAATGGACTCCACAAATTTCGCGGCCGCCGAGGCATCCTGTTGCGCCAAATTGTCTGCGATGATAGGTGTGGCAAAGGAACGGGAATTGCCCGGCGGGAGTGTCATAACAGCCTGCGCGGCTGCCACAGGGTTGGTTTTGCTCAAAAAAACAGCGATCTCAGCCTGGGCCGCCTTGGTCGCCGGCGTCCCTGCCGGTAAGTTATTGAGGGCGTAATTCCAAGCTTCCACCGCATCGATATGAGAAAAGCCCGCCACTGCTGCGGCCATTGCACTATCCCGGGTTGGTCCGGGGGGGAGGGATTCCGTCCAAGCCAAGGCGGCTTTGCTGTCACTTTTAGCCCAATCGTCTGCGACGCCGATGACTGCTGCACGCGCATTTGGGTCCGTTATCAGACTTTGGGCATAAGCAGCTGCTGAGGAGGGGTCTTTCACCGCAATGGTGTCAATTATTTGCCTCCATGCTTTCTGTCGGACAGAGTCGGGAACGTCCTGCGCGAGCCCTTGGGCCCAGTTGATTGCCGATTGGAAATCTTGCTTCGCTAGCGAAGAAGCTACGTGCAGGATTAAATCGTCGCGGCTGGAACTGGCCGGCATCTGGGCTATGTAGACTGAGGCATCTACAGGATTTGCATTGACCATCTGCCCCAATAGACTGGCTAAGGCCGAATCATAGATGTCGCCGGTCAGGTTTGTATTGGCCCACGCCAAGGCGGAAGCAGCGTCCCCTTTGGCCCAGCCATTTAACGTTCCCATAACATATTTGTCCCGGAGGGCGCTTTCCGGCAGCCGGGAAATATAGGCCAAAGCATCAAGGGGATGTTCTTGGGCCATTTGGCCAAGAATTGAGTAGACGGAAGTGTCATGCATTGTGCCGTCGGCATTTTGATCAAGCCACGCTAGAGTGGCGGCGGGGTCAGAATTGGCCCAGACTGACGCTAAAACGCCAATCAGATGGTCGCGAGACACTCCCTGCGCCATGTCGGCGATATAGTCAGCAGCAGCTTGATGGTCTTTAATCACGTAGGCCCGCACGCTTTCGGCGAGGGCCTGGTTCCGTTCCCCATTGGGCGGCAGCGATTGGGCCGCCTGAAGCGCCGCCAGCGGGTCGGTGGCTGCCCAGCTTTTAAAAACACTCTGGATGGCGGCCAATCGACCTGCTCCTGCTGGAATACTCTGTAGAGCTGTAAAAGCTTCCACCGGGTTTTGCGCGCCCCACTTTTGAAACAAATTGCCATAGGTGGCCGGTGCTTGCTGGCCTGCGGGCAAACCAGCGAGGGTCTTCAGCGCCTCCGCCGGATTGCTATTGGCCAAGTAGCCGATGATGGTGTTTTGGAGACTTTGACGCGTGCTTGGGTTATCCACCTGGTTCAAGGCCGCCAAGGCGGCGGCGGGGTCCAGGCGCCCCCAATGGTCAAAAACCATGCGGAGGAAATCCGTTTTGCCTTGGCCGGGGGGCAGGCGTTTGGCGGCCGCGACGGCACCGAGGGGGTCTTTGCCTTCCGCCCAGGCAGCCAGCACGGTATTCACCCCCACGATGCGGAAGGAAGCATTTTTCAGGGCAAAAGCGGCGGCCAGAGCGGCCTTGGGGTCGGTTGCCGCCCAAAGAGTGAAGACACTATTCAGCAAAGCTGGATCCCCGCTGCGGAGGGAAATGATAGTCGCGTAGGCCAGGGCGGCCTGTGGGTCGGCGGCGGTCCATTTCGCCAAAATCATATCATTGATAGCTTGCCGGGCTAATTCCCTCGGGCAATTGCGCATCTGATCCAGTAGGCTGGCTAGTTGTGCCACGGGGGTTTTCTCGACTAGTTTGGCAATCGCCAGCAAACGCTCCGTGCCGGCATATTGCCGCATGATTTTTCCCAAGGCGCTCTGTGGATCCCAAGCTACGTTGTGCGGTGTGGCGGCGGTGCTGCCCGGTGCGAACGCTGGTGGACGCGCGTAGCCCACCTTGGCGGTGGGGGAAAATGGTGTCTTTGGCCTGGCGTGAAAACCCAAGCTCCATCCTAAAATGAAAACCCCCGCATAGGCTAGCACCGCGATCATGACCGGACCACTTCGCCAACCTCTCGACGAGGGTATTCCCGGCTTAGGCGCGCAATCGCGAGAATGTTGCGATTCAGATGGCATAAGATCCAATTGTTGGCAGAAATGCGCTTATTGACGTTATCTACTTGTATCCAATCCGGACGCCGGGGCTAAAGGGACCGCGATAAGCTGACGCGGGGCCTCATCATCTCTTGGGACACGCATCCCCACCCCCGACTGGGAGAGACCAGGTGAAATGGTGATTGATTGATTATGGACATTCATGGAGATCCCGCCGCTGTTTTTAAAAATAGCATTGGCTTGTTGCATTTGGTTGTACCGCGCCAAGGCCGCGTCATGCAATGATCCTGGCGGAAGATGCTTAACCCACTCGGTCGCAATTGCGGGATCGCTCGACATCCACTCAGTTATTAGGAAATTGGCGGTATTGGTGGAGACCTGCCCAAGTGTATCCTCGGGAAGTGAAGCCATCGCTTGGGCCGAAGCGGCGGGATCAGTCCGGCTCCAAGCATATATAATGCCTTGAAATTGATTAGTATAGCCTTCGGTCCGCCAGTATTCGATGGCATTGGCCCATGCGCCAGGGCCATCGGACACCGCCATGCCGACCAAGGCTGCACCAACCGTGCTTTCCCGTGCTTCCCCAGGCAAAGTCTCCGCCCAAGCCAGCGCTTCCTTCGGGTAGGTTTTCGCCCAGTTTTGAGCTAGATTTCCGGCGAGTGCATTGTAATTTGTATTCTGGTTGTTATCGCGGACGAACGCCGCTGCGCTGGCCGGATCGGCTTTGGCCCAGGTATTAATTATGCCCGCTAGGGCATTGCTTCGTGCTGTGCCAGAAACGGTATCAGGAAGATTCCTTACCCAATTAATTGCACCTTGAATGTCCTCCCTGGCCATTGAAGCCGCCAAGCTCGCAATGGCTTTGTCGCGCGTGGCGCCCATGGCCAACTGACGGACATAGTCCATCGCCGCCATGGGATTGGCTTGGACCAACAATGGTAGGACTGCCGCGAAGGCCGTATCTTGCGCATTACCGCTAAGGTTGGCCTGCGCCCAAGCCATGGCGGCGGCAGGGTCTTGCTTACCCCAGTTCGCGAGGGAATCCTGCAGGTATTTCTCACTCAAAGCACTTGGGGCCATTTGGACGATGTAGGCCATGGCCGCCTCAGGATCCAAATTGACGATTTTGCCTAAAACCTCACTCACGGCAGCATCGTGGGTGGAACCGGAGGTGTTTTTGTCGAGCCAAGTTAAGGCAGCAGATGGGTCGGCATCAGCCCATAAGCCTGCCACCAGGCGATTGACCAGATTGTTGCGAACGGTTCCCGGCGGCAAAGATGCCAGATATTCGCCCGCAGCTTGGGAGTCTTGAAGAGCAAAGTTGGGCAGGGCTAATTCGATGGCCTTGTCCCGGTCGGGGCCGGGAGGAAATTGTTGCGCGGCACGAAGGGCCGCCAGGGGATCAACTTCCGCCCAGCCGTTAAAAGCACCATCGACCGCTGCCGTCCGGGTGCTGCCTACAGGCAAATCCCGCAGGGCGGCATAAGCCGCGTCGTGGTCTTGCCGCGACCACGCCTGAAATACATGGAGGTAAATTTGCGGTGATTTTTGATTGGTAGGCAGGCCATTAAGCAACCTGACAGCCTCAATCGGGTCGCTGTAAGCCAAATTACTTAAAATGATGCCCTGGACGGTACTGCGCATCTCGGCGTTGGCAATTTCGCCCACATGGACCCAGGCCGCCAGCGGGTCCACTTCCGACCAGCGTTGATATAGCCACCGTTCCTCGTTGGCAATGGCGGTGTTGGGCGGCAGGCTCTTGAGCGCAGCCAAGGCGCCAAGCGGGTCTTCGCCTTGCACCCATTGGTTCAGGACTTTGGTGACGGCGTCCTGCCGGAAGGCGGCGTTGTCGAGCTTGAGCGCGGCGCCCAAGGCGGTTTGGGGGTCAATCCGCGCCCACTTGCCAAGGATGCCCGAAATCGGCGAGCGATCGGGCGTGGTTGTTCGCATCGTCGGTAGGGCATTGGCCAGGGCGCCTGGCGGGTCAGCCGCCACCCATTTAGCATAGGCAAAATCAACAAGATGCTGGCGCACGGCGGCATCGGGGCATTGAGCGGCTTGTTGGATGAGTGCTCCAAGCTCAGAGACGGGGGTGGCCTCCACCCATTGTGCCACAGCTAAAATGCGATCACCACCAGAGTATTTGTGCAAGATATCTGCCAGTATGTTTTTAACGCCGCGATTGCTGGTTGGCAGATCGAAAACGGTCTTTGAGTCGGATGAAGCATACAATGTGCTTTCAGTCTTACTCGGAATCATATAACGGCCATATCCCCAGCCGGCGGCAAAAACCGCCAAAGCGGTTAAAATGGCTGCCGTGCGATGCACGGCAAGGCGTCGATTTGAGGGTGCCCGATTGGGCTGCCCCATGGGATCGATTGCTCCCTGTTGAGCTTGGCTCATGGGATGATAGGGTGAATTTAACTTAAATAAATTATAGCCGCTCAAAACAAACGTCAATACCAGAGCTCACGGAATGGGTTGGTCCTTTTGTTCTCGACGTTGCCACAATATTGCCTGTTTCTCCAAAGGCCAGCACCGGTAATGGGTGACCAGTAGCTTAATTGCGTCTGGTTGGCGCGTTTGGGCTATTCGACTATGGCCCTTTTCGGAGAAATACTTTTCGCTTCCAAAGGGGTAACATGAAGTGAAAATGTAATTCACTTTTTGCTCAACGCAGGCATGTAAAACCTCAAGCGGATTGTGCATATGCTCCAATACCTCACCAAAAATGGCCAGGTCCCTGTTCGCGACTAAGGCAGCGTAATCAGTGGGGATGTGGTATGCCAAACCCGCTAGATTTTCTCTTCTAAAACGTGCCAGCGCGAATTGTATGGCCTCAGGATCAATATCGTAAATGGCGACATCCGCTCCCAACCGTGAAAAATACAGACCGTAATCGGCGACTAGACACCCGTAATCCAGAATTTTCAAATCGGCGATTTGCCCACCTAAAACAACGATCCGTTGATGGATACGGGCTGCTTCATGATAGCGAGTATAGTCCATCATGGTGCGTATAATTTTAGGATTTATGCCATACTCGCGGCACCGCTCAATTCGATCTTCTTGGGGAATATTCGCTAATTCATGAATCAACTCCTTCGATACCGAGTAATAAGCGGCCAACATACCGGCACGGTCCTCAGATGATTTTCCTTCGTGCATAAGTTTCTATTTGAAAATCTGAACATATATTCAAACAGATCCCAATATTTAAACGCGATGAAGAATCCGCGAACGAGCTAGCGAGCAGATTATTTGCTGTTTTCGGCAATAGGATAGTACACCGCCCTAGGAGGTCGATCGCCCCCACTAGCAACAAAAACTTGTAACCCCTTTTTGTAACCCGGTGGCTGAAAATGAGTCACTTGGAGAGCATTCAGGAGCACTCCAGTTGAAGCAGTAAATTGCGTAATTTATTGTTTTGCATACTCTAGCGCACTCAGGACGATGTCAGCCAATTACATCAAAAAATATCGTTTTACATTAGAAAACTGCTGCTCTATCCGCCTGAGCTACGCCCCCCGTGCTTGACGGTCGCCCTTCAGTCTGCCCGATTCCGCGGCCACGGCAAGGAAATCTCCGGGTAGGTTGAAATATGTGGAGTTTTGCCCGCCGATCAAAAAACGATGGTTTATTCATCCGATCCCGAAGAAACGCGTGCGGCAAATTTCACGCCGAATGCCGCGATTACAAAGTTATCCCCGGGCATCTAGGGTGAATATCTACCGTTAAATGACGTTAAAATGACCTTCGTGTCGATTAGTTACCTTTGCCACGAAATAATTTCATTTAGTTTTCAAAAACATCTTGCGACATGGAAAGTGAATTGTTCTAACCGGGCATAGCCAAGTGTATTAAACCCTTTTCCGACCGTTAGTCCATGGATGCCTACAGTGGAGTTTTACGCTGATTCTCAGAACCCTGCGTCCAACTACCCCTTCCCCAACCTTAACTCCATCCACTTATGCACGCGTTCTCCCGCCTCCGCCATTCCCCGCAACAATCGCTTCCCTTGCGCCTTTCCCTCTGGGTGGCGTGTTTGGCTGGCGCCTTATTGCTGGGGAGCCCCACCCTCCATGCCGCGGACCAAACCGTGACCGGCAACCTGACGGTGACCGCCAATGCGACGGTCGCCAATGATTTCGACGCGGGCTGGAGCTGGGTGACGCTTACCGGCACGGAAAAGCCGGGCAACAGCGGCACGTGGCTGCACTTCAACCTGGACCTGAGCGACATCACCACCGTCGCCAGTGCCACGACCTATGTCATCCCCGGCCTCAACATTGGCGTGACCAATGGGACCATCGCCAACGTGGTCAACACGGGCTACAACCCGAACACCTCCTGGACCTGGCAGGAAGGGCTGACCAACGTGGTCGGCGGAGTACTGTACTTCAATGGCACCCCGGCGACGCAAATGAGCCTGTCCAACCTCGGCGTGCTCACCGTTTACAACGCCTCCAATGCCAGCAACACCCTGACCCTCGACCCAGCCAACCAGAAGATCGTGTTTAGCAGCGGCGTGACGCTCGCTGGCAATGCCACCACCCTTTCCATCTACTCGGGCACCACGGGCATCGCCCTGGGCACCTTGGCCACGGCCAATGGCACCGGCGCGGTCGCCATGGGCAATGGCAGCATTGCCTCGGGCACCAACGCCACAGCCATGGTGGGCGGCACTGCCTCGGCGGCCAACGCGATGGCTTTTGGCCTGAGCACCACGGCCAATGCCACCGGCGCCGTCGCTCTAGGCAACGGCAGTATCGCTTCCGGGGCCAATGCCACAGCCATCGGCCCTGTCGCCACGGCCAACGCCACCGGAGCCATCGCCATCGGTGACCATACCGTGGCCTCGGTCTATGACTCCGTGGTGGTCGGCCATTACAATGACAGCAGCCTTACGGGCAGCACCTCCTCCTGGGTGGGCAAGGATCCCGCGTTCGTCGTTGGCATCGGCAACAGCGGCACTCCGGCCAACGGTTTGGTGATCCTTAATAATGGCGATATTTATTCGGGCACCAGTGCCACCTATGACAGCGTAAGTGGCGCGCCGTACGGCACAGGAAATTATTTTGCCTGGATCCCAACCACCGGAACTTTTGTGGCCGCCACCAATATTCAAAGCGGTTCCAATGTGAGTTACAACGGACAAGTGGTCCTCGGCGATCACGTGAAAAGTATCGGTATTGGTTCGGTGGCCATTGGCGCCGGGGCTTGGTCTGTTAACACGGGCGCGGTCGCAGAAGGATATGTGGTGAATGCTTTTGCACTCGGCTCCGTGGCATTGGGAGAATTGAGCGACGCGCATACACAAGGCTCAATCGCCATGGGCTATAACAGCGGCGCCATCGGCGGGTATGGTTCCGTTGCCTTGGGCATGAATTCTCTGGCCTGGAGTGATGGTGATTTTGCCTCTGGCAATTATAGCTCAAGCACCGGGGCTGGCTCAGTGGGCATTGGCAATACTTCCACGTCCAACGGCATCGGCGCAATTGCCATGGGCAACCTGACCAACGCCACCGGCAATGGCACGCTCGCCCTGGGCAACACTGTCACCGCCACCGGCAATGGCACTATTGTCATGGGTAATGTCAGCACCTCAACAGCCAATGGCGCTTTAGCCTTGGGCAACAATATCACCATCACGACCAATGCGACCGTCAACGGCACCGGCTCGGTCGCACTGGGCAACAACCTGACGGTGACCACAGACCACGCCTTCGTCGCCGGGCAATGGGCTGGCGTGAGCAACGGCAGCGGCAACTTCACCGTCGGCGGCAGCGGCCCAACCTCTCCCCTCCTCGTTTTGGGCAATGGCACCAGCTCGGGCAACCTTGGCACGGCCTTCAAAGTGCTCAAAAACGGCGATGCCACCGTCTATGGCAATGCCACCATCGGCACCAGCACCACCAACGCGACTCTTTCCGGCAATGTCACGCTAACCAAACGCCAAGGGGACATTATCATGGGCAGCTTTGGCAACGGCGGCGGAGACTAACCGTCCAGCCCTACTTTTAACCACAAGCAACCTAACCCTCATCCACCATGCATGCGTTCCTCCACCTCCGTCAGTCGATGCAAAATCTTTTCGTGCCCCGGCGTTCCCGCCTCGGTGCTTGGCTGGCCGGCGCCTTATTGCTGGGGAGCCCCACCCTCCATGCCGCGGACCAAACCGTGACCGGCAACCTGACGGTGACCGCCAATGCGACGGTCGCCAATGATTTCGACGCGGGCTGGAGCTGGGTGACGCTTACCGGCACGGAAAAGCCGGGCAACAGCGGCACGTGGCTGCACTTCAACCTGGACCTGAGCGACATCACCACCGTCGCCAGTGCCACGACCTATGTCATCCCCGGCCTCAACATTGGCGTGACCAATGGGACCATCGCCAACGTGGTCAACACGGGCTACAACCCGAACACCTCCTGGACCTGGCAGGAAGGGCTGACCAACGTGGTCGGCGGAGTACTGTACTTCAATGGCACCCCGGCGACGCAAATGAGCCTGTCCAACCTCGGCGTGCTCACCGTTTACAACGCCTCCAATGCCAGCAACACCCTGACCCTCGACCCAGCCAACCAGAAGATCGCCTTCAGCAGCGGAGCGACCCTGATGGGCAACTCGACGACCATTTCCATCTATGCAGGCAGCGGTCTTACTTTTAACGGTACCACCGGCCTCCCCACCGGGTCGGGTAATTATATGCTGTTTGACGCGGTCCGCGGTGTTTTTGCGGCGGGTAACATCACGGGCAGTTCTGATTTGACGGGCGATGGCGAGGTTGCCATCGGCTATGCCGTAACCAACTCCGGATGGGGTTCGGTGGCTTTGGGCGTGTCCGTTTCCGCCCTCGGGGCCAGCGCGGTCAGCATCGGCGGCGGAACTTATGCCGGGCATAGCTCGGCGGTGTCCATTGGCGGCGGAACTTCCGCCTACAATCTCGGGGGCGTCGCCCTGGGCTCGAATAGCACGGAAATCGGCGGTGAAGGCGCCGTGGCGATCGGCAACACCGCTCTTGCCGACTTCATCGGCGCCGTGTCCATTGGCAATCTCACCGTCGCCAATGGCACGGGCGCGGTGGCCCTTGGCAATATTTCCAACGCCACCGGGGCCGGCTCCATTGCCATCGGCAACAACAACACCGTCAACGCCACCAATGCGGTCGCCATCGGCGCGAACGTGCGGGTGCAGGCGGTATCCGGCAACACGGGAAACAACAGCATTGCCATTGGCAGCAGCGCAAGCGTGAAAGGCGCCAATAGCATCGCCATCGGCGGACACGTGGATTTGACGAATGCCTATTATCCCACGGATGGCATTGCGATTGGCGGCACCAACTGGGGTTGGTCGGGTATTTCGGTTGGGCCTAACTCCGGGGTTTACAACGATGCCGGGATTGCCATGGGTTATGCCAGCTATGTGGGCGGCGATCCTTATAATGGCACCATGGGGAATGCCTGGGGCTCCGCGTCCATTGGCACCGGAGATTTTGCGCTGGGAGGAGGCGCGATCAGCTTTGGCGCCTATAACAGGGCCACCGGGGATGGCGCCATCGGCCTGGGCAATCGAAATTTAGGCAATGGCACTGCGGCAGTGGCCATCGGCGGCTATTCGAATGCCACCGGTGACTATACGACAGCCATTGGCGCAAACAATACCGTCACCGGCAACAGCTCGGTGGCCCTGGGCCATCATATCAACATCACGACGGACAGCGCGGTGGTCGCCGGGGTGGCGGCGGGCACTGGCACCTACATCACCACTAATTTCTACAATGGCACCACCACCCACAACAACAGCACCGCCTACACCTTCCCCAGCGGGAGCGGCGCATCCTCACCGCTGTTTGTTCTGGGCAATGGAACAGTCGCCATAACTTCCAATGGCACGGCCACCACGGTGAACGCCACCCTCGGCACCGCGCTCACCGTTCTCAAAAACGGCACCGTGGTGATTCCCAAACGCCAGGGGGACATTGTCATGGGCAGCTTTGGCAACGGTGGCGGAGACTGACCCGCCGCGTCCGGTCGCGTCCACGGTGACTTAAACTTCAACTCCTGTTGCAAATGAACATGAAAAAGAAATTTTTGGTTTGGCTGGGTTCCGGACTGGTGCTCATGGCGGTGGCAATGGCCGACCCTGACTGGTGGACGAATACCACGATCGGCACCAATTTCATCGATGGGGCCGCCACCCCACAAAACTACGCCCCGCTCAACCTGGGCCAGCTCAAGAATGTCGCGTCCAAGGCGAAACTGTACTTGGACACGCAGTTTCGCTGGCAGGGCGGAGCGGGTACCGCTGTCAATGCCACCGTCAGCGGGTTTGGGAACACCACGGCACTCAATTACGAGCCGGCCAACCTCGGCCAGCTCAAGGTGGTGGCCAAGCCGTTTTATGACCGGCTCATTGCCCTCGGCTACAACACGAATGCCAATTTGATTGCCCGCGGATTCCCGGGCAATTGGACGGGCAACTACGCCTGGGATCCTAGCACCGCGACATCGGTGAATTACGCCCCGGCCAATCTGGGCCAGTTGAAAATGGTGTTTTCGTTCGATCTGAGCGTGAACGCGGTTTCCGACACGGATGGCGACGGTCTGCCCGACTGGTGGGAAAAGGCCTACTTTGGCGGCAGCCTCAGCCAAACGGGCAGCGGGGACTATGACAGCAACGGTCTGAGCAACAAGGATGAATATGAACTGGAACTGGACCCCCATGTTGACCAGGCCGGCAATATGACCAACCACCTGCAATATGAATATGACGCCCTGGGGCGTCTGACCAATGCCACCGGACTCTCCATTTCTGGGAATTACACTTACGACGCGGAAGGCAACCCAACCCACACCCAATAGGATTTTTTCATGAAACGGATTTTTTACATTCTCACCATTTTATTTTGGCCGTCGCTGCTCCAGGCGCAGGGCTTTACGCCGGGCACGCAACGCGTCAAACCCGATCCGGCGGCCCTCGCGGCTCAGCTGCTGGCCACACGTTCGAACGGGGCCGGGGGAGCGGGCGAACGGTTTCACACCGACAGCCTCTCGCCCGATCTCGTGACGGAGGGCGGGAATGAGGCGGATGCGATAACGGTGGAAATCACCGATTTGGCGGCGCAGTTGCAGCACGATCCCCTGGCCATCTACAACTACTGCGTGAACCGGATCGAGTACGAGCATTACTGGGGGGCGAAAAAGGGCGCGACGATGACTTATCTCGAAGGGAGCGGCAACGCGTTCGACACAGCGGCGCTCATGGTGGCCCTGCTGCGCGAATCGGGCTTCAGCGCGGGCTACCATTTTGGCACGGTGGCGGTCTACGACTCGGACCTGGCGGCATGGTACAAGCTGGATCGCTACGACGCGGACTCGGGAAATTATCCCTTTGACGACTTGAGCAACAGCGATTTTTTCACTCAATACGAGCCGTTCATTGATGCGAACGGCTACGACACTGACTATGGCGACTATGACGAGGGAGATGACGACGATGTGAGCCTGATCAGGGAAATCCGCTTTGTGGTCAGTCGCGGGATTTTCAGCCTGGCGCGGGGCCTGCCTTTTATCTTCCCCTATTTTGACGAGGATAACCGGCTGTACTGGGAGATTCCACACGTGTGGGTGCGTGTGCAGATCGGCGAGGACGTGTATGAACTGGATCCCTCCTTCAAGCTGCACGAACCGGCGGGCGAAAAAATCGACCTAGCCACGACGACCGGCTATGACCATAGCGCCCTAAGCACCGCGATGGGAGGCACAGCCCCGTCCAACACCACTATCCAGGGCCTGGTGGAGGGGAATCTGACGGCGGCCCTGGGAAATTACACCAGCAACCTGACGGCGTGGCTGAAAGCCAACCGCCCGAACGACTCCGTGGACTCCATTTTGGGGCGGGAAGTGGTCATCCCCTACTACGCCACCAGCCTGGGCGACGAAGCCCTGATCGAGGACTGGGACTACTTTGACTCGGATTTCTTGACGATGCAAACCTGGGACGCGATACCCGACGAATGGTTTCCCCGTCTGACCATTTCGATCGGGCAATACAAGGGCGGGGGCAGCCCCACCACGCTGTTCACGGACACGCTGTCGTTGGCGGCCCTGGGGGACCAGTGCCTGTCCCTGCACTTCAGCGGCAATACGGCCTATCTTTCCCTGAATGACGGGGCTTGGACGGGGGACAACCTGACCAACGGCACGATCACCCTGGGCAATCGGACCACGGTGGACGTGCAAATTTCTGTCAACCAGCCTTTCGGCAGCCTGGATGGGTCCGGGGATCTGGATGACACCGGCAGCGGGGATTTTTCCAGCCCGCCCCCGCCCATCGTGACCTATAAGGTCAACAACGACTATGTTTACGCCCTGATCCACTGCTATGACTCCAGCCCGCACCTGATCAGAAAGCGCCAGGAAGTGATGGAGGGCTATCTGGCGGCATCCATTGCCGAGAGTGACTGGCGTGTGCGCAGCGAGCTGCTGAACGTGATGGGGCTGACGTACATGGAGCAGACGGAATTTTCCGACTCCCTGGTGGGGAGCCAATTCGGGGTGCTGCCATTTTATCCATACCGGATCGGCCGCCTGGCCCAGGAGGCCGCCTACTACCTGGATATGTACCAGATCACTTCGGATGATGAGGCGGTGAAAAGCAACGAGACGGACTTGATCCATGCCTTCCAATTCGCGGGTCTTTTCGACAGCGCCTTGGAGCACGGCATCCTCGAGCAGCTCCAGGGGCCGACCGTCCACGCGGTCTCGACGATGAAGGTCTTGCAACTGGCGAACACCGCGAATGTGACCATTTACCGGGGGGATGAGTACAACTGGAGCTCGATAAACTCCACCTTGTCGGCCAATTACTCCGGCCAGATCTCCTCCATCGGCAACATAGTCACGGGGAGCCATGGCGCGGTGCTGATCCCGGGGAGCTCGACGATCAGCTCCGGCAACTGGACGGGGTGGAGTTATTATCTGGTGGGAAATTCGAGCGCAGCGGCCTTGATTGCGGGCAATTACAGCGGAGGAATCCCGACGAGCAACGGCACGGTGGACTCAACCTACCGACGCCCGATCCCACCGCCCCTGCCTCCACCCGCCGCCCCGATAGTCAATAGCGCCGAGCCGGTGGACCTGGCAACGGGGGCCTACACGTACGACCGGACGGACCTGGAGCTGGGCGGGCCGGCGCCGCGCGGGCTGGCGTTTGCGCGGAATTACAATTCGAGCCGACACTTGGATAATTCGCCGGGGCTGGGGTACGGGTGGACGGACAATTTTAACCTGCTCGTCAGCCTTTGCAGCAACGGGGAGAACGGACTGGGGCAGGCGACGAGCTACCAGGCAGCGCCGTATCTGGCGGCGATCGCCGCGGCGGAGGACTTGTTCACCAACCACGCGACGGCGAAAGACTGGCTGGCGGCGGCGCTGACGGCGGACTGGGCGATTGACCAGCTGACGCGCAAGAGCGTGGTGCTGACGATGGGTGACCGGACCGTGGAATACACTGCGCTGCCCGACGGCACCTTCGCCGCGCCGGCGGGGCTGACGGCGACGCTCGCCTTCAGCGGGAACCACTACTCGCTGGCGGAGAGGCACGGGAACACCTACAACTTCCTGGCCATCAACGGCACGACGGGCAACGGGGCGATCTCCAACATCACCGACCTGTACGGGCAGGCGCTGACCTTCACCTACGGCAACACGGGGCTGCTGACGACGGTGACGGACAGCTTCAGCCGCAACGTGACGCTGAACTGGACGAACGGGACGCTGGCCAACATCACCGACAGCACGGGCCGCCACGTGGACTACAGCTACACGGGAGGCAACCTGACCTCCGCCACCGACGCGGACGGCAAGACATGGACCTTCAGCTACGACGCGCACCACAACCTGACGGAGCTGAAGGACCCGGGGAACAACACGTTGGTGGACAACCTGTACGACGGGCACAGCCGCGTGTACGAGCAGGACAGCCAGGGGAACGTGAGCAAGGCGTGGAAGTTCTACTACACGGGCTTCGCCAACGCGCAGGAGGACCCGGCGGGCAACGTCACCACCTATTATTACGACAACAACCTCCGGCTGCTCAGCATCCAGGACCCGCTGGGGAATTTTGACCAGCGGGTATATGACGGCCAGGACCAGATTGTGCAGTACTACACGCCAGACGGCAACTTGACCGCCTATACCTACGACAAGAACCACAACCTGACGGTGACGACGAACGCGCTGGG
This sequence comes from Verrucomicrobiota bacterium, assembly GCA_048497935.1. Classification (GTDB taxonomy): domain Bacteria; phylum Verrucomicrobiota; class Verrucomicrobiia; order Opitutales; family JABDGR01; genus JABDGR01. The sequence continues at coordinate 184,406 of JBEHYY010000001.1, forward strand.
CCACAACCTGACGAACACCTTTGACGCGGCCAGCAACCTGACGGCGACGACCGACTTCCGCGGGAACACGACGCACTTCACCTACAACAGCCACTTCCAGCCGCTGACGGTGGTGGACGCGACGAGCACGACCATCCTGACCAACACGTACAACGCGACCACGGGCAACCTGGAGACGACCACGGATGCGGGGAACAACACGACGACCTTCACGATGAACGGGCTGGGCCAGGTGTCGCGCATAGACTACGCGGACAGCACCCACGAGACCTTCACGTACAACGACCTGGGCGACCAGCTCACCCACACGGACGCGCGGGGCAACGTCACCAGCCAGACGTACGACCACCACCGCCGCCCGCTTGTCACGACGCTGCCGGGGAACGCGACGCTGACGAATGTATACGACGACGAGGGGAACCTGCAGTCCGTGACGGACGCAGGCAACCACACGACGAGCTACACGTACAGCCCGTCGCAAAAGCTGCTGACGACGACGATGCCGGCCGTCATCGCCGGGACGGCGAACACCACGAACCACTACGACACGCGCGACTGGCTGGCGACGACCACGGACGCCCTGGGCCACAACATCACATACACCTTTGACGCGGCCCAGCACCTAACGGCAACGACGGACCAGCTGAGTCACACCGTCGCGCAGGACTATGACGTGAACGGACGGGTGAACTCGACGATAGACGCGATGAACGCGACGACGAGCTTTGGGTACGATGCGGCGGGGGAGCAGACGCGGCTAACGGACGCGTTGACGCACGATTTGGGGTACACCTACGACGAGAATGGGAACCGGCTGACGCTGGTGAACCGGCGGAGCCAGACGTACACGTACACGTACGACGCGGACAACCGGGCGCTGACGCTGGAGACGCCGCTGAGCCACACGACGACGACAGGGTGGAACGCGCGAGGGCTAGTGCAGAACATCACGCGGCCGTCGGGGAACGTGACGGCATACACGTACGACAGCCGGGGGCGGGTGGCGACGAGCAACGACACCGTGGGGAACCTGACGTTCAGTTACGACAACAACGGGAACCTGCTGACGGTGGGTCAGGGCGGGGCGAACCTGACGCGGGCGTACGACGCGCGCAATCGGGTGACGAGCTATACGGACGGGGGCAACAACACGATCGGGTATGGGTACGACGACATGAACAATTTGACCTCGGTGACGTACCCGGGGAACCACACCGTGACGTACGCGTACGACGCGCGGCACGAGCTGACGTCAGTGACGGACTGGGGGAACCGGACGACGAGCTACACGTACGACGTGGCGGGAAAGATGACCGGCATCACGTACCCCAACGGGGCGAGCCGGGCGCTGACGTACGACAACGCGGGGCGGGTGACGCAGATTGCGGACTGGCGCGCGGGGAGCAAGCGGCTGGCGCTGGCGACGTTTGGGTACGACGCGAACGGGCGGGTGACGGACGAGTTTGCGGCGCCAATCCCGCGGGCGTACGGGGAGGCAAACATCACCGCGACATTTGACAACGACAACCGGCTGCTGACGTTCGGAGTTCTGAGCCCCACCTACGACGATGATGGGAACATGCTGACGGGGCCGCTCCTGGCATCCAACGTGTCAGCCAACTATACGTATAATGCGCGGAACCAGTTGGTATCGGCCGGCGGGGTGACGAATACCTACGACGCCTTGGGGAACCGGATTGCGACGACGGTGGGCGGGCAGACGACGACGTATCTGATGAACCCGAACGCGGCGCTGCCGCAGGTGCTGATCCGGACGAAGCCGGACACAACGCAGACGTATTACGTGTATGGCGCAGGCGGCGTGCTGCTTTACGAGGTGACGGGGATCGGGGGTAGCGAGAGCTATAAAACTTACCATTACGATGCCCGGGGTAATACTGCCTTTATTCTGGAGAGCGACGGGGTCACGGTGACGGACCGGATGGAGTATAGCCCCTTCGGTACCACGAATTACAAGAATGGCACGACGGACACGCCGTTCCTCTTCGGGGGTGCCTACGGCGTGATGACGGACAGCTCCGGCTTGCTCTTCATGCGCGCCCGGTTCTACAATCCGCTCATGCATACTTTCGTCAACGCCGACCCCATTGGCTTTGGCGGCGGCATGAACTGGTATGCATATGCCAATGGCGACCCGATCAACGCAATGGACCCGTTGGGGCTGACGGCTGGGGACACGAGCGGGGCGACACATTATAACGGTCCGACCATCGGTCCCGTCACTGGGTGGCGTGCTTATGCGCCGTTTTGGTTGCAAGGCGCAGTTGACCAACTCGGTTCAATTCTGGCCCCGATGTCAAATGCAATGAGCTACAATATGATTACTGGCCATCGGGTCAGTATACTTTCTCCTGACCCTGGTATCATGTACGATCGGCCATATTTGAATGATTATCAAAAAGGCGGCCGTGATGTTAACGCCATAATCACGTTAGGAGGTTTGTTTGCCCTCAGCCCGAGAGCGCCGGTCGTTGCGGCAGAGAGTGATGCGCTCACAGGAGCTGAAGCTGCTCGTGCCGCCTTGGGTAAAGGGCCGCTCGCAAATCCTGGAACTCCTTTAACTGCCGAAATGCGCGCGGCACTACAGGAAAATTTAGCTGCCAGCCAAAACAACTTGAATCTCGCTCGACAGGGATTGAATCGCGCCGGAAATCCCTTCACGAGCGCACAAGCACAGCAGGCTGCAATTAATGCGGCCCAGAATCGGATAAATGAAATCAACAAGATTATGGAATCCGGTCTCCAAGCCCCGAGGAATTAATACCATGACCGAGAAAGAACAATGGCTCAAGGAACGGTTAAAAGCGAGCCCCCCCCTGTCTGAAGATGAACGGTGGTTAATAGACCTTCTGGCAGATCGTTTAGTCCATGAGAACGACTTGTCCGGAGCGATTGATACTTTAGAAATGCTGCTGTCATTGGATGCTTTGCCAGCACTTCTGAATGTGCTGAAGGATACGATGCGTCCTCTTCAAATTCGTCAACAAGCTGCAAGAGCAGTTCACAAAATTGGAGCCGATTATGTGAACACAAAGTTGATTGAACTCAAAACTTCCGACTTGCCAGAACTTCGAAAACTGGCGGCAATCGCGTTGGGCCAGAGCGAAAATGAACCCACGAGCCAGCCATAGCAATGGAAGTGCCCTGTGCCTCTTTTCAATTTCCATGCCATAATAGAGCGTCACGGGGCAGCTTCTCGGCTAGGAACCCTCTGGGTCGGCGCCCGGATATACAACCCCCAGGGCGGCAGGTTCCTCAGCCCCACCCCCTCGGCCACACCGCCAGCTGCGATCTTTATTTGTATGCCGGAGAAAATCTGATCAATCACACCGACGTGACCGGACGGAGTCCGGTGGCCACAGATGAAGCGAAGGCCAAAAAAAAATCCGGAGGGGGATTTTTAAAAAAACACTCCGGACAATCCGAATGCCCCACGATTCCGCCATCAAACCAACCGGCTTAAAATTAATCAGGACTTAACCCCAAGCGCCGCAGATTCAACCGGGGCCGGCAAACCGGGCTGGGCAGCCGGGGCGGGTGCCAGCGGAGCGGCGCCAAACAGCCCTCCACGCTCGACGACCACGCCGTGGGTGTCCGCCTCGGAACAGGCGGAAAAACCAGCGGCAGCCGACAAGACGATAAGAAGGGAAAGGACCCGTTTCATGGGAGAAATTCTAGCGGAAACTCCCCAGAGGCGTCAAGAGCAAGCGCCGGAATAACGTGGCATTTGCCGCCAAAGGCACCATACTGCACCCCGTGGATTACGACGAGCCCAACCCGCGCAAGCGGTTGTACATCATCCTTGGGGTGGCGGCGGTGTTGCTGTTGGCGGCGGGGCTGGCGGCGCGCCCGGCATACCGCTGGTTCAAGCAGTGGCGGGCGCTGCAGATGGCCGAGGCCTCGGCGCAGGCCCTGCGCAGCAAGGACTTGAAGACCGCGGCGGAAAAGGCGGAAAGCGCCATGCGCTTGTGGCCCTGGGATGCGCGGGTGACGCGGCAGGAGGCCCGGGTGCTCTCCGCGGGAAACCCCGCGGCGGCCCTGCCGATGTGGCTGCAGACGTGGAGTATGTCGCACGAGGTGGGCGATTTGCGCGAGGTGGTGAACTCGGCCATCCGGGCGGCGAACAATCCGCTGGCGGTCGAATATTTTGCCCTGCTTCAGAAGGCCGACCCGCAAAACCCGGCGACCTGGTTTCTGGAAGGGGAAATCCGCTACAACCAGCAACAATGGCCGGAAGCCCTGGCAGCGTTGAAAAAAGTGATCGACGCCCCGGACGCCCCGCCGGAAGCGCATTTCCTCTATGCCACCGCCGCCGTCCATACGGCCGACCCGGTGTTGGCCCGCGAGGGGTTAAGCCATCTGAATGCTTTGACGGAGCGCACCGACCAACTGGGCCTGGGCGCGTTGCGGGTGCTCGGCACCTACGATGCGTTGTCGGCCACCGATGCCGGCGTGGTGGCCACCAAGCTGCAAAACCACCCCTTGGCGACTCGCGGGGACAAGCTGCTCGCCCTGCGCCTGTCCAGCCGCCAACCCGGCGTGGACGAGGCATCCCTCATCAAAGCCGCGCATAGTTTATTCCCGCCCAACGACCCCGACGCCTTGGACATCGTGGGCCTGTGGCTGATGAGCCAGGGCAAATACGCCGCCGTCCTCCAATTGATTGATTCGGAGACGGCGTTGACGCGCAAAGACCTCTTCCTACTGCGCTCCGATGCCATGGCGGCGCTGGGCCAGTGGCAGGCGATTGAGCAGTCGCTCAGCTCCACCAACCCCCGCCCGCCCCTGCCCGAAGCCGAACGCTTGCTGTGCGAGGCCCGGGCGTTGACCGAGCTTGGCCAGGGCCCGAGTGCGCAGCTGGCTTGGGAGCGTATCGTCAACGCCGTGGGCAATGAGCCGGCGAAGTTGTATGATGTGGCCATGTATGCGGTGAAGCTGAAGCTCGACGACATCGCGCGCCCGGCCTTCCAACGGTTGCTAAAGACGGCCGAACGCCGCCGGGAGGCATTCGAGCAGTTGATCCACCTTGAGATACGTGCGCACAACACCGCCGCCGTCCACCAGCTGCTCCTTGAACTGGGCAAAGATTTCCCGGACGACGCTTTTGCCCAGAACGACACGCTCTACACCGGCTTTTTACTGGGCACCGCCGAACCGGACAAACTGGCCGCCGCCCACAAATTGGTGGCCGATAGCAAGGTGCCCTATCTTTCCTACCGCGTGACGCTGGCGCTCGGGCTGCTCATCGCCGGACAACCGGCCGACGCGCTCAAGGTCTTTGATGGCGTCACGGCCAGCACCTGGCCCACGACCACCCCGGGCTGGAACGCCGTGTACGTCGGCGTGTTGCGCGCGAATGGCCAGCGGGACCTGGCCAGCCGCATTGAACAATCCATCAAAGCGGACGACCTGCTGCCCGAGGAAAAGAAACTGCTGGCCATTCCCCTGCCCCCGGAAGTGGTGAAGTAAAAAAACCTACGCCGCGTGGCTGGCCGAACCGGATGAACCAGGCTGCGCGGGCTCATCCCCGGCAGCCCCGCTGGTTTCGCCCGCCGCATCGCGGCGCATGCGCAGCAGGGGCTTCTTTTTGCCCTCGATGACGGCGGCGTTGATGGTGATCTCCTCAATGCTCGACTGGTCGGGGATCTGGAACATGAGCTCGAGCATGATGCTCTCCATGATGGAGCGCAGGGCGCGCGCGCCCGTCTTGAGCACCAGGGCCTTGGCGGCGATGGCCGTGATGGCGTCGCGCGTGAACTTGAGGTTCACGCCTTCCATGGCAAAAAGCTTCGCGTATTGCTTGACGAGGGCGTTCTTCGTGTCGAGCAGGATGCGCTCGAGTTCCTCCTGCGTCAGCGGGTCGAGCACGGAGACGACGGGGAGGCGGCCGATGAACTCGGGAATCATGCCAAAGCGGATGAGGTCCTCCGGCTGCACGGCCTTCATCATCTCCTCGGCCGTCAGCGTGTGGGCGCCATCGCCCGCCATGTTGAAGCCCAGCACCTTGCTGCCCACACGGGCCTGGATGATCTTGTCGAGACCGACAAACGCGCCGCCGCAGATGAACAAAATGTTGGTGGTATCGACCTGGATGTATTCCTGGTTCGGGTGCTTGCGGCCGCCCTGCGGGGGGACGTTGCACACCGTGCCCTCGAGAATCTTGAGGAGGGCCTGCTGCACGCCTTCACCGGAGACATCGCGCGTGATGGACACGTTTTCCGTCTTGCGGCCGATTTTATCAATCTCGTCCACATAGATGATGCCGCACTCGGCCTTCTTGACGTCGTAGTTGGCGTTTTGCAGCAGGCGCAGGACGATGTTTTCCACATCCTCGCCGACATAGCCGGCCTCGGTCAGCGTGGTGGCATCGGCAATGGCAAAGGGGACATCGAGCAGCTTGGCGAGGGTGCGCGCGAGGAGCGTCTTGCCGCAGCCCGTGGGGCCGGCCAGCAGGATGTTGCTCTTTTCAATGTCCACGTCGCTGAACTCGGGGCCCAGCGCGCGGGTCTCGGCCACGGCGGGGTTGCTCCCCTGCCCCATGAGGCGCTTGTAGTGGTTATAGACAGCCACGGACAGGACCTTTTTCGCCTGGTCCTGGCCGATGACGTACGAGTCGAGCGTCTTTTTGATTTCACCCGGCTTGACGAGCTTGAAATTCGCCCGCGGATCGGGCGTGCCACCCGCGCGCAGTTCGCGGTCGATGATGGTCTTGCAGACGGTGACGCAGGAATCGCAAATATAAACACCCGCGGGGCCCTGGATCATTTTCCGGACCTCGTTGTGGGACTTTCCGCAGAAGGAGCAGAAAGTGTTTTTGGTTGCCTTGGCCATGCGTCAGCTAGGCCCGCATTAAACCATAATTCCCCGCCCCAAGGCAAAACAAAACGAGCGTTCGGCGAGCGCGTTTTTTACGCGGCGGCAGGGCGCTGTTTCGCCCCAACCCGCGCGCCCCGTCTTTGGGATTTCGTTTTCTTTGCAGCCGCCTGAATGAGGGCGAGCTTCTTCTCCCGCGGCCAGGTTTTGATTTCATATTCCCGCTGCCGGGCCGGGCGCAGGGCGGAGAAGGATTCACTGTAAACCAAGGCCACGGGCCGGCGCGTGCGGGTATAGCGCGCGCCCTGCCGGGTGTGGTTGTGGTGGTGCAGGCGCCGTTCGAGATTGTTGGTGCAACCCGCATAGAGCGAGTCATCCGCGCACCGCAAAAGATAAACGTGATGGAGAACGGCCTTCACTGGCTCTCCGTTCTAGGGAACCACGCGGAAAAAGCAACGATGCGCCGCCGTCCTGACCGGCCCGGCTTACTTCCGTTCCGGCTTGATGACAACATGGTCCACCAAGCCATAGGCCTTCGCCTCCTCGGCTGTCATATAGAAATCGCGGTCGGAGTCTTTTTCAATCTGCTCGACCGTCTTGCCGGAGTGCTTGGCCAAGGTTTCGTTGATGACCCGGCGCCAGCGGAGAATTTCCTTGGCGGCGATGGAGATGTCGGACGTCTGCCCCGTCGCGCCGCCGGTGGGCTGGTGCATCATGATGCGGCTGTTGGGCAGGGCGTAGCGCTTGCCCTTGGTGCCCGCGGAGAGGAGCACGGTGGCCATGCTGGCGGCCATGCCAACGCTGTAGGTCACCACATCGCAGGAGAGGAAGTTTATGGTGTCGTAAATCGCCATGCCCGCGGTGACGCTGCCGCCGGGGGAGTTGATGTAGATGTGGATGTCCTTCTTGGAATCCTCCATCTGGAGGTAGAGCAACTGCGCGATGATGTCGTTGGCGATGTGGTCGTAAATCGGCACGCCGAGGAAGATGATGCGGTCCTTCAGGAGGCGCGAATACACGTCCCAGCTTTTTTCGCTGCGGCCATCGCGTTCGACAACATTGGGAAGGACGTAGGTCATGGCGGAAAGGGTTTAAGGATGAAAAAGGCAGGATACACTAAACCTAAACGGCGGAAAATTCATCCTGAATTGGAAAAAAAACGCCGCAAAACCTATTTCGCGGGCGCGGGGGTGACCTTAGCCTCCTTGACGATGAAATCAAGCGTCTTCGAATGCAGGACAAAGCGCTGGAGCTGGGCGAGCAGGCTGCGGTCTTCCTGCAGGCGCTTGACGATTTGCTCCGGGCGCTGGCGGGTCATGATGGCCTCCTGCATGATGCGGCGGTGGAGGTCCTCGTTCTCGACCTTGATGTTTTCCTTCTCGGCGATCTTGAGGAGGATCATGAGCGTCTTCACGCGGCCGGCGGCGGCGCTGTGGGCGCTCTTGAACAAGGCTTCCTTGTTTTTCTCAAATTCCTCCTCGGGGATACCGGCGCGCATCTGGCGCTCGAGGTAGTCGCGCAGCAGGCTCTGCGTCTCGTTCTCGACGGCGCTTTCGGGCAGCGGGAAATCCACCGCCCCGGTGAGGGCCTTGACCACCTGCTCGCGGCCGGCGGCGGCGCTGTCCTGTTCCTTGCGGGACTTCAGGTCGTCGCGCACGCGCTCGCGCAGTTGCTCGGCATTCTCCACCTGGAGCGATTTCAGGAAGGCATCATCCAGCGCGGCGGGGCGTTTTTCGCGCACTTCGAGCACTTCGAGGGCGTAGGAGGCCGTCTTGCCGGCAAGGGCGGGCACTTCAAAATCCGCGGGGAAGGCATGGGTGACGTCCTTCTTGTCATTGGCCTTCAGGCCGATGATGCCGTCGATAATCGCGCGCACGCCGGGGGCGGTGGTGGAGCCGGCCTCCTCCCAGGTGCTGTTCTGCGTGCCGTAAATGGGCTGGTCGGGGCTGATTTCGGCAATGGGCTTGCCGTCAATCGTGCCGGTGTAGTTAAGGCGGACAAAGTCGCCAGTGGCCGCGGCGCGCTCCACCACCGCATAGTCCGCGCGCTGGTTGCGCAGCTCGGTGATGGCGGTATCAACATCGGCATCGGTGACTTCCACCGTCGGCACGGTGATGGGCAGGCCCTTGTATTCGGGCAGGGCAAACTCGGGCTGCACATCGACGGTGATCTTCAGCACCGCATCCTTGCCCACCGCAATGGCGTCGCCATCCACATTGACGGCGGCGAAAATGTTGACCTTGGACTCCTTGACGGCGTACTCATACGCCTTGCTGGTGACCTTGCGCTGGAGCTCTTCGGTAATCTCCTTGGCGTAGCGGCGTTTGACCATGTCCACCGGGGCTTTGCCGGGACGGAAGCCCGGCAGGCGGACGGATTGGGCAAACTCACCCACCAGGGATTTTTCTTCGGCGGCGACTTCCCCGGCGGGGACCGTCACCACCAGCGTCTTGCGGGTGGGAGAGACTTCTTCGATGGCGATGTTCACGGTAGTGGTAAAAAAAGGTTCGCAGGGCAGGCGCCCCGCATGTCGGGAAACCGTCCATAAAACCACCCCGCCCTCCGGGGGTCAATGGCGGAATTGGCTGTTCTTTTTCCAATTTCGGCAGGGCCGGCCCGCCGCCTGGTTTAATTGCTGTCGAAACGGCATGATTCCGGCTATAGTGTCGCCCACCCGCCCCCGCTTTCCCATGCTCTCCCGCGTTGCCGATAGTCTCTACTGGCTCAGCCGCTATATCGAGCGGGCAGAGAACCTAGCCCGCCTGGTCGAGGTCAACCTCCAGTTGCTGCTCGATTTCTCCAACCTCGACGACGAAAAGATCAAGCACCACTGGGCGCCCATCCTCCAGGCGTTGAGCGACGAGGAGGCCTTCCACAAGCTCTATGACAAGGCGGACAGCCTGGCGGTTACCGACTTTGTGACCTTCAGCCGGCAGAACCCGAACTCCATCCTCTCCTGCGTGTTTGCCGCACGCGAAAACGCCCGCATGATCCGCGACCAGATCTCCAACGAGATGTGGGAGTCGATGAACGAGCTATACCTGTTCCTCAAGTCCTCCAACGGCAAAAAAGTCTGGCGCAGCGGCATCCATGACTTTTTCCGGGACATCCGCCGGCATATGCACTCCTTCCAGGGGCTGACGCACGCCACCTTCCCGCGCGCGGAAGGCTATGATTTCCTCCAGATTGGCCGCTACCTCGAGCGGGCGGACAAGACCACCCGCATCATTGACCTGAAGTACCACATCCTGCTGCCCCGCGCCAGCGACGTGGGTGGTGCGCTCGACTCTGCACAATGGCTGGCGGTACTGCGCTCCTGTAGCGCGGTGGAGGCCTACCACCATGTCTATCTGGAAAGCCCGACGCCGTGGAAGGTGGTCGAGTTCCTGCTGCTGTCGGAAAACTTCCCGCGCTCGCTGCGCTTCTGCCTCAAGGAGCTGAACCAGTACCTGCACCAGCTATCCGGGTCGCCCCCGGGGCAAACCACCAACGAGGCCGAGCGCATCTGCGGGCGGATGCTCACCCATTTGCGCACCTGCGCCACGGACGATATTTTCAAGGAAGGGTTGCATGAATACCTGGACCGCACCCAGGGCTGCCTCAATGAAATCGGCACGGCGCTCTACCACACGTATATGTACATCCCGCCGCCCGAGCAGCCCGCCACCGCGGCGTAAAACGGCGAAGGCTGAAAAAAAGGCTTTGCAAGCCCGCCCAACCTGTTCTATCTTAAAGACTCCATGAAGCTAAAGTCCCTTACCCCCCTATTCTCCGCCGTGGTTTTGGCGCTGGCTGCGGCCAGCACCGGTTGCTCTTCGGTGAGCAACAATCCCCAAGCCGCCGACCGGAGCAGCAATTTCCTCGGTTTGATCAAGATCGAGCCGCGCTCCTACGCTTATACGCCTCCGGGCACGCTGGACATCCATACCAACGACCTCATTGAAAAGCCGAACATGAGCGGCGACAAGGTGACGTTGATCTGGGGTCTGATCAGCCTCGACGACTATTAATTCCGCAGGCGCCTTGTGCGCCCGGATGGTTTTTTCCAGCTCCGTTTCCCGCCGCCGGGAAACGGGGCTTTTTGTTGTCCATCAGTCACTTACGGGGCAGGAATCGGCGCCACCACCACATGAAGGAAGGCCCGGCCACTCCCTGGCAGAGGGTAACTGGCCGTGACTTGGTTGCCGCTTGTTTGCACAGTGACATTTTCGATGCTCCAGTTGAGCAGGTCGGTGCTGGCCTCGACAGTATAGGTCAATTCGCTGTGCAGGGCGGTGAAAGTTAGCACCAGATTGCCGCCAACAAGCTGAGGCTGGGGCAAGTTGGTCGCCGCGTTGGCGTAGGCGGCGATGTCAAAGGCGTATTTCAGGAGATTGGGTGTTCCATCGCTTTTGGGCATCGCATAGTCGCCCGTCACTTCCAGGTCGGCAATTTGCGCCAAAGAGAAATTCCGCTCCAGCCAGGCCTGCTTGGCGGCGGGCACGCCGGGTAGCGGGTCTTCGGTGACGGTCAATTGACCCGTGGCTGGATTGAAGGAAAAATTTACGCCGGAAGTCGCCCCGTTCCAAACCCCGCCGCTTTCCGTCAAGGCGCCCGTGAAACCACCGGCCAGCGTGACGGAGCTAAAATCTCCCGACAATTCGGGAGCACTGTAGAGATTATAGACTCCCACATTAAGCCCTGCGCCAAGAGTGAGCGTCAGGCTGCCGGCATGGGTCAACGCCGCGGTGGAGGACAATTGAGCATAGTTGCCCGTGCCGTTGATGAAGAAAGTGGAAGCTGCATTGCCCGCCAGCGTCAGGGTGGGGATGTGCAGGGTGCCGCCATTATCGCCGGGCGCCAGACCGCCGCCTGAGTTGATGACCACTGGCGCCGCAATGCTGCCATTCCCGCCCAAGACGCCGCCGCTATTGACGGTGACATTGCTGGCTGCGGATAAACTGCCATCGACCAATAACGTGCCGCCATTGACAGTCGTCGGCCCGGCATAAGTATTGTTGCCGCTGAAGGTCATGGCTGCGGTGCCGTTAATGGTGACTGAGCCGTTGCCCGCGATTGCGCCGGGAATGTTAGATTCGACAGTTGGGTGTAGAATCAGCGAACTATTATTGGAAACATTCCCCCGCAGGCTGATGGCCCCGTTAACCACCAGAGTGCCCACGGCGACGGTTGTGGTAGCATTGTAACTAAGAGTGCCCGAAAAGGTCAGCGTCCCCGGTCCCGCATGGGTAAAAGAGCCGCCCGTCACACAGATAACAGAGCCACCGCAGGACGAATCGGTCGGTTGATTGAACACGATTCCACCGCCATTGGAGAGGAGAACATTCAGGTGCGTGGTTTGCGCGGTATCACCCGTGATGATAAGGTTGCTGCTGCTGACTCCCGTGGAAAAAAGGCCGCCCTGAAAACCAGCCATGGCATTATTGGCCGTGAGGGTAAGATTGCCCGGCCCGATAATGGCAATGCTTGCGGAACCCGTGCTGGAAATCGTTCCCGGGAAAGTGGTGTCGGCCGCGCCATTAAACGTCACGCGGGCAGTGGTGGAGTTTAGGGAGATATTGGCCGTCAGTTGGGAAGTATCGCCAGCCAGGATAAGAAACCCCGAGGCGCCATTGGTTGGGGAAACCACAATATTGCCGGCCAAGGTGTTGTTACCGGCCAGCGTGAACGCCCCTTCCTTGAAATTAAGCGTGCCGTTGCCGGAAATGTTTCCCGGCATCGTCAAACCCGTCACGACACCACCCACCATTGTCAGCGTGCCATTCGTGAAAGTAGCGGTGGCGTTGTTTAAAGCCATTGCCGCGTTCAAAGTCCCTCTCGTGCCATTAAAAACCAAGGTGCCGGCGTTGAGGTTGATGCTGCCGGTGCCATTATAATTTTGCCGATCGATGGTCAGGCACCCGCTGCCACTTTTGGTCAGATTGCCCGCGCCTGAAAAAGAGCCGCTATAGGTCAGGTTGTGCCCATTGGTGTCGATGACCGACGTCGTGTTGGCCGCTAGCGTGGCATTGAACGGAATGACCGTGGTATTATTGCTGGCGATCTTGATCGTTCCCCCACCCCAATTGAATGTCATGTTGGACACATTACCCATGCCCGAACCTGTATCGAACAACAGGGTCGCACCCGAGTTCAGGTTCAGGGTGGAGTTGGCAACGGTGACCGTGCTGTTGGTGATGTCGAGTAGACCGCCATTGGAGAGCGTCAACGCGGCAGAACCGCTGAAACCGAACGCCAAGTTGCCCGTGGCATTCCAGGTCGAACCCGCACCGTCCACCGTGACGCTGGCCGAGCTGCTGGCAATACCGATGACAGTCTGGTTGCTGGTGAACAAGGCTCCATTGGCCACCGTCAGGTTGGTTCCGTTACCCAGATTCACGGCGAATGGCATGGATGCCGTGTTATCAATTCCGTTGGTATGAAGAAGAAGCGAAGAGCCATTGCCGGTTACAAGAATTGTGTTATCGGAGCCGCTGCCAACCATACCCACGTTGGCGCTGATGCGCCCGCCGTTGGCGATGGTGATGCTGCCATTGGCGCCACTGAGCGAGATATTCGTGGAAACTGCGATAGTGGAGGGATTGTCGGAATTGTCCCGCCCAGTGACCAAAACATGGGTACCATCGCCACCAGTGAAAAAACTAACAGAATTAACAATGGCGCCGCCATTGGATACGGTGATATTACCCCGAGCGGTCGCATTTAGGGTACTCCCGGCCCATGTTCGCGGACTGCTGATCGTAGAGCCATTGCCGTCCACGAGGAGGTTTCCCTGGGCTGTGCCGTAGCCCACCAGTACATCGGCAAATAACTTGGCTCCATTGGTTATTAGAAGGCTTCCATTCGTATTATTGCCCACGATGGCTCTCCAATTTATGGTGCCAAACATAGTGGCTCCCGTGCCATTGGTGCCCACAACTGCAGCCGGTCCGTCGATGGTCATGGTGGCCGAGCCATTGACGATAAAATAGCCGGAGAGCAGATTGCCCGTGCCGTTGACTATAAGCGAAGCATTGGCCCCATTGACCGTATAGTTGCCCACTGCGACATTGCCTGAGCTGAGCAGCGGCTGGTTCGCGGCTGCGCCAATCAATGCTCCATTGGCTGCTCCCGGAATGGCGTTGGTGTCCCAATTTGAAGCCGTGTTCCAATCCGTGCTCGTGGTGCCCGTCCAGGTGATGCTCTGGGCGTGCAACGGGGAAATACCAAGCAACAGCAGTGCAAAGACCATTTCCAACCAACGCCTAGTCGGGGTTCGTGGGAGCCAGCCCGGCAGGGATGAAAAAATGGCGGGCATGGATGATTCCGGCGGGGTGCCTGCGAAACAATTACAAGCGGATAAGCATGAGGGTTTCCTAACGCTGGAATCAAGGTTCAAATCCCCTGCGCACTGCGCAACTTCGGCCTTCATCCCTGGCCGATAATCCCTCATTGTCGCCCGATGCCCTTTGCCAATGTCGCCCGCTTCCTGCCCGAGCAGGCCCGCGCCCGCCCGCAGGCCTGCGATGTGCGGGACACGGTGGGTGACGACCCGGCGGCGACCGGCAGC
>JBEHYY010000002.1:0-170273 GCA_048497935.1 Verrucomicrobiota bacterium
GACCCACCCGGGGGCCAGTGGCACATTCTTGGCCGCGCGGTAGCGTTGCAGCGTCAGCCAGCGTTCCGTGCCCATGGAGACATTCGAGCCCTGGCCGCGCAGGCGCAGAGTATTCAGGTTTTCCATCACATGCACATCCTGCACGCCAAAACCATCGCACGAGCGCAGCACTGCCGCCGCATTGTGGGGCTGGTAGATGTCCTCCAGCGCCACCGTCACCCAGCGGGTGCGCCGGGCCAGGACGGCCTCGATGCGCTCGCGTCGGTGGGGGGTCAGCCGGGCGGCCAGCCGCTCCAGCAGGTCGGCGGCGCGGGCTGGGTCGGCCAGCCAATCGGGTAGGGGGGTGGGTTCGGCGGGCATGGATGGGCGGGAGGTGGGGGAATTTAGGCCCCCCAGGCCCCCCGCGCACGCCTAAAACCGTGGTTTTTTCGCCTTTTCAGGCCGGAAAATCGCCATTGACTCGGTTGGGGCATCCGGGTTTGATAGGCGGCTTTCCCTCAAAAACCTAGCCTCACACTGTATGCCCGTAGAAATCAAGATTCGCAAAGGCGAACCCATGGACAAGGCCCTGCGCCGGCTCAAAAAGAAGCTGGACCGCGAAGGCATCATCCGTGACGTGCGCGCCAAGCGCTATTTCGAGAAACCCTGCGAAGTGCGCCGCCGCAAGGAGAAGGTCTCTGCCTTCACGAATATGCTGCGCCAGCGCTACGAGAATATGTAATCGTGCCGGGGCCGGGTAGGGACGTCCCGCCGCGGGCGGGGTCCATGGACGGCTCGGTGAGCCCTTCCTCATGCCCACCGCCCCGATTATCTCGCTGTCCTCCTGCTGGCTGTCCAGCCGGCACACCGACGGCTATGAGATGTTGAAGGAAATTGCGGATTTGGGCTTTTCCCATGCCGAGTTGAGCCACGGCATCCGTGTGACCCTCGTGCCGGGTATTCTGAAGGCCGTTGAAGAGGGCTTCATCAAGATCAGTTCGACACACAATTTTTGTCCCCTGCCACCCGGCGTCTCCAGCCCCGCGCCCAACCTGTACCAGCCCAGTTCCCCGGCCGAGAGCGAGCGTTCTCTCTGGCGCCGGCATACCATCGCTTCGCTGGAGTTTGCCCAACGCGTCGGTTCCCAAGTGCTCGTCACCCACATGGGCAGTATTTTCTTTTTCCTGATGGACCCCGCCCGCCGGGTCGAAGCCATGGAGGATGATCTGGAGTTCAAGGATATGCGGGGCAATGCGGATTTTCAGGAGGAAATCACCACGCTCCTCGGCAAGCTCCGCAAGGCCGCACCCAAGCACTACGCGCGCATCCAGGACTGCCTGGCCGACGTCACCGCCAAGGCCCAGGAAACGGGCGTCAAGTTCGCCGTCGAAAACCGCGAGGGTCTGCTCGAGCTCCCGCTCGACGAGCACATGGACGCCTTTCTCGCCAGTGTGGATGACCTCGCCATCTGCGGCGGTTGGCACGACACCGGCCACGCCTGCATCAAGCACTGCGAGGGTGTCATCGACCACGCGCAATTTTTGGAAAAGAATGGCGAGCGCCTGCTGGGCTTCCACCTCCACGACGTCAGCGCCGAGGGCAAGGACCACCAGCCCATCGGCACCGGCCTGGTGGATTGGAAACTCATCCGCCAGCACATCCGCCCCGAGCATCTCCTCACCATCGAGCTCAGCCCGAAACTGACCAAGGAGCAGGTGCTGGAATCCCGGGGTTTTATTGAGAACTTGCTGAAGACGTAGGGTTGCGCAAACGGAAAGACAGAATTTACAGAATTAAAAACAAGTCAGGCCTCATTCTGTAAATTCTGTCTTTATCCTCCCCGCAGCGGCTTGCTCTTTTCGCCGCATTCTTTTAAGTCTTGGCCATGCCCACCCCTCGGTTGCACTTCTTTGCATTGGCTGGCGTTTTGGCGGCTGTGCTCCTTCTTTCCGCCTGCGCGATGGATGTTTCACCATCCACCCAGGGCAAATACGAACTCCAGCCCTTTGCCTACGCCCAGGGCTCCCTCAATCAGGAGCAGGATAACCCCAAAGCCCCGCGCACGGGCGAGGTCGTGCTGGCCCTCGCGGGTGATTCCACCGTCACCTACAACGCCGGCTACGCCGCCGGCCTGCGCGCTTGCTGTGACACGCGCCTGCAGGTGGTCAATTTCTCCCATGGTGGCAGCACCGCCGCCAGTTTCCGCGCGGATGGCCGCTGGCCCCAGGTGCTGGCGCTGAAACCGGACTACGTGCTGATCCAGTTTGGCCACAACGACACCGCCAAGGTTTCCCTGGCCGATTACTCCGCTAATCTCGCGCGCTTTGTGGACGAGGCCCGCGCCGCTGGCATCCGTCCCATCCTCGTCACCCCTGTTGCCCGCCGCTACTGGCAGGCCGACGGCACCATCAAGGACGACCTTGACCTCTGGGTGGCGGCGATGCAGAAGGTTGCCGCCGACAAAAGCGTTCCCCTCATGCAGCTGCATGAAAAGGCCATCGAGCTTTACTTAAAAACCGGCCGCGCCGCCACCGAGCAATGGGGCCTTCCCAAGGCCGACCCGGCCAATTCCTCTGTCACCATCCGCGACAAGACTCACTTCACCGCCGAGGCCAGCGCCGCCATGGGTCGCACCGCCGCCAACGAGCTTAAACGCGCCGTCCCCGCTTTAGAGCAGTATATTCACTAATTTCCGAAGGTAGGGCCCCGGCGTCCCAGCCGGGCCTAGCTTCTTACCGTATACTTCCCGCCTTCGGTCAGCGTTTGCTGCACTTGGGTGAAGACGGCGTTCACTTCGTCGTCCTTCAAAGTTCTCTCCAGCGAGCGGAAGCGCAGGGCGAAGGCCACGCTCTTTTTTCCGGCGGGCAGGCCCGTGCCGGTGTAGAGGTCGAAAATCGAAACCGACTCGATGGCAAAGGCCACTCCAGCAGCAGCCTTGGCAGCAGCTTCGACATCGCGGCGCACGGACTCAGCCGAAACTGCTTCATCCATCACCAATGCGAGGTCGCGGGTGGATGGCGGGAAGGACGAGAAGGGCTGAAAGCGGGTGCGGGCCCGCTTCTTCGCGAGGTAGTCCGGACGCACCAGCAGTTCCCCGGCGAAGACCAGTCCATCGAGCCCCTTTTCCTTCGTCAGCCCGAGGTTGACCAAGCCGCATTTGATCTGAAAACCATTTTTCACCCAGCAGCCGGATTCCGCCGCCTGGCCGCTTTGCCACTGCGGGCGCGGGCCGATGGGTTGGAAGTCCAGTGCCGCCGGCTCCACGCCGAGCAGATGAGTGGCGAGTTGCGCAGCGAGGCTCTTCACCGTTGAGAAATCAGCCGCCGGGGTTTTCTTCCAGGTGCGCTCGCCGGATTCAGCGGGGATGACAAAGCCCACGGCCTCCAGCTCGCACAGTTTGCCGTCGTCCTCGCGGAAAATGCGGCCACATTCGCTGAGGCGGGGCAGTCCGTTGCCATGGTCGGCATTGCGGCGCAGGGCCTCCACCAGTCCGGGCACTAGTGACGGGCGCAGGCAGCCCATCTCGCTCGTCAACGGGTTGGCCAGGGCCAGGGTTGCGGGGTTCGAGTCCGCCTGCCACTTGGGCAGCTCGTTGCTGTCGCGCAGGGTGTAGTGCACGCACTCGGCAAACTGCCGTGCCGCCAGAAACTCCGCCGCGCGCAGGCCAAAGGTGCCCTGCACATCGTCCTCGCGGTCTGTCCCGGCGAGGGTAACGGCGGTCGCGGGAATCTTGTCCGTGCCGTGAATGCGCAGAAATTCTTCGACCAAGTCGATGGGCCGCAGGATGTCGGCGTGGGCGCTTGCCACGTTGACACGCCAGGGCGCGCCCGCCGTATTGGTCACCACGCCAAAGCCCAGGCGCTCAAAGATGCCGCGAATGTCTGCATCACTCACGGCGAAGCCGAGGCGTTCGCGCACAAACTCCGGCGTGATTTCGATAACGGTATCGCTGCGGGGTGGCGCACCGTGCACCACGATATGGGGCACGAGTTCGCCGCCGGCGGTCTCCAAAATCAAATCAATCGCGCGCCGGGCCGCGGTGATGACCCCGGCGGGATCCACGTCGCGCGCAAAACGTTGCGAGCTATCCGTGTGCAGACCCAGCAACCGCGTCGCGCGGCGGATGGCCGCGGGGCGGAACCACGCGCTTTCCAAAACGATGTCAGTGGTCGAGGCATCCACTTCGGCATCCACGCTGCCCATCACCCCGGCGACAACGAGCGCCCGGGCGGCATCGGCAATCACCAGCACCGACGGGTCGAGCACGCGCTCTTTGCCGTCGAGCGTGGTGATCTTCTCGCCCGCATTCGCCGCGCGCACCACGATTTCCGCGCCGCCGATTTTCTTCGCATCAAAGGCGTGCAGCGGCTGGCCGAGCTCGAGCATCACCCAGTTCGTCACGTCCACCACGTTGTTGATGGGGCGCAGGCCAGCGGCTTCGAGGTCGCGCTTCAGCCAGGCCGGGCTGGGGCCGATCTTCACGCCGCGGATGGCGGCAGCGGTATAATAAGGGCAATCGGGAGAAGTAATCTTCAGCGCCTTGAGCAGATGGCCGGCCTCAGGAGCGCTTTGGGCTGCCGGTGCGGATTTCGGCTCCGGGCGCACCAGCTTCTGCCCATAACGCGCGGCCAGCTCGCGGGCCACCCCCACATGGCTCCAGCAATCGCCACGGTTGGCCGTGAGTTCGAGGGTGAATACCGCGTCCGGCTCGGGGAAAAGATTGTTGATCGGCGTGCCGATTTCCGGGCGGTTTTCAAGAATCAGCAACCCGCCATGCTCGTCGCCCAAGCCAAGTTCTTTGGCGGAGCACATCATGCCCTCGCTGTCCACCCCGCGCAGCTTGGAGCGCTTGATGGTGAAGTCGCCCGGCAGTTTCGCCCCCGGCAGCGCCACGGGCACGCGGTCGCCCACCTTGTAATTCTTCGCGCCGCACACAATCTGCCGCGGCGGCTCTGTTAGTGAAGTTTTCACCGAGCACACGGAGAGCTTGTCCGCGTTCGGGTGCTTGTCGCTGGCCAAAATTTCACCCACCACAACTTCCGGCAGCGGCGGCAGGCCCTTGAACTCCGCGCTTTCCACATCGAGGCCGATCATCGGCAGCGTGCGCTTCAGTTCCTCGGGCGTGGTGGCGCCGAGGTTCACATATTTTTTCAGCCAGGCAAGGGAAACGCGCATGGGAAAGGTGGTCTAGGCTGCGGCAAAGCTTTTGAGCTTGGCCAGAAATTCTTTGCTCACGGTGGGCAGGTCGCTTGAGGCACCTTGTTGGGCGAGGGAGAAATCTTCGGGGCTGCTCTTGAGGAACTTGAGGTCGTCCGGAAACTGGTAGTTGTAGTCGGCGCCGAGTTTGCTGAGGCTGGTGGCAAATCCCGCCAGGTCTTCGGGGCTGTTGTTGGCGACGAGGCTGTGCATCCGGCCCAGGGCGGTGCGCAGCGCGGCAAATTTGTCGCAGCCCATGGCCACGTCGGAAAGCCGGGAAAGCAGTGCCGGGGTCTTGTCCGGGGACTCGGTGGAGAGCTCGATGAGGTTGTTGTCGATGTCGGCTTCCGCCACAATCGTCTCATCGGCCCAGGCGATGATTTTCTCCCCGCTGGTGCAGCCAAAGCTGAGGAGCAGGCGCAGGACTTCGGCTTCTTGGACGTAAGGTTTCATAAAAGGATTCCGTTTACGCGAACTGCCGCAGGAAGCGGACATCGTTCTGATAGAAATGGCGGATGTCATCGAGGCCGGCGCGCACCATGGCGATGCGCTCGAGGCCGAAGCCAAAGGCGTAGCCCGTCCACTCATCGGGGTTGAGGCCCACGGATTTGAACACTTCGGGGTCCACCACGCCGCAGCCGCCGAGTTCCAGCCACTTGCCAGAGAGCTTGCCGAGGTCCGGTGAGGTGAAGTCCATTTCAAAACTCGGCTCCGTGAACGGAAAGAACGACGGGCGCAGGCGGATCTGCGCGTTGGAGCCAAAGAGCCCGCGCACGAGGTAATCCAGCGCCGCCTTGAGGTCCACCACCGTCACCCGCTTGTCCACGCACAGGCCTTCGACTTGGTGGAAGTTCGCGCTATGGGTCGCGTCCACACTGTCGCGGCGGAACACGCGGCCCGGCGCCAGAATGCGCAGCGGCGGCTTTTCCTTGAGCATCGTGCGGATCTGCACGGTCGAGGTATGCGAGCGCAGCAGATAGCGCTCATTGCCGCGCCGCGTCACATTGGCGGCCTGGGTCGCCTCGGGAATGTAGAAAGTGTCCTGCTCGTTGCGCGCCGGGTGGTCGGGCGGGGTGTTGAGCGCGTCGAAATTATACCACTCCGTCTCCAGTTCGGGCCCTTCGGCGATGGTGAAGCCCACCTTGCGGAATAGCGCGCACACTTCGCGGCGCGTCTGCGTCAATGGGTGGAGCAACCCTGCGGCACTGTCCGGCGCGGGCAGGGTGGGGTCAATGGCTGGGCCGAGGCGCTGGGCCATCTCCGCAGCATCCAGCCGGGCGAGGGTTTCCGCGAAAAGTTTCTCAAACTCCTGCTTGTATTGATTGATGAGGCGGCCGGCCGCGGGTTTTTCCGCGGGGGGCAGCGTGCCCATGACCTTCATCGTGCCGGTGAACGAGCCCTTGGGGCCGACGTAGCGGGCCTTGAATGCCTCAAAATCCGGACGGGTGGCCAGCGACGGCGCGGCGGCGCGGGCTTCGGCAAGCAGGGCGGCGAGTTGGGGTTCCATAGTCAGCGGTGACACCAAACCAATTGATTAAGAGTCAACTGCTTTGGGGTTCAATTGAGGCATGGCGAAAGGCTGTCCGGGCAGCAAGGCCCGAAATGAAGCAATACCGCAGGGAGCGTCCGACAATAGGACGCCGGTGGGCTAGGCCTTGGCCTTCGCGGCTTTCGCCGGAGCGGGCAGGGCGGCCTTGGCTTTCTCCACAATCTTGACGAACGCGGCGTTGTCGTGGATGGCCAATTCGCTGAGGGCCTTGCGGTCGAGGGCGATGTTGGCGGCCTTCGCGCCGGCCATAAATCGGCTGTAGGTCATGCCGCACTCGTGCACGGCCGCATTGATGCGGATGATCCACAGGCTGCGGAAATCGCCCTTCTTGCGCTTGCGGTGTTTGTACGCATACTGGCCGGAACGGGCCAGGGCGTCCTTGGCGTATTTATACAGCTTCGACTTGTTGCCGAAGTAGCCCTTGGTTTTGCGCAGCGTGCGTTTGCGGCGGGCTTTGGTGTAAACGGCGTTGGTGACGCGTGGCATGGCTTAAAAAAGAATGAGGGTGAGGGAAAAGGGTGGGCGGCGCATGCTTAGAACGCGTGCGGCATGGCGGCGCGGTACATCGCGGCATGGCCGGGGGCGACCTTCTTGTCGCGGCGCGACTGGCGTTTTTGCTTCGTGGACTTGGCGCCCAGCAGGTGGCGGCGGCCCGGCGTGCGGCGGAGGATTTTGCCGCGGCCGGTCACTTTGAAGCGCTTGGCGATGGATTTCTTGGTCTTGCGCATGGCGGAGGGAGGGTCGGAAAGGGTGGAAACCGCCTAACAAACCAGTTTGCCGGGGGGCTGTAAAGGGTAAAAGCGGGTAATGGGTCTGCCTGTAGATCTGGCCGTAACTGGCTGGTTTTGATGCGTCTATTATATTTGGACGTGCCATCCCCCACCCACGTCCTATGCTGATTGGGTAAGCGCATGAAAATCCTCCTTCCGGGCGGTGGCGGACACTTGGGCACGCTGCTGGCCCGGGCATTCCATGCGCAGGGGCATGAGGTTGTCGTCCTCAGCCGCGAACCCACTCCGCAGCTATGGCGCGTCGTGGCCTGGGATGGCGAGACGCTGGGCCTTTGGGCGGCGGAGCTCGACGGGGCGGACGCCCTCATCAACCTCGCCGGGCGCAGTGTAAACTGCCGCTACCACGAAAAGAACCGACAGCTTATTTTTGACTCACGCCTCAAATCCACCCGCATTCTGGGCGAGGCGGCACGTCAATGCGCCCACCCGCCACGCGTCTGGCTGCAATCCAGCACCGCCACCCTCTACGCCCACCGCTACGACGCGCCGAATAACGAAACCTCCGGCATCCTCGGCGGGCGGGAGCCAGACCTCCCCGCCACCTGGCGCTTCAGCTATGCCGTGGCCAATACTTGGGAGCAGGTTTTCAGCGAGCTTTCCTTGCCCAAGACGCGGAAGGTGCTCCTGCGCACGGCCATCGTCCTCAGCCCCATGCCCAAGCAGGCGTTCGACATTTTGCTCACGCTCACTCGTCTGGGCTTGGGCGGGCGCGCGGGCGACGGGCGGCAGTATATGTCATGGATTCACGACCGCGATTTTGTCCGCGCCTTACAATGGCTCATTGAACACGAGGACATAAGCGGGGTGGTCAACATTGCGGCACCCAACCCGCTGCCCAATGCGGATTTCATGCGCACGTTGCGCCAGGCCCAGGGTATGCCCATTGGCCTGCCAGCCGCGGCGTGGATGATCGAGCTCGGCAGCTTCTTTATGCGCACCGAGTCGGAGCTAATCCTGAAAAGCCGCCGCGTTGTTCCGGGCCGCTTGCTGGATGGCGGATTCACCTTTGCCTATCCCTCGTGGCCCGAAGCGGCGAAAGACCTGGTGGCGCGCACCCGGAATCACTGATTTTGCACCGCACGGGAGAGGCTGGGGAGGTCGAGCACCCACTTGCCGTCGCGGCGGGCCATGATGATCACGGGAGGGACGTCCTTGTCGCCATTGCTCCCGAGGGCATAGGTGGCCTGGTCGCCGGCGTCATTCATCTGGGCGGTGGAGGTTTTAAGCGCGGTGGCCAGTTTTTGAAATTTTTGCCCCGCTTGCGGATCTTTGGCGGCCTCGTCTTTTATTCGCTGGATCATTTGGGGCATCCGCTGTTCCAGATTCTGCTGCATTTGCGCCATCACCTCTGGCGGGAGGTCTGCTCGCCCGCGCATTTGCTCCTCAACCTGGGATTTCATCATGTCCGCCATGCCGGGGGCGAGGTAATCATCCACAAACGCATTAAAGTCCTGGGCCTCCAGTACGGCGATGAAGCGGTCCATGGCGGCACTCAATTCCGGATCCACGCCCGTGGTGGCGGTTTTTACCGCTGCAGGCTTGGCAGCCGCCGCAACCGGCGGGGCGACGGGAGCTGCCACGACGGCTTTCGGCGCTACAGGCGCAGCCACTTGGGACGCGGGAGCCGAAGTTGCGGCCACGGGTGCAGGTTTCTCGGAAGCGGTGGACACCGGACGGGTGAACCACCACGCGCCAGCGCCTAGGGCGCCAACGGCGATGACGGCGAGCGCTACATTGCGGTTATTCATGGGGAATGATGGCGAGTATGAGCAGGCGAGGATGGGTTGCGACAAATTTCGGGCATCGTATCACGCCCACGGCATTCCGCCGATTATAATTCCGCCTGGTAATTATATATGCTGTCTGCCTTGCCAAACGCCGTCCGGCTGTTCATGCTCGCGGGTTTCGCCATTACACGACCCCTCTGGCCGCGCCATGATTCGTAAAATCATCAGTCTCTTTTCCGGTAGGCACTACAAGCAATTTGTGCGCCGCTGCCAGCCCATTGTCGCGCGCGTCAACGAGATTGAAAAACAATACCAGTCCCTGACGGACGAGCAGCTTCGCGCCAAGACCGCCGAGTTTCGCGAACGCTTTCAGAAAGGCGAAACCCTCGACCAGCTGTTGCCCGAGGCCTTTGCCGCCGGCAAAAACGCCGCCCGCCGTCTCTGCGGCTCGGAGCTCATCGTCTGCGACCAGCCGCTCAAGTGGAACATGGTGCACTATGACGTGCAGATCATCGGGGGCATCGCCCTGCATGAGCGCAAAATCGCGGAAATGGCCACCGGTGAAGGCAAGACGCTCGTCTCCACGCTGCCGCTCTACCTCAATGCCATTTCTGGCCGCAACTGCCACCTCGTCACCGTCAATGACTACCTGGCGCGCCGCGACTCCGAGTGGATGGGCTACCTTTACCAGTTTCTCGGCCTCACCGTCGGCTGCATCCAGCAGCAGCAGTCGCCCGACATCCGCCGCGTAGCCTATAACAGCGACATCACCTACGGCACGGCCTCGGAGTTCGGTTTCGACTACCTGCGCGACAATGGCATGGCCACCCGCCAGGAAGACCAAGTCCAGCGCGGCCATTTCTACTGCATCGTGGACGAGGTGGACTCCATTCTCGTGGACGAGGCTCGCACTCCGCTCATCATCACCGGCCCATCCAACGACGACACCGAGGGCCCCTTCCTCGCCCTCAAGCCCGCGGTTGAAAGCTTGTACGGCCTGCAATTGCGCCTGTGCAACCGCCTCGCCCAGGAAGCCCGTGACGAGTTGGAAAAACCCAACGGCGACCAGGCTTTTGCCTCCCGCAAGATGCTGCAGGTCAAGATGGGTATGCCCAAGCACCGCCAGCTGCTCAAGTTCATGGAGAACGGCACCGCGCGCAAATTGCTCGAGAAAATGGACCTCGAGATGAGCGGCGACTTTGCCCGGGATGAACGCTACAAGCTCAAGGAGGAGCTTTATTTCACGGTGGACGAACGGGCGCGCAACACGGACCTCACTGCCATGGGCCGCAACACCCTGCGCCCGGGCAACCCCGAGGCCTTCATGCTGCCGGATTTGCCCAGCATCTTTATCGAGGTGGACAAGCGCGAGGACCTCGCCCCGGAGCAGAAACAGAAGCTCAAGCAGGAGGCCGAGGCGCGCTTTGCCGCCGTGTCCGAGGAAATCCACGGCCTCACCCAGCTGCTCATCGCCTACACCCTTTACGAGCGCGACAAGGAATACGTCGTCCTCGAAGGCAAGGTGCACATCGTTGATGAGAACACCGGCCGCCTCATGCACGGCCGCCGCTGGAGCGAGGGCCTGCACCAGGCCGTCGAGGCCAAGGAGGGCGTCGCCATCGAGAAGGAAACGAAGACCTACGCCACCATCACCATCCAGAATTATTTCCGCCTCTACGACAAACTCTCCGGCATGACAGGCACCGCCGAGACGGAGGCCGCCGAGTTCAATGACATCTACCGCCTCACGGTGATGCAGATTCCGACGAACCGCGCCTGCATCCGCAAGGATCTGGACGACGTTGTTTACAAGACCCGCCGCGAAAAATACAACGCCGTGGTCGAGGACATCAGCCAGGCCAACAAGCGCGGCCAGCCCGTGCTCGTCGGCACCACTTCCGTCGAAGCCTCGGAAGTGTTGTCCAAGATGCTTAAGCGCCTGAATATCGTGCACAGTGTGCTCAACGCCAAGTATCACCAGCAGGAGGCCGAGATTGTCGCGCGCGCCGGCCAGCGGGGCTCCGTCACCATCGCCACCAACATGGCGGGTCGCGGCACGGACATCAAGTTGGGCGAAGGCGTGCCCGATGCCGGTGGCCTCTACGTCCTCGGCACGGAGCGCCATGAATCCCGCCGTGTTGACCGACAGTTGCGTGGCCGTTGTTCCCGCCAGGGCGACCCGGGCCTTTCGCGCTTTTACGTTTCAATGGAGGACGACTTGATGCGCCTCTTCGCCAATGCCGGTCCCTTGTCCACCATGCTCGACAAGGCCATGGTCGAGGGTGAGCCCCTGGAGCACGGCCTGCTCAACTACAGCATTCAGTCCGCACAGAAAAAGGTCGAGGCGCAGAACTATTCCATCCGCAAGCGCCTGTTGCAGTACGATGATGTGCTCAACCGCCAGCGCGAAGTGGTTTATAATTTGCGCAATGCCGCCATCCGCGGCGACAACCCGCGCGACGAGGTCTTTCAAATCGTCGAGGAGGAATTGCGCATCCGCACCGCCGCCATTGCCGGCGACAACCGCACGCCGGAGGCCGCCGACCTCGCTGGCTTTCTCAATTGGGTCAACCTGCGCTTCCCGCTGGCGCTCAAAGTGGAGGCCGCCCAGGGCAAGAATGCGGAGCAACTCGTCGCCTGGGTGTTGGAGCACCTGAAGACCGCGTATGACCAGCGCAGCCAGTTCGAGACGCCTGAGGCCATGATCGGCATCGAACGCTACATCATCATCCGCTCCATCGACCGTAATTGGCAGGACCACCTCACCGAGGTCGAGGACTTGCGCAAGAGCGTCGGCCTGCGCAGCTACGGCCAGCGTGATCCGCTGAATGAGTACAAGGCTGAGGCCTTCAATTTCTTTGAGCAGATGATGTCCCGTATGCGTGAGGACGTATGCAGCGGTCTTTTCACCTCGGCGACGAATCTGCAATCCTTCCAGAGCCTTATCCAGCTCATGCAACGCGCCCGCGCCACCGGCCCGACGGACCCGATGCAGCCCATTTCCTCCGTCATCCAGGAGGCCACGCCCACCGCGGGCACAGGCACCCGCCCGCCCGCGAATGTGCCGCCACCGCCGCCCGCCTCCGCCGGCAGCGGCGCCCAGGAGGTCAAGCTGCCCAAGGTCACGCCGCGCCCGGTGGAAGCGCTCAAATTTGGCCGCAACGACATGGTGACGGTCCGCCGTGGCGTCGAGACGCAGCGGGTGAAGTTCAAGAAGGCCGAGCAGATGCTGCAGGAAGGCTGGGTCATTGTGCCGGACAAAACATAATATCGCGGGAGCGCAGGCGGATGGTTGAAGGTTGCCGTAAAGGGGGGATTCTGAATGCTGGTTTCTTTGCCCATGCCCGAGCCTGCTTCACGTCGTCCGCGTTTTGTCCTCAGCCGTTCCTGGCTGCCGGTGGGCGTGGCCGTCGCCACCATGCTGCTTTGGGCGATTGCTTTTCCGCCGTTTAACCAGGCGTGGTCGGTGTTGGTGTTCTTGGTGCCTTTCACCAAATGGGCCTTTGCCCGGCCCAAGTGGCGGACTTATCTGCTTGCGGCTTTCGGGGCGGGGTGGGGTGCATGGTTTGTCATTTTAATCTGGCTGCGGCACATTCTGCCTCCCGGAGGCTGGTTTGGATTGCTCATTTTGAGCGCCTATATGGGCGTGTATGCATTTGTCTGGTTCGTCGCTCTGCGCTGGGCGGCCCCGCGGCTGGAGGGCGCGCCGCGCTGGCAGCGCTTGGCTGGTCTCTTTGCGCTCGCCGCCGGGTGGGTGGTGCTCGACTGGGTGCGCGGCTGGCTCTTCACCGGCTTTCCGTGGCTGCCGCTGGCTGCGGCCTTTTGGAAGTTTCCGCTCTTCCTCCAGCCGCTGCAATGGACGGGCAGCTGGAGCATCACCTTCGCCATCGTGCTTTTCAACCTGGGCCTGGTCTGCGGTACCGGACGGGAATCGGCGGCGGACGGCGAGCCCCCTCCGCGTTGGCGGATTTTTTGGCCCGCGCGCCTGGGCTGGGAGCTGCTGGCGCCCGTGGTGCTTTTCATCGCCGCGGTTTTGGTTTCCTCCTTGTCGATGAACAGCCATCGCCGGGCCGTGGCCCCCCTGATGCGCGTGGGCATTGTCCAGCCCGCCATCAAAGACAAGTGGAATGCCGAAGCCTCGGAAAAAAACCGCGACACACTGCTCGACCTTACCCAGACTTTTGCCTACCGCCGTGGTGGCAAAAATAATGTGGATTTGATCATGTGGCCTGAGGCGGCATTGCCAATCAGCTTCCAAGGCACGGACGCCACGGGCAACCGCCGCGATTTGAGCAAGCTGGTGAACGGCTGGGGCGTGCCGCTGCTGCTGGGTGGTATCGGCGAGGCCAATGCGCGCGTGGGCGCTTCCGTATCGCCGGGAATATTCGACGGCGTCTTTCTCGTCCAGCCCGGCGCCGGCTTTACCAATCTTGTGTATGCCAAGCGCCATCTCGTGCCCTTTGGTGAATACATTCCCGCGCCTTTTCGCCGGTGGCTGCCCTTTGTGGGCAAGGTGGTGCCCATTGCCGAGGACACCGTCCCCGGCGAACAACCGGTGACGCTGCCGTTGACCCTGACCAACGACCGTGTGGTCCAGGTCGGGCCACTGGTTTGCTACGAGGATATTTTCCCCGGCCTCGCCCGTGATGAAGCCAAGGCCGGAGCGGACGTCATCGCGGTGGTGACCAACGATACGTGGTACGGCACTGGCGGCGGCTCACTCCAGCACGCCGCGCACTCCGTCCTGCGCGCCATTGAGACGCGCCGCCCCGTCATTCGCTGCGGCAACGAGGGCTGGAGCGGCTTTATTGACCAGGACGGCAACGCCTTCGAAATCGAAAAGGACAGCCGGATCATCAAAAGCGAATGGGTGTTCTACGCCCACGGCACCACTTACTTTCGCGGCACCGGCGCGTTCATCGCCTACACCAATCCGCAGTTTGACGGCGAACAGACCTTCTACGTGCGCCATGGTGACTGGTTTGTCGCCCTTTGCGCTCTTTTGATGGTCGGTGGCGGGGCCTTGCTATGGCGGCGTTCGCAACGCAGTTAAGGAGCCGTCATTTTTTAAGCCGCCATTGGCTGAGTGTCCGCCCGCTGCCGGGTGCGCACGTGAAATCCGCGGGGCGGGGTTGGCCCGGGGCGGCCATGCAGAAGCAGGCTTCCGTGCCCACCCATTGCATGATGCCCAGTTGCACAGCGCCTTTCAGGGGCCCGCCTATATTATAATAGTCCACCTGCAGAGGGTTGGACTTTTCATCAATGCGAACCAGCGCATGCACCATCAATTGCCCGGCGATGGTGATTTTGATTTCGTTTTTCTCCGCGACCCGCGACCCTGTATGGAGAATCATCGAAGGCAGGTTTTGCCCGTCGCGCACAATTTTCACCGGCACCCATTTTCCGGCCAGCTTCGCCAGGGTGGGCGAGTCAATGTGCTCAAACCCTTCGCCATTCTGGGCGGGTTGCGCCGCTGGCGGGGCTTGCAGCGTGCCGCCGCTCACTTCCGACGGTCGTGCGTGGGAGATGCGTTTCAGTTTTTCATAGGCGGTGCCACTGCTGGGTAGTGTCCGGAATTCGCGGGGCCGGGGCTGGCCGCGCATATCCAAACAAAACTCAATCGTGTCGCCCTCGATGCGGAAGATGCCGTAGTTCCAATTACCCGCCTCGGGACCTTCGACAAACTCTATGTCGATTTCATGCGGTTGCGCCTCGACGTTGATATTGAAGACGCCTTCGTAGATGGCACCGGGGGATTCCGTGCGGAAGCGGTCGCCGTCGATGAGCAGTTGCGAGCCTGCGCAGGCTTCCGCCGGCATCGCGCTGCCGTCGATTTCCAGTTTTTCAAAAGCCCATGTCCCTTCCATCGCGCGCAGTTGTTCCACATGGCGGGCCAGGTGTGGCCAGCTGGCAAAACCGTTTTTGCGCGCAACGGCCGATTGCGCGTCGGCCAGGCGGTAGTTGGCCGCGAGCACTTGGGCGGCGGTCAGGCCCTTGGCCTCGGGCAGATGTTCCTGCAGGATGGCCACAGCTTGCGGGTCATGGTCGCCAAGGGAGGCCAGCAGAGCCTTGGCCTGGCGGCGCAAGTGGTCGAGGTTCGGGCGGGCGGGAAGGTGCTTGTTCATGATGCGTTCTCCATGGATTCGCCTGGATCCGCAAACAGGCGGCACGAAGAACGTGCAGTGAACGAGCGTAGGGTGGGTGAAGTCGGGTTAAACCCTTCCCGCGGATCCGGTGGCTTCCTTCCAGCCAGCTTTAGCTTGCGCCCACTGGGGGTTTGAAACAAGCATAAACCTCTGCCCTCCAAGGTGGTTTACGGTTAGGGGCCACCCGGGAGCTCCGAGTGCCATTTTTATCCCAGTCGAGCTTCCCAATCCGCCATTTCGCCCCTTTTTCTGGCCTCAGGCCCCCCTTGTTTATTTCCCCTTGCCTTTTCTTAGCCGCCCGCTACTTTAGTCCCTTTTCCTCATTCCCAACCGGGGGTGTGGGCATCCTCTCAATTTCCCATCCGCGACTGCCATGAAACTGCTTAAGCTCCCCGTCCACTCCCGCGATAAATCCGGTCGCGGCCCCTCCCGCCAGCTCCGTATGTCGGGCCAAATCCCCGCCGTCGTTTACGGCAAGTCCGGCGTGCGCCACTTGGCGATCAATGAGCCGGAGTTCCGCGTCCTCATGCGCGCTGTCGCCGGTACCGCGGCCCTCGTTGAAATTTCTGAAAAGGGCGGTTCGCCGACCCTTTCCCTCCTCCAGGAAGTCCAGCGCGACTCGCGCACGGACCGCTTTGTGCACATCGACCTGCGCGAAGTCTCCGCCAACGAGCCCATGCGCGCCAGTGTCCCGGTCCGCATCGTGGGCGAGTCCGTGGGTGTGAAGCTGGAAAGCGGCGTCATCGAAGTCAGCCGCCACGACATTTACATCAAGTGCCTGCCCAAGGACCTGCCCGATATCATCTGGGTGGACGTCACCGAGCTTCACGCCGGCGATTCCATTCACGTGCGCGACCTCAAGCCGATCCCCGGCGTGGTCTATGCCGAGCGTGCTGACGAAGTGGTCGCCGCTTGCGTGGTTCCCACCGTCGAGGAAGAGCCCGCCGCCGCCGATGCCGCAGTGGCCGCCGATGGCACCGCCGCCCCGGCCGATGGCGCCGCTCCCGCCGAAGGTGCCGCCGCTGGCGCTGCTGCCCCGGCTGCTGGTGCCAAGGGTGCCGCCGCTCCCGCTGCCGGTGCGAAGGGCGCTGCCGCCCCCGCTGCTGGCGCCAAGGGTGCCGCTCCCGCCGCCGCGCCCGCCAAGGGTGCCGCCCCCGCGAAGCCCGCGGGCAAGAAGTAAACCTTTTCCGCGCCCGCCCCGGGTGGACACTCGGGGCGATTCCGGTGCGATCCGTTCTTTGAGACATGTCCATCGCCGTCATCGCCGGCTTGGGAAACCCCGGTGCGGAGTATCTCCGCACCCGGCACAACCTCGGGTTTTGGCTCGTGGATGCCCTGGCTGGCGAACATGGCGCAGTTTGGAAATCGGAGCCGCGTTTCCGCGCGGAGGCCGCCCGCATCACTGTGGCCGGCCACCCGGTCTGGTTGCTCAAGCCGCAGACGTTCATGAACGAAAGCGGCCTCGCGGTCGGCCCCTTCCTCCACTTCCACAAGCTGCCCTCCCACGCCCTTGCGGTTGTGTATGATGACATCACCCTGCCCCTTGGCCGCGTGAAGGTCACCGTGCGCGGCAGCGACGGCGGCCACAACGGCATCACCAGCCTCCTGGCCCACGCTGGGTCGGACTTCGCCCGCGTCAAGCTTGGCATCGGCGGCAAGCCTCATCCCCAGATGAATCTTGCCGACCACGTGCTTAGCCGTCTGACGCCCGACGAGGAATCCGCCCTCGCCGCCCGGTTGCCGGACTTCCTCCACGGTCTCCAGCTCCTCATCACGGATGGCCCGGACGAAGCGATGAACCAACTCAACCGAACCAAATAACCCTTTCCCACCCACCAGCACCTTCCCACCCACCTTCCCACTCGAAACTCAAAACTCGAAACCGGAAAAATTTCCCATGTCCAAGACGAACAAGCCCGCCACCCGCACCTACACTGCCACGTTCCTGCTCGACACCCGTGGCTACACCGAGCCGGTGGACAACCTCGTCGCCAAGATGCGCGACGCCATCATCGCCGTCTCCGGCGAGATCACCAAGGTCGAGAACCACGGCCAGCGCGACTTCGCCCGCGCCCCCAGCCGCAGCTACCCCAACGGCATCTACGTCACCTTCACCTTCACCGGCCCCGTCTCCGCCCCGCCCGCCCTGCGCGAGAAGGTCCGCCTCGACCGCAACGTCAACCGCATCGTCGTGCAGTCCGCCTAAATGGCTTCTTTCAACAAAGTCATCTTGATGGGGAACCTCACGCGCGATCCGGAGATGCGCGTGACGCCCGGCGGCACGTCCATTTGCAAGTTCACGGTGGCCGTCAACCGCAAGTTCAAGATGCAGACCGGTGAGGAGCGCGAGGAAGTGGCCTTCATCGATGTCGATGCCTTTGGCAAACAGGCCGAGACGATTTCCAAGTTTTTCACCAAGGGCAAACCCATCCTCGTTGAAGGCCGCCTCAAGCAGGACAAGTGGGAGGACAAGAACACCAAGGAAAAGCGCAGCAAGCTCGGCGTCAGCCTCGAAGGGTTCAGCTTCGTCAGCGGCGGCCGCGGCGAAGGCGGTGGTGGTGAAGGCGGCGAGGAATCTTCCGGCGGCGGTTATGACGATTCCGCTCCTCCGCCCCGTCCCTCGGCCCCGCGTTCCACGCCCGCGGCCAAGCGCCCCCCGCCCCCTGGCGACCAGATTGACGAAGACGTGCCGTTTTGAAGTCTCCCTTTTTTTCCAAACTCCCTCCTCCACCTTTTTCCCCGTACTACCATGGCCCACACTGAAGTCCTTCTCCTCAAGCCCATCGACGCCCTTGGCGGCGAGGGCGACCTCGTCAAGGTTCGCGCCGGCTACGCGCGCAACTACCTGCTGCCGCACAGCCTCGCGGTGCCCGTCACCCAGGCCAACCGCCGCCACATCGAGTCCCTCAAGGCCCGCCGTGTCGAGCGTGAGTCCAAGGAGCTGGACGGTGCTCGCGACCTCGCCAACCGCTTGAAGGGCGTCTCGCTCGCGTTCGCCGTCAAGACCGGCGAAGGCGGCAAGATGTTCGGCTCCGTCACCGCGGCGGACCTGCACACCAAGCTCTCCGACATGGGTTACCCCATCGAGAAGAAGCGCGTGCACATCGCCGGCGGCCACGTCAAGACCCTCGGCAAGCACGAAGCCACCATCAAGCTCCACGCCGATGTTTCCGTGGAAGTCGCCTTTGAAGTCGTGTCGGAGAATCCCATCGTCGAAGCCGCTCCCGCGGCTGGCGCCCCCGGCGCCGCCCCCACGGGCGACGGTAAGGACCGCCCCCGCAAGCCCCGCAAGCAGTACAGCGACGGCGGCAGCGGCGAATCCGCCCCCCGCGAACGCAAGTCCAACGTGGAGATGCTGCTCGACGCGCTCGGCCCCGCGGCCGCCGCGGAGAAGCCCGCCGCCGCCGACGACAAGCAGAACAAGGGCAAAAAGAAGAAGAAGAAGGACTAAGCTCCCCTTCGCGCCTTTTCCAAAAAAACCGGGATGTCTCCACGAGGCTCCCGGTTTTTTTTGCGCCACACCTTGCCTTCGACGCAGGCCGCGCACCTTAATGCCTTTACTTCGCCCCTAAGGCTCGGGTCACAACCCGTTCCAATTCTCCGGCGTCCAGAAGGTCCAGGGCGATAACTTTTCCGTCGCGCCCAATCAGATAATTGGCTGGCGCTGTCGCCACGCGAAATTGGCGGCGCATGATGTCACTGTAAAAAATCTCCGACCATGGCACTTTGTGAGCCCGGAGATAGGAGGCCACGGTCGCCCGGTTGGTGTCATAATAGGCTCCCAGCACCTCGAACCCCTCGTGATGATGTTGGGCATAAATTTTCTCCAAGTCGGGCAGCGCTTTTATGCAGGGAGCACAAGTGGTGCTCCAGAAATGCAGAAGAAGCACTTTGCCGTGGTATTGGGCTGCGGTCTGCACATGATTGTTCAGGTCCATTCCCTCGAAATTTGGTACCGGTTGGCCCACCAATTGGCGGCGCATGACCTGAGCCTCCGCTGTCTGGCGCTGGGCTAGGAGGATGGTGCCCGCCCATTGGGCCGCCGGCGTGCCGGGATAATCTCGGATTACTTCGGCGTATAATTTATCCACAATTTCCGGATGGTTGAGGAATGACGCATAGAGTGCCGCTTCGGTCATGAGCAGGCGCGCGATGCTTTCACTTTTCTCTGCTGCATGCGCAGCCCGCAGGGCCTCCAGGGTTTGCAGCTCCGACGTGAATTCGCTTTCCATGGCGGACTTTCCATTGGCGCTATCCTCCTTTAGCTTGGCATTGATTATCGCCTGCACGGTTTGAAGCTTGCCCTCCAAGTTCTGGGCAAAAACGGGAGAAGCGGGTGCGGGCGGCTCGGCTGCGGCGAGGGCTGTTAGGGTAACAAACAGAGCGGAAAATTTCATGACCAATGCCAATCGGGATGGAGGTTGGGCGCTGCCTTAGGTGCCGCGTTGCCATTTGGTGCGCGGGGCCGCCAGCGAGGGCATGATTTGCAGCAAAACCTCGACTTGTGCCGGAGAGATGAATTTGCCCGCGTCTTTGAGCATCTGTCCCGCTTGCTCCGGCGCTAGCGGGCCATTGGCCGTCTTGCGGTATTGATAGACGAGCCCCGTCAATTGTTCCTCTTGGTCAACGGTCAGTGCTGGCACACCCGCTGCTTCCAGGGCGCTGGCATAGCCCATCGTGATGGGACTGCGTTCGATATTCTGATCGGTATAGTCTTCGTAATATTGGTAATTATCGTCACTGCCCATGAGCTGCTGGATCTGGGGTGCCACGTTCTGCTCAATTGCCTTTTCCAATGGATCGTAATGTTGCTCCAGGAGGGCCGAGGCCTTGGCCGGTTCCAAAGTTGCCAGGCTGGTGGAAGTTTTTGCGTCAATGGGGTTCTGGCGCAGCATGGCCGCCTCCTGCGCATCCTTGTCCAGCTGGATTTTGACAAAGACATCAATTTGCTCGGGAGTGAAACGCATCTTTTGGAAAAGATTGCCATAGCGGCTGCGGATCATGCCCTCCTGCATTATACTGGGGTTTCCTGGATTGGCCCGCGCTGCCGCCATTACGTCGTCCAGCTTGGGACGATTGGGGTACACTCCCGGCATGGGTAGGCGCGGGTTCGTAGTTTCCTTGGCGGGTGGGTTCGCTGTCGCAGCAACGGGAGCCTGCGCCGGGGTCTGCACATGGGTGATTGTCACTGGCAAGAGTTCCCCCTTCACTTCACCGGACTTCTGGCTCGCCGCTGTGTCGGTTGTCTTGGCGGACGCATCAGGATTGGACGTATTGCCGGGAAGGGTCGCAGTGAAGGAAATGGCTGCGGCCAGCAGCAAGATGGCGGCGGCCAGGATGGTTTTGGTTTTTGTGGTCATATAAAAAAGTTTGAGCAAAATGCCCCCCGTGCCGGCGCTGCCGGCGGCGAGCGAGTTGGCCGCCATTTGTGCAGCCAGCCCGGCGGGCGCTAGTTGGGCCGCCTGGGCGTTCATCACCTCGGCCACGACCCCTGCGCCCACGGCCAAGCCTCGACGGACAAAATGCGCCCGCATTTTTTCGACCGCCCGAGTCACCCGCTTGTGTGCGGCCTGTTCGCTGACAGCCAGCGCCCGGCCCACTTCGCCGAGGCTTTTGCCTTCAAAATAGCGCAGCATCACGGCGTTCTGTTCGGCAGGCGAGAGCGCTTGCAGCGCCTCATCCAGCCACGGGCTGATTTTCTCCAAGGCCGTCTGGCTGCTCATGGTGTCGTTTATTCGATTCATGGCTTCCGCCTCTCTAGCCCTGCGGCGTTGTTCACTGCGCACGGCGTCCACCGCCGTGCGGTAGGCTGCCCGATATAGCCAGCCCGCCAAGGCATTGCCGTCGCGCACCATCCATGCCCGCCGCGCCAGCAGGATGAAGACGGCCTGCGCCACATCCTGCGCCGCTGCCCGGTTGCCCACCACCCGCAGCGCTGTTGCATAAACCAGGTTGACATGACGTTCCACCAGCCCGGTGAAAGCTTTCTCCGAGTGGTGTGCCAGAAACTCTCCAAGCAATTCGCGGTCATCCATGGCCAGTGTTTAATACCTTAAAGACGTTACTTCTGGACGGAAATCGACAAAATTTATGTTTAAGGCTTGGGGTGGGGGAGGGTTCGGAGGCCCCGCCTCACCTTCAGCGCGTTCCCAGCCCTGCCTTCTGCCCCACATTGTTAATAAGCGGATAACCCCAATATCTTTTGCTTGAGCGCGCCCGTGTTTGCGCCGACAACGTAACCCGCCTGTTTCACCATTGCCCGTAATTTTCCCTTCGGCTAAATTCCGCTCCACGCCCATGTCCGTCGCCTCCAGTTCCCGCCCGCGCCCGGCCGCCACGCCCGCCGCCCCCTCCTTTGCCAAGGCTCCGGAAGGCGTGGCCCAACCGCATAACATCGACGCCGAGCAGGGCCTGCTGGCCTCCTGCCTGCTGGAAAATGGCGGCGACGTGCTCAATGACTGCCTGGCGGCAAAGATGCGCCCGGAGTATTTCTACCGCCCGCCCCACCAGATTATTTTCGAGACCCTCATCGCCCTTAACCAGCAGGGCTTGCCGCCGGATGAAATCATCATCGCCAACAAGCTGAAGGACGCCGGCCAGCTCGACGCCATCGGCGGCCACGCCTACCTCTACGAGCTCACCAACCGCATCCAGACCACCGTGCACGCCAAGCACTGGATGCAGATTGTGCGCGAGAAGTTTTTCCTCCGCCAGCTCGTCCGCACGTCGCAATGGACGGTCGAGCAAGTGCAAGGGGTGGGGCAGAGCAGTGTGCCCGAGCTCCTCAACCAGGTGGAGAGCGCGTTCTTCCAAATCCAGCAGGACACGATTTCCGAGTCTGCCGAGCCCGTGGCCAAGTCCATCGACGCCGCCTCAGCGATGATCAACCAGATGCTCAACCGCCGCGGCGAGGTCAATGGCGTGCCCAGCGGCTTTACCGACCTGGACCGGCTGACCTTCGGTTTCCATCCTTCGGAAATGATCGTCATTGCGGCCCGCCCCTCGCTGGGCAAGACCTCCATCGCCCTGAACATTGCCGAGGCCGCCTCACTCCCCGCCCCGCGGGAGAACCGCCCGCCCGTGGCCACGCTGGTGTTCAGCCTCGAAATGGCCTCGGAGCAACTGGCCATGCGTCTGCTTTGCTCCCATGCCCGGGTGGATATGCAGCGGCTCAAGGATGGCTTTTGCGACCGCCAGCGTGAGCTTATCGATGCCGCCAAGGACCTGAAGGCCGCGCCCATCTGGATCGACGCCAGCGCCAACCTGAACATCCTGGAAATGCGCGCCAAGGCCCGCCGCCTGCATGCGCGCCATAAGCTTGGCCTCGTTATTATCGACTATCTCCAGCTCGCCGCCGCCGCTGGCAACTACAACTCGCGCGAACAGGAAGTCGCCGAGGTCTCCCGCGGCATCAAGGCCATGGCCAAGGAGTTAAGCATCCCCGTCATCGTGCTCTGCCAGCTCAACCGCGAGTCGGAGAAGGAGAAGCGCCTGCCCCGCCTGTCCGACCTCCGCGAATCCGGCTCCATCGAGCAGGATGCCGACGTGGTTTTGCTCCTTTCCAAGGCCCGCGACCAGCGGGACGAGACAGAGGCCCCCGACCAGCTGGCCGTCAAACGTGAATTAATCATTGCCAAAAACCGCAATGGCCCGGTAGGAGAAGTGGCGCTGACGTTCAATAAACGCCTCACCCGTTTTGAAAATTACATCGGACAAGCCTCGTAACCGCCTGTGGGCCGCCCTGCTCATGGGCTTTTTGCTGCTTGGACCGGCCCTGGCCCAGTCCGCGCCCTCCGCCCGCCCGACCCCCGCTCCCGCGGCGCAGCCGATGGTGGACGAGATTGTCATCCAGGTCGAAGGCCCCCAGCAAGTCAGCCGCGAGGCCATCATGGCGCACATCCTCCAGCCGGAGAAGGCGCCCTATAATGAAGAGTTGGTGGACCGCTCGCTCAAGGCCCTCAACGACAGCGGCCAGTATGTCTTTATCCGCACGGACCGCGAGACGATGCCCGACGGCGGGGTGCGCGTCATCTTCCGCCTCGTGCCCTATCCGCGCGTCTCGGCCGTCGTCTTCAAGGGCAACAAGGCTTATTCCACCACCCGCCTGACCGGCGAGATCAAGACCGTCGCCGGCTCCGTGGCCATGCCCGACCAGCTGAAGCACGATGTGGATTCGCTGAAGACTTTTTACCAGAAGAAGGGCTACTCGCAGGTCAAGGTCACCGACACGGTGGACACCAACGAGGCCGAGGGCAATGCGGTCGTCACTTTCACCGTCGATGAGGGCCCCGATGTCGTCATCCGCCACATCGACTTTGTGGGCAACGACCATATCAGCGCCAGCACCTTGCGCGACCAGATTGAAACCAGTGAATACACCTGGCTCATCTCCTGGATCACCGGCAGCGGTCGTTTTGAGAAAGACCAGTTTGAGACCGACCTCGACACTCTTCGCAAATACTTCAAGTCCCAGGGCTATCTCGATGTGGACATCCCGGAAGACCAGATCACCTTTGATTATCCCAGCCCCGGCAGCCTCACCATCACTATCCATGTCCACGAAGGCCGCCAGTACCACATCGGCAAGAACATCACCATCTCCGGCAACACCGTGTTCCCGACCAAGGTGCTCCTCGCGCTGCTGACCCTCAAGCCCGGCGACGTGTTTTCCCCCGAAGAAGTGGACAAGAACGCCAACCTCATCCGCGACTACTATGGCAAGGCCGGCTATCTCGACACCTTTGTCCGCGTGGACCGCCATACCGACGAGTCGGACGACATCGGCCTGAACTTCGTCCTCATGCAGCAGGTCGGCCAGCGCGCCGCCGAGGGCGAGTCCGAGAAGTTTTACGTCGAGGGCATCGACATCCAGGGCAACACCAAGACCCGCAGCGACGTCATCGTGCGCGAACTGGTGCTCTCTCCCGGCGATGTGTTTGACACCGAGCGCATGAAGACCAGCGAGGACCGCCTGCGCGAAACCGGCTACTTTGACCAAGTCAACCTCACCCCGGAGGAGACGAACATCCCCGGCAAGCGCAACCTGCGCGTGACAGTGCATGAAGCCAAAACCTTCACCGCCGCGGTGGGCGTGGGCTTCAGCGGCGTCGAGGGCGCGCTCGCCTACCTGGAATTCACCGAGTCCAATTTTGACCTCTTCAGCCCCAAGACGTATTACCGCGGCGGCGGCCAGCAAGCCCGCGTGCGCCTGACGCTCGGCAATGCCATCGTCGGCGCGGAGATCAACTATATGTATCCCTGGCTCTTTGAGCGCAATCTCGACGTGGGTGTCGATCTCTCGCACACCGAGACCAGCTACTACAGCACGACGTTCAAGGAGCGCGACAGCGTGGCGAGCTTCTACCTGCGCAAGCCCATCATCGAGTACATCGTCGGCACGCTGCGCTACACCGTCAAAACCACGCAGATTGACAATGTGGACCCCAGCGCCCCGCCGCCCGTCATCGATCAGCAGGGCTCCACCTCGTCCTCCAAAATCGGTCTCGACCTCGTGCGCGCCAAGGACATGGACAGCTTTTTGGCCCCCACCAAAGGCCAGCGCCAGGAGTTGATTAATGAAGTCTCCGGCGGCCCCCTGGGCGGCCAGACGAACATCTACCGCGTCGAGGCCCATGCGGCTTGGTGGTTCCCGACCTTCGGCTACCGCAGCCAGGTGCTCTCTTTTAATACGCGCGCCGGCAGCGTGATGGGTTATGACGGTAAAGGCGTGCCGTACTCGGAGCGCTATTTCCTCGGCGGCCAGTATGACTTGCGCGGCTACGCCTACCGCTGGGTCGGCCCGCGCTTTGTCTCCCCCGGCTCCCAGGCCAATGGCCAGCCTGTCGGCGGCAAGACAATGGCCGTCGCCAGCACAGAGTACAGCATCGAGATCTTCACCAAATTCCGCTTCGCCGTGTTCCACGACATCGGTTTCGTGAACACCAATTCGTTCGACTTCTCGCCCAATGGCTATCGGCAGGACGTGGGCGTCGGCATCCGCTTCTTCCTCGGCAGCGCGCCCATCCACCTGGACTTGGGCTATCCCCTCAACCCCGACTCCTTCCAGTCGCACAGTATCCAGTTCAACTTCTCCTTCAGCGCGGTATATTAAAGGATAGGCGGTGCGGTTCAGTTTGCCTTGGGATGGCGGAAGGCCTCCACGAGCGCGCGCATCATGTCTGTATCAGGCAGAAAGACTTTGGTTCCGGGCGCCAGCGGTTCGGCGGGCTTGTTGGCCAGGGTTGGGTTGAGCTTCTGCAATTCCGTCCGCCACGTGGTTTCAATTTTGGCGTGAATTTCCGGGGTGTCCTCATGCCAGAGGAATTCCCAGGCAATCCGCCGCTTCAGCATTTTTTCCAAGGTGTCGCCCAAAGCGGGCAAGAGGTAGCTATGCGCGGAAAAATGCAGTTCGGGGGAGATGCCGTCGAGAAAAGCATCCTGGTATTCCTGCAGGTCGGGCAGCAGCTGGCTTCCCGGGGCGGGGTGGTTGTTTGCGGAATCCGTTTCCGTGTGGGTCAGGGTAAACTGGATGCTGACGCCCGCGGGTGAGGATTTGTTGGCGGCCACTTGGACGGCGACAACATCCTGCACCGCCAGGCTGGCGGTGCCTGGGATGGGGCCCATGCCGAGGAAATGCCATTTTCCAGCCGGGTCTTTCCTGAGAAACAAAGGCATTTCTTCCGTGAAGGCATGCGGGTCCGGTTCGCTTTCCCAGTTGATTTCGTAAACCGTGCCAAATTCCGGACTGGTGGCGATCACGTGCAGAAAATCTCCCGTCCCGCAGGCGCGCGAGGTCCGCTGCCAGAAGGGGCCGGGCCCGGCGGTAAGCGGGAAGAAACACCCTGATGCCTCGCCACCGAACTGGGTTTCCAGCACCGCGCTCAAATCCTTGGCTGAATGGAGCAGCACGCATTGGGCCTTCCCTCCTGCCGGCTCATAGAGCCACGCCCGGCTGAGTTCGAAGCTGGGATGGTCGGTGGCCCCGTCGCGAATCCACAGCAGATAGCAATCGTCCCACGAAAAATCCGGCTTTACGGCGGCCACCAGTTTCTCAAAAGAATCGGCGCCGGCCTGAATTTTCAAATCGGGCGAGAGCTTGGTGATTTCCGGCGTGGCATAGGCCGGCCGGGGTGTATGCGTTCCTGGCGCAGGCGGTGGTGGCGCAGCGGCTGAGGCTGTGCTGGCCAG
The DNA here is from genome assembly GCA_048497935.1 of Verrucomicrobiota bacterium. Classification (GTDB taxonomy): domain Bacteria; phylum Verrucomicrobiota; class Verrucomicrobiia; order Opitutales; family JABDGR01; genus JABDGR01. The sequence goes on from JBEHYY010000002.1 coordinate 26,576, forward strand.
GCTGGCCGCAGCCCAGGGCACCGTGGCGAACAACACTCGGCGCAAGATTCCCATGCCGGAAATATTTCTGGTGGCTTCAGTTGGCTTGCAGCGTCACCGCGTGGATGACGGCAAACGGCAGGCTCGAATCCGGATACACTGTGCCGTAAATCTTCACGGATTTGTTCAGGTAATTCACGAGCGGGTTCGGCAGCACGACATCGCTCAGGTCCACCAGCGCGATCACTTGGTTCTGCGCGCTATAGAGCACGTAGCGGATGTTGGTCGGGCCGCCAATTTTCGTGTCCGTGCGTTGTTTCAGCACACCAAAGTAATTATGCGCAATGTCGGAGGGATCCGCCTGCTTACCCGCGGGGGTCGCCGTGACGCGGCTGGGCGTGGGGAGGGTGCCGTTCGGGCGCGTCGGCAGCGCATTGATGCCGGAGGCGGCCGGAGTGGCCGCCGATGCCGGGGCTGGGGTACTGGCCGTCGGGGTGGGGGCAGGCGTGGCTGCCACTGCCGCCGCCGGAGCCACCGTCGGAGCCGCGGGCTTGCTTGGTGCGATGAGGAAATAGGCCGTCACCGGGCCGGGGTAGCTTACTTCCGACCAATCGATGCCGGGGCTTTTAATCACCAGCGCCGGGTTGGAGGGCGAGTTGCCGAGCACGGCGCTGTTGCTGTCCGGCGCAGTGTGCACGGGTGTGCCAGGAGTGATGGTCATGTCCTTGTGCGAGGTCTTCGACTCGACATAGCCCGAGACAGGGCCCGGCAGCGTCAGTGTGCGCCAACCGGCCTCCGCTTGGGCAGCCTCCGGCGCGGGTTTGGCCGAAGAGATAAGGGCATCGCTCACAGCCAAATGCGCGATGGCGGGTTTGGTTGCATCCGTCGAAAGGTAGAGGGCGATGTCGCTCGGCGTCGCCGGGGCATCAGCTGCGGCTGCCGCTGTCAGGCTCAGGCTAAAGGTGGCGGCGAGGGAAAAGAAGGAACGCAGTTTCATGGCACAGTGGGTCAGGGATGTGGCTGGTTAGCTTAACGTGCTTTCAGCCAACCACAAAGCCTTTTTTGGCCCGCCCGTCGCCCCATTTTGAGGGTTGCCAATTGCGTCCCAGGAGGCGATTTTTGCCCTTTTACCGGAATCATGACAGCCGAACACAGCACCCACGGTTATTCCAAAGACCGCCCGTTCCACGCGCGCCTGACCGAGCGCCGCCGCCTCTCCAAGCCAGGCAGCGAAAAGGACACACAGCACTTTGTTGTCGATATTTCCGGCAGCGGCCTGACCTACAAGTGCGGCGATTCCCTGGGCGTGTTTCCGACCAACGACCCTTCGTTGGTGGATGCCGTGCTCCAAGCCCTGCGGCTGACGGGGGATGAACCCGTGCTCCCGCCCAAGGATACCCAGCCGCTTCCGCTGCGCGAAGCCCTGCTGCACCGTTTCTCCCTTTCGCAGCCCACCAAGAAGGTCCTGCAAGCCTTTCACGACCTGACGGCCGACACTGGCGAAAAGTCGCACCTGCACAACCTCCTCATTGCCACCAAGCCCGAGGAGCTGCTCGCCTACCTTGACCAGCGTGAGTTCATCGACCTGCTGGTGGAGTACCCGGGCGCGAAGTTCACCGCCCAGGCGTTTGTGGACCAGCTGCGCAAGCTCCAGCCCCGGCTCTATTCCATCGCCTCCTCGCCTGCGCAGCACCCGCAGGAGATTCACCTCACGGTCGCCGTCGTTCGTTATCAGACGAATGGCCGCCAGCGCCTGGGCGTCGCTTCCACTTTTCTGGCCGACCGCGCGGCGCAACACCAGCCCATGGTGCCCGTCTTCGTCTCGCACTCGCACTTCGGCCTGCCCGAGGATCATGCGAAGGACATCATCATGGTCGGCCCCGGCACGGGCATCGCCCCCTTCCGCTCCTTTGTGCAGGAACGCCTCGCGCACAAGGCCCCCGGCCGTATGTGGGTCTTCTTTGGCGACCAGCGCCGCGCCTTCGATTACCTCTACGAGGACGAATGGGAATCCTGGCGCACCCAGGGCAAGCTCGCCCGGCTTGACCTCGCCTTCTCGCGCGACCAGGCCCACAAGGTTTACGTGCAGGACCGTATGCAGGAAAGCGCCGCCGAGCTCTGGCAATGGCTGCAAAACGGCGCATCCTTTTATGTCTGCGGCGACGCCAAGCGCATGGCCAAGGACGTTGACCTCGCCCTCCACGACATTATCGCCCGCCAGGGCGGGATGGACACCGCCCAAGCCGCCGACTACGTCAAGTTGATGAAAAAAGAAAAACGTTACCAGCGCGATGTGTATTGAGGCTGAGGCTAGGCATCGGAAGATTTAAATCCCCCCCAATTTTGTTTCTGCCAATCGGAAGCATCTTGCAACAGCTGGCTCTCGCCTTCTAACTTCTCCCCATGTCCCTCCTCACCTTCACCAACCGCACGGCCCTTGTCACGGGCGCGGGCCGCGGCATCGGCAAGGCCATCGCCGAACAACTCGCCTCCCAGGGCGTCAAAGTCCTCTGCGTGTCCAAGAACGCGGACTCCTGCGGCGCCGTCGCCGCAGGCATCACCGCCGCCGGGGGCAAGGCCCAGGCCTATGCCGCCGACGTGGGCGACGCCGCTGCGGTCAAAACCGTGTGCGAGCAGATCCTCAAAGACCACGAACGGGTGGACATTCTTGTCAACAACGCCGGCATCACCAAGGACACCCTGCTGCTGCGCATGAGCGACGAGGATTGGAATTCCGTCATCACCACCAATCTCTCCAGCTGCTTTTACTGGACGAAGGCGCTGCTGCAGCCCATGGCCCGTGCGCGCTGGGGCCGCATCATCAACATTTCCTCCGTCGTCGGCATCATGGGCAACGCGGGGCAGGCCAACTACGCCGCCGCCAAGGCCGGTATGCTGGGCTTCACCAAGTCGCTCGCCCGCGAGCTCGCCGGCCGCAACATCACGGCCAACGCCGTCGCCCCGGGCTTCATCACCACGGACATGACCTCCAAGCTCAGCCCGGAGCTCACCGAAGGTGTGCAGAAAATCATCCCGCTCAAGCGCTTTGGCGAAGCCTCCGAAGTTGCCACGCTCACCGCCTATCTCGCCAGCGACCAGTCCGCCTACATCACCGGCCAGGTCTTCGCCGTCGATGGTGGTATGCAGATGTAAAATGCCACGCCTTGGACGGTCAGTGGACGATGCCGGCAATGTGCCAGAGTCCATCTTCCTTTTTTTAAGGTGACTTGAGCGCCTAGTCATGGAGACGGCCCGCTGAGTTGCGCGATAAAGCCAGTCGGGTAGGACGCGTGGCCTCACGGTCCGGGCTACGTCCCATCAATTTCCCTCGGAGGGGGCCAGGCCCAGTCCATCGAACACCCATTTGTCGTTGATGCGTTTCATGACGACTTGCTTGGTCCCGTCTTTACCGCCGAGGGTATTGATAAAGGCGTAGGTGGCTTTATCGCCGGTGGCGTTCATTTGCGGGCTGTTTTTGACGGCCTTGAGCGCGGTCGCGAGCATTTGGTATTCCTGCATGGAGCCCGGGTTGGCGGCCAGAGCTTGTTTCATTTTTTGAATCATGGACGGGATTTGCTGCTGGAGCATTTGCTGCATCTGCGCCCGCGCCTGGTCACGATCAATTTGATCGGATGGAGTCTTGGACCGTTTATCCAACGCCATCATGGCCTTGGTCATGGCGGTGTCTGCCAGACTGGGAGCGAGGTAGGTGTCCACAAAGCCGTCAATGTCCTTCGTCTCAATTTTGGCGATCATGTCATCCACGGCAGAGTTGAGTTCGGTATTTGCTGCTGGTGCGGAGATGGCAATCGCCGGTTGGACGCTGCTGCCTGCCTTGGCAGGGGTAGCAGCAGGAGTCTCCACCTTTGCTTGAGGTGGCGCGCTGGGTGATACTCGCGCAGTTGAGTGGGCGATAGTCGCGGTTTTTTCCGGTGCGAGCGTGGGCGGTGTTTGGTGCCAGCCGAAACGCAGGAGTAATCCGGCGGCAATGATGAGGGCGCCCGCCAGGAGGATTTTGATTTGAGAGCTCATAAGGATTAGGTGCTGGAGCATGGACGCCCCGGCGCTGATGCCGGCCGTTGCGCCTGCGAGTGAAGCTGGGATGATTTTTTCCGCCAATCCGGCGGGGGCGGTCTCCGCGGCATGGGTCTCCAGTACGGTGGCCAGCAAGGTCGAGGACAGGGTAATGCCCGCGCGGCCAAAATGCTTCCGCAGTTTTTCCAAGGCCCGGTTGGCGCACTTCCGGGCGGTGTTTTCATTCAGGCCCAGGGCCTCGCCGACTTCCCGGTGGCTCCGGTCCTGGAAAAACCGCAGGACGACGACAGCGCGCTCCCGCTCGTGCAGGCGGCTGATGGCTTCGTCCAGCACCGGCCGCAGTTGTGTCCAGTCGATCTCAACGTTGGTCGCAGTGTCTTGCATGGCAGAGGCTTCCTGTTCGCGGTGGCGCCGGCGCTGTTCACCGCGGATGGCCTTGAGGGCGGTGTACCGGGCGCTGGTGTGCAGCCACCCGGCCAGCGTCTCATGCCGCGAAAGCGGTCTGGCTTTGCGGGCCAGGTCGGTGAACACGCGTTGGGTCACTTCCTCGGCCAACGGCGCTTCCCCATTGGCCACCCGTAGGGCCACTCCATAGACCAAGTCAATCTGGCGGCGCACCACCTCGGCAAAGGCGGCTTCGTCGCCGGTGGCCGCATAGCGGTGTAAGAGTTCCTGGTCGGTACCCATGGCTTTATCCATAGCACCCGCCCGGTTGGAAAACGGCCAAAAAAGTTGAAAAAACACAAAATTCTCGCTTGTGCATCTGGTTGATTTTCAAGGCCCCGCCAGCCCTGCATCGCTTTTTACGGTTGACGGCGGCATCGCAATGTTAAGGCTTGCCCCCATCCCTTAAACGCCTTTTCCTACTTACGATTATGGCAGACAAAACCATCGACCAGCGCGTCAAAGACATCATCGTTAACCAGCTCAACGTCAACGAGGAGCAGGTTACACCGCAGGCTTCGTTCCTCGACGACCTCGGGGCTGACTCCCTCGACCTGGTCGAGCTCATCATGGCCTTTGAGGAAGAGTTCAAAAACGAAATCAAGGGCGAGATTCCCGAGGCCGAAGCCGAGAAGCTCACCACCGTCGGCCAGGTCATTGATTACATCAAGACCAAGTCGGGCGCGAAATAAAGCGCTGGTTTTGCCTTTTCCGGTCTGATTTTCTCCGGGCCGGACTTTTTCATTCTCCTTTGCCGATTGCATGGATACTGCGCCGTCATTCCCGCGTGTCGTCGTGACCGGCCTGGGGGCCGTCACTTCGCTTGGTCATAACGTGCCCGATTTTTGGGCCAGCCTGCTTGCGGGCCGCAGCGGCGTGCGCCGCATCCAGCAGTTCGACATCACTGATTACCCCTGCAAGGTCGGCGCCGAGGTGCGCGATTGGGACCCCGCCGCGCTTTGGGACCCCAAGGAAGCCCGCCGCAACGATCGCTATACCCACTTTGCCGTCATTGCCGCCAAGCAGGCCATGGCGGATGCCAAGCTTACCCCCGGCGTGGCGGACCCCGACCGTTTCGGCGTCATCATCGGCTCCGGTATCGGCGGGTTGGAAACGATCGAAAAACAGTCCAAGGCCCTTTTTGACGGCGGACCGCGCAAGGTTTCGCCGTTCATGATTCCCTCGCTCATTTCCAACATGGCTTCGGGCGTGGTGGCCATTGTCGCCGGGGCCAAGGGGCCGAACTACGGCGTGGTTTCCGCCTGTGCCACGGGCACGCACGCCCTGGGCTCCGCTCTGCGTGCCATGCAGTTTGGCGAGGCCGATGTCATGATCGCCGGCGGCAGCGAGGCCGCCATCAACCGCCTGGGCTTTGGCGGCTTTTGCGCCATGCGCGCCATGAGCACGAATTTCAACGACCAGCCTGAGCGCGCCAGCCGCCCGTTTGACAAAAAACGCGACGGCTTCGTGATGGGCGAGGGCGCGGGCGTCCTGGTGCTCGAGACTTTGGAGCACGCCAAGAAACGCGGCGCGCGCATTTATTGCGAACTCGTCGGCTATGCCGCCACCTGTGACGCCCACCACATCACCAGCCCCGATCCGGAAGGCACCGGCCTGGCCCGCGCATTGCGCACCGCCCTCAAGTCCGGCGGCCTCTCCATCACGGATGTGGACTACATCAACGCCCACGGCACCTCGACAGAGTATAACGACAAGTTTGAGACCTTGGCTGTTAAAAAAGTCTTTGGCGACCACGCCCCCAAGGTGCCGATGAGCTCCACCAAGTCCATGACCGGCCATTTGCTCGGCGCGGCGGGCGGCATTGAGGCCATCATTTGCGTCAAGGCCATCGAATCCGGCGAAATTCCGCCCACGATCAATCTGGAGGAGCCTGATTTGCCGGATTGTGATTTGGATTATGTGCCGAACGTCAAGCGTGCGCATAAAACGCGCGTGGCGCTCAGCAGCAATCTCGGCTTTGGCGGCCATAACGCCGTGGTCGCGTTCAAGGCATTGTAAAGCGGTTGGGCTTCACGCTGCCTTAAACGCGCCGCGACGCGTGGAGTGGCGCAACGAGTGTTGACTAGTTATTGCAGCCGCACTCGCTGCCTTGGCTGGAGCTCTTCTTCTGGCTCTGCTTTTGGTCCGGATTGTTGCGGTTGTTTTCACGCGAGGACTCTTCGCTGCCGATGCCTTCTTCGGAGCGCTGGGCCTGCTGCTGCTCCGGATGCTTCTGCGGCTGATTCTGCTGTTGCTGTTTGCCGGGGTTGTTCCCGCGGTTGGATTCTTCCTGCGGACGGTTCGCCTGGCGCTGGCCCTGCTGTTGCTGCGGGAGATTTTGCGGCTGGTTTTGGCGCTGCTGCTGCGACCGGCTGTCGCCGCCCGCCGGGAGATTGTCCTGGTGCGGGCCCTGTCCGGACTGGTGGCCCTGGTTCTTTTGTGGTTGGTTGGTGGGATTCATGATGGTTCCTCTTTTGCAGGTTGTGGTTGGGTTGATAGCGACATTCATCATCAGCTTGCGCGGAGATGGCGCGGCTGGATGAAGTTCACTGGTGCAACTTACCAAACGCGTGCAAAAAAGCACGAACCCGGCGGCAACTTTACATAAAGTTTACCGCCGGGTCCGCGCAAAAACCAAAGTTGCCCGGTGGCTTTACCTCAAAAGGTTTCCACGGGAGACTCATCGGCTAAACAGTGGCCTTGTGAGCCTGCCATGTTCGCGTGCCTTAGGGCAGCTGGATGTCCGTCGGACGGGTGGTGTCAGGCTGCTCGGTTTTGTCGGTCACCCAGCTGAAAACGTAATAGGTGGCCGGCACGTCGCCGATGTTCTTCGTGCCGTGTGGATCGTTGGGGCCGTAGAAAATGATGGAGCCGGGGCCGGCGATGTATGTCTTGCCCGCGATGTACACTTCCAGCGTGCCTTCCTTGACGATGAGCATTTCCTCATGCGGGTGAATGTGCGGGCCATGCGCCGCCTGGCCGGGGTTCACCGTGGTGATGTGGCTTTCAAAGGTCGCCAGGGTGCCGCTGGGCCCATTGAAGACATCCGTGCGCGAACCAGGGGCGTTGGGCGTGGCGCGCAATTTGGTCGTGTCAATCACACCGGAAGTCACCTTGGTGCGGCCGGATAATGCCGTGGTGATGGAGGGCGTGATGGCCACCTTGGGCAGATTCAGTTTGCCCGAACTCTGGGAGGCCATAGCGGTGGGGGTGGCGGCGGATTGCGAGGCGGGGCTGGAGCACGCGCCAAACGCCAGGGTGAGGCCGGTCAACCCGAGGGTGCCGGCGAAGCGAAGGAGGGGGTGGGTCATGATGGGGGTATTAGCTGTTGGTGGATTGAAATTCATAAGTGCCGGATTCCAGTTGATAGACTGCGCGCCCATTCTCGAGCCGCAGGAATTTGACGCCGGCGCGCGTGGCGGGATTCCGGTTGCTTTCGCGGACATTGTCCGCCGACCCGGCGGGCACATAAATGGTCGCCGTGCTGTTGGGCGGCACGGTGATGTGCCAGCGGAAGGCGCCGCCTTCCAGATGCCATTCGCTTTCAATCAAGCCGTAGGGCGAGCGATGCGAAGCTTTCACAAAGGTCAGGTCCCCCACGGGCATGGGCTTCATCAGGATGTTCTTGAACCCCGGCTGCGCGGGGTCCGGTGTGATGCCCGCGAGGTCTTGGTACATCCAGATGACGAGATCGCCCACGAGCATCACGTGGTTGCCTGAGTTCATTTGCACGCTCGCGGTGTCGCCATTCCACAATTCCCAGACGGTGGTCGCGCCGTGCTCCACCATGTAGCCCCAGCTCGGGAAGTCCCGGTTCGTGGCCATGGCGTAGGCGAGGTCGATGCGGCCGTTGTCCGACAGCACGCGGTTGATCCACGCCGCACCAATCAAGCCGGTGCCGATATGGTTGTGGTAGAGGTTGCCCACGTTGTCCACCAGCGCGGAAAACACCCGCGCGCGCTGGTCGTCTGGCACCATGCCAAAGGCCAGGGGCAGGACGCTGGAGGTCTGCGTGCCGTTGTCATACCGGCCCTGCTCCCGGTTCAAGTATTTGGCGTTCAGGCCAAAATTCATTTTGGCGGCCAGCTCGGCAAAGCGCTGCGCGTCGGCGGGTTGGTTGGCGAGCTTGGCATAGTTGCCCATCAGGCCGAGGTCGTAGTAGAAATACGTGGTGCCCAGCAGCGGGCCGGCGGTCAGGCGCGCGGGATCTGTGCTGTGGATGATGGTGGGGTTTTCCGGCGGCATGCACCAGTCGCCGTATTTGTCGCGCGGCATGACGCCGTCGGCGATGAACCCACTCATGTGGTCCACCCATTTCACCATTGCCGGGTAGAACCGGCGGATGGGCGCATCGTCGCCATAGGCGTTGCGCAGGCTGTCCGGAATTAACAGGAGCGCGCTGGGCCAGGTCACATCGTCGTTATACACCGTCCAATAATGCGGGGCCACGGCCGGCACGCTGCCGTCATCATGCTGCGCGTCCACGATGTCCTGCAGCCATTTGGCGTAGAGCAGGTGGTTGTTGTAGATGTACATCTCCCCCAGTGACTCCGCCGCGCGGTCACCCAGCCAGCCTTGGCGCTCATCGCGCTGGGGGCAGTCCGTCGGGATGCTGCGGTAGTTTCCGCGCACGCCCCACACCACGCATTGGTAGATTTTGTTCAACAGATGGTTGGAGCTGGTGAATTCGCCGCTGCTCTCCAGATCGTCGTTCACCACACGGCCTTGCAGCGCCGCCAGCGTGGGCTGCCCGGGATAGCCGGTGACTTCCACATAGCGGAACCCGTGGTAGGTGAAACGTGGCTGCCATGTTTCCTCGTCTTCACCTTTAAGCGTGTAAGTATCGGTGGCTTTGGCGGTGCGCAGGTTTTCCTGGCTTAGCGTGCCATCGTCATGCAGGCGTTCGGCAAAGCGGAGGGTCACCGTCGTGCCCACGGGGCCGGTGGCTTTCAGGCGGCACCAGCCGACCAGGTTTTGCCCGAAGTCATAAATGAACACCCCCTTGGAGATTTCCTTCACCGACACCGGCTCCACAATGCCCGTGACACGGATGGGCTGGATATTCTGCGCGCAGAGCACGCCGCCGGGCGCGCTGGCCTGGCTCGCCTTGTCCCACGCGGTGTCGTCAAAGCCCGCTTTGGCCCAGTTGGGCATTTCCTTGCGGGCATCGTAATCTTCGCCATCGTATTCATTATTGGAGCGGATGGGGCCGTTCTCCGTGTATTTCCAGGATTCATCGCTGATGATTTCCGCACTCGTGCCATCTTGGTACTCCACGCGCAGCTGCAAAATCAACTTCGGCCAGCCATAGCTCAACAAGCCGTTGCGGCCCGCCACGCGCGGGGCCAGGTAGCGCCCATTGCCCAGCACCACGCCGAGCGCATTGGGGCCCTGCTTGAGCAGCGGGGTTACATCGTAGGTTACATAGTACACCCGCTTCTCATAATCGCTCAGGGCGGGGGAGAGCACGGCATCGCCCGCCTTGGTGCCGTTGACATACAGCTCCGAGGTGCCCAGGCCCGCAAAGGCGACCAGCGCGCGGCGGATGGGCTTGCCTGCGGTGAATTCCTTGCGCAGCCAGCGCGCGGGTGTGTCAGTATTGGCAGTCGGCGCGGGTTGGTCATGGCCGATCCACTGGGCGTGCCAGTCGCCAGCGGCCAGCAGGCCCATCGTCCAGTGCGCGGGCTGGCTCCAAGCCGAGGCGCGTTGGTTCTGGTCCCACGTGCGCACCTTCCAGAATGCGCCTTGCAGGGTGGCGAGCGGCTTGCCGCCATAGGCGACTTCGATGGTCTGGTCGGAGGTCACTTTGCCGCTGTCCCATAAATCGCCCTTGTCCTGGCCTAGCAGCGCCGCCGTGGAGGCGACGATGATTTGATAGGCGGTCTGCTTGTTCCCGCGCGCCGCCGGGTCGCTTTTTTCCAGCAGCCAGCTCAGGCGGGGTGCCGGGGTGTCCACGCCCACAGGGTCGGGCAGGTCATTGGCACGCAAGGTGCCGGGGGTGAAGGCGGCGGGCGTCACCGCCGCCATTTGGGCCGCGACGCAAAGAATGAGCACGGCCAGGGCCGGCAGGTTTTTTTTCATCGGCAGGGAGGGGTTTGCCAAATCTGAAAAAGCAGGGGAAGCTTCCCAGCAATAACCCGCCTAATGCCGCCTGACAAGCCCGGGTGGGGGCGATTTTTCGCTGCAATCCCAGGGAGGGTTGCCTGCGTCCTGCGCTTACTTGCGGGGCGAGGCAGCCATGGCCTGGGCCACTGCCTCGGCCAGCGCGGGTCCTTGGTACTGCCGCCCGATGATTTTGCCGTCCCGGTCCACCAGGATATTCGAGGGGATGGACCGGACGCCGTATTTGCGCGCCAGCGGGCTGTCCCACTTCAACCCGTCAAAGTATTGCGGCCAGGTTATCTTCTGCTCGGCGAGGAGCGCGAGGAGCTTGGCCTTGTCCGCCGTCGCGTCGAGGGCGATGCCAATGATTTCAAAGCCGCTTGCGTGGTAGCGGTCGTAGAGTTTTTTGATGGCCGGCAGCTCCACGAGGCAGGGCGTGCACCACGTCGCCCAAAAATCAACCAACACAACTTTTCCCTGAAAACGTGCCACCGAAAGAGGCGCTCCTTGCAGGTCTTTCGCGGAAAAATCCGGGAAAACCTTTCCCGCCACCAGGGAATGCCGCAGGGCCGCGTCTTCGGCAAACGCGGCCAGGTTGGGCAGGAAGTCCTTCGCGGCTTGGGCCGACGCCGTGTCGGGGTAACGCGCAATGACGTCATTATAGAGCGGCAGGGCCTTTTCCTGGTTGCCGATGTACTTGGCATAAACTCCTGCCTTCAGCAGCAGCACCCGCGCCGCGTCATCGGTTTTTTCACCGGCATGGGCGGCCAGCAGGTCATCCAAGGCCTTGAGCTCCGGTGCCAAGTCCTCCGCGGATTCATAGGCGCTGTACGTCTTGGCCAGAATTTTCTCAAGCACCGCATCCGTCTCTTGGGCGAGCTTGCTGGGCGGGGGCGCAGGAGTCGCAATGGCGGCCGTCAGCGGCGCCGGATTGGCGGTTGCCGGAGCCGGGGCCGCCCGCGCCACCCCTAGCGCAAAAAACAAAGCCAATAGGGTGGGTGGGGATTTCATTAGCCAAGGTGGTGAGGCAGATTCAGCGAGGAGCCCTTTAATTACCCAGCAAAACAGCATCCGGCAAGCTTGGAGGACGCATAGGCGGGGATAGGCAAAGCATAACTTTAATTAATAAATATATATTGACGATAATTTAAACAAATACTTTACTAATAAAAATACCCCATGAAAAAAATCATACGCCCTAAAATTGCCATTAAACAACGCGCGGGTGGATTCACTAAGGAATGGCTCGCCTCGGTTAAACTGGATGGTCTTGTGCTGCAGGCAAGCGGCCTCTATCAGGAAATTTATATTGTATCAGTAGTCGGTGATGAGGTGGATGAAACTCTGGTTAATTCGTATGCTGAAAACGACGATGTTTCATTGAATGTAATGATGGAATATGACTCGGGTTGTAGCTTGAACCCTCATCTGAGCGTGAATATGTCAGCGATACTAAAAAATTCACCAGGGAGCTCAGTTTCGGGAACCGCGAGATTCAATTGTTGGTACGACGGTGACGAATTTGCATGCTTGCCCACTTCTCCAACGTGGGCCCACGCCGGCCCTTCTGGATATTTAATAGGCGAGGCTGACGCCGGCCCACTATCGGGGGCAATGGGGTTTTATTGCTCGTTGACTGCCGAGCGTGTATACGGCGTCGGTAAAGCCTCTTGTGGCATCTCTGTCTATTTTGACTTCTGTGGTTCTTAATCCAGTCAACTACTTAAAATCATATTTATGAAAGCAAAAAAAATATCGAGACGCGGCGTATTGGGCTTAATGGGTTCGGCTGTAGCTGGGGCAATGGTTAAATCCTCAGCCCTTAATAAGTCTCCCGCTGTGAAACGAGGTAATAGTTCACCCGCAAGGCAGAGCAACTTTTTAAGAATCCTCGTTAGAAGGCCCATAAAGGGTGAGGTGCTCATGTCGCCGGAATACTTTGCGCGTTTAAAGCAAAAGCCCGCAATGATCAGCAAATTTTGAGTCTTGATTGCCGGCATTTTTTACGCACGAATGCAGGGTGGTCGGCGAGCATTTGAATCTTTATGAGTGATCGTCCCAAATCTATAGGAGCGGGCGAGGCTTTAACGGCGCGCTATGGAAAGGTGTTTGTCTGGGTCATTTTTGCTTTTGTTGTTTTAACAAGTTTCTGGGGCGGTTGGATTTTGAGTGAAAATTGGCAAACGGCTAAACATAAAGCCAGTGAGGCATTTCCAGCTTCGCAATCCTCCTCCCCGCCAGTGGGCGGCACTCCAAAAAACATCAAGGGAAACGAGGACGACCTCGCCTACATTTTAGTGAAATATGCTGGGGGTGAGCGCATCGCTGCCGTGGCCAAGCTGGTGGGCGATACCTCGGTGGCGGCATTGGGGAAACTGATCGACGAAGCACGGAAATGTCCGTCTGCGGAATTGCGGCAATTGGTCTATGATCTGGCCTATGCGAAATGGGTGGCGGCTGATCCGGCTTCAGCATTGGCGCACGCTTATCAACAGGCGTTAAAAACGGGGAAGCCCGATCAACTGCCCAATTTATTTTCCGTTTGGGGAAGGATTGACCCTGGGGCGGCCCTGGCTGCGGCGGTTAAATTGGGACGTATTTCTTTCCGGCAGGCAGCGGTCATGCGGGTGGTGGATAGTTGGGCCCAAGGCTCCGATCCCCTCGGGGCGGTCGCCGCCGTGAAGGCAGTTCCCAAAACAATGGTTGCGGGCGATTTATTGCAAAGTGTTTTTAAAAGCTGGGCGGAGGTGGATTCAGCGGCGGCATGGGCAAATTTAGGCAAAATTGACAACGCCAAAACGCTTCGAGCTGTCCAAGGCGACATCATCGCAACTTTGGCGGCGAGCAATCCGGTGCAAGCCCTGGATCTGCTCCGTAATTTGCCGATTGGGCAGCAAACCACCCAGCTCTATAGTGCCATATTCACGGCTTGGGGCGGACAAAATCCCGCTGACGCCTTGGCGATGCTTAAGGAGTTTCCAGTGGGAAATATCCGCTCCCAGGCTCTTGCGAGTCTGTTTGCGGGCTGGGCGGAATCAGATCCGCTGTCGGCGGTGAAAGCCGCTGAATCTTTTCCTCCAGGAGTGGAGCGGTCCCAAGCTTTACAGGCAAGTTTGGATTGCCTTGCCGCGCAAAATCCCCCGGCGGCGGCGGATTATATTGCCCATCTCGCTCCAGGCGCATCGCGCACGGCTTTGGTTGCCTCTCTCGCTGAAAAGTGGGCTGATAGCGACCCTGCGTCCGCCCTTGCCTGGTTGGAGAAAAACACCCTTGGCGCTGATTACGACGCGGCCATGGGCAAGGTGTTGGGCCAATTGAGCAAAACGGATCCGCAATCCGCCGTGGATTATATTGCCCAATTGCCAGCGGGCACCAAGCATGATGCTTATTTGCAGGACACAATTGCCAACTGGGCGCGGCAGGATCCGGCGGCGGCGCTTACTTGGGTCAGTGGCAATCTTTCCTCCACCATGCGCGACGCCGCCCTGTCTTTGGTATTGCGGCAATTGATTAATACTGATGCTGCCGGTGCGGCCAGCTATTTGTCTGAACTGCCCAAGGGTGCCGTCCGTGATCAATTATTAAACAGCACCGGCGTGGCCCTGGCCGAGCAGAACCCGCAGGCCGCCCTTGAGTGGGCCAATGCCCCGCCCGAATTTGCCAACACCCTTTCTCGGGAAAACACGCTCAAGCGGCTAATCGACACTTTGGCCAATAATGATCCGGCGGGGACGGCTGCATATCTCTCGCAACACCCCGACAATGCAAATTTTGCGGAGGAAGCGGTCAGGTTGGCTTCAACTTGGGCAAAGAACGATGGCGCCAGCGCTTTGGCTTGGGCGGCATCCTTGCCGTTGGGCTCGACTCGGGACAATGCCATCACGAGTGCTATTGCCAATTTGGCTGCTTACGATCCCGCAGCTGCCATAAATTATGCCCAAAGTCTTCCTGAAGGCGATGGCCGCACTGCCGCGTTAGGCGAGGCGATCAAAGGATGGAGCGTAACCAACCCCGCTGAAGCGGCCAAGGCCCTGGTCGATTTACCACCCGGTCCTGTCCGCATGGAGACAGTTCGGGGCACTGTTCAAAATTGGATAAACCAGGATCCGCAGGCGGTTTCGCAGTGGATGACTGGCTTGCCGGAGGGTAGTCCGGAGCGTGAATTGTCCATTAATATCTTGGTAACCAACCAGTCGGCCAATAACCCCGAAGCGGCTTTTGCGTGGGCGATTACTACCAGTAGTCCTCTCAATCGTGCGAACAATGTTGGGATTGTCATGACTGCTTGGGCGAAAAAAGACGCTGCGGCCGCCACTGCGGCACTCGATAAGGCTCCTATTTCAGAGGATGCGCGGGCGACGCTTCTTAAGCGTATCCAACAAGCCCAGGCCAATCCACTGCCCGAGACAAATTCAAACAGCGTATTCCGCTCGTCGTTTTAATTTTCGGAAGCCGTGGGGGGAGGGGGGTGTATTTCGCCATTGTGCGCGGCCGATATTCAGCGTTGAATCTCGGCTCCCCCAACCCCTGCAGGAGATTACCCCCATGAAGTCTCATTTGATTGTCTGGTCCCTTGGTTTGATGCTGGCTGGTTCGCTGGCCGCGCAGAATGTCTCGCCCGTCCGCCTCGCGGACTTGGCCGTCGAGCATGATAAAAACACCGTCGGCATCGGCGAGGCCCAGCCGAGGCTTTCGTGGAAGCTCGTCTCCGATCGCAAGGGCGAGGCGCAGGCGGCCTACGAAATTCGCGCCGCCTCCAGTGCCGAGGCGCTCAAAGCGGGCAACGCCGACCTGTGGAGTTCCGGCAAGGTGGCGTCCGACCAATCATCCCTCGTCTTGTGGGGCGGCAAGGAACTCGGCTCGCGCTCGCAAGTGTTCTGGGAGGTGCGCACGTGGGACAAGGATGGCGTGGCCACGGCGTGGAGCGACCCGGCCATGTTCGAAATCGGCCTGCTCAATCCCGCACAGGAATGGAAAGGCCAGTGGATAACCGCCGATTTGCCGCGTTATGATTTTAATGCCGGGCCGCTGGCCCACGCCAGCTGGATCACGGCGGCCCCCGCGCCGGCCCCGGCTCTTGCGTTGGCCCCCGAGGCCGCGCCGACTGCGCCGGCCGCGACTGGCCGCGGCGCGCGCGGCTTTACCCCCGCCCCCGCTCCGGCGCCCTTGGTTGCCCGCCTGACGTTTGACCTGCCGGCCGATGCCAAAATTGCCGGCGCCACCATTGACGCCATTGCGCCCGGTGTTGTCTCCCTTTACGCCAACGGCCATTCGACGCTCCAGGGCCCCACGAGCCACGCCGCGCCCTTCCACGCCAATTTCGGCCAGCACCTTGTGCCAGGCAAGAATGTCATCGCCATTGCCGCCGCTCCGGCGCGGGCGGCGCGTGGCGCCGCTGCCACCGGCAACCAGCTGGCGGCACACCTTGTGGTCGAGCTGACCAATGGCGCCCGCATCGAGTACGACACGAATGACAAGTGGAAGACCAGCACACAGGCCGCGCCCGCCGCCGCCCGTGGCGCCCGCGGGGGCGCTCCGGCCAACCCCGCGTGGACGACTCCCGAGTTTGACGATTCCGCCTGGGCCGTGGCGACCATCAATGGGCCGTACACGGAGAAACCGCTTTCGGGCAGCGCGAGCAGCACCCTCGGCGCGGGCCGTTACCTGCGCAAGGCCTTTGACGTCAAAGGGCCCATCGCCAAGGCGCGCCTCTACTCGACGGCGCTGGGCACCTATGAAGCTTTTATCAATGGCCAGCGCGTGAACGACCACCAGCTCGACCCGGGCTTCACCGACTACAACAAGCGCGTCATGGTGCAGACGACGGATGTCACCAGCCTCCTCAAGCCCGGCGCGAATGCCCTAGGCGCGCTCGTCAACGACGGCTGGTTTGCCGGCGAGCTCGGCTGGATGGGCGTGCAGCAATTCAGCCGCGTGAGCGACCATCCTTCATTCAATGCACAATTGGAAATCACCTATGCCGACGGCACCAAGGAAACCATCGCCACCGACAACACGTGGAAAGCGGGTGGGGGCATGGAGCTGGGCTCCGACGAGCATCTGGGCGAAGTGCTCGACGCCCGCAAGGATGGCCCCTGGAATATGCCGGGCTTTAATGACGCGGCCTGGTCGGCGGCCTCGGTGGAGAAAAACGCCGTGCCGCTCGTCATGCAGGTCGGCCCGCCCGTGCGCCAGTTGATGGAACTCGCGCCCAAGAAAATCACCAAGCAGGGCAATGTCTGGCTGGTGGACTTCGGGCAAAACATGGTCGGTCACATCCGCCTCAAGGCCAAGGGCCCGGCCGGATCCCTCATTGAGGCCACCCACGGCGAAATGCTCAACCCGGACGGCACGCTCTTCAATGAAAACCTGCGTTCCGCGATTTCGCTCGATAAGTTCATCCTCAAAGGCGGCGCCGAGGAAACATTTGAACCGCAATTCACCTTCCACGGTTTCCGCTACTGCGCCATCCTGGGCTACCCCGGTGAACTGACGGCGGACAGCATCCGTGGCATCGTGGTGGGCTCCGACAATCCGAATGCCGGCACGTGGGAGACTTCCAATGCCGACCTGAACCAGCTCTACTCCAACATCCGCTGGGGCCAGCGCGGCAATTTCCTCAGCGTGCCGACGGACTGCCCGCAGCGCGACGAACGCCTCGGCTGGATGGGCGACGCCCAGGTATTTGCGCCCACCGCGGCGATGAACGCCAATGTCGCCGGCTTCTATATGAAGTGGATGCATGACGTGGATGACGCGCAAAACGACGCCGGAGCCTATTCCACCGTGGCCCCCCGCGCCAACCAGGCCGACGCTTATCCGGTCTGGGGCGATGCCGGCCTCATCGTGCCATGGGCGATGTACCTGGCCTATGGCGACAAGAAGTTTCTGGAGAACAACTACCCCTACATGGCCCGCTGGGTGACGCATGACTACAATCTCTCCAATGACCTGGTGATTTCCGCCACCAGCGTGGGCGACCACCTCGCCCCGGTGCCGACCCCCGTGCCCATCATGGACACTTCCTACTTTGCCAATTCCGCGCGCATCATGGCGCGGGCCGCGGAGATTCTGGGCCGCAAGGAGGACGCCGATGGCTACAACAAACTCTACCAAGCCATTGCGGGCGCCTTCACCAACGCCTTTGTGGCTGAAGACGGCACCATCCAGGGCGACACCCAGACAGATTACATCGTCGCGCTGAAGTTCAACCTCCTGCCGGAAAACCTGCGCGCGATTGCCGGCCAGAAGCTCGCCGCCAATGTGGAGCGCACCGGCCACCTCACCACCGGCTTCCCCGGCACGGGCCTGCTGAATCCCATGCTCACGCAAGTGGGCCGCTCCGACCTCGCGTGGAAGCTCCTCCTCACGGAAAGCTATCCTTCCTGGCTCTTCTCGGTGAAGAATGGCGCCACCACCATCTGGGAGCGTTGGGACGCATGGACGCCGGACAAGGGCTTCCAGGCCTCCTCGATGAATTCCTTCAATCACTATTCCTTCGGTGCGGTCGGTTACTGGCTCTACACCGGCGCGGCCGGCATCATGCCCGACGAGGCCAGCCCGGGCTACAAGCACTTCTTCTTCGCACCGCAAATCAGCAACCTGGTCAGCTTCGTCAAATCCAGCTACGAATCGCCCTATGGCAAAATTGTCTCGAATTGGAAGATCGACGGCGACCAGGTGACGTACGACGTGACGGTGCCGCCCAATAGTTCGGCCACGCTCACGTTGCCCATCGCCGCGCAAAGCGTGAAGCAGGACGGCAAGCCCATCGCCGCCAGTGGGGAAACGACTTCACTGCCGCTCGCCGCAGGCTCCTACAGCTTCTCTTTCCCGAAGAGCTTGCTCAAATAGCCGCCACGCATTTGTCACACGCTTCGGCATTGCCGCCGGGGCGGCAGGAGGGTAGGATGCGAACGTCGTTTCGCTTCCTTCACCGTATGTTGACGCCCACCGACTCCCCTCCCGCCACCGACACCTCCCGGCCGGTATTGTCGGATAAAAAAGTCACCGTCTTGGGAATGCGGCGGGTCATCAACGCCTTCTTTTATTCGATGGAGGGCTTTGGATCCGCCTTCAAGCATGAGCAGGCCTTCCGCCAGGAATTGATGCTCACCATCATTTTGGTGCCGGTTGCCCTGCTTTTGCCGGTGGGCTGGCTGGGCCGCGCCTTGATGATTGGCAGTGTGCTCTTGGTGCTGATTACCGAGCTGCTTAATTCCGCCATTGAGTGGTGCGTGGACTTGGCCGCCGAGCAGCAACGCCATCCCTTTGCCAAGCGCGCCAAGGACATGGGCAGCGCCGCCGTTTTTCTAAGCTTGGTTAACTGCTTGATGGTGTGGGCCTTCGTGATTATCCAGGCCGTGGTGGAGGGGCGGTTTCATAGCTGAGGAGGGTGAGGTTTTAGTCAAATTAAATTATAATATGAATCGGGCTACTACAAATGCCTGAGGTATGTCCTTGTGCGGAAAGGCGTTGCCAAGCTGCCGGGTTCCACGTAATTGAATTTGGCTTCAGTCGGCGGTTACCCCTTCATCCCGCCGCTGCTTTTGTTATACCCATGCAACTCCGTACCTTATCCTCCTGTTTGCTTCGCCGGGCTCTGCGTGCTCCCGCACAGTTCTGCACCCTCCTCGCGCTTAGCGCGATCTTCGCCTCCACCGCCCATGCCGCGGGCGACGCCGACATTCAGTTGCCGGCGGCCACCGACGCGATGTTCAATGTCTTCGGCCTCAGTTTGAATGGCAGCACCATTCTCTGGGTGGGCCTGGGTATGTGCGTCCTCGGCGCGTTCTACGGCCTCAACGAGCTGCGCTACCTCCGCGGCCTGCCGGCGCATAAATCGATGCTCGATGTTTCCGAGCTTATTTATAGCACCTGCAAAACGTATCTTTTCACGCAGGCCAAATTGCTCATCAAGCTTGAGCTCCTCATCGGCGTCACGATGATTTTCTACTTTGGCGTGCTCCAGCACCGCCCGGCCGGCGATGTCGGCTTGATCCTCTTCTGGTCGCTCGTGGGTATGGCCGGTTCGCTCGCGGTGGCGTGGTTCGGCATCCTCATCAATAATGTGGCCAACAGCCGCATGGCCTTTGCCTCCCTGCGCGGCCAGGCCGTCGCCCTGTCGGAGATTCCCACCCGCTCGGGCATGAGCATCGGCGTGCTGCTCGTCAGCGTCGAGCTCGTCATCATGCTCATCATCCTGAAGTTTGTGCCCAGTGAGCTCGCGGGCGTCAGCTTCATCGGCTTTGCCATTGGCGAGTCGTTGGGCGCCAGCGTGCTGCGCATCTGCGGCGGCATCTTCACCAAGATTGCCGACGTGGGTTCCGACATGATGAAGATCGTCTTCAAGATCAAGGAGGACGACGCCCGCAACCCCGGCGTCATCGCCGACTGCGCGGGTGACAACGCCGGCGACAGCGTCGGCCCCACCGCCGACGGGTTTGAGACCTACGGCGTCACGGGCGTGGCCCTCATCAGCTTCATTTGCCTCGATCCGAAGCTGCACCTCGCGCCGCAGGCTCAATGGTCGCTCATCGTCTGGATCTTCGCCATGCGCATCGTCATGGTCGCGCTTTCCATCGTCGCCTGGTTCATCAACGCCAAGCTCTCCCGCGCCTTTTTCAAGGACTCGAAGGACTTCAACTTTGAGCATCCGCTGACCATGCTGGTCTGGATCACCTCGCTCATGGGCATCGGCGTCACCTTCCTGCTCAGCTACACCATGCTGCATGACAACGCGGTCTTTGCCCCCTACTGGTGGAAGCTGGCGACCATCATCAGCTGCGGCACCATCTCCGCCGCCGTCATCCCCGAGCTCACGCGCGTGTTCACCTCCATGCACAGCGGCCACTGCCACGAAGTGGTGGACGCCACCAAGGAAGGCGGCACCGGCCTGACGATTCTTTCCGGCCTTGTGGCGGGCAAGTTTTCCGCCTTCTGGATGGGCCTCACGCTTGTCGCGCTGATGTTCATCGGCTTCGTTGCCAGTACGCACGGCCTGCGCACGGACCACGTTCTCGGCGAGGTCATGCAGTATCCGGAGGTCTTCGCCTTTGGCCTCGTCGCCTTCGGTATGTTGGGCATGGGCCCTGTCACCATTGCGGTGGACAGTTATGGTCCCGTGACGGACAACGCCCAGTCCGTCTTTGAGCTTTCGACCATCGAGCAGATGCCCGGCATTCACAAGGAGGTGGAGCACGCCTTCGGCTTCAAGCCCGACTTTGAAACCGGCAAGCACTTCCTCGAGGCCAATGACGGCGCGGGCAACACCTTCAAGGCCACAGCCAAGCCCATGCTCATTGGCACGGCGGTCGTCGGGGCCACCACGATGATCTTCTCCCTCATCCTCATGCTCAAGGAGCACGAGGGCTGGAAAAGCTTCGAGGCCCTGAGCATCACCAACCCTTGGATTGTCATGGGCATGATCACCGGCGGCGCGGTGGTGTTCTGGTTCTGTGGCGCCTCCATGCAGGCCGTGACGACGGGCGCCTACCGCGCGGTCGAGTACATCAAGAAGAACATCAAGCTCGACGGCCATACCAAGGCCTCTGCGGCGGACAGCAACGAGGTCGTGCGCATTTGCACGGTCTTCGCCCAGAAGGGCATGGTGAACATCTTCGCCGTCATCTTCTCGCTGGCGTTGGGCTTTGCGTTCATCAATCCCACCTTCTTCATCGGCTACCTCATCGCCATTGCGCTCTTCGGCCTTTTTGCCGCGGTGTATATGGCCAATGCCGGCGGTTGCTGGGATAATGCCAAGAAGCTGGTCGAAGTGGAGCTCAAGCAAAAGGGTACTTCGCTCCACGACTCCACCGTCGTCGGCGACCTCGTGGGCGACCCCTTCAAGGACACTTCCTCGGTGGCGCTCAATCCCATCATCAAGTTCACGACGCTCTTCGGCATCCTCGCCGTGGAAATCGCTGTGAACACCGCGCACACGCTCTCGCATATTCTGGCCGCGGTGTTCATCGCCATCGGCCTCTTCTTCGTCTGGCGCTCCTTCTACGGGATGCGCATCAGCCGCAGGGACTAGCGCCGGGTTCCTTCCTGTCGTTGCTTTGACCACGGAGTTTGCCCGGCCCTGCGCCTGGCGGGCTCCGTGGTCAAATTATTTGGTGGCCTCGTGCAGCGCCACGCAGCCCAGCCCCAGCGCCTCATGGCGCACTTGGGCAAAGCCCGCCTTGGTCAATTCTTGGGCCAGGACGGGGCGGCTTGGGAAGCCCGCCGTGGATGTCGCCAAGTAGCGGTAGGCTTCGGGCCGGCCGGTGATCAGCCCGCCCAGGGGCGGCATCACGACGTTCAGGTAGAACCGGACGAGCGACGCCGTCCATCCTTCCGGCTGTGAATTATCGAGCACCAAAAGCTTTCCACCGGGCTTCAGCACCCGGCGCATTTCGCCCAGCCCGCGGGCCCGGTCTTCCAGATTGCGCAGGCCCCATGCGATGGTCAGGGCATCTACTGAACTATCTGCCAACGGCAGGTTGAGGCAGTCGCCCACGCCAAAGGTAAGGTTGCCGGTGGCTGGGCGGGCAGCTTTCTTTTTCTCCGCTTCGGCCAGCATATCGGCGCAAAAATCCAACCCCCGCACCGAGGCGGTGGGTTCCAGTTGCTTCTGGAGCGCAAAGGCGACATCTCCGCTCCCAGTGCATAGGTCCACGACGGTCTGGGGTCGTCCGGCGGATGCTTTGCGCACCAGCCGCCGCCGCCAGCCGATGTCCAGCCCGAGGCTTAGGAGATGGTTGGCCAGGTCATAGCGCGGCGCGATACCGCTAAACATTTTCTCAATGGCGCGGGCTTCGGGCATGAAAGTGGATCAGGAGGCCCGCCCCGTTTTGCCCGATTGTTGCTGGCGGCGCTCGATCGCCGGCAGGAAGTCGCCATGCTCGCAGCAACGCACAAATTCTTCCGTCTCCGATTGCAGCCGCTGCCAGAGCGCCCGGATGTTCTTCGCCTCGGCCTGGGTGATGTTGTTGTCCCCTGCCGCAGTGGCGATGGTGGCCAGCATATCGGCAAATTCATGGACGATCTCGTGGCTCGCCGTGTAGAGGGAGTGGTTCTCCATCCCGACGGCTTTTGGGCTTTTGACATAGAAGCCTCCCGCGCAGGCGCAGACCCATTGTGCAATCTTCACCCCGTCGGTCAGCCGCGCCAGTTGTTCCACGCGGTCCAGAGGGTTCGTGGAGCCGCTGCCCCCGCCTTCGTCCGGCTCCGCCCATTTGTAGATCAAAGAGGGCGACAGGCCCATTTCCGCCGCCAATTGCTTGGCATTGGCATGCTGCAAAAGCTCGCGGATGAGTTCGTGGGATTGCATAGCCTGGCCAGTTTCCCAAAAAGCGGGCTGGGGCGGCGATGATAAAATGCCGGCCCAGGCCTTCATGGGCCGGGTGGGGGGCTGCTAACGGGCCTTCGCCAGGTCTTTTCCAGGGCAGGAGCCTGCCGCAGGCATGAAAGAAAACGGTTTGACAGGGGCGGCATCCTACGGAAGTATCTCACCGCAAGTAACTTTCAACTCGCGCCCCCCGCGCGCCCCGACCGGAGGCCACCATGGCAGGCAACCTTACCAAACGCGACATAGTTCTGGAAATTTACGAGAAAACGGGCTTCCCCCAAAAGGAAGTCCGCGACACCGTGCATATGACGCTCGATGTTATCGCCAAGGCCTTGGCCCAGGGGCGTAATGTCGAGCTGCGCAATTTCGGGGTCTTTGAGGTCCAGGTGCGCAAGAGCCGCATCGGCCGCAACCCCAACAAGCCGGAAAAGGACGTCGTCATCCCCAAGCGCGCCGTCATCAAGTTCAAGTCCGGCAAGGAGTTGAAGGCCGAGCTCAAGAAGCTCGACCTCGGCACCATCGAAACCCCGCAGGCCTAATCGCCCGGCGGTTTACGAAGTGGGTGAGGATCGTGTCCAGCCACGGCTGACGCCGATGGAACGGGTTTGATTTTCATCCGTTTCCTCCGTGTAATCCGTGGTTTACGTTTTTCCTCATGGCTACTTTTCAAAGTTTGCCCGGCTTCCGGGAGTTCTACCCCGAGGACTGCGCCGCCCGCAACGGCCTGTTCCGCGCCTGGCGCACCGCCGCCCGCCGGCAGGGCTTTGTGGAGTATGACGCCCCCGTGCTCGAGCCCCTGGAGCTTTATCAGGAGAAGTCCGGCGAGGAAATCCGCCAGCAACTCTTTGAGTTCGAGGACAAGGGCGGCCGCAAGGTGGCCCTGCGCCCGGAGATGACGCCCTCGCTTGCCCGCCTGGTGGCCGCCAAGGCCGGCTCCCTGCGCAAGCCCCTCAAATGGTTCAGCATCGGTGAGATGTACCGTTACGAGAAGCCCCAGAAGGGTCGCCTGCGTTCCTTTTATCAGTTCAACGCCGACATCATGGGTGAGGGCGGCCCCGCTGCCGATGCCGAGTGCATCGCCCTCCTCGTCGAAGCTCTCAAGGAATGCGGGCTGGGCGAGGGCGAGTTTGAGGTGCGGGTCAGCGACCGCAAATTGTGGTTTCTCTTTTTTGCCGCGCATGGCCTCACGGAGGAGCAAACCATCGGTGTGCTGGCAATCATCGACAAACTGGGCCGCGATTCCAAAGACGAAACGCAAAAGAAACTGCAGGCGGTGTTTGGCGACAAGACGGAGGTCGTCCTCGGGCAGATCAACACTTTGCTCAAGGAGAACCAAATCAGCGCCATTCTCGGTTTTCTTTCCTCGGGGCTGATCCCCTCCACCGATGCCTTGGGCCAGCGCATGAAGGAATGGCAGGAGTTGCAGGCTGCTGTCTCCAGTCTGGGAATCAAGGATTTCTTCAAGATTGATCTAAGCATCGTCCGCGGCCTCGCCTACTACACGGGTTTTGTGTTTGAGGCCTTTCAAACCGTCGGCACGGCCCGCGCCCTCGCGGGTGGCGGCCGGTATGATGACTTGCTCAAGAAACTCGGCGGTGTGGATATGCCTGCCGTGGGTTTTGCCATTGGCGATGTCACGGTTTCCGACTTGTTGCAGGAGTTGAAGCGCCCGCTCACGGATGCCGACAAGCTGGATGCCTATCTCATCATTGGTGGCGAGGCCCTGCGCCCGGCAGCGCTCTCGCTCGTGGCCAAGCTCCGCACTGGCGGGGTGGGGGTGGACTACCCGCTCAAGGACGAGAAATTTGCCAAGCAGTTCAAGACCGCCGACCAGGTTAGCGCCAAGCTGGCCCTCATTCTCGGCCAGGACGAAGCCGCCAATAATCAGATTAAAATCAAGGACCTGCGCTCGGGCGTGGAGGTGGTCGTCCCCAATGATGCCACGCTGACAGCCAACGTGCGCGAAATTGCTGAAAAAGGCCTTTCTGCCTAAAGCAGCGCCGGGTGGGCTAACTTTCCAAACCCCACGCCATGCCCGACACCGCCGAGCTCCAGCACTTCATCGAGGATCTCCATCGGAGATTCAAGGACAACCACGACGGTCAGGTTGCCACCTATATCCCGGAATTGGGCAAAGCCAACCCGGACGATTTTGGCATCTGCCTCACCACCATGGATGGCCAGGTGCTGACGGTGGGCGATTGCGACAAGGAGTTTACCATTCAGTCCATCTGCAAACCTTTTGCCTTTCAAATGGCTTTGGAGCAACTGGGCCGCGCAGAGGTTTTCAAGCACGTCAGTGTCGAGCCCAGCGGGGAAGCCTTCAACTCCATCGAGCTCGAGCCGCTTTCCAAGCGCCCCTATAACCCGATGGTCAATGCCGGAGCCATCACAGTGGCTTCCTTAATCAAAGGCGCCGGCAAGGAAGCGGGCGTCCAGGCTTTCATCGATCAGATGAGCCGCGCCGCCGGGCATCCCTTGCGGTTGGATGAATCCGTCTATGCCTCGGAGTCTGCCACCGGCAATCGCAACCGTGCCATTGCCTACCTGCTGCTCAATTGGGGCATGGTGGACGCCGATGTGGACCACGCCCTGCATCAATATTTCGCGCAATGCTCGCTGCTCGTCAATTGCCGCGACTTGGCCTTCATGGCCGCCACTTTGGCGAATGCCGGTGCCAACCCGGTCACTCATGAGGAGGTTTTCGACGTGAAGTACCTCAAGGACATTCTTGCGGTCATGTTCACGTGCGGCCTCTACGACTATGCTGGCGAATGGGCCTACCATGTCGGCCTCCCTGCCAAGAGCGGCGTGGGCGGCGGCATCCTTGGCGTCGTCAACCGCCAGTTGGGCATCGCCGTTTACTCGCCTCGCCTGGATTCCCGCGGCAACAGCGTCCGTGGCATCCAAGTCTGCAAGGCGCTCTCGGATGAGTTTGGTCTCCATGTTTTTGATGTCATGAACTACGGCTCGCACTTTATGCGTTCCGTCATCTGACCGGCACGGCCCGTTCCTACTGCGCCGAAGGCTGCCGGGCGCGCTCCGCTTTTTGCAAATCCGCCGTCGGGTCGCGCCGCAAATCCGCCTTGAGAAATTCCGCATTCTCCGGCAGGGCCACGCGCAGGTCGTTCTCCGCGCTGATTTGCAGGGTCAGGTTCTCGCCGCGAATATCCAGGAGGTGCCCGCCGCCCGTCCGTTTCTCGTCGATGAAGTGCAGGTGCAGCCCTGGCACATTGAGCGACGCGGTGTATTGGGGTGACCAGAACCCGGCCAAGGTCCCGCGCACATTATGGAATTCAAACTCCGGCTGGCGGGCGGCGGCCTCCACCAATGGCACGCCTTCCGCCGTTTTGCACATGGCCCGTGTGCGGATGTAGGCAAACTGCCCGTCCAGCCGCACGGCGTAGAAAATATTTTCCGAGCTGCGATGCCCGGCCACCATTTCTTCCAGTCCGCTCCACGAAGCGCAGGCCTGCCCGGCCACGGTTTTTTGCGGCACGAAGTGCGTGACGACGGCAAATGGCGTCTTGGCGGTGTCCGCGGGCTGGATGGCGCGGCCATCCGAACGGATTTGGTAAAAGGAGCCATCCACGGCAATCATCTCGCCGTCAATACCCTCAAACGTGCCCAGCCCAAAGCCGCCGTGTTCGCGCAAATGCCCCAGGGTCATCTCCCCTTCATAGATGCCTTTGACCAGCGCCGAGGTATTGGACACCTGGAAAAGCGTGCTGTGGGGCACCTGAAGGTAGTCCGCCAAGGCTGCCCGGATGATATGGTCCACCGACAGGCCGGTCTGCCGGTGGTGTTCGGCCAGCGCGGCATTCAGCGAGCGCGAGATTTTGCAGTGCAGGGAGCGCATGGAGGCGGCCCGGCCACTATGCACCCCTGTTTGCCCCATCCGCAAGTGGGAAACCAGCCCGCTCCACAGCTTGGCGAAAGCAGGCCCGGTTTAGCCCCCCTCGCCGCACCCCCCGGAAAAAGGGTGTTGCCAACCCCCCGGCCCCTCCCCATATTCACCCTTTACGCGCTAGGCGGCCTTCTGCCGCGCGTTCCTTCATTTCCACCAGGATCCACCGTGAGAGACGAATACCTTAAAGAAGCCCAAAAGATCATCACCGATGCGAACATCCTCATCAATGTGGTGTCGCGCCGCGTGAAGCAGCTCAAGTTCGGCATGAAGCCGCTGGTGGAATCGCTGGAAAAGCTGGAGCCCGAGGACATCGCCCTGCGCGAGGTCATCGAAGGCAAGATTGACTACGAGCTGTGGGATGGTGTTGAACCCAACCACTAAAGCGACGGTCCGGATTCCTGCCTAATGGGAGGACGGTAGCCGCCTGCCGGCCGCTTGGCCGCACCTTCCGCCATGCCTGCCGCCCCCAAAGACGCCCCGCGATTCACCGAGATTCGCAATAACAAGGCCTTTCACCAATACCACGTCGGTGAACGCTTTGAGGCGGGCATCATGCTCAAGGGTACGGAGATGAAATCCCTGCGCTTGGGCCAGGCGCAGATGGCCGACGCCTTTGTGCGCATCGAGAAGGGCGCTCCCTACCTGCACCATGCGCACATCGCTGAGTATGCGATGGGCAACATCCACAACCACGAGCCCCGCCGCCCGCGCAAGCTCCTGCTCCACGCCCGGGAAATCGCCAAGCTCAAGGCCGCCACGGAAATGCAGGGCATGACGGTCATTCCCCTGCGTATTTATTTCAAGCAAGCCCTCGCCAAGGTGGAGATTGCCCTTTGCAAGGGCAAGGACGCCCGCGACAAACGCGAGACCCTCCGCCGCAAGACGGAACTCCGCGAGGCCCAGCGCACGCTGCAAAACTGGAAGCGCAAATAGCGCGCCCCGCCATGCTCCACGTTGTCCTCTTTCAGCCGGAGATTCCGCAGAACACCGGCAACATCGGCCGCCTCTGCGCGTTGACGCGTTCGCGCCTGCATCTCATCCACCCCCTCGGCTTTCGCATCACCGACCGCCACCTCAAGCGCAGCGGCATGGATTACTGGAAATCCCTCGACATCGTGCATCACGAAAACTGGGAGGATTTTTTACGGAGCGACCGGGGACCCCGCCGTCTCTGGCTTTTCACCACCAAGTCCGCGCAGAGTTACTGGGAGGTGAAATTTGCCGACGAGGATGGCCTGCTCTTTGGCAACGAAGGCTCGGGCGCGCCTGCCTGGCTGCATGAGTGGGCGGGCGATGCGCGGCGCCTCTGCATCCCGCAGAGCGACCCCACGCTGCGCTCGCTTAATCTGTCCACGGCGGTGGGCATTGGCGTCTATGAGGCGGTGCGCCAGTTACGCCCGGTATAGGGGGTGGTAGGGGCTCTTAGAGGCTAGTTTTGCACCAAATCCGGCTACGGGCTTCCCTCGGTATTTTCCCCCTAGGCTGCCCTAGGCGGGGGGCGCCATGCCTTCAGGCCTATTTGAGGGTTTCCCTCGGGGAATAAGGGCTTTCGTGGGGAGACATCGGTGAAAAACCCGAGGGGGGTCTAAGGGTTCACGAGGGGTTCCCTCGGGTGCTCATGGGGGGCAATTTCGGGCAAATAGAGCCCTTGATTACAAGGTCGTGCTGATACCGTAAAACGCCCCCGTGCGGTAAGGTGTGGATATGAAAACCACACGCAATCTCCTCCGGATGGCTGGCACCCTCCGGAATCGGCTCCACCGCTTGGCGGCGGTTGCGTGCATCGCCCTCGGCGCCCTGGCCCCGGTTAACGCCTACGCCATCGCTCCCAGCAGCGGGGTTCCTTTCCTGGATGCCCTGGCCGATGCCCGCCACCTCGCCCGTCTGAACTCCGACATGAGTGTATTCATGGTCAAGGGCGACTCCATGGAACCCTTTTTCGGCAATAACTCCCTCCTGGTCATTAACAAGACCGGCTTTGAGACCCTCCGCCCCGGCATGATGGTCATCTACAAGGACGCCGCCGGCGATTTCGTGGCCCACCGCCTGATCGAGAACACCGGCAACGGCTGGACTGTCATGGGTCAACACAATGACAAGAAGGACCCCGGCCTGGTCACCCTCGACAATTACCAAGGCGTGGTGTTCTGCATGCTCCACTACAAGGCTGGCACCGACCGCCTGGCCGCCAGCGATGCCAAGCCCGCCCTCGCCCTCGCCAAGCGCTACTAAGACCAGCCGCCATAAGATTTCGGGAACACGCCATAAGCCGGGCAACTTCGTTGTCCGGCTTCGTTATTTTTGGCAGGCAACCCTTGCCTTTGGGGGGGGATGAAGAAATAAAGTTGATTCCCGTTCCGCCGACCTGTAGTTAGTCACGGTTTCTCTACTCCCTTTGGCATTCCCTTGGAATACCCATTACTCCCCAACCTTCACCCCTGAGCACTCCCGCAGCACCCATGAGCACACCCGCCGCACCGGCCCCCGCCTCCGCCCCCGCACCCGACTCCGGACCCAAGTACAAGGAAGTTCCTTTCCGCCAGTTGGATCCCCGCATCCAGAAACAGATTGAGCACGCTGAAAAGGCGGCCGACAAAAACCCCGCCGTCGCCATCGAGCTTTGCCTGGGCATCCTCAACAACAATCCCGCCATCGTCGAAGCCCGCAAGGTCCTGCGCAAAGCCCAGAAGAAGGCCAACCCCAGCGCCGGCAAGGGCATGAGCAAGCTCTTCGGCGGCCTCACCAACACGCCTTTCGTCCTCAAGGCCGGTTCCCAGATCAAGACCGACCCCAAGGGCGTCATTGAATCGGCGGAAAAGCTTCTTGCTGCCAACCCCGGCAATGTGCAGGCGCTGCGCCTGCTCGCCCAGGCCGCCTCGGCCATGACCTTGTGGGGCACTGCGGCGCTCACTTACGAGAATATCCGCGAGATCGAGCCCGATAACGTGGACAACCTGATGTCCCTCGGCAACGCCTACATTGAAGCCGGCCAGGCCAAGGAAGCCGTCCGGACGGGCGAACAGATTTTGGAAATCCAACCCGGCAGCGGCGACGCCCAGGCGCTCCTGCGCCGCGCTTCCGTGGCCATCACCATGGACAAGGGCAAGTGGGACGAGCAGACCGACTTCCGCCAGAAGCTCGCCGACGCCACCAAGACCCAGGAACTCGAGGCGAACGCCCGCATGGCCAATGACGCGGAGTCCATCAGCGCCCTCATCCCCAAGCTGACAGACGCCATCGCCGCCCAGCCCGAAAACATCAATCTCTACCGCGATCTTATCGGCCACCTCAAGACGCTTGAGCGCTGGGACGATGCTCTTATCTGGATCCGCAAGGCCCGCCAGCAGCCCCTCGGCAAGTCGGACGTCACCCTCGAGAAACTCGAGAGCGATTTCAACGTCGCTCGCATGACGACCAAGATTGCCGAGCTCGAAACCACCGTCGCCTCCGATCCGTCCCGCCAGGCGGAGTTGGACACCCTCAAGCGCGAGCACCTCGAATTCCGTGTCCAGCAGGCTAAAAACCTCGTTGAGAAATATCCCAACGACTATTCCGCCCGCTTCGACTACGGCGTGCTCCTTCTCGAGACCAACCAGATCGACTTGGCCATCCGCGAGCTCCAGCAGGCCCGCCGCAATCCCAAGGTGTCCCACCGTGCGATGCTCTATTTGGGCCGCGCCTACCGCACCAAGGGCATCTACGACCTTGCCATTGAAGTCCTCGTGCAGGCTCGTGATGAAATGCCCATCATGAATGACCTCAAGAAAGAGGTCACCTATGATCTGGCCCTGTGCTACCGCAAAAACGGCAACGTCGACAAGGCCGTGGCGGAATACAAGACCATTTACTCCAACGATATTGATTACCGCGACGTCTCGCAGATCATCAACGAGTACTATGAGAAAAAGACCCTGTCCTGAGCGCTTTCGCGCTTGGGTGGCCATTGCGTGCGGGCTCGCCGGGGTCATCCTGGCCGCCACCGCCGGTCTTCATGCGCAGGGCGAAAAGGGCATTGTCGGAGATCGGTTGGACCGTGTGCGCCAGGCGCAGGCCGTCCAGCAATCAGAACAAAAGGCTGATGCGGAGACTTGGGGCGCGGCCAAGATTGTCATCAATCTGGATGCCCGTTGTCCGGTGATCACAACGCTCGGCTATTTCGGCGCTTTTGCGACGGTGGACACGGATCCCGCCAAGTCCGCCGAACTGGCCTCCCGCTACGCACAACTGCAAAAGGCCGCCCAGCCACTGGCCGTCGAGTTGAAGGCCATGGCCACGGGCAACACTTTTGCCGGACGCAAATTCCCGGCCGCCCTCGTTCCGCGCCTCAACGTCATGTGTGCCGAGCTCTATGGCCAGATTGGCAAGTTGTACGGCGACGAGGCTTTGGCCGAGTTGAAACGCTATGTCGCCACGCAGGCGCAGGGCGTTTACATTCCGGATTGAATCACCGCGCTTTTCCTTCCATGCCCACGCGCATTCACCCGACCGCCATCATCGAGTCCGGCGCCGAGCTGGACGAGGGCGTTGTCGTGGGAGCTTACGCATATGTCGGCCCCGAGGTGAAGCTTGGCGCGGGCACGGTGCTGCACCACCACGCCTGCGTCGAAGGCACCACCACCCTCGGCCGGGACAACGAGGTGTTCCCTTTTGCGCTGCTCGGCTCCAAGACGCATGACTTGAAGTTCACGGGCGGCCGGCCAGGGCTGCGCATTGGCGACCGCAATGTCTTTCGCGAGTATGTCACCGTCCATGTCGCCACCAAGGATGTGGAATTCACCGTGCTGGGCCACGACAATGTCATTCTCGCCTACAGCCATGTGGCGCATGATTGCGTGGTGGCGAACAACCTGGTCATGAGCAGCCATGCGGCCTTGGGCGGCCACGTGGTGGTGGAGGACCATGTGGTCGTTGGCTGGAATGCAGGCATCCATCAATTTTGCCGCCTGGGTGCCCATGGCATGATCGGCGCCTGCGCCAAAGTCGTGCAGGATGTGCCGCCGGGCATGATGGCCGATGGCAACCCCGCCCATATCCGCACGATTAACAAAGTCGGGCTGGAGCGCCGCGGGTTTACCGTGGACGACATTGCCGTTGTGCGCGCCTCGTACAAGATTCTCTACCGCGAGGGTCTGAACCGTACTCAGGCTGCCGCGAAACTGGCCTCACATCCCCAAGCAGGGCACGCCTGGATGCGCGGTATGCTGGAGTTTATGAACCGCAGCGAGCGCGGACTGGCCGCTGGCGGCCAAGGCGCGGAATAGCACGGGTGGCGGCCGCCTTACTGCGGCGGCAGTGTGGCCGAACCCATGACAATATTGTCCGCCAAGCCCGGGTGCGCCGCGGGGTCACCGTAGTCGTCCACCACGAAACCCGAGTTTTGGGTGTGGCCATTGACGGTCTTCATCGGGAAATTGTCATCCGGGGTTTCCGGCAGGCCGTCCGGCCCGCGGGTGATGAGCAGGTACTGCTTGGCCTGCCAGTTGCGGCTCGCCGGCTTGGTGTTGACCACGTCGTTCAGCGTCTTGTAACGGTAAAGATAGGCATTGTGGTTTTCCGTGCCGTCCCACCACGGGTCGTAAAGCACGGCATCATCCTTGATGTGCGACACGGTCGAGTCATCCTTGTCGAATGTGAATTTGGACGGCTCAATATACTCGTGGCCCCAGGTGTACTTTCCATTGCTGTTCGGCACGCTGCCACCGTCGGCCCAGGCACGGCCCATCGGCACCATTTCCCACTTGGGCTGCCCGTTTTGAGTGTCCACAGTCCAGCGGGCGTGGCCATAGAGCGCGGAAAAGAGGTTGCGCTCCGCATAGGGCGACCCCGGCCCCTGGGAGTTTTCCATCGGCGGGTATTCGTCGCCATTCTGGCCGCGGAAGGCCTCCAGCGCGCTGACGATGGTCAGCATTTCGCTGCGGGCCCGCGCTTCGGATTGCTTGCGCAGAATCAGCTTGGAAATATTCAGCGTGATGGCCGCCAGGATCGCGATAATCACGATGACCGTGAGCAACTCGACCAAGGTGAAGCCGGCGGCAGGCTGGCGGCGGGCGGGCTTGGCGTTGCGAAGGGTGGGGGTAGTGGTTCCAAACATGACTGTAAGGGTATATGGGTAACGCCCGGGGAATTAACTGTGCGCCGGGCAGCCCCCTACCATAGCCTTTTTACCGCCCTTGTCCAGCGGGGAACTCCGCTTCTTTTCTCCCCTCCTCGTAGGAAATCTTTACATCCGCCCCATAGCCCGCAATGCTGGGGCCCTGCATGAGCGCCCGCGATTTCTCCGAGGTGGTGGACCTGATCCGCAAGGAAAGTCCGCGTTTTGACAAAGGCGCCTACTTTTTCGTCAAACAGGCTCTCGACCATACTTTGAAATCCGTCAAAAAGGACACCGAAAGCCGCGTCGGCCGCCATGTCAGCGGCCAGGAGTTGCTTTCCGGCATCCGCGAGTTCGCCTTGGAGCAATACGGCCCGATGGCCTATACCGTCCTCGATCGCTGGGGTGTGCGCAAATGCGAGGACTTTGGCGACATCGTCTTTCACTTGGTGGACTACGGCGTGCTGGGCAAGACCGAGCAGGACCGCCGCGAGGATTTTACCGGCGGCTACGATTTTCGCGAAGCCTTTGTGCATCCTTTTGAGCCGGCGCGCGCGCGCCGCGCCCACCGGTCGCGCATCGAGGAGGTTGAAGGCTGATGTTCACCTTGTGGTTTTTTGCCGGTGTCTGCATTGGCGGCATTCTGGGATGGCTGCTCTATTTGCCCGCCCGCCGCGAGGCTGTGGGCCTCGACGAGGAAAAGCAGCACCTGCAGGAGGAGAAGCAGATCGTCGTCGAGTTCATGCACAACATGGTCGAGTCCGTCGGCGAAAACATGAGCCGGCGGGACTTGTTTCAGCGCATTGTTCATGCAGGCGTCCTCAGCACGGGCGCGCTCAGCGCCTGCGCCTACGAGCGCACGCCGGATGACCAGTTGCGCGGCATCGCCGTGGAGGGCCTGTTCCCTCCCCAGCGTCCCCTGCCCGGCGAAGGCGGCACCCCGGCCCCGGCCACCCGCGCCAAGTTTCTCGAACACGTGCTTCGCGCGGAGAACTATGCCATGGGCGAGGGTCTCATCGGCTCCGTGGCCAAGAGCGGCCAGCCCGTCCTCATCGCCGATGCCCAGAGCGACCCGCGTGTCATCGTCCACCCCGATCCCTCGCTCATCGTACGCTCGCTCATCATCACGCCCATCCTGTTTCGCAGCGAGGTGCTGGGGGTGCTGGCCGTGGCCAACCCGGCGGACGAGCGTCCGTTCAACGAGATGGATTTGTCCCTCGTGCAATCCCTCGCCGAGCAGGCCGCGCTGGCCCTGCACAACGTCGAGCTCATGCGCGTGCAGATTGAGAAGTCCAAGATCGACTTTGACCTCGCCATCGCCAGCAGCGTCCAGGGCTTGCTGCTGCCGCGCAGCTTCCCCGGCAATGCGGCGTTGGAGATGGACGCCCTTTATCGCCCCGCGCAAAAAGTCGGCGGCGATTTTTACGATGTCTTCCCCCTCTCCGGCCAGCGCGTGGGTGTGGCTGTGGCGGATGTCTCGGGCAAGGGCATTTCGGCCTCGCTCCTGATGGCCATCTGCCAGACGAACCTGCGCCACTTTGCCCGGCTGCATGATTCGCCCGCCGAGGTGCTCCGCCGCATCAACCTCGAGATGACCGGCGAGGTTCCGGAGAAGATGTTCATCACCATCGTTTACGCCATCATTGATACGGCGCTCGACCAGATCACCCTGGCCCGCGCCGGCCATGAGCTCCCCTTGGTGCTCACCCGCGATGCCGCCACCGGCCACCTGCGTGTGGACGATATCGGCTCCGAGGGCATGGCCGTGGGCATGGTCACGCCGGAGATATTTGACCGCGTCATTTCCGACAAGAGCGTCCCCTTCCACTCCGGCGATGTTTTTGTGCTTTACACCGACGGTGTTACAGAAGCCATCAGCGCGGATGGCTCGGAGTTTACCACCGCCCGCTTGGGCGATGCCCTCAAATACCTGCACCAGCACACGCCGCAGGAGATGAACCAGGGCATCCTGGCCAGCGTGGAAAGCTTTGCCGGCTCCGGCACCCCGCGGGACGACATCACCCTTGTCACCGTGCGGCATACGTGACAATTTCCCACCTTAATTTATGGCGGCCAAACGTCCCAAAAAAATCGGTATTCTCACTGCGGGCGGCCTCGCGCCCTGCCTCTCCTCGGCCATCGGCGCTCTGATTGAGCGCTACACGCAAGTGGCGCCCGAAATCGACATTATCTGCTACCTCGGCGGCTACAAGGGGCTCCTCCAGGGCCGCAGCTGGCCGGTCACACCCAAGGTGCGCAATCATGCGCATCTTTTGCATCTTTACGGCGGCAGCCCCATCGGCAACAGCCGCGTCAAGCTCACCAACGTCAAGGACTGCGTCAAGCGCGGCCTCGTCAAGGAAGGGCAGGACCCGCAAAAAGTCGCGGCTGACCAATTGGTCAAAGACGGCGTTGAGGTGCTGCACACCATTGGCGGCGATGACACCAACACCGCCGCCGCTGACCTGGCTGCCTTTCTCGCAAAAAACAATTACAACCTCACTGTCATCGGCCTGCCCAAAACGGTGGATAATGACGTTTTTCCCATTGCGCAGAGCCTCGGTGCCTCCACCGCGGCGGAAAACGGCGCGCTCTTTTTCCAGCACGTGGTCGCCGAGCATGGCGCCAACCCGCGTATGTTGATTATCCACGAGGTCATGGGCCGCGGCTGCGGCTGGTTGACGGCGGCGACGGCCCGCGACTATCGCGCCTGGCTTGACGAACGCCAATTCCTTCCCGAACTGGGCCTCTCCCGCGCTGTTCACGAGGTGCATGGCGTTTACCTGCCCGAAATGCAGCTCGACCTCGCCGCCGAGGCCGCCCGTCTGCGCAAGCTTATGGATGCCCAGGATTGCGTGAACCTTTTTGTCTCCGAAGGCGCGGGGGTGGACAGCATTGTCAAGGAGATGGAGGCCAAGGGCGAGGCCGTCCCGCGCGATGCTTTCGGCCACGTCAAACTCGATGCCGTGAACCCGGGTGCCTGGTTTGGCAAGCAATTTGCCGCCATGATTGGCGCGGAGAAGACTCTCGTCCAAAAGAGCGGCTACTTTGCCCGTGCCTCCGCGGCCAATGCCGAGGATGTCGCCCTCATCAAATCCTGCGCGCAACTGGCGGTGCAGTCCGCGCTGGATGGTGTTCCGGGCGTCATCGGCAATGATGAGGACCGCGGCGGGATACTCCGCGCGATTGAGTTTACCCGCATCAAGGGTGGCAAGCCCTTTGACCTGGATACACCTTGGTTCGCAGACTTGCTGGCCGCCATCGGTCAGCCGGCTTCTCCGCGAGCTGCCAGCGCCAGCCATTAATCGCCCGCGGATCCGGTTCGCAGCTCTTCCACCCACCGCCGGTGCGGGCCGGAAAGGGTCAGCCTGGCCAGTTGCCGGGGCGTCGCCCAAACAAATCCATGCGCCGGATTTTTGGCCGGGTCGGGCGCGTTTTTGGCCAGCACCGCCCGGTGGATGCTTTCCATAAAGACTTCGTTGGTGATGGTCCGGCGTTTCACCGTCCGCGCCTTTTTTTGAAATTTAATTTCCGGCAGGGTCGCGGCGTCCGGCAGTTCGCATAAATCCGCCATCCGCCGGGCCCCGGCCGGCTTCCGGTGCAGTAGCAATGCGCCATCGCGTTCAATCCAGAGGCGGACGATTTCCGTGCGTTTCATGGGCTTGGCGGCAAGGCTCGGCAGCATTTCCGCTGTTCCTTGTTTGGCCGCCGCGCACCAGGCCAGCAGCGGACAGATGAGGCAGGTCGGGTTGTGCCGTGTGCACACCATGGCGCCCAGTTCCATCATCGCCTGGTTGTGGTCGCCCGGGTTTTGCGCATCCAGCAGGGCATCCGCCGCCGGGGTGAGGAACTTCACTGCCGCCGAGCCGTCTTTGAATTGCCGGTGTTCGCCCAACAGCCGTGCCAGCACGCGCACCACATTGCCATCCACCACCGCCGCCGGTGCCCCAAAGGCAATGCTCGTGATGGCGGCGGACGTGTAGGGACCCACCCCCGGCAATTCCTCCCAGGCTTCCCGCGTGCGCGGCATTTCCGGCAGCTTCACCACCTCTTTGGCCAGTGCGTGCACCAATCGGGCGCGGCGATAATAACCCAATCCTTCCCACAGCTTGAGCACCGCGCTTTCCTTGGCCTTGGCCAAGGCCGCAAAATCAGGGAATTTCCTCATCCACCGGTCAAAGTAAGGCAATACGGTCTCCACCTGCGTTTGCTGGAGCATGAATTCGGAGACCACCGTCTTATACAGGCTTGGCCGCTCCCGCCACGGCAGCCTGCGCTGGTATTGCGCGTACCAGGCCCCCAGCGCCGCCCGCATGGGCGGGGCATCCGGCATTTTGTGTTGGGGGGTTGTCTTTTGCGCGGCTTTCACCATAACAAGGCTATGTTTCCTAGGCGAAAAGCGGACGACGGCGAAGATAAAAAGAACCGCCGCACTTCCTACACTCTCACCCTCACCGAAGAACAGGCTGACAAGCTCAAGGCCTGGTGCGACCACCGGATGTGGTCTTTCTTCAAGGTGGACCATGCCCGCTTTGCCTTCGAGGGCGATGGTGTTAACGTCGTATGCTACAACTCCGGCAAGTGCGTCATCGCCGGCAAGAAGACGGAGGACTTTGTCACCTACGTGATTGAAAACGAAATCACCAAAAATCCCTTGTTGGGCTACGATGAGGTGCACCACCCCGACTGGTTTGAGCCCCATGCGGGGCTGGATGAAAGCGGGAAGGGCGATTTGTTTGGCCCCCTCGTCTCCGCCTGCGTCATCGTGGGTGAACCTGGCATCGCCAAGATGTGGATGGAAATGGGCGTCAAGGACAGCAAAGCCATCTCCTCGGATTCCGTCGTCATGCGGCTCGACAAGCAAATCCGCGCCACCCGCGGCGTCGCTGTGCGCACGGTGGTCCCAGGCCTGCGGAAATACAACGAGCTCTATGTCAAATTCGGCTCCAATCTGAACCGCCTGCTCGCCTGGTACCACGCCCGGGCCCTCGAATCCGCCCTTGAAGAGCAAGCCGTGCCTTGGGGCCTGCTCGACCAATTCACCAAGCAGCCGCTTGTGCAGCGCAGCCTGAAAAAGGAAAAGCTGCCAAAGGATTTTGAGCTGCGTATGCGCACCAAGGCCGAATCCGACCCTGTCGTCGCCGCCGCCTCCATCGTCGCCCGCGCGGAGTTTGTCCGCCAACTCCACGAGTTGTCGGTCAAGGCGGGGGAGGAACTGCGCAAGGGCGCGAGCGCCGAGGTCCGCAGCCAGGCCCGCCGTATTGTGGAAAAATTTGGCGCGGATGCCTTGGGTGACTATGCCAAACTGCACTTCCGCACGGCCTTTGAGGCGCTTGGCCTCCCGGTGCCGGAGAAGAAGGTTTGGATCAGGCGCTGAAGCTTTTTTCACCTCCATGCCTGCATTTGCGAAAGGAATTCTGGCGCTGCTGCTGGCTCTCGTGCTGGCGGGTTGCGGCACCACGCCGGGACAGGTGGGCCAATGGGCCGATGCCGGCGGGTACGACGCGGTGAGGCGTCTGCAGCCGCTCCTCGCTTCGGGCGATCCCGCGCTGCGCCAGGCGGCGATTGCCGGCCTGCTTAAGCTGGCCGCCTCCAAGGACGAGCACGATGTCATCGATGCCTGCAATATGCTCGACCAGGCCACCGTGTCGCCCGACGCATCCGTGCGCGGCGATGTTGGCGCGGCCATGTTGTTTAATGCCAACGAAAATCTTGATTTTTATTCCATCACCTTGGTGGCGGACCCGGACCCTTCGGTGCGTGTGAAAATTGCCCAAAATCTCGCCGTGCATGGACGTGCCGGCCCTTTGCTCACCACCCAGCGCGCCAGCATTTACCTCTGGGGGCTTACGCAGGACAATGACGCCGCCGTGCGCGCGGCTGCGGCGGAGGGCGTGGCGACGCTGGGGTTGGATGACCCGATTGGCTTTGCGCTGGATGCCTTGCGGCACGACCCCGACCCCCGGGTGCGGGCGGCGGCGGCTCGCGGCCTAGGGGTGCTGGCGCGCGCATACCTCGCCGGCGGCCGTGGGCCGGAATGGCGCGATGCGCAGGTCGAGCAGTTTCTTGCCCAAATCGGCCCCAACGCCAACCGCACGCCGACCCAGATTCGCGGCGAGGAAATTGTCGCGGCCTTGGTTCAGGCCGCCACCGCCGACGAGGGCACCTACGTCGATGTGCGTTACGAGCCACACTGGCTGGCCTCCCAGCGCATTGAGGAAACGCGCTATGTTGCCACCGCAGCTGCCGAGGCACTGAGTCCCCCGGGTGTAACCCCCCGGCCCGAGGTGGCGGCCGCCCTTGCTGCGGCGCGCGCCCGCGTGCCTGCCGTTCTCCCACCACCCACGCATCGCTGGCTCACTTTCCGCCGCCCGGTTTGACCATGAGCTTGTTGCGCCACGATAAACGGGCCCTTGCTGGCCACTCCGGACTCATCGGGGTGGATGAGGCTGGGCGCGGCGCGCTCATCGGGCCGGTGGTGGCCGCTGCCGTTTGGTTTGAAGCGGCTTTTTATGCCGATACCCGTCGCTGCCGTCAGGGCCGGGGTATCAACGATTCCAAGCAGCTTTCCGCTGAAAACCGCCGGGAATGTTTTGCCCTCCTGGAACAATGGCGCGTGGAAGGCGTGGCCCGCACAGCCGTCGCTTCCGCCAGCGTGGAGGAAATCGCCTCGCATAATATCTTTGGCGCGACGCGGTTGGCGATGGATCGCTGCCTCCGCGGTTTGCAGGAGGCGCATGGCAGCCTGCCGACGGTGGACGGGAGTATGCCGTTGTTTTCCACGGGGGAGGCCGCCTTGCAGCCCAAGGTATTTGTCGATGGCCGCCCGTTGCGCTCATTTTTCTGGTCGCATACGGGTTTGGTGGATGGCGATGCCAAATGCTTTGCCGTCGCCGCCGCCTCCATTATCGCCAAGGTCACCCGTGATAGGTTAATGGAGCAGATGGACGGGGAGTTCCCCGGGTATGGCCTCGCCAAGCACAAAGGCTATGGCACGGAGGAGCATATCGCGGCCTTGCGCCGTCTGGGCCCCACGGTTCACCATCGCGCGCTTTTCCTGCGCAAGTTAAACGAGGCCGGCAACCTGCCGGTAAGCGACGATCAGGAAGCGCTCCCGCTGGAGGCGCCCTAGCTCCGGTCGTTGATATTCACGTAATTGCGCAGCGGCTTGCCGATGTACACCTGCCGCGGGCGGTGGATGCGGCCCTTGGAGAGCTCGGCCACTTCGCGCCAGTGCGCAATCCAGCCCGGCATGCGTCCGATGGAGAACATCACCGTGTACATATCCAGGGGCAGGCCGATGGCCTGAAGGATGATGCCCGAGTAGAAGTCCACGTTCGGGTATAGCTTGCGCTCAATGAAATACGGGTCGTGCAGCGCCTTGTCCTCAAGGTGGCGGGCGATGTCGAGCAGCGGGTCGTTGTTGCGGCCGAGCGCCTTGAGCACGCGTTCGCATGCGGCCTTGAGGATCTTCGCGCGCGGGTCGTAATTCTTGTACACGCGGTGGCCAAAGCCCATCAGGCGCGCGCCTTTGCCGGTCTTGGCGGCTTCGACAAACTTGCTGCCATCGTCGCCCTTGGCGTGGATGTCCTGCAGCATATTGATGACGGCCATGTTCGCGCCGCCATGCAGCGGGCCCCAGAGCGCGCAGACACCCGCGGCCACCGAGGCAAACAGATTCGCGCCGCCGCTGGCCACCATGCGCACCGTCGAGGTCGAGCAGTTCTGCTCATGGTCGGCGTGCAGGAGGAAAATCAAATCGAGCGCCTTTGAGACGTCATCATGCGCGTAATAGTCATCATACGGCTCCGAGAACATCATGTGCAGGAAGTTCTGGCAGTAGCCGAGGTCCTTGCGCGGATACATCAGCGGCAGCCCGCGCTTCATGCGGTACGACATCGCGGCGATGGTGCGCACCTTCGACAGCAGCAGCACTGCGGCTTCGTCAAAGTTCTGCAGGTCCTTGTCGCGGTCATTGGTGGAAAGGTCCGGGTAGTAGCAGCCCAGCGAGTTGAGCAGGGCGGACAAAATCGCCATCGGGTGCGAATTGTTCGGGAAGCCCTCGAACAGGTGGCGCATCGACTCATGGATGCTCGCCTGGCGCAACACCTTGCTGGTGAAGTCGCGCGACTGGGACATCGTCGGCAGCTCGCCGTAGATGATCAGGTGCGCGCACTCGAGAAAGTTGGAGCTCTCCGCCAGTTGTTCGATCGGGTAGCCGCGGTAGCGCAGGATGCCTTTTTCGCCGTCGATGAAGGTGATGTGGCTTTCGCACGAGCCGGTGTTGCCGTAGCCGTCATCAAAGGTGATGTAGCCGGTCTTCTGGCGCAGGGTGCGGATGTCGATGCCCTTTTCGTTTTCCGTGCCGGTGACGACGGGGAAATCGAAGTTTTGGCTGCCGAGGCGGATGGTGGCGGTTTCGTCCATGACGGGGGTAAAGGGAAAACGTAAGCCTCCCCGGCCCCTTGGTCAATCCCGCAACGGCGGGTCCGCCGGGTTTTTAGGCCCGCCGGGCGGTGTGCCGGGCTGTCCAGCCGAGGAAATTCCGGTAGAGTTGCAGGCCCTTGGCCTGGCTCTTTTCGGGGTGGCATTGGGTGGCGAAGCAGTTTCCCCGCCGGACGGCGCTCACGAAGGAGCCGCCGTAGTCCGTCTCACCCCAGACGATGCTCCGGTCCGCCGGTTGGGCAAAGTAGCTGTGCACAAAGTAAAACTGGTCGTTAGCCGGGCTGATGCCCTCCATCATGGGGTCTTTATTCGCATTTACCCAGCGCACGTTGTTCCAGCCCATGTGCGGGATTTTGTAGTTATCCGGCAGTTTGAAGCGCACAACCCTGCCCTTGAAAATGCCCAGTCCCGGCGTGTTGCCTTCTTCGGAATGTTCAAAAAGCGCCTGCAACCCGAGGCAGATGCCGAAGAACGGCCGGTCTGCGGCCACCCATTCGCGGATGGTTTGGTCCAGCTGCGTTTCCTTGAGCAGCCGCATACAGTCCACAATCGCGCCTTGGCCGGGAAAGACGAGTGCATCCGCCGTCTTCGCTTCCTCCGGCTTGCTCACCAGCCGCGGCTTGGCGCCCACGCGCTCAAAGGCGCGCAGCACACTGCGCAGGTTCCCCATACCGTAGTCAATGACGGCGAGGTCCGGTGCGGTGGCATTGACATTGGTACTCATGGAAGGCGGCAAGCGCCTATTTGCGCAAAATCGCCGCCGGGGGTCAATGCCGGGGTGGGGGAGTCGGGCAAAATTGTTGGCCTATTCCCCGTCATTAATTTCCAGTTGGTGGAACAATCTGCGGCTTACGTCAACAAGCCCTTGGTGCTGGGCAGCGTACCGGTGGCGCGGGGGTCAATCTGCGTGGCGGCGTCCAGCGCCTTGGCAAAGGCCTTGAACACGCATTCCGCGATGTGGTGCGGCTCCTCGCCGTATTCGAGCGCGATATGCACGTTCGCGCCCACGGCATTCGTGAAGCCCTGGAAAAATTCCTTCACCAGCCCAAGGTTGAAGTCGCGGATCATCAGGTTGTCCGCCGCCACTTTGTATACGAGCACCGGCCGGTTGCTCAGGTCAAGCGCCACCCGCGAGAGGCACTCGTCCATGGGGGCGATAAAAAAGCCGTAG
Source organism: Verrucomicrobiota bacterium (assembly GCA_048497935.1). Lineage (GTDB taxonomy): Bacteria > Verrucomicrobiota > Verrucomicrobiia > Opitutales > JABDGR01 > JABDGR01. Next base: position 69,084 of record JBEHYY010000002.1, read on the forward strand.
CGGCGCAGGCCACGCTTGTCACCGATGGCCATTTTAACCGCCTCGCCAAGCACGATGCCCACGTCTTCCACCGTATGGTGGTAGTCCACCGCGAGGTCGCCTTTGGCTTTGACTTCGAGGTCAAACAGGCCGTGGCGCGCCACCAGGTCCAGCATATGGTCGAGGAACGGGATGCCTGTGTCCACGGCCGACTGGCCGGAGCCATCCAGCGTGAGCTTGAGGGAGATTTTGGTCTCCTTCGTGTCGCGTTTTATCGTCGCGGTGCGGGTTTGAGCCATGAGTCGAGGGCGGCCGTCAAAACCGCCATTTCCTTGTCCGTGCCGATAGTGACGCGCAGGGCCGCGTTCGTCAACGGATGTTTGCCAAAATAGCGCACGAGGATTTTCCGGCTCTTCAGGTAGCCAAACAGGGCCTCGGCGACCGCCGGGCCGGTTTGGCCGCGCGCGTCCCTCGGCTCCACCAGCACAAAGTTCGCCTGTGAGGGTTGGGCTTGCCATCCCAGCGAGCGCACCTTCTTCAGGAAGGCTTCCCGGGTCTTGATCACGCGGGCGATGGTGCGGCTGTAATAAGGCAGATCGTGGATGGCGGCCAGCGCTGCGGCCTGTGCCACACGGTCCAGGTTATAACTGTCGCGCGCACGGTCGAGCAGATCGATAACCTCGGGGTGCGCCACCGCGTACCCCACGCGCAGGCCGGCCAGGCTATACGCCTTGGAGAACGTGCGGGTGACGATGAGACGCGGAAATTTTTTCACCAGCGCCAGCGCATCTTCCTGGGCGAAGGGCGCGTAGGCCTCATCCACCACGAGAATGCCGGGGAACTTGTACGCCACTTCGGCGATTTTCCTGGCTGGGAAACCGACGCCACTGGGCGCATTGGGTGAGGTCAGGAAAAAGATGTTCGCCCCGCAGCGCGCGATGAGGTCGGCATCCAAGGCAAAGTTTTTTGCGAACCGCACCTCGACCAAGTCCGCCCCTTGCAGCATTGCCAGCACAGGGTAGAGCGAATAGCTCGGCACCGTCATTCCGGCGGCGCGTTCTGGTCCCGCATAGACGCGCATGAGCAGGTTCAAAATATCATCCGAGCCGTTGCCGACGATAATCCAGCTCGCGGGCACGCGGTGTATTTTCGCGAGCTTTTTGCGCAGGGCTTGGCTGGCCGGGTTGGGGTAAAGACGCAGTTTCGCGCCGTCGTGGTCCAGTTCCTGGCGGATGGCGCGGGCCACTTTGGGGCTGGGCGGGTAGGGGTTTTCGTTGGTGTTGAGCTTCACCCAGCCCGTGCCTTGCGGTTGCTCGCCCGGTGTGTAGGCGTGCATGGCGAGCACGTTGGGATTGGCAAGCTGGTGGGACGCGGACGGCATGGAGTTAAACATTGCGCAACCGGACGCGCAGGCTTTCTCCATGGGCGGGCAGGCTTTCCAGCGCGCTGAATGAGGCCACCACGCCCGCGGCCTTGCGCAGGCTCTTCGCATCGTATTGCACGACGCTCGAGCGGCGCAAAAAGTCTTCCACCCGCAAGCCGCTGAAGAAGCGGCCCGTGCGGCCGGTGGGCAGGGTGTGGCTCGGCCCGGCGGTGAAGTCGCCCAGTACTGTGGGCGTCTCATTGCCCAGCAACATCGCCCCGGCGGTGGTGATCTGGTGGAGTAGATTTGCCCGCGCGCCTTTGGCCACCTGGAGTTCCAGGTGTTCCGGCGCAACATAGTTGGCCACCGCTGCCGCTTCCGCCAGGCTTTTCGCATGGATGGCCACAAAGCCGTGTTTGAGCACGTCCATCGACCGGTTGCCTTGGGAAAACGTGGCTGCGTGGCGTTGCACTTCCGTGATGATGGCCTGGAGTTTTGGCCGGCTGGTGCAGACCAGGTAGATTCGTTCCTTGCCCGTGCCGTGTTCCGCTTGCGCCAGCAGGTCAAGCGCTGTCCAGTGGGCGTTGGCCGTAGCGTCGCACAGCGCCATCACCTCGCTCGGGCCGGGCAGCAGGTCCACGCCAACCGTGCCAAAGAGCTGCCGCTTCGCCTCAATGGTGTAGGCGTTGCCAGGGCCAAAAAGCTTGTCCACCGCCCGCACCGTCTTGGTGCCGAAGGCCAGCGCGCCCATTGCCTGGATGCCGCCCATGCGGTAAACCTCGGTGATGCCGCACAAGGCCAATGCCGCCAGCAACCCCGGGTGGGTCCCGCCTTGCTTATCCGGCGGCGTGCACACGGCGATTTCTTTCACTCCGGCCAGCTTTGCCAGCACGGTCGTCATGATGACGGTCGAGACCAGCGGCACCTGTCCGCCGGGGACGTTGATGCCCACGCGCCGCAGGGGATAAAAATTCTCGCCCACCACCGCGCCATGCGGGTTACGTCCGCGCCAGTTTTTCGGCAGAGTTTTGAGATGGAACGCCCGCACGCAGCGGATGGCCTCGGCAAAGGCTTTTTTTTGCTGGGGAGAGCAGACTTTCTCCGCCGCGGCCAATTCCTGGGCGCTGACTTTCATGCGCGCCGGCGGCACAGCCACGCCGTCAAATTTCTGCGTGTACTTGCGCACGGCGCTGTCGCCGTTGCGACGCACATCGTCGAGAATGGCGGCCACGCCTTTCACCATCGCCGCATCGGGGCGGGCGCCGGCGCAAAAAGTTTCCAATTGCTCCCAAAAACGGGGCGCGGTTGTGTCCAGGGCTAGCATGGGCGCCTCAATTTTTCTTCATGAGCGACTGCGGGGAAGGAAAACCCGGGGTCGTGCCCGTCGGCTTGGGGGCGGTGCCGGCCGCGGCTCCGGTGCCCGAGGCGGCCGGCTTTGCGGTGGCGGCGCTCTTGGCGGCCGCTGCGGCTTTGGCCAGGGCCACCATGTCCGGCAGGTCAAAAATCTTTGCCTTCGGATCGATCTTCGGGTTCACGGTAATCTTGTCGAACTTGATTCCCTGGGTCAGTTTGCCGTCCTTGTTGTAATTGCTCAACGCGGCGGGGAAGTTTATCCCTTCGATTTGCGTGGTGCCGTTTTCCACCACTTCACTGCCCGAGGGCAGCATCACCGTGCCGAGTAGTTTGCCCGTCACGCTGTCAAAGTAGCGCACATAGGTGATGCTGTTGGGGTATTGGAAGGAGATCTTGTGGGCCTTGGTGCCGCGGTAGTCCACATCGCCTTCGTAGTGGACGACGCTGCCTTTCACCCTGTCGGCCGCGCGGTAGAAATAAAGGTTCTCCATCGTCGTGTAGAGGTTCTGCATCTCATCCGGCGCTTTGAGCACGCTCATGGTCTTGGAGCCGTTTTTATCCACGCTCATCACCCAGCCGACCACGCCGTCGGAGCCTTGGATCAGCGTCTGGTTGGCCATGTGCAGTTCCGTGTGCTGCTTGCCGGGCTTTTGGAAGAGCAGCACGATGGTGCCGAGGTCGGCATTTTTGTCATCGACAATTTTGCCGGTCAGCAACACGGCATTGACGGCATTCAGCTTTGCCTCCGGGCCCACGGCCGCGCGCGCCTGGGTGATGATGCGTTGTTCCGGTTCACCCAGGGTGGTGGCGGCTGGCGCAGCACCTGATGTTTCTTCGGTGGCGGTTTTATTGTCTTTGGAGCAGGCTGCCAACATGGCCAAGGCAGCCACCCCGGCCCAGGTACCCACGCGCAGACGCTGAAGTGTTAAGGGAAAAGTCATGGGAAACGGCGACGATGGCAGAATCCCGGATGCCTGACAAGGCCGGATAAGGCATCAACAACCTATTGTTACACAGCCGTTTCCGTCAAAATAAACCAGCCAAAAGTGGTGCTCGGGAAGGGAGTCGAACCCTTAAGCCTTGCGGCATACGCTCCTGAGGCGTACGTGTCTGCCAATTCCACCACCCGAGCTTGTCGGCCACCCCGGAAAGCCGGGACGGCTTGAAACAAAGAGTTGAGAACCTACCCATCCGCTGGCATCGTGTCAAGAATGAGACAACCGGCTGCCAAACCCCTGCGGTTTTCCAAGTATCACGCGTTGGGCAACGACTACCTCGTGCTCGATGTGGCCGACGCTCCGCGCCCGCCCAAGCCCGCGGATGTTGTGCGCATCTGCCACCGCAATTTCGGCCTCGGCTCCGACGGCATTCTCTACGGCCCGCTTAAGGCCCGCGGCGCGGACTTCGGCCTGCGCATCTACAACCCCGACGGCAGCGAGGCGGAAAAAAGCGGCAACGGTTTGCGCATCTTCGCGCGCTATCTGTGGGACGAAAAGCGCGTAAAGGAAAAGCCCTTCAAGATCCACACCCCCGGCGGTGTCGTTTCCTGCGCCATTGGCAACAAGGGCCAGTCCATCACCGTGGAGATGGGCAAGGTCAGCTTTGACAGCCGGGTCATTCCCGTGCGCGTCAACCCCCACCGCGAGATGATCAACCAGGACATCATGATCGACGGCCTGCGCTACCGCTACTGCGCCGCCACCGTGGGCAACCCGCACTGCGTGCTCCCGCTCGACGAGATTTCACCCGAGCTCGCTCGCGAGCTCGGCCCCCAGCTCGAGGTGCACCCCATTTTCCCCAACCGCACCAACGTGCAGTTTTTGAAAGTGCTCGACCGCGCCAACATCCAGATCGAAATCTGGGAGCGCGGCGCGGGCTACACCCTGGCCTCCGGCAGCTCCAGCAGCGCCGCCGCGGCCGTGGCCCGCAAGCTTGGCCTGTGCGATGGCGACATCACCGTCCATATGCCCGGCGGCCAGCTCCGCATCCAGATTGCCAACGACTATGCCATCACCATGACAGGCCCCGCCACCCGCGTCGGCGAATATTTCTTGGATGCTGAAGCGTTGAAGTGATAGGCAAAAGGGTGAGCGCGCCCTCAACCCGCTGGATTCTGCGCCACCCAGAAGCGGCAATCGTCGCCAAACGCGCGCACTTCGTCTTTTTCGTTGGCAATCTCCGCGCGCTGGGCATCCACCTCGTGCCGCCAGCCGGTTTCCCGCAAATCTTCCAAAATCTCGTCGCGCGTGGGAATATGGATGAACATCGGCCCATGCGGGGTTTCGACCCAGCGGTCACCCAATTCCTGCGCGCCGGGCGTCGGCTGGCCGTCGCGCCAGCGTTGCTCCTCGGCATCCCAGAAATCGCGGTGCCGGGCATTCGCGCGGTCATGTGTGGTGAAGGCGAGCCATGCGCCCGGCTTCGTCACGCGGCGGATTTCCCGTAGTGCCTGGCGCCGGCGTTCGCGGCCGGGGATCTGCATCAGCCCATTGAAGCCAAAAATCGCGCCATCGAACTCTCCCGCGCCAAAGGCCAGCTTGGTCGCATCGCCCACCCGGAAGCTTAATCCGTATTCCAGCGCATTATTAATGCGGCGGGCTTCTTCAATCATGTCGCGGGCGAGGTCCACTCCCAAAATATTCCGGTAGCTCAATTCCCACAGGCCGATGGCGATGCGTCCCGCCCCGCAGCCCAGCTCCAGCAATGTTTCCTCGGGTTTGAACAGGCGCGTGAAAATCTTTTCCTCCGAGCGCCATAGTCCCACGCGGCTTACCGCCTGCGTGTAGTCGGAGACCACCCCGGGCTGATTGTAGTAGGCTTTGACGGCGTCGGCTTCCATGGTTTTACCAATTATTAACACCCCTTTGACGTTGAAAGGCAAGGGTGGGGATGGTAGCCTTTTTACCCTAGCATCCGCCTCGCTTACCCGCGGCGGTTCTTCTTGATTATACCCGAAAGCAGGCCTGCAAATTACACAGAAACCACCCATGGGGCATTTATCGCGGTCAGCCAGCAGCATTACCGCCAGTAGGCGGGGCTGGGTTGTGGCTGCCGCCATGCTATGGCTGGTCGGTTTTGGCGCTATGCGCGCCGCCGCTGCCACTGCGGGTTATGTCGCCTTGCCGGGCAGCATCCGCGCTGTGTCACCCACGCCGCCCGCCAATCCCGCTGCCGCGGCCTACATCGCCCATGCGCACTTGAGCATTGTGCAGCTCAGCCTGCCCATGGAGTTCAACCTCAGTCTCAAAATGCGCAATTTTGCGGAGCTGCAATCCCGGGTGAATCGCGGCGAAATTATTTCTGCGGAGGAAATGGCGGACAAATACTGGCCTCTGCCGGCGGATTATGAAGCCGCGGCGGATTGGCTTACCCAGCGGGGCTTTGCCATCGATACCACCAACCCCAGCCGCATCATGATCACGGCCACCGGTCTGGTCGCGCAGGTGCAGGGCATTTTTCAGACGGATTTCGCGCGCGTGGCTTCCGACGGGCTGGAGTTCAGCTCCGCCATCACCGCCCCCAGCGTGCCGGAATCTCTCGCGCCGGTGCTCGTCGGTGTCAACGGCCTCCAGCCGCATTTGCGCAAGCATCCGAGTCTCATCAAGCCTGCGGATGCCGCGGGTTTTTCCCCGCCCTTTTATCCCAATCAGATCAAGAAAGCCTACGGCGCGGATACCTTGGCGTACGACGGCACCGGCCAGACAATCGCCATTGTCATGTCCGCATTTCCCTCGGGCAATGTTTCCACGTCGGCGAACCTCACCAATTTGACGAAATTTTGGACCGCCACCAACATCACCCGCACCGGCACCTACGCGGCCATTGCCGTGGGCAGCGGGCCGACGGCACGGGCGGGCGATATTGCCACGGAGGAGGTTTGCCTCGATGTCGAATGGTCCAGCTCCATCGCGCCGGGCGCCAACATCCGGGTGTACGGCACCAGCAGCCTGGCTTTCACGCCACTCGACCAGGCCTACCAAAAAATCTACACCGATGCCTCCACCCATCCGGAATTCGGCCTCCATGTGGTGTCGCTTAGTTACGGTGGTTCGGAGTCTTCCGCCTCCCAACTGACCACCGACGACCAATTTTTTGTCCAGCTGTCCAGCTTGGGCATCACGGTTTTTGCGTCTTCCGGAGATAACGGGTCCAGCTCCGGCGCGGAAAGCCCGGCCAGCGACCCCAATGTCACCGGCGTGGGCGGCACCAGCATCACGATGAATACGACCTCCGGCGTGGTTACTGCGGAAACAGCCTGGTCTGGCAGCGGCGGCAATGTGAGTGCTTTCTTCGCCAAGCCTTCGTGGCAAACAGGCACGGGCATTTCAGGCTCAATCGCGTACCGCCAAGTTCCGGATGTCTCCGCTCCGGCTGATCCTGGCACCGGAGCTTTCATTGTTTATAACAATACCAACACCACGGTCGGCGGCACCAGTTGGTCTGCGCCCACTTGGGCGGGTTTTGCCGCTTTGATCAACCAGGCCCGCGCCATCGCGCACGAACAGCCTTTGGGCCTGCTTAACCCCAAGGTTTATCCCTTGTTGGGCACCTCCTCGTTCCGCGACATCACGAGTGGCAACAATGGCGGTTTTAATGCGGGAGTCGGTTACGACATGATCACCGGCCTCGGGGTGCCGGTGTTTCCGGATTTGCTTAACCAGCTTGTGCAGGCGCTGGTGCCACCTGCCAACGTCACGGTCAACGCCGGGCAGGACGCGGTGATCAGCTTCATCGCTGCCAGCTCCATTGGCACCTTCCAGTGGCAGCGCCAGCCGGCCAATTCCAGCTCTTGGTTGAATGTCGCCGAGGGCGATACCTACCAGGGCGTCGCCACCGGCATCCTCACTATTGTGAATGCCGCGGCCGTCATGAGTGGTGACCAGTTCCGCTGTGTGGCCGGCAATATCACGACTCCAGCCGCCACACTGGTGGTCATCGGCCAGCCTTACTACACCACCACTTTGGCGGGCCAGCCAAGCACGCCCGGCACCAGCGATGGCCAGGGTTCCGCGGCGATGTTCAGCTACCCCAACGACGTTGCGCTGGATGCCAACGGCAACATCTTTGTGGCTGACACGAACAATGGCGCTGTGCGCAAAGTCACTCCCGATGGCAATGTCACCACCTTTGCCGGTTCTCCGGGGGTTCCGGGCTATGTCAATGCCATCGGCACCAACGCCCGGTTCAATTTCGACAATGCGCTCGATTTCGACTCCGGCGGCAATATCTTCGTGGCCGATTCCACCAACAACGCCATCCGCAAGATCACCCCGGACGGCAATGTCACCACCTTCGCCGGGAGTGTGAATGGCAGCGCCGGCACTCAGAATGCCGCCGGCACCAATGCCCGCTTTAACTTCCCTGCCGGCATTTGTGTCGCGCCCAACGGCACCATTATCGTTGCGGATTCCAATAACGACCTTATCCGCAAGATCACCCCGGCTGGCAACGTCACCACGCTGGCCGGCAATGCAACCTTCGGTGATGGTTTTGCCGACGGTAATGGCACCGCGGCCAGGTTCAGCTTCCCCGCCGCCGTGGTGGCCGACAGCGGGGGCAATGTCTTTGTCGCCGATGCGAATAACAACGTCATCCGCAAGATCACCCCGGGCGGCAATGTCACCACCTTTGCCGGCGCCGCTTTCCAGCAGGGCATCGCCGATGGCACGGGCGCTTTTGCCCGCTTCAACTATCCCAGCGGCATCGCCATCGACAACGCGAATAACCTTTACGTCACCGACACTTACAATAATTCCATCCGCAAAATCACCCCGGCCCGCGTGGTGACCACCCTGTCTGGGCAGGTTGGCCCGCAGGGCTCGGCGGACGGCGTGGGCGCCTTCGCGCAGTTCAGCCAGCCTTTTGGCGCGGTGGTCAATAACGCCACCGGTGTTATTTATGTGGCTGATTTGCTGAACCACGAAATCCGGCAGATGCAGCCAGCGGCCGCGCCGCAGTTCCAGACGCAATCCGGCAACCTGGCGGTCAATGTGGGCGACCCGGCGGACTTCACCATCACGGCCACGGGTGTGCCCACCCCCGCGTACCAATGGCAGTTGCGCGCCAATGGCAGCAGTACGTGGGCGAACCTCGTGGATGACGAAATTTATAGTGGAACCGCCAGCGCCCACCTTGCCCTGAACGCCACCACGGCCGACATGGATCGCAACCAGTTCCGCTGTGTGCTGGTGAACCCGCTGCAGACTACCTTTAGCGCCTCGATGATGTTGCGGTTTTATGCCGCGCCCACGTTGTTGTCCCAATCGGGCAATGTGACGGTCGTGGCGGGCAATCCGACGCAATTCACCATCACTGTGGATGGTGTGCCCGCGCCGAGTTTCCAATGGCAGCGTCTGCCGGCTGGGGGCGATACTTGGATGCCCTTGGCCAATGATGTGGTTTATAATGGAACGGCGACCGCCAGCCTCTCGCTGAATACGACAGCGTCGGTTATGGATGGCGATCAATTCCGCTGTCTGGTTTCCAACTCCCTGGGCAACCTCACCAGCGCACCGGCTTTGCTTACGGTGTACGCGCCGCCGGTGTTCACCTCCCTGCCGGGCGACCAAGGCGTCAACAATGGCGACCCCGCTGTCTTTGCGGCCATCGCTACAGCCAACCCCAGTGCCATCACCTACCAATGGCAAATGCGGGCCAGTGCTGATGTGGCCTGGGGCAACCTTGCCGATGGCGGCATTTACTCCGGCGCCAACACCACGACCTTGACCTTGAATGCGACGAACACGGCACTGAGTGGCGCACAATTCCGGGTGGTGGCGGGCAATGGCATCAACCCGGACACGGTTTCCACCACCGCCAACCTCACAGTCTATCCATCGGGTTATCAAATCTGGGCGGCCTCCCTCAACCTCTCCGGTGCCAGCGCCCAATTGTCCGCCAGCCCCTTTGGCGACGCCATTCCCAACCTGGCACGCTTTGCCATGAACCTCGGGGCCAATCCATCATCGGCGGACCTGCCTGCGCTGAGCACGCAAACGGTGGACGGCACTTCCTACCTCACGCTGGATTACAGCGTGAACAAGGCGCTCGTGGGCGAGCAGGTGGTGGCGCAGTACTCTTATGATTTGCAAACCTGGCAGCCGGTGGCGCCGGGTTTCACCGTGCAGGTGACGGACCCGAATGCCCACACGTCGCGCTATCAAGTCCAGGTGGCCGTGCCTGCCCATGGCACAGTTTTCCTGCGGCTTATTGTCCAGCCCGCTCCGTAGCACTCGCTTACGATTCCACAGCCACTTGGATTTTTCCGGCTTCGGGCAGGCCCAGTAACGCCGTTTTGCCCCGGCCCAGTTCGCACTGCACGATGCCGCTGGCCGCATCGCGCACTTTTACCTGGATGCGTGCGCCGGGCTTCAATCCCGCGCGGGTGACAAATTCGAGAAAGTCCACGCTTTGGTCCGCGATGCGCGCCACGCGCAGCCGCTTTTTCAGCGGGCAGTCCGCCAGCGTGGCCGTGTGTTCCACTTCCAGCACTTTGCCTTGCGCGGTGGGGATCGGGTCGCCATGCGGGTCCACTTTCGGGTGGCCCAGGTAGGCGTCAATGCGCGCCAGCAACCGGTCGGAAATGGCGTGCTCCAGCGATTCCGCCTCGGCGTGCACCTCTGCCCAGTCCATGTGCAGCACCTGCACGAGAAATGTCTCCACCAAGCGGTGTTTGCGCAGCACGCCCACCGCCACGGCCCGCCCCGCCGGCGTCAATCGCACGCCAGCGCGCGGGTGGTGCTCCAGCAGGCCCTGTGCCGCCAGGTGTTTCACCATGGTGGTGATGGTGCCCGGTGTCACGCCCAGGGCTTCCGCCATCGCCCCCGTCGCCACCGTGGCCCCCGGCCCCGGCGCGCGCTGGAAGATGGCCTTGAGGTAGTTTTCCACGGTGCTGGTGGCCATGATTTCTTAGGCTAGTCGCAACCTTTCACTCGGGGCAACAAAATATTGAATTTGACTAATCAAAATTAACTTCTTTATTATTCTTCAAAGTCATGTCTTCCCCGCCACCGCCATCGAAGGCAGCCTCCCGCGACGGGCTGTCGCTGGAGGGCCTGCACGGCACGGTGCCGGTGCCGTCCGCGCGCCGCCCGGCCTGGCTGCAGTATCTGGCGTTTGCGGGGCCGGGCCTGCTCGTCAGTGTGGGCTATATGGACCCTGGCAACTGGGCCACGGACCTCGCGGCCGGTGCCCAGTTCCGCTATGGCCTCCTTTGGGTTGTCGGCCTGTCCAGCCTCATGGCCATTGTGCTGCAGATCACTTCCTCCCGCCTGGGGGTGGTGACGGGCAAGGATCTCGCCCAATGCTGCCGCGACTTTCTGCCCGCCTGGACGCGCTGGCCAAACTACCTCAGTTGCGAGCTGGCCATTGCCGCCTGCGATTTGGCCGAGGTGCTGGGCAGTGCCGTGGCCATCCACCTGCTCTTTCCGCGCATTTCACTCATGACGGCGGTGATTATTACCGCCTTTGACGTGCTGTTGCTGCTGACCTTGCAGCGCCTGGGGATGCGGCTCATTGAGGCCCTTATCTTCGTGCTCATAGCCACCATCGCCGGGTGCTATTTCACCGAAATATTCATCCTGCCGGAAACCAAGCCGCACCTGCCGGAAATCGCCCGCTGGCTGGTGGCGCCTGATCTGCCGGTTTTCTTCCACACCCCGGCGATGGTCTATATTGCCATCGGCATCATTGGCGCGACGGTCATGCCGCATAATCTCTACCTGCACTCCGCCCTGGTGCAATCCCGCCAGTTGGACCGTGACGATGCCTCCTTGCGCCGGGCCCTTAAGTTCAACGCCATCGACACGACGGTTTCCCTGGGCCTGGCCTTCTTTGTCAACGCCTCCATCCTCGTGCTGGCGGCCATCGTGTTTTATGGCCATGAGCACGTGACGCTTTCCGACGGCAAGATGGTCGATCTCACCGGCGGAGCGGACTGGATCCAGGTTGCTTTCGTCACGCTCGCGCCCTTGTTGAACACCGCGCTCGCCAGCATTCTCTTTGCGGTGGCGCTCCTCGCCAGCGGCCAGAGCAGCACCATCACCGGCACGCTCGCCGGCCAGGTGGTCATGGAGGGCTTCATGCACTGGCGCATTGCCCCCTGGCTGCGCCGCATGGTCACCCGCTTGTGCGCCATTGTGCCGGCCATTGTCCTTATCGCCTGGCATGGCGACCGCAGTGTGAACGAGTTGCTGACGCTCAGCCAGGTCGTCCTCGCCATCCAGCTGCCCCTCGCCATGTTTCCGCTGATGTATTTTGCCACCTCACGCCGCTTCATGGGCGAGCACCGCATTGGCCGCTTCCTCGCGGTGGCGGGCTGGGCTTCCTGTATTTTCATCACGCTGCTGGATTTCTACGGCCTGCCGGACGCTCTCCATTCCGCGCTCGAGGTGTTTCGCGGGAATTGACACGCTGCGCTGGCTGCCTCAGTTTGGCCGGAATTACCCCCGTAATTTCCCCTCCATGAAAAAGTTTTTGCCTGCGCTGGTTTCCCTGTTGGTTTTTTCCCCGGTGGCGATTGCCCAAAGCCCGGCGCCTGAATCCTCCCTGCTGGAGCGCCACAATCTGCTGGGCGACCCCGCAGGGCAGCGCACGCAGCTCAACGATGCCGGCTGGACGCCTTTTGCGACCCTCTATGCCGAGCTCTGGGGCAATGTCCACGGCGGCGTGCGCAAGGGCATGACGGACGACTTTATGCTCAGCTTTGGCGCCGAGGCCGATTTGCAGAAAATCGCCGGCTGGCAGGGTGGGGCGTTGCGCGTCTCCGCAAATTATGTCCAGGGCACCCGCCCCAACCATAACACGGGCGCTTTTGAAAGCCCGACGTTTCTCGACGCCAGCGACCATATCCGGCTCTATAATTTATATTTCCGCCAAAAACTCTGGGACGACCAGGTGACGCTCAAGGTGGGCCAGCTGGGCTTTGACGACGATTTTTGCCAGCCGCCCTGCCTCGGCTCATTCCTCAACGCCGGCATCACCGCGCCGCCGGTGGTTTATGGGCAAACCCTCGCCAATGGCGACGGCACGCTGCCTCAGTATCCGCTGGATGCTCCCGGTGTGTTCATGCGCTACGACCCGCAGGCCTTGCCGCTTTATTCCATGACGGGGCTGTACCTGAGCGATGCGGGCCCGGATGCGAGCAACAACCACGGTTTTGACTGGCGCGCAAGCAACAGCATCGCCCTTATCCATGAAATCGGCTGGCACTACCATCTGGTTTCCAAGGATGACAATGTTGCCGTCGGCGCTTTTTATAACGATGGCAAGTTCACCAACTGGGACACCGGCGCCTCCGAACGCGGCATTTACGGCGTGTACGCCTTTGTGAACCAGGCTTTGGTCACGCGGGTGGAGAAGGAGGGCGGCGACCCGAAAACTGTCCTTTCTGTCTTCGGCTATGCCGGTTGGTCTGGCCCGGATGTGCGCACCGGTCCCGCCAACAGCTACGCCGCCGGGTTGAACTGGAACGGCCCGCTTGCCTGCCGTCCGAATGACAGCGTCAGTTTTGCCGTGCTTTATACCGGCTTCAGCAAGCACTACACGCGCAGCGCCATTAACCCGAACGGTCCTGGCGCCACCACCGCCGCGGAAACCGCGCTGGAGCTTACCTATCAGATGGCGCTCACGCCGTGGTTTTCCCTTCAGCCCGATGCGCAGGTGATTTTCAATCCCGCCAATGCGGGTACCCGCGCGACCGCCATTGTCCTCGGTGCCCGCGCGGCCATTTCCTTCTAGCGCTGCGCGGCTTATTTCTTGCGCAGGTTTTCAACCACGGCGGAAAAATCCTTCTCGCCGTGCCCGGCGGCCATCGCGTTTTGGAAGCTCTCGAGCGCCCGGGCCGCCGTGGCCAGGTCCACGCCATGCTTCCACCCGGCCTTGCCCGCGTACACGAGGTCTTTGGCCATCAGCTTCATCGCAAAATTCGGCGTGTAGTCGCGCGCGGTCATGCGGTTGCACATGGCCTTGACGAGCGGGCTGCCCGGCGTCCCATTCGTCAGGACGTCCAGCGCCTTGGCCCGGTCGAGGCCGGAATTCTCGATCAGGGTCAGCGCCTCGGCGAAGGACACCGCTTGCACTGCGCAGAGGAAATTGTTCATCAGCTTGATGAGCGCGCCGCTGCCGCTGGGGCCAAAGTGGATGATGGCCTTGCTCATCACTTCCAGCGCGGGTCGCGCCTTTTTCAGCGCCGCTTCCTCCCCGCCCACGAGGAAGGTCAGCTCACCGGCCGCCGCATGGGGCCGCGTGCCGGTGACAGGTGCGTCCAGCAGCGAACAGCCGTGCTTCTCCGCCGCGGTGTGGAATTCCTTGATCCATTCCGGCGTGACAGTGCTCGACTCCACCAGCACTGTGCCTTTTTTCGCCCCGGCCAGGGCGCCGTCCTTGCCCAGCCAGACTTCGCGTGCCGCGTTGTCATCCGCCAGCATACTGATGATGACGTCCGCGCCTTTAGCGGCATCATGCGGGGTCTTGGCCGTCTTGGCGCCGGCAGAGGCGAGCGGCTTGGCCTTCTCCGCGTTGCGGTTATAAACCGTCAGCGGAAAGCCCGCGCCCAGCAGGCGGTTCGCCATGCCAGTGCCCATGATGCCGAGTCCCAGAAACGCGATGGAGGGTTTTGCCATAAACAGGGTAGGACGGGGGTATTCTATACCCCGCCGTGCCAGGCACCACTCAATCAAAGCGCCCGCGTGGTGACCAACTCATTTTTGCCCGCTGTCACCCGCAGCGGGTTGCGCAGCGCCCGGCCCAGGCCTTCGTAGCGCACGCTCATGACGTCGCCATCGGCCAGGCGGAAGCCGTCGCCAAAGCTCAGGTAGTCCGCGCCGTAGTAGTGCACATGCACGTCGCCCGGGCGCCGGTGCGTGGCGAATTTGAAATGGTGGTGCTCGATGTTCGCCAGGTTGTGGCACATCTCCGCCTCGCCGGAGCGGATGTTTTTTGACCACACGGTTTTTCCACTGCGTTCGATGCTCACCTCGCCGGCGAGGGATTGGAAGGCCGCGTCCACCGCCAGCTCCGGCCCCAGCCCGCAGGTGCGGATTTTCGAGCCCGCCAGGTTCAGGTAGTTTTTTTTCTCGAAGACGTGGTCGGAAAATTCATTGCCCACCGCCAGGCCCACGCGCCAGGGCTGGCCGTTCGGTCCGATAATGTAGCAGCCCGCGACTTCGCCTTCCTCGCCGCCATCCTCGGCATAGGGTGGCACCTCCAGCGCCTCGCCCGGTGAGCGCAGGATGTTGCCGTTGCCTTTATAAAACCACTCCGGCGCCGCGCCGACCTTCCCGGGCCCCGGCTTGCCCTGCTCCACGCCGAGTTGGAACATCTTCATCGAGTCCGTCAAACTCTCCGACGCCGCGTGCATAGCGTTGCGGTTCTTCGCACTGCCCAGATGCGTCAGCCCCGTGCCCGAGACCAGACACCGCGCGGGCTCGTCCGGGTGGTCCAGAGGAGGCAGCAGCTTCCACGGTGAAGTCCCTTGGTGAATCGCCTCGTAGTCCAATGTCTCGGTCGAGGCCTTGGCCTTCGCCACGTCCACCAGTTTCTTGCCCTGGAGGATCGCCTCGGCCGCCAGCGCATAGACTGAAGCCACGCCGGCTTCCAGCAGCCGCACCTTCGGCTCCTCGACGATGGCGACGCGGCGGGTTTTGCCCTGGATGATTTGGATGAGACGCATTTATTCGGTGATTTTGAATTTCTTGAGGGCCTTCTCGTCCACGGTCAGGCCGAGGCCAGGGGTGTTTTCGTCAAGGTCGATGAAGCCATCCTTGGCCACGGGCTCGCCCTTGAAGATGTACCAGAACAATTCGTTGCCCACTTCCACATCCACCGGCGGGAAGTATTCCGCCATCGGGGAATTCAGGCTCGCCATGACGACGTGGTAGTTGTGCATCTGCCCGGCGTGGGGGATGACGGGGATGGAGTGCGCCTCGGCCAGCGCCGCAATCTTGCGCGCCTGCGTCAGCCCGCCCACGCGGTTGGTGTCGAACTGGATGTAGTCCACCGCGCGCGCCTCGATGAGCTCGCGAAAGCCGTAAATCGTGAACTCATGCTCGCCACCCGCGATGGGCACGCGCCCGGCGCGCTTCAGGTCCGCATAGCCGTGGATGTCGTCCGGGATGACGGCTTCCTCCAGCCAGCGCAGGTTGAAGGGCTCGATGAGCGGCAGCATCCGCTTCGTGTAGTCCAGGTTCCAGCCCATGTAGGCATCGCCCATGATGTCGATGCCGTCGCCCAGCACCTCGCGCAGCACGCGCAGCAGGGCGATGTTCTTTTGCATACCCTCGGCCCCGTCCACCGGGCCCCAGCCAAAGCGCATCTTCACCGCCTTGTAGCCTTCCTTTTTGTACTTTTTCGCCTCCGCGGCCAGTTCGTCCAGCGGGGTGGAGTAGAGGCGGCTCGCGTACACGGGAATCTTCGGCTTCGTGCGCCCGCCCAGCAGGCGGTACACTGGCTGTTTGGCGGACTTGCCCAGCAGGTCCCACAGCGCGATGTCGACCGCGCTGATGGCCACCATGCCGATGCCCTTGCGCCCAAAGGCCATCGTCTTGCGGTACATATGCTGCCACAGAAATTCAATGTCCCACGGGTCCGCGCCGAGGAGCAGCGGCTTCAGGTGCAGGTCCACCACCTGCTTCGTCACCAGGGGCGACAGCGCCGCGTTGCCCACGCCCACCAGGCCATTGTCCGTGAAGATCTCCACCAGCAGCCAGCCGTGGAAGGCAAAGGTGCCCATCGTCGCCTTTGTCAGCATCGGCGACACGGCGTCCATCGGGTTCGTGCAAAAATGCGGCGGCAGCGGGACCGTCGGTCCCTTCCACTGGACGACGCGCGTGCGGATTTCGGTGATTTTCATGCGGGGCAGGCAGCGTGGCCGGCGGAAACAATCCCCCTCCACGCCAGACCACGCACCCTATCGCCCAGATTGGGATAGTCAAAACTGGAAATTACTGTGAAGCTTTGAATGTTCATTCTTGGACAACGGATACCCTCTGCCCCTCATGAAGCAAATTTCTTCTCGCGGCTTCACCTGTCTGGCTTTCGTCCTCGGTGCATCTCTAAATGTCTGGGCCGCGACTTCTGCACCCACTCCGCCCCCTGCCACCGTGGCCTTGGCGCGGCCGGCGAACGACCCGGGGGCGCCGTTGAACATGGAGGCTTATTCGCCTGCGGAGCTGCCGGGCAACGGCCTCAAGCAGCATTCCTTTTTCTACACGGGGCAGTATGACTTCCGCAATCCGGTGCAAAGAATGGTCATCGTCCGCGACGGCAACATCGCCTGGTCGTATGAGATTCCCACCCACGCCGACGATGCCGCGAAGACACTCCAGGAGTTGAGTGACGCCACCTTGCTGCCGAACGGCAATGTGGTCTTCGCCCGCAAGACGGGCGCTGGCGAGGTTACACCCGAGAAAAAACTCATCTGGAATTATGACGCTCCGGCCGGGTGCGAGGTGCACGTGTGCCAGCCCGTGGGCCTCGACCGCGTGATGCTCATCCAAAACGGCCTGCCCGCAAAGCTGATGATCATCAACACCGCCACGGGCAAAACCGAAAAAGAATTCACACTCCCCACCAACAACGATCCGAAGACCGTCCATACGCAATTTCGGCGCGCGCACCTGACTGCCGCAGGCACTTTTCTTGTCGCCCACCACGACCAGGCCAAAGTCGTGGAGTACGATGCCACGGGCAAGGAAATCTGGTCCGTCGCCGCCAGCGTGCCATGGGACGCCGAACGTCTCAAGAACGGCAACACCCTCATCAGCAGCCACGATTGCTATGTCCGCGAGGTCAACCCCAAGGGCGAAACGGTTTGGGAATTCACGCAAAAGGACGCTCCTGGCATCGCCCTCTGGTGCCTGCAGGAGGCCCGCCGCCTCGACAACGGCAACACCGTCATCAGCAATTGGTGTCCGGTGGGCGTGGTGGACGCTGCGGGCAAAGCCGCCCCGGCGAAATGGCCGAGCACCGTGCAAGTGCTGGAAGTGACGCCCGACAAAAAAATCGTCTGGGCGCTGCGCTCATGGACTGCTCCCGCCGACCTGGGCCCCGCGACAGTCATCCAATTGCTTGACCAATCCAACCTACCCGCCAAGCAATAACAGGCCCAGGCGAATACAGCTACTCGAGCCTGCTGATTTTTCTTTCACCGGCAGGTCGCCAGGACGGCGTCGAGCGCCTGGATGTTCACCGGCTTGGTCAAATGATGCGTGAATCCTGACTGGAGGCTGAGTTCCACGTCGGACTCCATCCCATAGCCGGAAAGGGCGATGCCTTTGAGCGGGGTTCCCCGCAGCTCGGCCATCAACTCGTAGCCATTGCCGTCGGGCAGTCCCAGATCGGAGATGAGGAGGTCAAAGCAGGCGTGCTCAATCAGCTTTCTCGCTTCCATAAGGCTGCCTGCCGCCGCCACCGAAAAACCCCGCCGCTCCAGCAACTTGGCCAGGGAAAGGCGCGTCTGCTCATGGTCTTCCACCAGCAATACCCGCGCAACGCCCGCGGTGTGCGGTGCGCCATTGCCGGGCTTGACCGTGGTAAAAGCAGGGGCGGGATTGGCGGCGCATACCGGCAGTTTGACTGTGAATGACGCACCCAGCCCCGGGCCGTCGCTGGCGGCGGTGATGGTCCCGCCCTGCGCCGTGACGAGCATCCGGCAGATCGCGAGGCCCAGGCCCAGCCCGCCAAAGCGGTGTGCGCTGTGCGGCCGCGCATGGTTGCCTTGGGCGAAGGCTTCAAACACCCGCGCGAGTTCCTCCGCATCCATTCCCACGCCGGAATCGGTGATGCGCAGGACGAGATGGTCGCCGTCATTGAAGGACTCGATGCGAATGCGCCCGCCCACGGGGGTGAATTTCGCCGAGTTTTTGAGCACATTCCACAGAATCTGCTGCAACCGCACGGCATCGACCTTCACAATGGAGCGCGGGGCGCCCAAATCCAGGGTGATGACCAGCTGCTTTTCCGTGGTTTCGGTGAGCGTCGTGGCCAGGGCCTGCCGCATCACTTCATGGGCATCCCATGGCCGCAGGTCGAGGGTAAGCTTGCCTCGCGTGATTCGCGTCAGGTCCAGGAGGTCGTCAATCAGCCGCGCCTCCAGGTTGATGTTCCGGGCGATCTGCTCAAAATCCTTGCGCAGGCCTTCGGGCAGGGAATGATCTCCGGCATATTCGGTGGCCAGCAGCAAAACCGGGTTAAGCGGCGTGCGAAGCTCATGGGAAAGCGCGGCGAGAAAATCGTCCTTGGCGCGGCTGGCCTGTTCGGCGCTTTGCCGGGCCTGGTCCAGTTCGTTTAAAAGCTTCCGCACCTGATATTGCCGCCGCCGCGCTCGCAAGGCCGTCTCGACCACGCTGTTCAAGGTGGTCAGGCGGAACGGGCGCTCGAGGATGCTGACGTTACCGGCCGCGCCGGCCGCGGTCAGCTGGCGCGCCCGATCCGCGCCGGTCGTGCCGCCTGTGGTGATGAGGATGATTGGCACATCCGACCACGTGGGCTGCTCCTTAAGCAACCCGAAGAGGCGCGCCGCCGAGCTGGGCGACAACACTTCTTCGGCGATAATGACCGCGCCGCAGCCGGCCGCGATGTTTTCCCCCAATTCATTGACCGAGGCGGTGATTTCCGCGGCCATTCCCGCCACGCCCAGGAATTCCACCGTCAGGCGGGCGTCGTTGCCGGTGGGCGCGAGCACCAGCGTCCGATACTCGAAATCCGGCGGAAAGGTGTCAGGCCAGGTCATGGGAGCTTGGGGCGGGACTAGTGGTTGGCGGGGGTCGTCCTGTTATCTCCCAGCAACAGGATAGGGGTGCCGCTCAACACGCCCTGGAAGTTCGTTAGCGGCTGCCCGACGACCAGCCCTTGCGGGGTGATCGCAAAATCGCGGATGGTGCGTTCGTGTGCGCCGCTGCGCTTCTTCACGACGGAAATTGCCTGCCGCACCGTCCCCTGCGCCTCGAAATAGCGCACCATGACGACCGAGTCCGCCAGATAAGTGAGATCAATGTTCGACTGCATCGGCCCCATCATTCCCTGCTGGGTGAGGACCATCAGCGTGGTGACGCCCTGCTGGTTGAGGAATGACAGCATCTCATGGAGGTGCAGGGACAGGTGACGCTGGTCGTTCATGGCATAGATGTAGCCATTCAGGCTGTCGATCACCACCATCTTGACCTGTTCCTTTAGGACGCCTTGTTTGATGCGGTAGGCGAATTCCCCCGGCGAGATTTCCGCCGGATCGATCTGCTCCAAGCGGACCACGCCGGAGTCCAGATGCTTCTGCAGGTCCAGTCCCAGGCTGGAGGCCCGGTTCAAAAAGATGCTCCGCGTTTCGTCAAAAATGAAATGAAGCACCTTGTCGCCCCGGTCCGCGGCCGCCCGCGCATACGCAGTCGTCAGCGTTGATTTCCCGGAGCCGGCGGGGCCCAGAAAAATGGTGCTCGTCCCGCAGTCCAGGCCGCCGCCCACCAGCGCATCAAGGCCGGCCACGCCGTTGGACACCTTTTGCGCGGTGAAGCGGGTATGGTGTTCCGCTGCCACGAGCCGGGGAAACACCACCACGCCGCCCGTGAGCATGAGCATATCGTGGTTGCCGTCGCGGTAATTCACGCTTCGCATCTTGTCCACGCGGATCTGTCGGCGTCCGACCCCGTAGTCCGGCGTCGCCTTGGTCAGGCTGATGACGCCATGCGCCAGGCTCGCCATCTGTTCGTCCACTTCCCTGGCCGAACCATCGTCCAGCGCCAGCACGGTGCAGTTGCGTCCGGAGAAATACTGCTTGAGGTGGAGGATTTGCCGGCGGTAGCGCAGCGAGGTTTCCGCCAGCAGCCGCAACTCCGACAGGGAATCGAACACCACGCGCTTTGGCTTTATCCGATCCACTTCCTTCAGAATGGCCATCGTGGTGCGGGTCAATTGCACCTCGGAGGGGTTGAAGAAAGTCGTGTCGGCATCTTCTTTGATTTCCGCCTCCAGCGCGGAGAGTTCAAAGATGGCCAGCTTGGAGAGGTCCCAGCCGTGCGAGCGCGCGATTTCGTTCAGCTCGGTTTTGCTTTCTGAGAGCGTGATGTAGAGGCCGGTTTCCCCCTCATTGGCACCCGCGATCAAAAATTGGACACCCAGGGTGGTTTTCCCCACGCCGGGTTGACCGAGGACCAAGTACATACGGTCGCGCGGCAGTCCCCCGCGTACGATGTCATCGAGTCCTTCAATTCCAGTCCGGCATCGCTGTGTTGCAGGTTGCGGCGTCACATTCATGCGGGTAGTTTGAATTCGTGAAATGGTTAAAACAAGCAAATTGCGCCCCATATCATTTCCTCCCATATCAAGGAGTCGATAGCCGGGGGTTTTACTTCACGGATGCGTGGTAAAAATGCACTGACTCCTTTCTGCACGTTCCGCGGCCATGGTCTGGGAAAGTTCGGTGCCTTTTCTTTTGCAGCATTGGGTCATTCTTGCTCCAACGCCGTTGGCCTTTCTATTTGCACCCTCTGAGGCAATCCGCCAAGTTTGGGAACTCCTTCTTTACCCTGATTAGCTCACCTCTACCCATGAAAAGCCTCTCGTTGCCCCATTCGCTTCACCGTTTTCTTTTCCTTGGTCTTGCGCTGCTGGCCGTCTCCTCCGCCAATGCGCAGTCTGCCCCGGCCCCCACGCCTGCCGCATCTGCGGCTTCCGCTGCTGCGCCCTCTGCGCCGGACTTCCAGCCCATCCATAATGATTTCTTCTGGCTCGACCAGAACGGCCAGCGCATCCTGACCCGCAGCGGCTGCCTTTGCCAGTTCAACGGGGTTTTCTATTGGTATGGCGGCAACCCGCGTGGGTTTTTCGATCAGTACTGCTACAAGTCCACCGACCTCATCCATTGGACCAACCTGGGCGTGGTCATGCACCAGGAGGTCGATGCCAATCGCATCGACGTGCTCTACAACGACAAGACAAAGCAGTACGTGATGTTCATGAAGTACAACGGCAACGGCGCCTTCCTCGGCATTGCCACCGCCGACAAGCCGGAGGGCCCCTTCACCTTGAAAAGCCAGACACTGGTCGATGACGCCCGCATGGGCGATATGTCCGCCTTCAAGGACACGGATGGCAAAGCCTACATCGCCTACGTTTCCTGGGCGGTGGGCACCAACGCCCAGCACGGCATCTACCGGATGTCGGATGACTACCTGACCTTGGACAAGCGGATTTACCTCTGGAACATCCGCAGCCGCGAGGCTCCCCACATCTTCAAGCGCAACGGTATCTACTATTACGGCACATCGCGCACCGCGGGCATCCAGTCCTCCGGCACCAGCTACTATACCGCGACGGATCTCGCCGGCCCCTGGTCGCCGGCCAAGCCGCTCGCCACTCCCGGCTCCAATAATTCATGGGATTCGCAGGTCGATTTTGTTTACCCCATCCAAGGCACGCAGGGCACCTTCTATATGTTTGCCGGCGACCGCTGGACCAAAGACTTGCCGCATGGCCGCAACGGCGACTACATCTGGCTGCCCGTGGAGTTCGACGGCGACACTCCCATCGTAAATTACAATCAAGACTGGGAGTTCGACCTGAAGGCCGGCACGTGGAGAAAAATCGATGCCGCCCGCAATCTCGCCGCCGGCAAAACCGCCACGGCCTCCTCCAGCGCCGATGCCTTCCCGGCCAAAAATGTCACCGCCGCCAAGACTTATCAGGACTACATCAACACCCACTGGGATAGCGCGCCCGGCGGCCAGCAGTGGCTCATGGTCGATTTGGGGGCGCCGACGGACATCAACCGCGTGATCCTCAAGTGGAACACCAACGCGGCCAAGTCCTTCAAAATCCAAACGTCCACCGACGCCAAGGAATGGAACGATGTTTTCAGCACGACGCAGGGTGCATCCTATTCTGTCACCGACGAAAAGTTCAAAACCACTTCGGCCCGGTATGTCCGCGTCAATGCCACTGAGCGCGCACCGCTGCCCGCCGGAGGTCGCGGGGGCCGCCGCGGTGGCGCCGCAGCTGCACCGTCCGCAGCCAGTGCCTCAGCCACCGCTTCCGCAAGCGCCACAGCTCTGGCTCCGGCGCCCGCATCTACTCCGGCCGCCACACCTGCCCCAGCCCCCACAGTGCAACCGGGCTATTCCCTGTTCGATTTCATGGTGCTGAAGGATTAGCCGGCCAAATCTTTGGCCGTCATTGTCACTCTTATCCCTGGAAGAAGCGCCATGGCAAAATACCTGATTTCATTTCCGGCTGCCGCGATGGTCGTCCCCGCTGGTGAGTGGGAGGCGGTGGGCCGTGCCGCCCACGCGGTTATCGAGAAGGCGAAGGCCGCCGGCGTTTACATTTTTGGCGGCGGTATTGACGAAAATGTGCCCCCTGTGCGCGTTTCCGCCGACGGCAAGGTGATCCAAGGAGGCTATCCATGGGCGCCACCGCTCAATGGCGGGTTCACCGTGCTGGAACTGCGCTCTCGCGAGGAGGCCGTGGCCTGGGCTGCGCGCATGGCGCAAGCGTGCCGCTGTGATCAGGAGTTGCGCGTCTTCGGGTTTGATCCGCAATCTTGAAAACGAAAAATGGCGGAGAGGGAGGGATTCGAACCCCCGGTACCTTGCGGCACACCTGATTTCGAGTCAGGCGCATTCGGCCACTCTGCCACCTCTCCTGAAGCAGGCCGGCCTAATCCGGCCAGCGCAGCCCATGAGAATGGCAAATTCCCCTGGGGCGGCCAAGTTTATTGTTCGTCCTCGTTTTCGAGGATTTTCCGGGCCTTGGCCAGTTCCGCGCGCCCGTGCTTGTCCAGCCGCGGATATTTGGGGTGCAGCAGGCCCAGCTCGTGCACCAGCACTTTGGCCACGGCCAGCCTAGCGACGTATTTGTAGTCCGCCGGGATGACGTACCACGGCGCCCAGGGCTTGCTGGTGGTGGACAGGATTTCCGAATACGCGCGGTGGTATTCCTTCCAGTTGCGTCGGTCGCGCACGTCGGCGGGCGAAAATTTCCAATTGCGCGCCGGGTCCTCGATGCGCGCCATGAAGCGGCGTTTTTGCTCCTTGCGCGAAAGGTGGAGGAAGAACTTCACCACGCGGGTGCCGTTGCGCGCCAGGTGCCGCTCAAAGCCATTGATGTCATCCAACCGCGCGCGCCAGAAATCGTGCGGCGGCTCGGCCGGCGCGTGGTCGTGGCGGTTGAGTTGTTTGTTGAAGGCCTTGAACCCCTTGTGTCCCTTGGCGTCGAAATGCTTGCCGTCCGTGATGTCCCCGGCGGCACAAGGCGCGGGCAGCCGCTGGTAGGCGATGTACTCGGGTCGCACGCGCGGCACCAGCGCTTCCTCGTAGTACGAGCGGTTGAACACGCCGATATGCCCGCGTGTGGGCAGGGGCATTGTGCAGCGCCAGAGAAAGCTGTGCGCCAGCTCGCCCCCCACCGGGGCGGAAAAACTCGTCACATGGCAGGACTGCTGGTTGAAGCCCGTCAGCACGTGCTTCACAATGCCGTCCTTCCCCGCGGCGTCCATCGCCTGAAGAATAATGAGGAACGACCAGGTGCGCTCCGCGTTCAGCCGGTCATGCAGGCCGCGCAGTTGGGGCATCACCTTGCCCAGGGTCTCGACGGCATCCTCCTTTTCCCCGAACCCGAGGTTCGCGTCCGGGCGGTGGTGGCGCAGGGGTTGATTGTCTCCGGGCAGTGCCAAAAGGTCGGCAGGGTCAAAGGGCATGCCGCCAAACTAAAACGGTCGCAAAAAAAGGAAAGCAGGAAAACCGTCATCCAAGGTTTTTTCTAGCCCCGGCCCGGAATTTGCGCGATGCTGGCGCGATGGCTGAAGACGTTCAGGGCAACCCGGGCACGCTGGCGCGCATGGCGCCTGGCGGCTATGCGCCCATCAACTTTGCCGACGCGCTTAACGAGGACCAATACGCCGCCGTCACAGCTCCGCCCGGTCCCGCGCTCGTGCTGGCCGGCGCCGGTTCGGGCAAGACGCGGACGTTGACCTACCGTGTCGCCTGGCTCCTGCACGAGGGTGTGCAGCCCTGGCAAATCCTCCTGCTCACCTTCACCAACAAGGCCGCCCGCGAGATGTTGGGCCGCGTGGAGGACCTCACCGGTGTGCCGCGCTCCCATTTCTGGGGCGGCACTTTCCATAGCGTTGGCCAGCGCATCCTGCGCCGCCATGGCGAGGCCATCGGCCTCAAGCCGAATTTCACCATCATGGATGAGGGCGACACCGATGCGCTCCTGGGCGATGTCGTGCGCGCCATCGACCCCGCCTTCACCAAGCACAAGGAGCACCCCAAACCCAAGGTCATTGCCGACGTCTTCAGCTATGCCCGGAACACCCGCCGCCCCCTTGGCGAGGTCATCGTGCAAAAATACCCCTGGCTCGAGGAAATCGGCGAGCAGTTGCAGCGTTTTTACACAGCCTTCCAGCAGACGAAGCTGGAAAAGAACGTCGTCGATTATGACGACCTTCTCGAATACTGGCTGCGCGTCCTGCAGACGGACGAGCCGGCTCGCTTGTACTATCAGCGCCAGTTCCGCCACATCCTCGTCGATGAGTTTCAGGACACCAACAAGCTCCAGTCCGACATTGTGGACACCATCGCCGCGGATCATCAGCTTATGGCCGTGGGCGACGACGCCCAATGCATCTACACCTGGCGGGGCGCGAATTTTGAGAACGTCCGCGCCTTTCCGGAGCGTCATCCCGGCGCGAAAATCTACAAGATTGAAATCAACTACCGCAGCACGCCCGAGATCCTGCGCTTTGCCAACAGCATCCTCGACCATCAGCGCATCGCCAGCGAGTTTCACAAGCACCTGCAGGCCGTCCGCCGGATGGGTTCCAAGCCCGTGGTCATCGCGGCGCTTGACCCGCGCGAACAGGCCAGCTTTGTCATCCGCCGCATCAGCGAACTCCGCGCCAATGACGACATCGCCCTGCGCGACATCGTGGTGCTCTACCGCGCGCACTACCAGGCCATGGATTTGCAGATCGAGCTTTCCCGCCAGGGCGTGCCCTTCACCATCACCAGCGGTGTGCGTTTCTTCGAGCAGGCCCACGTGCGCGACCTCGTCGCCCACCTGCGTTTTGCCCATAACCCGGGCGACACGGTGGCTTTCATCCGCCTCGTAACCTTGCTGCCCAAGGTGGGCCCGCGCAAGGCCGAGTCCGCCCTCGCCGCGGCCCATGCTTCCGCGCGTTCCGCCGGCGTGAGCTTGATTGCCGCGCTTACGCACGAATCGGTGCTCGCCAAGCTGCCCGTCGAGGCCCGCGCCGATTTCAAAGACCTCGCGCTCACGCTACAGAATCTGGAGGAGGCCCTCCGCCATGTCGGCGTGGCGCAGCTGCACCCCGGCGAGCCGCCGCCCCCGCCCAATACACGCGCTTCATCACCCCGCGCGGTCACGGCTGTGCAAAGCGCACTCTTGTTCAATGATGAACCAGAGCCGGAGTTGGGCGAGGCTGCCGTCCCTGCCACCGCGCGGAAATCTTCCGTGCCTGCCCTTTCGCCTGCGGCCATCGTCCAACTCGCCATCGACGGCTGGTATGGCGACTACATCCGCAACATCCACGATAATTGGGAGTCCCGCCGCGAGGATTTGGACAGCATCGTGGGCTTCGCCGCACGCCATCCGGACATGAACGAGTTGCTTTCCCAACTCGTCCTCCTCAATTCCGAAACCAGCGACCGCGCCGTGGACCCCGATGCCGACACCATCCGCCTGACGACCATCCACCAGGCCAAGGGGCTGGAGTTCCCGGTCGTGTTCCTCATCGGCGCGGCGGACAACCTGCTCCCGCTCAAGCGCGCCATCGACGAAGGCGATGTCGAGGAGGAGCGCCGGCTCTTTTACGTCGCGGCCACGCGCGCGATGGACCAGCTGTACGTTCTCTACCCGCGCATTGTCATGCAGGGGAACCAGTCGGCCGTGCTCGACCCCAGCCGCTTCCTCGAGGAGCTGGATGTGGAAAGCTTCGACCAGTACCACGCCAACGTGAACCGCGGGTATTGATTTAATTCCGGCTGCGGGTTTTGGCCAGCAGGCGCAGCACTTCGATGTAGAGCCACACGAGCGTCACCATCAGGCCAAACGCGCCATACCACTCCATATACTTCGGCGCGCCTTGCTGGGCCCCTTGCTCGATCACGGCAAAATCAATGATCAGGTTTAGCGCGGCAATGGCCACGATGAACAGGCTGATGCCGATGCCCATCGCGCCGCCTTCATTGATAAAGGGGATGCTCACCCCAAACCAGTGCAGCACCATGTCCACCAGGTAAACAGCGGCAATCGCGCCGGTGGCGATGAACACGCCGCGCACAAACGCCGGTGTCGCGCGGATGACGCCCGCCGAATACAGCCCGAGCATCACAATCAGCGCGCCAAAGGTGATGGACACCGCCTGGATGGCGATGAAGCGATACTCCGCATCCAACATGCTGGAAATGCCACCCAGCGCAAAACCCTCGAGCACAGCATACAGCGGCGCGGTGATGGGCGTGCTCCGTTTGACGAAAATGGCAATGAGCGAGACGATGGCCCCGCCTATGAAACCGCCCAACAGCCAGGGCTGCACGGCGGCCGCGCCTTGGCTCTGCATCAGATGCCACGTCCAGGAAGCGGCGGCGATGCACAGGAGAATCAGGATGCCCGTCTTGTTCACGGTTCCCTGCACGGTCATCGTGCCGGTGCCTTCCGCACGTGCGAATGTTTTCGACTGCAAAGCCGGATTGGAGCTGTTGAAGAGTGCCATAAGTGTGAAAAGTTGAGATTGGTTTGGTGTCCAATTTAGAACGGAAGTTCCCTTCGCGCAAGAAAATGTGGCGGCTTCACGCTTGCCCCCGCTGCGGCCAAGCCTAGGCTTTCTTCTACCGTGAAACGGAAACATATCCTCGGCCTGGTTTGTCTTTTGCTGGCGGGTGGTTTGGCGTATTGGCTGCTTACCCCGCCCGCCGCGGAAGCGCTGCCCAAGACCCGTTCTTCCACTCCGAAAGTGTCGGAGGAGGCCAAGATGCCCACGCCGACAGTAGCCGCGCCCTCCCGCGCTCCCCAAGTGGCCGCGCCGGTGGCGCAACCTGTGCGGGTGGCGGTGAGCCCTCCTGCCACCAATCCCATTCCGGTTGATCCGCACACGGACCTCTCCACCGCGATTCCCGATTTTGTGCGCATGGTTGAATCGGGCGACTACGTGGGCGTCTTGGAAAATTATTTTCAATTGCCGCCCAATGTCACGGCCGAGCAGTTCCTGGCCCAACTCCAGCGTGATCCGGGCTTTCCGCAGCTCGTGCAGCGCGTGCTGGGCGCCGTGCGCGCGACGCAGACGCTTACTCCGACCCTGAATGACAGTGGCGATGTCGCCACCTACAAGCTTGACGCCCCGGTGGATGAGGTGGGCACCGTCCGCTGGAAAAAGGTCAACGGCAACTGGTATATGGACGGCCTCAATCCCTAGCCCGGGCAGCAGGATGCCTTATTGTCCCTCCCGCCATAGCTTCCACACCAGCAGGAACGAGGGCGTGAAGGCCTTGGGTTCACGGACAATCCAGGCGTCAAATTCCGCCGGGGCGATCCAGCGCCCTTCGGCGATTTCCCCGGCATCTGGCTGCGGCGCGGCGTCCGTGGTCAGGGTGTAAATCCAGATGAATTCCCAGCCGGTTTCGCGGCAGGGGTCGTGCTTGCGCAATTTGATGAGCGCGGAAACTCCGGGGATTTTGATGCCGAGTTCCTCGGTCAATTCGCGCACCACCGCGGTGTCGTAGTCCTCACCGGCATCGACATGGCCGGAGCACGAAGTCGTCCACCGCAAGGGGTAGGTGTCCTTTTGCGCGGAGCGGCGTTGCAGGTAAACTTCCCCCGCGGGGTTGAAGACCAGCACGTGCACGGCCCGGTGCCGCAGGCGCTGGCGGTGCACCTCGGCGCGCGTTTCCTGGCGCAGCACATTATCCTGTTCATCGACGACATCAAAAAGTTCGGCCATGGCGGGGAATAGCGGGGGTTGAGCGGGGTGGATGAAAGCCGGAAGGCCCGGCCAAGGGAAGAAAAACCCTCTAGGGTGTTCTCCCATTATTTAATTAAAACTAGGGCGGCGTTACGTGCTGCGAAACATAAAGTACGCGGCGCCGATGAGGCACAGTCCGGCCCAAACGTAGTCGAGCTTGAAGGGCTGGTTCATGTAAAACATGGAAAAAGGGACGAACACGCTCAGGGTAATCACCTCCTGCAGAATCTTCAGCTGCGCCAGCGACACCCCGCCCGCATGGCCGATGCGGTTGGCCGGGACTTGCAGTAGATATTCAAACAACGCGATGCCCCAGCTCACCAGCGCGGCGACCACCCAGGCCTGGTCCTTGAGGTTTTTGAGGTGCCCGTACCAGGCGAACGTCATGAAGACATTCGAGCACACGAGCAAAAACGCGGTTTGCCAGAAGGCGGTGGTGAATACGGTGTTCATGGCGTAAACGCCCGCAGCCTGCGGAAGCCTGTCCGCAAAGGCGATGCGCCAGTTGTCAAAAAAGAGTCAGCCCGCGCTATTTGACTTTTTGGGGATCGAAGTGCGGATTTTCAATCACCCCGAAAGAATTGCCAAAAGGATCGGCCACGGTGGCGACCTTGATGCCCCCGCCGACCTCCTGCAACGGCTCCCGGATGGTGGCGCCCAGCTTTTTCAGCCGCTCGACGGCTTGGGCGGCGTCCGCCACGCCCCAGTAGGCCACTGTTCCGCCCGGCCCGGGTTTGCCATCGGGGATGAGTCCCAGCTCAAAACCACCCACGGCGAACCCCACGTAAAAAGGTTCGTCGAAATACGGTGTCGATTCCAAGACTTGGGAGTACCACGCCTTGGCCGCCGCCAAATCGCCCACAGCGTAGATGGCGGTGCGCAATCCCTGGATCATGGTGGCTTCGCTTAAAAGTTATTTTTTCGAGTCCTTTTCCTCGGCATCATCCTCATCCTTGCCTTCGCCCAAGACGGAGCCGCCCGTGACGTGCACCTTTTCCAGGATGGCCTTCTTGACCTCCGCGGCGATCTTCGGGTTCTCGTCGAGATACTTCTTGGCGGCTTCGCGGCCCTGGCCGACGAGGTTGCCCTGGTAGGCGATCCACGCGCCCTTCTTTTCCAAAATCTTGTGCTCAATGCCCAGGTCGAGCAGCGAGCCCGAGCGCGAGATGCCTTCATCGAACATGATGTCGAACTCGCACTCCGTGAACGGCGGGGCCACCTTGTTCTTCACGACCTTGACCTTGGTGCGGTTGCCGATGACGCGGCCCGCCGGGTCCTTCAATTGCGCCACGCGGCGGATGTCGAGCCGGCACGAGGAGAAGAACTTGAGCGCGCGGCCGCCGGGCGTCGTCTCCGGATTGCCGTACATGACGCCGATTTTTTCGCGAATCTGGTTGGTGAAGATGCACACGCACTG
Organism: Verrucomicrobiota bacterium; assembly: GCA_048497935.1. GTDB lineage: Bacteria > Verrucomicrobiota > Verrucomicrobiia > Opitutales > JABDGR01 > JABDGR01. The sequence continues at coordinate 99,162 of JBEHYY010000002.1, forward strand.
GCTCTTGCTCACGCACGCCGTCAGCCGGCGCATGGCCTGGCTCATCATGCGCGCCTGCAGGCCCACGGTGGCGTCGCCCATCTGGCCTTCCAGCTCCGTCTTGGACACGAGGGCCGCCACGGAGTCCAGCACCACGACGTCGATGGCGTTCGAGCGCACCAGCGTCTCGACGATGTTCAGCGCGTCTTCGCCGGATTCCGGCTGGGAGACCATCAGATTGTTCAGGTTCACGCCCACCGTCTTCGCATACTTGGGGTCGAGCGCGTGCTCCACGTCGATGAACACCGCATTGCCGCCCTGGCGCTGTGCCTCGGCGATGACGGAGAGACACAAGGTCGTCTTGCCCGAGGATTCCGGGCCGTAAATTTCAATGATGCGGCCGCGCGGCAACCCGCCGCAACCCAGCGCCAGGTCGATGGCCACCGAGCCGGTAGAGATGGTGGAAACCTCCATCTTCGTGGCGTCGCCCAGGCGCATGATGGTGCCGTCGCCGAATTGTTTGTTGATCGCGGACAGGGCCAGCTCGATGGGGCGGGCGACTTTGGGCGCGGGAGGTTCGGGAGCAACTGCTTTGGCCATAAGAGGGTTGGGTTAAAGGGTGGATTTGATTCAGTGCAAACGCTCGGGAAAAGCAAAGGTTTTGAGGGAGAGTTTGCCGCGTGATTACAGCGAAAATACGCTATTAATATCCGGTGGCAAGCACAATAATGCTTTTTTGTTCAGTATTGAGTATATAGGTCATTTTGGCCTTATTTCAGGCCATTTTCGGGCCTTTTAGGGCCAAAACAGGCCTAATTTCACGAAAATCAGCCGTTTTCTCCGAATTGCCCGCCGCTGGGGTATTGCCGTAAAACGCATTTTGGGCATGGCAGGTGTTTACGTTTTCAGGTAATGGTGTACGTTAAATCCAGCCTTCCTGTTTTTCACCCTCAATCCCCGCTCGACCCATGAAAAAACTCCTCCTCGCTTTTGGCCTCCTGTCCGTCTGCGCGCTTGCCTTTTTGCAGGCGCAAACCCCGGCGGCCCCCGCCGTGCCCGGGACCGTCACGGCCAACGTGCCGGATGTCATCGCGGAGGGCTTCCGCGCTTTCATGACAGGCGGCTATGCCTCGGCCACCAATGCGTGGACGCGCAATTCCTCCATGTCGGTGGATTCCGTGGCCATCCAGGCCGTCAACAACGTCTTCCTGCAACAGTTGAACCTCGCGGGGAATTTCACCGGCGCGGAAATCATCCGCGTGGTGAACCTCTCGCTCTCGGTGGAGGAGGTCTTCGTCGCCGTCAAATACCAGCGCGGCGTGCTCTTCATGGGCTTCACCTGCTACAAGGGCCCCAATGGCTGGACGGTGACTGCCATCGCAATCGACAAAGACCCGACCAAGGTACTGCCCACGAACATCCTCGGCGGGTTGTGAGGTGGGTGGGTAGGGCCCGGCGTCCTGTATGATATACGTTCTTCCAGGCATGGGTGCTGATGCCTCGATGTATGCGGGGGCATGGCGTAGTTTGCCAGATGCCTGTTTTCTCGATTGGCGGACATGCGTTGGGGAAAAATCGCTGGCCGGCGTGGCCAGCCGGTTAATCGTGGAAAATGGCATAGGGGATGGCGCCATTGTGGTGGGGTCCTCCTTGGGTGCCATGGTGGCTTGCGAGATGGCGAAGCTGCGGCGATTGCGCGGGCTTGTGCTGGTGGGTGGGGCTAAAAATAAGGAGGAGATAAGCGGCGTGCTTTATGCCCTGCGGCCCCTGATCGATTTTGCCCCATTGGAGCTTATCCAATATGCCGCAGGCAAGGTTCCAGAAGAACTCGCGCAAATGCTATCGCGCAGCGAGCCTGCTTTCATCCGGGCAATGTGTCGGGCGATTTTTGAATGGGAAGGGCTGGATGAATCACGCCTCACCCCTTTGCGCATCCATGGCAAGCATGATCATGTTATCCCACTGCCGGCCAAAATTGATTTGGTGCTCAATGGCGGCCATTTAATTGCGATGACGCACGCCAGCGAGTGCGTGGATTTTATCCGTGGTTCGCTCTTAAGTCCAAACCGCTAGGCCCGTCCGGAGGTCTCCTACGCCAAGGCTTCGGAGGCTAAAGCCCGGACCTGCCTATTTCGCCGCAGCATCACCCGCGGGCTTCACGCCGGCGGTGGTCATGATGACGGGTTGGATGGTGCCGTCGGCGTTGTAGTGCAGGTAGTCGATGCACACCGAGCGGCGGAAGCTGCTCCCTGTGCGCTGGACGCCGCCGTTGTGGTAGATGAAGTAGCTCTGCCCCTGAAAGTCGATGATGGCGGGGTGGATGGTGTTGCTGTTGCCGGCGATTTCGCTGATGGGGCCGATGTATTTCCATGGGCCGGTGATTTTGTCGGCCATGGCGTAGGCGATGTGCTCCGGAAAGCCCGCGGCATAGGCCAGGTAGTACTTCCCATTGCGTTTATAGACCCACGGGGCCTCCTCATACTCCGTCAGACCGTCAAAAGTGCCGATGGCGCCGTCCAGCTCCGTCATGTTGGCCTTGAGCTTCGCCCAGTAGCACTTGCAGTTGCCCCAGATGAGGTAGGCCTGGCCGTCGTCGTCGAGGAACACCGTCGGGTCGATGTCGTCCCACGTGACAGTCGCGCCGGTGACGTTCTTGGGGTCGGGCGTCATGTCCGAGGTCGTCAATGGTTTGCCCAGGGCGTCCTTGAACGGGCCGGTCGGGCTGTCGCTCACGCCGACGCCGATGCCGTAGCCGGAGGTCTTGAGGTGCATCGGCGCATACCAGTAGAACTTGCCGTTGCGCTCGATGACCTGGCCCGCCCAGGCGTCGCTGCGCGCCCATGCAAAATCCTTGAGCGACATGGGCGAGCCATGGGCCGTCCAGTGCACCATGTCCGTGGAGGAAAAGCACAGCCACTCGTTCATGCGGTAGTTGGTCGCGCGGTCCGCGGCCTCGTCATGCCCAGTGTAGAGATAGACGGTCCCCTTGTACACCAACGCCGCCGGGTCCGCCGTGAAGACATCGGTGATGATGGGGTTCGCCGCGCGGAGCGGCGCCACCGCGCCGAGCATGGCGAGGGAGGAAAACAGGCAACGGGCGAATGGGGATAAACGGGGCATGGGGTGCTTAGTTTCGCGTTTCAAGTTGGGGGTTTCGAGTCAAAAGCACGCTCAGAGACCCAGCAAGAACCTACCTGACGGCCAAGACCCAACAGAATTTACGGAATCCTTCAGGTATCGTGGCACGGTGCTTTAGCCCGTGCTCAGTATCAGTTTTGCCAAAGCGCGGGCTAAAGCGCCGCGCTACGAAAGAGAACTAACCCAACCGCCGCCAACAGGACATTGGTGTCCAGAAAGAGCTTCATGCCTTGCGTTTTTTCAGCGCCGCCTGGATTTCCTTCATATCCGCCTTATCCGCCGCCAGCCAGCGTTGGATCTTGGCCGCCGGAATGTCGCGCACGGGCAGGGCGGCGGCGGGCTGGAGGAACAGCCCCCCATCGCGCTCCTCGACAATCAGCAGCGGGTGGCGCAATTTATCGAGGCCGAGCTTACGACGCATGGGCGGCGGCAAGGTCAGGCTGCCGCGTTTCGAGAGGGGGATGGTGGCCGTCATGCCGCAATGCTGCATTGCAGCATGACCCTAGGCAATCCCAAAGCGTGCCCCCCTTCAGTCCCGCCGCCGCCAATGGCCCTTGGCGAGGTGCTCCAGCAGGCCCAGGTCGCGCAGGTTTTGCAATTGCTGGCGAAGCTTGTCGCGGATGTGGCGGTTGCCGGGATGAAGTTTTTCAAAATGCGGAGCAAGGGCGTAAAGGTCCTGATTTGAAAACTCCGGTTTATTGAGGGAGCGAACGGCGGTAAGGACATCAAGCGACCAACCGCGCTCAGCGGTGGATAATTCCTTGAGGGGTTTGACTTGGCGATAATTCTTGCGCACTTCCACAGGCGGGACGATGTGAAAATCCTGAATGACGGAGATGCGCGCCTCCGCCGGTATGCGGTTAAGGGCAATATTGCAGCCCACCCAACCAGCGCGGCGGGCGTAAGGCCCCAGTGGCTTTCTTTTAATGATGGCTGAGCTGGGAAATGCAAAATACGGAATCAGCAGTAAGTTCTGAATACGCCAATCAGCCAATGAATACTGCATGAAATAAAAATTGGGCGTCCGGTCATTTTCAATCGCGTCCATCATCGCCTGGTAAGCGCCATCGTTGATAATGTCGCCAATCCGTGTCTTCTGGCTTTTTAGCTGATACCAGTAGCCGCACTTGGGGCACTTAAAATCCATGGCCTTGGCATTGTGGGGCAAGCGGTCGATTTTTGGCGAAGGACAATTGGGACAATAGAGATTGTGTTCACCCCAGGCTTCTGTGACCACCCGCGCTCTTTGCGAGCCACTACGATAAGCGGCGGCAAGATTGCCTCTCATGGACAAATTCATCACGCTGAGTTGATCAGCGTCAGATTCGTGCTTCAACCCTGTTTTATCCGGAAAATTTCCGTTTCGCAGCGAATGATATGGGTGGTTTCGCGTTTGCAATTGGCGGGGGCTTTTGCCCAAGCCTCGCAAATGCTTACGTCCACGCTGGTGTGCACGACACTGCCGGCATTAACTTGGGCACAGCTTAGGAATGCGAATTTCGTTTCGTGAAAGACGCGGTCGAAGCTTTGCGCAGATTCCTTTTCAGCCATCGACGGCGATCGATCGATCAGTTCTGTAAATAGATCAAGATCAATTTCTTTCAAAATATCGATATGCCACGTAAAGCGAAAAACGGGCAACCGGTCTGCTAGGCGATTAATTGCCATATCGAGATACATAGTGCTCGATTCAATCCCCACGCACTTCCTACTTATATGTAACGCCGCGACGGCCGTGGTGCCGGAGCCGAGGAAGGGGTCGAGGACGAGGTCGCCGGGCTGCGTGGAGGCGAGGAGGCAGCGCTCCACGAGGGCGAGGGGTTTTTGCGTGGGGTGCCTGCCGTGGCGTTTTTCATCGCCGCCGGGGGCGGTGAAGCGCCAGACGGACTTCATCTGCTTGCCGCCGTTGGTCTGGCGCATATGCGCGTAGTTAAAGGTATGCTTGCTCTGGGCGTTCTTGGCGGCCCAGATGACGGTCTCCGTGCTGTGGGTAAAGTAGCGGCAGGAAAGATTGGGCGGCGGGTTGGGCTTTTCCCAGGTGATGTCATTGAGGATTTTGAAGCCCAGCTGCTGCATTGCAAAACCGACCGAATGGATGACGTGGTGTGTGCCGGTGACCCACAGGGTGCCGTTGGGCTTGAGGGCGCGCTGGCAACGCTCCAGCCAGGCGCGGTTGAACTCGTGGTTGAGTTCCGGTCCCTGGGATTTGTCCCACTCGCCTTTGTCCACGCGGACCATTTTGCCGGCATGGCAGGTGATGCCCCCGTTGGAGAGGAAATACGGTGGGTCGGCAAAAATGGCATCGAAACAGCCCTCCGGATGTTTGACGGCCAGGGCATCGAGCACTTCCAGGCAGTCCCCTTGATAGAGCCAGACCCCTGCGTCGTCATCCCGGTGGGCGAGGTGGAGCGGCTGAAGGACGGAAGGCTCGAGCACCAAGCCGGCGAGCGGGTTGCCCTGGCGGGATTCGTCAAAGGGCGCGTAGGGTGTGCGGCCATCTTTGCGGGGCTTGGCCCGGTGAGAGGGTTTTTCCTTGCGCGCGGCCCGTGGCATGATGGTGCGATCGATCGATCGGAACCCCCGCCCGCGGCAAGACTTATTTGGCGTTTTGGGGTAGGGCCCACCGTCCTCGGCGGGCCTAGGGTGCCTTTACCTTGAAGGCGCCTCAGGAGCTGGCATGGGCGCGGCGGATTCCATGGGCTCTAGGCTGTCGATGCATTGCCGAATCAACGCCTTCAGCTCCGGCGATTGGTTTTTGCCGTAGGACGGCATTGCCGAGACTTGAAAGAGCTTCCCCTTGGTCAGCACGAAGCGGTTGTGCGTGTTGTTTGATTCAAAGGTCCAGGTATTCGGATTGGGAAATTTTTCGGTGGGGTTCTTTGCCTCCTCGGGCCGGTAACTGGCGACAAATTCGGCCAGGGTTTTGTCATACTTGCGCACGGTGACCGCGACGCCGACGAAGCCACCGTCATCCGTGCGATAATGGGTGTAGATGACAAATTGTTCCTTGTCCGAGTCCGTATCCAAGTCGGGCGGCGTGATGCGAAAGCCACTGCGGGGAAATTCCGTTTTGGTGGCTGAGTCTGGGGTGGCGGCGGGTGCGGGAGCCGGGTCGGTGGCGGGCAGTAGCTCGAAACTGTCCACGCACGCTTTGAGCTTGGGGCCGATTTTCGCCCAGCCCGTTTCATCAAGGGAGGCCTTGAGGTCATAGACCTTCCCATTCGCAAAGCAGAGGCGGCTGTAACCGTGCATTTTACTTCCAAAGAGGCTCCCGCCCGCCCATTCCGCCACCCATTCCTGGGCCGAGGGGTTCCGCTCGTTCAGAAACTTCAAACCCCGGTTCGAGGCCCAGTCTTTGATGAGTTTCATGTCTTCCGCCAGGGTCTTGTCCGGCAGGATGTCCACCGTCACCATGAGGAAATAAAAATCCAGCGGTTGTTGGGGTTGGGGCGATGCTCCCGGATCAAAGACGCCAAAGCGGATGCCCAGCTTGGGAAACTCCAGTTTGACCAGTGTGGGCAGGGGCGTGGGCGTGGATGGCTTCGCCCGGGCCGGTTCCGGGGGTGGGGTGGTGGCCTTGGTCGGCGCGCGGGGAGGCGCAAAGGCGGGGCCGGGCGCCGCGGCCACGAGCACCAGCGGGGCGCATAAGCCCAATGCAATTTTAAGGTTCATGCGGCGGGGTGGTGGGCGGATGATTTCACTCCGGCGACTTGGCCATGATCACATACCACTTTCCCTCCATTTTGCGGAAGGTGAGGTCCACCGGTACTTTGAAGGAAGGGTCGGTGGGGTCGGCCAGGTGGTAACTGGCGCGGTCGCCCGCGGCATTGAGGGTGGGCTCCTGCGTCTTCATGTTCTTCACCACCCGGATTACCTTCTGCAACAAATCCTGCCCACGCGGCGAGGCCAGGAGCGCCTGCATTTGTTTCAGCAACATATCCTTCGTGCCCGGTCCCATGATCTCAAAAGATTCGGGCGAAAGAAAAGTCTCGGCGGTTTTGACGGCGTCCCCCGCCTCCAACATCGCGATGATTTCATCCATCGTTGAATTCAACTCTTGGCGGACACCGGTCGCGGGCGCGGGTGCCGCTGGCTTTGGCGCCACAGCGGGCGTGGCCGGAGGGGTGGCTGGCACGGAAGGGAGCGTGGCCGACGCGGTCATGGTGGCCTTGGGCGCCGGGGCGGCGGGGGCTGCCGCCACTTGAGGAGTGGGCGCGGGGGCGGCCGAGGCTTGGAATAAATTACTCAGGGTTATGGCGAGGGTGACAACCACCGCCAAAGTGGCAACGGCCAGGAGTGTTTTGCTTTTGGTGCTCATAAAGAGAAATGCGGTTAGGAGGCTGGCGCCCAAACCTCCCGCCACGACGGGTGAGGCGAGCGCGCCTTGGGCGGCCTGGTCGGCCAAGCCCGCCGGCGCCGCCACGACGGAGTTCATGCTGATGGCTTCGGCCAATGCCGCCGAGGTCGCGAGGATGCCGCGGCGGCCAAAGTGGGTGCGTAGTTTTTCCAGGGCGCGCTCAATGCGTTTGTTGGCCGTGTTTTCCGACAAGCCCAGCGCCGCGCCCACTTCCCCATGGCTCAGGCCGTTGAAATAGCGCAGGAGCACGGCCTCGCGCTCGGGTGCGTTGAGCCGGCCCACGGCCTCATCCAGTAGCGGCCGCAGTTGCGCCCAGTTCACGTCGTCTCGAACGGATTCAGTATGCATGGCAAGGCCCTCTTGTTCGCGGGCGCTCCGGCGGGCTTCGCTCCGCAGCAAGTCAATGGCGGCGTGGCGCGTCGTGGTGTGCAGCCACCCCACCACCGATTGATAGTGCCGCAGCCGCCGGGCCTGCTGGAAGAGCTTGGTAAACGCCACCTGCACGGCCTCTTCGGCGAGGGGTGGGCTGTTTGTCACCCGCAGGGCCGCCGAATAGACGAGGTTGGTATGCCGGCGCACGACCTCGGTAAAGGCGCTTTCGTCCCCTTCCTCGGTATAGCGGTGCAGGAGTTCGTTGTCGGTGGTCATGTCAGGTTGCTCTACGCGATATAACCGGCGCCCAGAGCAACAATCTGACAGGAAAGTTTAGGACAAGTTGCGAGGGAGGGTCAGCCGTCCCCCGCGGGCTTCCGTTGGCTACATCAGCGACACTTCCACCGAGAACTTTTCCCTCGAGTAGGGAGCGACAAAATGGAGGCCCTTTTCGTGTTCGGGGGCGTTGGGCGGGCCCATCCAGGGCTCAACACAGTAGAAGGGGGAGGCGTCGTTCTCTGTCCAGGTGACGAGGCTGGCCCAAGGAGCCGGCACGGGGTCGGCGCCGAGGCGGAGGGTGATGTTCTCCTCGTCGTTCTTGGGGCCGAAGGTCACGGTGTTGGACTTTAATTTGCAGCGGATGAGGTCCACCATGCCAGGGTCGGCAAAACTTGTCTCGGGTGAGAAATTCTTTTCCGGCTCGAGGCGGCCGTCGGCAGCGTGGTGGAAGGCCTTGCGCGCATTACAGCGCAGCACATAGTCGGCGCGCGTGAGGCCCTTGTGCCAGGGGAGTTGGAAATAAAAATGGTGCCCGGCGCACCACGGGATGGGCATGGCGGAAAGATTTTCGAGCTCTAGATGCACCCAGAAGGACAACTCGTGGAAAACATAGGTGACGGAGAATTGATAGTCGAACGGGTAGGCCTCGCGCGCGGCGGCGGAAGGCTCCAGCACCGCTGTAAAACCTGTGTCATCGGCACGCGCCAGAGTGAACTTTCCATCGCGCGCAAAGCCATGCATGGGCATGGGGCGGCGCTGGCCATCGGGAGCCTTCCAGAAGCCGATTTCCCCCTTGTCAAAGGTGCGGGCCACAAAGGGGAAAAGAATGGGGTTTCCGCCGCGTATTTTGGCGGGTTTGGAGAGGTCTGGCTCGGCTGGCCAATGGATGACTTGGCGGGGTGGGGCACCAGCCAGTACGAGGCTCCAGTCCATCAATCGGGCACCGACCTCTGGCCACGCTCGGAAGGTGGAGGCGCCGACACACCACTGATGTATTTTAATGCCTTTATGGTCAATAATTTGCATGAAAAATGAAAGATAAAAACAAGGAAGATGAAAGATCAATCGAAAGGTAAAAACGCAAGGGCCAAGGTAGAGGCTGAAGGCGGGAAGGGAAGCCTGAAAATGGGGTTGGGTGCGGGCTTGGAATGCAACCGGATTTTCAAGCAAAAAAAGTGCGGCTTTTGCGCACTTTTTTGTGGCTATTGCGATGGTGTTTGTTACGTTGATTTTTTACCCACATGTCCGACAAGAATCTGGCCAAAAAACCAACCGAAAACGAGGCTTACGACGCTTCCAAAATTGAGAAGCTGGAGGGTCTGGAGGGTGTCCGCAAACGCCCGGATATGTACATCGGCGACACGGGCGAGCGTGGCTTGCACCATTGCGTGTTCGAGATCATGGACAACGCCATTGACGAGCACCTGGCGCACGACAAGGACGGCAAACCTTTTTGCAACAACGTCAAGGTGACCATCCATCTCGACGGCTCCTGCTCCGTGGAGGACGACGGCCGCGGCATCCCCGTGGATATGCACCCGAAGTACAAGATTCCCGCCATCGAGCTGGTGCTGACCAACCTGCACGCCGGCGGCAAGTTCGGCAAGGGCGCCTACGTGGTCTCCGGCGGCCTGCACGGCGTCGGCGCCAAGTGCGTGAACGCCGTGGCCGAATGGTTCGAGGCGGAAGTCGCGCGCGAGGGCTCCGTGTACCACATCGAATTCGAGCGCGGCATCAAGACGGAGAGCCTCAAGGTCATCGGCAAGAGCAAGAAGACGGGCACGAAGATCTCCTTCCTGCCCGATCCGGAAATTTTCCTCATCACCCGCGAGTTCAAGTGGGAAATCCTCGCCAAGCGCCTGCGCGAGCTGGCGTTCCTGAACCCCGGCATCCGCATCGAGCTCATCGACGAGCGCGCGGGCTCCAAGAGCGAAGTCTTCCAGTTCAAGGACGGCATCGAGGAATACGTCCAGTTCCTGAACCGCAACAAGGTGTCGGTGCACCCCAAGGTCATCGTGCTGCACGACGAGGCCGCGGCGGATGAGACGAAGCCGGACAAGAAAATCATCGTCGATGTGGCGTTGCAGTTCAACGACGGCTTTGCCGAGCAGATTTACGCCTACGCGAACTCCATTTTCAACCTCGAGGGCGGCACGCACCTCTCGGGCTTCCGCACGGCGCTCACCCGCGTCATCAACAATTACGCCAAGGCCAACAACCTTCTTAAAGAGAAGGACCCCTCCATCCAGGGCGAGGACACGCGCGAGGGCCTGACAGCCGTCATCGCCGTCAAGGTGCCGGAGCCCCGCTTCGAGGGCCAGACCAAGACCAAGCTCTCCAACGGCGAGGTGGACGGCATCGTGCAGAAGATTGTCGGCGACAAGCTGAAGCTGTTCTTTGAGATGAACCCGCCCATTGCGCGACGCGTGGTGGACAAGGTGCTCAACGCAGCCCGCGCCCGTGAGGCCGCTCGCAAGGCGCGCGACACCGTGCGCAAGGGCGCGCTCACCGGCGGCGGTCTGCCCGGCAAGCTGGCGGACTGTTCGGAGAACGACCCCTCCCTATGCGAGATTTTCATCGTCGAGGGCGACTCTGCCGGTGGTTCGGCCAAGCAGGGCCGCGACCGGCGCTACCAGGCCATCCTGCCTATCCGCGGCAAACTCCTGAATGTCGAGAAGGCGCGGTTGGATAAAGTGCTCAACAATCAGGAAATTTTGACCCTCATCACCGCCTTGGGCACGGGTATTGGCGCGGAGGTGGAAGGCAGCGGCGGCTTCAACCTCGGCAAGGCCCGCTACCATAAAATCATCCTGATGACGGACGCCGACGTCGATGGCTCGCACATCCGCACGCTGCTGCTCACGTTCTTCTTCCGCCAGATGAAGGGCCTCATCGACACCGGCTATATTTACATCGCCCAGCCCCCGCTGTATAAAATCAAGCGCAAGAAGCGTGAGCAATACGTGGATAACGACACGGAGCTCAACCGCATCCTGCTGGAGCTCGGCTGCGAAGAGGTGACCTTGCACCGTCTGCGCGACAAGCATGAGTTCCCGCCCGCCAAGGTGGACAAGATTGTGGAGGCCATGGCGCGGCTCGAAGGCCTGGGCGCCGGCGTGACCCGCTACGGCTGCCCGCTGCACCTTTACCTCGACCAGCGCAATGGCGACGGCAGCGTGCTGCCCAAGTACGTGGCCCGCGTGCGCACCGGCAACCAGGAGGAGTTCCGCTTCCTCGCTGATGATGACGCCCGCGTGCGCTTCTATAACGAGTTCCAGGCGCAGGAGGAGATTTTCACCGCCTCGGGCATTGTGCGTGAAATTGAAGTCAAGGGCCAGATGGTCCAGCAGCGCGTGAATGTGTACGAAATCTACGAAAGCGCCGAGATGGGCAAAAGCCTGAAGGAACTGTCGAAAATCGGCCTCGAGGTGAAGCAGTTCACTCCCACGGAGGAGGCCCGCTACCACCTGGTGGAGACGACCTCCGACAAGAAGGACGCCAAGCCCACGGAGCTCCACACCATTCTCGAACTGGTGCCCAAGATCCGCGAGCTCGGCCGCCGGGGGCTGAGCATCCAGCGCTACAAGGGCTTGGGTGAAATGAACGCCAAGCAGCTTTTTGAAACCACGATGGACCCGGCCTCCCGCCGCCTGCTCAAGGTGGACATCAAGGACGCCGCCGAGGCGGACAACATCTTCACCATGCTCATGGGCGAAGACGTGCCCAACCGCCGCGCCTTCATCGAGGACAACGCGCTGAACACATCCTATCTTGATGTGTAAGGATGAAAAACCAGGTTTTTTATCCTTCATCTCCCATCCTTCATTCTTTCTAAATGTACACGGAAAAAGAGCGTCTCGTCCCCTCGTCCATCACGGACATCATGCAGACGGCCTACATCGACTATTCGATGTCGGTCATCATCTCCCGCGCGCTGCCTGACGCCCGCGACGGCTTGAAGCCCGTGCAGCGCCGCATCCTTTACGCGATGCTGCGCGAAGGCCTGCTCCACAACCGCTCGTTCGACAAGTGCGCGGGCGTTGTGGGCGAGGTGCTCAAGAACTACCACCCGCACGGCGACTCTTCCGTTTACGACACGCTGGTGCGCCTGGCGCAAAGCTGGGTGATGCGCTATCCGCTCATCGACCCACAGGGTAACTTTGGTTCGGTGGACGGCGACCCGCCGGCCGCCTACCGTTACACCGAGGCGCGCCTGAAGGACGTGGCGGAGGAACTGCTGCGCGACATCGACGAGGACACGGTGGACTTTGCGCCGAACTACAAGGAATCGACGACAGAGCCGACCGTCCTGCCCTCCGCGTTGCCGAATTTGCTGATGAACGGCTCGACGGGCATCGCCGTCGGCATGACGACGAATATCCCGCCCCACAACCTGGGCGAGTTGATCGACGCCGTGTGCGCCATCATGGACAACCCGCGCATCACGCTGGATGAGGTGATCAAGCACATCCCCGGGCCTGACTTTCCCACCGGCGGTAGCATCGCCGGGCGCGAGGGCATCGAGAACTACCTGCGCACGGGCCGCGGCATCGTCCGCGTCCGCGGCACCTGCCACACCGAGGAGCTGAAGGGCGGCAAGGAGCAGGTCGTCATCACGGAGATTCCGTACAACGTCAATCGCGCCACCTTCACGCAGAACATCGCTTCGCTGGTGCACGACAAGACGCTCGACGAAGTCTCCGACCTGCGCGACGAGTCGGACGAGAACACCCGCATCGTCCTCGAGCTCAAACGCGGTGAGGCGGCGAAGATCGTCGTCAACAAGCTTTACAAGCACACGCAGTTCGAGGCCTCGTTCGGCGTCATCCTGCTCGCGCTGGACAGGCGCCGCCCGAAGCAGATGAACATCCGCGAGATGATCGACTGCTACATCGAGCACCGCCGCGAAGTCATCACGCGCCGCACGCGCTTCCTCCTGCGCAAGGTCGAGGAGCGCGCCCACATCCTCGAGGGCTACCAGATCGCCCTGAGCAATCTCGACGATTTCGTCAAAATCATCCGCGCTTCCTCCAGCCGCGACGAGGCCCGCGAAAAGCTGATGAAGAAATACCCGCTCTCCGAGCGGCAGGCCATCGCCATCCTGGAGCTGCGCCTGTATCAGCTGACCGGCCTGGAACGCGACAAGATCAAGGCCGAGTACCTCGAGCTCATGAAGCTGGCCGAGGAATACCGCGAGATCCTGGGCAGCGAAAAGAAGCTGCTGGGCGTCATCAAGAAGGAGCTGCGCGAGCTGAAGGACAAGTTTGTCTCCCCACGCCGCACCAAGCTCATCGCCGCCGAAGGCGAGTTCAAGATGGAGGATGTCATCGCCAACGAGGGCTGCATCGTCACCGTCTCGCATATGGGCTTCATCAAGCGCACGGCCGTCAGCGCCTACCGCTCGCAGAAACGCGGCGGCAAGGGCGTCATCGGCACCGGCCAGCACGAGGAGGACTTTGTCGAGCACCTCTTCACCGCCAGCACGCACGACTACATGATGTTCTTCACGAGCACCGGGCGCGTGTATGTCGAAAAAGTTTACGAAATCCCCGAAGGCACCCGCACCGCCAAGGGCCGCGCCATCTCCAACGTCATGCAGATGCAGAAGGACGAGAAAATCGCCGCCATGCTCTGCGTGAAGTCGCTGGAGGAGGAGGGCAAATTCCTCATGTTCTGCACGCAGCTTGGCACCGTCAAGAAGACCGAGCTCAAGGACTACGCCAACGTGCGCAAGGGCGGCATCATCGCCATCAATATCGAGCAGGGCGACACGCTCATCTCGGTCAAGGAGGTCATCGCCGGCAACCAGGTGGTGCTCATCTCCGCGCAGGGTATGTCCATCCGTTTCCAGGAGGAGGATGCCCGCTCCATGGGCCGCGCCGCCACGGGTGTCATCGGTATGCGCCTGGAAAAAGGCGACTCCGTCAAGGCCATGGAGGTCGTGGACCCGGCCTGCACGCTGCTGGTTGCGGGCGTCAACGGCATCGGCAAGCGCACCCCGTTTGATGATGCGGACGGCCCGGTCTATCGTCTCCAGTCGCGCGGCGGCTCCGGTGTCATCGCCATCAAGACGGAGGCGGGCGTCGCGGGCGCGTTAAGCGTGCGCGAGAACGACGAGGTCATGATGCTCACCGCGTCCGGCCAGGCCGTGCGCTCCCCGGTCAAGGACATCCGCACGACGGGCCGCGTGGCCCAGGGCGTGCGCCTCGTCCGCCTCGAAGCCTCCGACAAGCTCATCGGCCTGTGCAAGGTCATCGAAAACGAGGATGACGAGGATGCATCCGCCGAGGGTGGGGAGAAATAAGTTTGCAGTTTGCGGTTTACCGTTTACGGTTCGCCTCCCCATCCCGATGGGTGGCGGGGGCCGTCCTTGAACGGTAAACCGCAAATTTTTTCCAAGAGTAAATCCATTTCCTAAATGTCCATGCATTCCTGGCACGATGTCACCCCGGGCGAGAAACTGCCCCGCGAGTTTATGGCGGTCGTCGAGATCCCGATGGGCTCGAGCGTGAAGTATGAATTGGACAAGGAGACCGGCCTGCTGAAGCTCGACCGCATCCTTTACTCCGCGGTGTACTACCCGGCGAATTACGGGTTCATCCCGCAGACGCTGGCTGAGGATGATGACCCGATGGACGTGCTCGTGCTCTGCCAGGAGGCCGTAGCCCCCCTCACGCTCGTGCACGCCCGTGCCATTGGCCTGATGACGATGATCGACAGCGGCAAGCGCGACCACAAAATCCTCGCCGTCGCCGTCAACGACCCGGAATACAACGGCTTTACCACCGCCAGCGAGCTTCCCGCCCACCGCCTCGCCATGTTGCGCCGCTTTTTCCAGGACTATAAATTGCTGGAAGGCAAGACCGTCGAAGTTGACGAGATGCAGGAAGTCGAAGCCAGCGACGGCGTTATCAACGACGCCCTCGCCCGCTACAGCTCCCAGCGCCGCCGCGGTTTTTACGGGAAGAAATAGGCAGGGCGGGTCCTCTGAATCCGCAGCATTTCGACCCTACACATATTTCAGCTCCACGCGTTTGCCGGTTTTGGCGGCCTCGTAGATGCCTTCGATGATGACCAGGTCGCGCCGGCCCAGGCTGCCGGGCACGGGCGAGGGCGTTTTCCGCAAAATGGACTCGGCGATGCCGTCCAGCTGTTTGGCCTGCTGGCGCATGGGCGGGAAGATTACGGGTCCCGTGCTGGTGTTCATCCGCAGCCCGTTGTAGGCAAAGGCGGGGTTCAAGTCCACCCAGCCCTTGGCGCCTTCCGCGCGGAAGTGACCATAGTTTTTCACATAGCTCGTCTGGCACGCGGCGGTGACACCGTTGGGGAATTCCAGCGTCCAGTCGATCGCTTCTTCAACATCTTGAAAGAAATCCGGACGTGTCTTGGGCAGCTCCTTGGCCGTCACGGCGACAGGATTACCTTGTGCTGCCATGCAGGCGGCGTGGAGGACGTAGATGCCCATGTCCATCAGCGGGCCGCCACCGGACAACGGATGGTGCATGCGCCATTGGTCGCCAAACATCGTGAAACCGTTTTCCCCGGCCATCTTGGTGAAGGGGCCGAAGTTGGGATCACCCGCGCGCTTCACCATTTCCACATGGTAGGGATCGAAGTGCATCCGGTAGCCCAGGGAGAGCGAGCGTTTGTTGCCCGCGCAGGCCTCCAGCATCTTGTCGCAATCAGCCACGGAGCAAGCCATCGGCTTTTCGCAGATCACGTGCTTGCCCGCCTTGGCCGCCTTGATGACGTGCTCGGCATGGAGCGCGTTGGGCGTTACGACATACACGACATCGATGTCCGGATTATCGGCCAGCTTGTCCATCGTGTCATAATTGTAGATGTTCTTTTCTGAAAAGCCGAATTCCCGCGCCCATTGCGCGCCCACTTGCGGGCGGCGGGTGATGACACCCGTGAGGTGGCACAGTTCCGTCTCGCGCAGCGCCGGGCCCAGCATCCCGGTGGCGTAGCTGCCCAACCCGGCCAAGGCGACGCCCAGCTTGCGGGTGGGCGCCGGCCCAGGGGCGCCCGTGGCCGTACTGGCGGCCGGTGCCGCCTCGGCCCCGCGCAAGCGTTGGAGAAAAGCCATCGCTGCGGCCGACAGTGAGGTATTACGGATGAAGTTGCGGCGGGAAAGGGGTGGGGTGGGCCGGGGGTTCATGGTCCGAGCCTAGGAGATAAATTCTCTTTCTGCGCTATCAAAAAAGCGGTGTTTTATCCCCTTTTTTACTTCATCCGCCCGCCTTCCTGCTCTAGCCTTGGCCCTTCATGTCCACCCGAGTTGACTTTTACGAGCTACTGGAGGTCACCCGCACCTCCACCGGCGAGGAGATTAAAAAGGCGTACCGCCGTCTGGCCATCAAGTACCACCCGGACAAGAATCCGGGCGACAAGGCGGCGGAGGACAAATTCAAGGAAATCAGCCAGGCCTATGAGATTTTGAGCGACGAGGAAAAGCGCTCCGCCTACGACCGTTACGGTCATGCGGCCTTCCAGCAGGCGGGAGCAGGCGCGCGCGGCCCGGGCGGCGGCTTCCATGATCCGATGGATGTGTTTCGTGAAATGTTTCGTGGCAGCGACTTTGAGAGCTTTTTTGGCGGCGGTGGTGGGGGCGCCCAACGCGGAAGTGATTTGCGCTATGACCTGGAGATCACGCTTGAGGAAGCGGCGGCCGGCGTGGAAAAAGAAATCAAGTACCGCCGGGCTGCACAGTGCGACTCGTGCGGTGGCACGGGCGCGGCAGCGGGCTCCAAGCGGCAGACGTGCCCCACTTGTCGCGGCCACGGCCAGGTGATTGCCTCGCGCGGATTCTTCCAGGTGCGGCAGGCGTGCCCCCAGTGCCATGGCCAGGGCACGCTCATTGAGCACCCGTGCCCGAAGTGCCGCGGCGCGGGTCGCGTGGAGGACACCACCAAGCTAAAGGTGCGCATCCCGCCGGGTGTGGACAACGGGCAGAAGCTGCGCTCCGGCGGCGGGGGCGAGGCGGGTGGAGCCGGTGCGGAGCCGGGCGATCTTTATATTTTCATCCACGTCAAGGAACATGACCTCTTCCAGCGTGAGGGCGACGATTTGCACTGCAATGTGCCGATCAAGTTTACCCTCGCCTCGCTGGGCGGCGCGCTTGACGTGCCCACCCTCACCGGCCGCGCGCAGCTGAAGATCCCGCCCGGTACGCAGGGCGGCACGATGCTGCGGCTCAAAGGGCGCGGGATGCCCTCGTTGCGCAGTGGCGGCCACGGCGACCAGTATGTGCACGTGGAAATCGAAGTGCCGAAAAAACTCACCGCCGAGCAGCGCCAGAAGCTCGATGAATTTGGCAAGGCCTGCGGCGATGCGGAAAGCCCCGTCAGCGAATCCTTCTTCCAGAAAGCCAAGCGGTTTTTCGATATGTAGCTTTGCCTGGGGATAAAACGCACCCGACTTTTACTTTGTGTTTTAAGGCCCAACCGCGCTATTCTTTCCACCTATGGATTTCCTGCGCAAAATCGCCGATGGCTTGGACGGCGCGGTCCGCCGCCGCAATGAACTGCGCAAGGAAGGCGTGACCATGGTGCTCACCAATGGTGTTTTCGATTTGCTGCACCGGGGGCATATTTATTCGCTGTGGTCCGCTGCGGAGTATGCGCGGACGGTGTCACCCAAGGCGGCACTCTTTATTGCCGTGAATGGGGATGACAGCGTGCGCGCGCTCAAGGGGCCCACACGCCCGGTGCAATCATGGAACGACCGGGCCTATGCGCTCGCGGCGCTGGAGTTTGTGGACACGGTCTTTGTCTTCAACACCCCCCGCCTCGACCAGGAAATCCGCGCCCTTCAGCCGGATGTTTACGTCAAGGCCGGTGATTATACTTTGGAGAAACTCAACCCTGATGAACGCAAGGCACTGGAGGAGGTGAAGGCCAAAATCGAGTTCATGCCTTTCCTCAAGGGCTACAGCACGACCGAGCTCATCAAAAAAATCGCCACCGCCGCCCAGGCCGGGGCGATGTAGGCAAAGCCTATTCCGTGTGGTGCGGGAACAGGCGGAAGAGCATGAAGTAAACCACCACGCCGGTGACGGAGACGTAATACCACAGCGGGAAGGTCCATTTCGCCCAGGCGCGATGGCGTTCATACTGGCCTTGAAGCGCCAGCCATAGCGTTTTCAAAATCAGCGGCACAATGACCATGGCGAGGATGGTGTGCGTGAGCAGAATGGTCAGGTAAACTGCCCGCCAGAAGCCTTGGCCGTCAAAACGGGTGACACCGACCACAAATTTGCTGGTAAGGTAACTGATGAGGAAAACGACCGAGACAAAGAAAGTCGCCAGCATGACGGCGCGGTGCGCGGCAATCTTCTTCTGCTTGATCAGGACAAAACCGGCGGTGAGGAGCAGCGTGGCCGTGCCGTTGAGCGCGGCGTTGATTTCCGGAAACGGCAGCGACGACAACGACATGGCAATCAACCCAGCAGGCGGTCCACCACCAGCGCAGCCAGCGTGAGTGGCAAATACGCCAGGCTGGCGAGGAACAGGCGCCGGGCGGGCAAGTCGCGGGTGGACTCGCTGGCGCGGGCAAACTGCCAGGCGCGGTAGAGGAACCAGCCCCCGATGAGCAGCGCGATGAGACCGTAGGTGTAGCCAGAGAGCTTCAGTGCCACGGGCAGCTCGCTGCAGATGACGAGCGCGACGGTGTAGAAAAGGCAGTTAAGCGCCGCCGTGCGGCCGGTGGGGTCGGCGACGGTGCTCATGGGCAGGCGGGCCTGCGCATAGTCGCGACGGTAAGTCCAGGCCAGGGCGAGAAAATGCGGAATCTGCCACGCAAAGAGCACGCCGAACAAAATCCAGCCGAGCGGCCGGATGTCGCCGGTGGCCGCGGCGGAGCCGATGAGGGGCGGCAGCGCACCCGGGATAGAGCCAACCACGGTGCACCAGGGTGTCACGCGCTTGAGTGGCGTATAGACGAGCAGGTAGCTGGCAAGGGTGGCGAGGGCAAGCAGTGCCGAAAGAATGTTCACGCCCATCCACAAAATGAGCGGGCCGGCGGAGGCCAGCGCCAGACCAAAGACCAAGGCTGCGGCCGGGGAAACAGCGCCCGAGGGCAGGGGGCGGCCGCGCGTGCGGGCCATGCGGGTGTCAATCTCCCGCTCCAGCCACTGGTTCAGCACGCCTGCGCCAAACGCGGCGCTCGTGGTGCCAAGCAACAGGCAGGTGATGATGCTCCATTGCGGTTCCGGCTTGGCGGCGAGATAGCCGACGACCGCCGTCAGCACGGAGAGCATGCTCAGGCGCGGTTTGGTCAGCTCGTAGTACTCATTAAACAGCGCAAGCGACCGCGACTCCGCCGGGTTGGCGGGCAGGGATGCGGTGGCGCTGGCCTTGGTGCTCATGGAAAAACGAAGTGGTGTGGTGCGGGTGAATCAGAACGTTTCCTGCTGTGGAATCCCATCCGCCGGCCACCATTTCGACCGATAGGCAATGAACGTCAACAGCCACGTAGAGGCAAGCAAAAAGGCCCCCGTGAGCAGGTGGGCCGTGGCAATGTTGGCATTCTTGCCGGAGAGGATGACCTTGGTGCCCAGGTAGATTTGCGCGAGCACGATCAGCAGCACCAGTGACATCCACGAACCCAGCAGGCGGCGGGCGTCGGCATTGCGGTACACGCTATTGGCCAGGCCGATAAGCGCCACTGTGACGGCGCCGGCGCCGAGGCGGTGGATGAAGTTGACCGCAACCGGCCAGCTCCACTCCGGGGGCAGCAGCGCATGGTCCGGCCCGGAGAAGGGGAAGTAGTTGGCCGGGATGGCAAAGGCGTAGCCGCCGTGTCGCATGATGGCGCCAAAGAAAATCTGCAGAAAGATGATGGCGCACGTGATATGACCCCAGGCGCGGACTTTCGGCGCCACGAGAGGGATGCCCACCCCGCGCACCATCCATCCGCGCGAGACCGCGATGGTGAGCGTCACCCACAGCAGCACGGTGATTTCCGCCACCATCGCATGGGCTACGCGCAGGCACAGCGCCGGCACGTTGGTGTCCCAATGCGTGTTGGCCTGGTCCAGCAGGACGCGCAAGCCGCCAAGCAAGGCCTGGAAAAAAATCGTGCCCACGAGAATCCACGCCAAGCGGCGCACCCATGGGCGTGTCTCCGTGAACTGGATCCAAAGGGCGGCAATGATGGTCAGGGTGGAGGTCACCCCGGCGAGCAGGCGGTGGCTGTGCTCGCAAAACATCGCCATGTCGTGCAGCCAGTTGGCCGGGTTGAGCGAGCCATTGGACAGCGGCCAGGTCAGAAACGCCATGCCCGCGCCGTTGCTGGTTGTCTCCCCGCCCATCAGCAGCACCAATGCCGCGAAAAACAGCGCCACATAGCAGAAGCGCTGTAGCCACGGCTGGTGGCGGTCGGTGGGTTGGCCGGCTATGCTCATGACAAAGGCAGAAGCGGGTCAGCTTACAGGGAATGGCCGGAGCCGACAAGCGCAAGCCATCATTCAGTAGGAGTAAAAATGGGAAGGGGTGCGGATGCTTATGCCCAGCTCATGCTGGCGGAACTCGTTGCGCCTCCGTTGCTTTTAAACTCCACACGTTCCCCGTAAAACGGCAAACTGGTCTTATGTATCGCGGCCGCCTTGCCCCCACGCCCACCGGGCGCCTGCACTTGGGCCATGCGCGCACGTTCTGGCTGGCGCAGGCGCGCGCGCGTGCCGCCGGGCCGGCCGCAAGGTTGGTGCTGCGCATGGAGGACCTTGATGCCGCGCGGTGCAAGCCAGAGTTTACGGCTGGCGTGGTGGAGGACTTGCGCTGGTTGGGGTTGGCCTGGGATGAAGGCCCGGATGTCGGCGGACCGTTTGCGCCTTATGCGCAAAGCCAGCGGCGGGATGTCTATCTTGCGGCGTGGCGCCAACTGCGCGATGGCGGATTTATTTATCCCTGTGCGCGTTCGCGCGCGGATGTCCAACGCGCAGCCCAGGCCCCCCATGCCGAGGAGGAGGACGCCGAACCGTTGTACCCTGCCGAGTGGCGGCCACCACGAGGCACAGGCCAGGATGTGCCGTCGCCCAGCGCGGCGAATGCCAACTGGCGTTTCCGCGTGTCGGATGGCGAGTTGGTGAAGTTTACCGATGCCCTGCGTGGTCCGCAGCAGTATGTCGCAGGGCGGGATTTTGGGGACTTCCTCATTTGGCGGCGCGACGATGTGCCGGCGTATGAACTGGCGGTGGTGGCCGACGATCACGCGATGCAAATCACTGAGGTGGTGCGTGGGGCGGATTTGCTCAAAAGCACGGCCCGGCAGCTTTTGATCTATCGCGCCCTCGGCTGGGCGCCCCCGGCCTGGTGCCATGCGCCACTGATGCTCGATGAAAAGGGCCAGCGCCTCGCCAAACGCAACGATGCCCTGAGCCTGGCGGCATTGCGGGCGGCGGGAATGGATCCGGCAAAATTAACCGACGAATTTTTGCATGAAGGGGCTTTCCAAAATCGGCAAAACCGGGCAGAATAAAAGAACATGGAGACGGTCAAGGATACTCTGCGGTCAACCGTGCGCCTGACTTATGACGGGCGGGTCGTGAAGGTTTACCATGCCAAGGATGCTGAGCAGCGGTTTGCCAACGAGGTGCGGGTGTTGCGCTTTCTCGAGGCGCAGGGTTGCCCCTTTGTGCCCCGGCTGCTCGAGGCCGACGCCACCGAGCTGCGCATTGTCACCACCAATTGTGGCACCCGGGTGGACCGCATCGATGATCAGCGTCTGAAGGAATTGTTCCGGGAACTGGAGGGTTACGGCGTGCGCCACGACGACGCCGACATTCGCAATGTCACCTACCGGCAGTCCGACGGGCGTTTTTGCCTGATTGATTTTGAATTTGCCACCATTTTGCCTGGTTTCGAAACCCCCGCTCCGCCGACATGAACCATACCCCGTCCGAGGCGCCGGCCGCCTCCACGCTCCAATGGTTTGGCCGCACGGACCGCGGCAAAACCCGCCCCAACAATGAAGATGCCTTTCTCGGCATCCAGTTCAACGCGCAGGAAGTCCACCGCCTGGGCAAGTATGGCGACGCCGCACTGGCCGGGGTCAACCTGGCGTTTGCGGTGTGCGACGGCATGGGCGGCGCGAAGGCCGGGGAATTTGCCAGCCGGATTGCAGTGGATAAAACCATGCAGTTCCTACCGCGTTCCTTTGCCAAGGCGGCCGAAGCATCGCCTGAGCCCGGGCAGGAAGCGCTGACCGCTCTGTACACCCAGGTTCACCATGCGCTCATCCACCTGGGCTCCAGCTACCCGGAATGCCAGGGGATGGAGACGACGCTGAGCTTGTGCTGGTTTGCCCCAGGAAGGATGTTTTTTGCGCACATTGGCGACAGTCGGATTTACCACCTCTCCGCCGCCAATGGCAGTTTCCAGCAACTTAGCCACGACGACACCTATATTGGCTGGATGCGGCGGCAGGGGCACATCAACGAGCGCGAGGCCCGCGCTCACCCGCGCCGCAAGGTGCTGCAAAAGGCCCTCGGCGGAGACCATCAGTTCATCGCCCCGCAGGTGGGTGCCGTGGCCTACGGTGCTGGAGATATTTTTTTGCTCTGTACGGATGGCGTGGTGGAGGGACTGTTTGACAGCCATCTGGCGGACATCCTGCGCGCTAATGGTTCTCCGGGTAGCACCGGCAACCCGGCCAATGTCTTGGTGGACGAAGCGGTGCACCGCGATGGCGGCGACAACGCGACCGCTCTCGTTATACAGGCGGGGTGAGCAGCTTTCCGCAAATTAATCCTCAGTCGGAGTCAGTTCATCTTTTGTGCCGGATTCATACCGGGCAATCCAGGCCCGCGACCATGATACGAACGTTCCCGCCTCAATCTGCTTTCGCGCCTGTGCCATAAGGTCGAGGTAGAATTGCAGATTATGCAGGGTGAGCAGCGTGCAGCCGAGGATTTCATTGCACATCAACAAGTGGCGGAGGTACGCGCGGGAAAAGTTTTTGCACGTGTAATTATCCTGGCCTTCGACGAGCGGGGCCGCATCGCGCGCGAACTTCGCATTTTTCAGATTGATCGGCCCATCCGGCGTGAAGGCGCAGGCGTGGCGGGCCAGGCGCGTGGGCAGCACGCAGTCGAACATATCCGCGCCGAGGGCAATCATCTTCAAAAGCTGCGGAGGCGTGCCCACCCCCATCACATAGCGCGGCTTGTCCACCGGCAAATACGGCGTGGCCGCCGCCACCGCCGCCAGCATTTCCGGCTCTGGCTCGCCCACGCTGACCCCGCCGATGGCATAGCCCGGAAAGTCGAGCGCGACAAGTTGCTCCGCGCATTCGCGGCGCACCTCGGCCAGGTTTGAGCCTTGGACGATGGCAAAGAGATGGCGGCCGAGTTCCGGCTGGCCTAGTTCGCGCCAGGCTTCGCGGCAGCTTTGCGCCCAGCGTACGGTGCGGGCCACGGCGGCGCGTACCGCGGCAGGCTCTGCCGGCCAGGGCGGACATTCATCGAGCACCATGGCAATATCCGAACCCAGCGCGGCCTGGATATTCATGCACTCGCGCGGGCCGAGGAAAACTTCCGCGCCGTCGAGGTGGGAGCGGAAGGAGACGCCGACGTCGGAAATTTTGCGCAATTTGGCGAGACTGAAGACTTGGAAGCCACCGCTGTCGGTAAGAATGGGGCCGTCCCAGCCCATGAATTTATGCAGCCCGCCCAATTCACGGACGAGCTCCGGGCCCGGGCGCAGGTTTAAATGGTAGGTGTTGCTTAAAATGATTTGCGAGCCGACCTCGCGCAGTTGCGCCGGGGTGGTGGCCTTTACCGTGCCCTGTGTCCCCACTGGCATGAAGGCGGGCGTTTGAATCGCCCCATGCGCCGTGCGCAGCGTCGCGCGCCGGGCGGCGGATTCCGTGGCTAGAATTTCAAAGTGGGCGGGCATCGCTAAGGTTACGCGTTTCGCGTTTTGGGTTTCGAGTTTAAAAAACACCACGGGGGACTCGGGGGCATTCGATACTCAAAACTCCAACCCCTTGCCCAGATTATTAATATCAACCGCCTTATGCGCCGGGAGCTGGGTGCGGAACCAGGTTTGCTGTTTTTTCACGAGTTGCGTGGTGTGCAGGGCGATGGTGGCTTCGAGCTCCGCGAGCGGTGTCTTTTGCCCGTCATCCAGCCATGCTAATGTCTCACGGTAGCCGATGGCGGAGCCAGCGGCCGGATTGCTGCGAAGCACCTCGGCCAGTCGGCGCACTTCGTCGATCAATCCCTCGGCGAGCATTTTCCGGGTGCGGACTGTGATGCGGGCCTGCAAAGCGTTGGGTTCGCATTCGAGTCGGACCATTTTTTTGGCAAATTCATCGAATGGGGTGCCGCTGTTTTTGAACTTTTCCACCAATTCCGGCACGCTCTTGCCGCTGGCCAGGCAACGGGCGAGGGCGCGGGCCACCCGGCGGGGGTTTTGCAGGGCCACTTCGCCAGTGCCGCCGGGGCTAGCGGCTTGCAAGCGGGCGACCAGGGCCGGCAGTCCGCCTGTTGTTTCCAGTGCGCGGACTTCGGCGTCAATCGCGGTTGGAATGGCGATGTCGTCCACCACCGGTGCAAAGAAACTTTTAAAGTAAAACCCACTGCCACCGACGACGATTACCTGCTTACCTCGACCAAAAATCTCGCGGACGATTTTGGCCGCATAATCCCGATACTCAGCCACCGAGTAGGCCCGGGCGGGGTCACAGAGGTCGATGCCATGGTGCGGAACAAGCTTTTGCTCCGCCAGGGTGGGCTTGGCTGTGCCGATGTCCATGCCCCGGTACACTTGCAGGGCATCACAGGAGACAATCTCCGCACCGTGAGCCTGGGCCCAGGCCAGAGCCAGGGCCGACTTACCCGAGGCGGTCGGGCCGGTGAGGAGATGGAGGGTGGGGAGGTTCAATCGAAAAGGGAAAACTAGGACCTTTGGTCGAGAAGGGCGATTATTTTTGTCCCACGCGATATGGGCGAAGTTCTAATATTGCCTAGCCTAGCCATCCGCCGCCGGTTCCAGGTCAAACTAACCTGACCAGGCTAGGTTCACTTTTTCCTGTTCGGTTTGGTGATGGGCGGCAATTAATATAGATTAGTGCCATGCCAAACGACCGAGAATTATTGCAGCAATATGTAAGGGAAGGCTCCGAGGCGGCCTTTGCCGAACTGGTGCGGCGTTATCTCCGTCTGGTTTATTCGGCCGCATTGCGCCAGAGCGCGGGGTGTTCCGCTTTGGCCGAAGATGTGACGCAGACGGTATTTATCATCCTGGCGCGCCAGGCGCCTGCACTTTCCCGGCATGAGACGTTGGTCGGCTGGATGCATGCTTGCACGCGTTACACCACTTTGCGCTCACTGCGCGACCTGCGCCGGCGGCAGGCCCGCGAACAGAAAGCCTATGCCATGGAAATCAATTCCACCCCTCCGATTCCCTGGGAACAAGTCAAACCTCTCATCGACAAAGCAGTGGGCCAGCTCAATGAAGCCGACCGGCAGGCTGTGCTGCTGCGTTATTTTCAGGGCCTGAGCCATCGCGAAGTGGGTGAGGCGTTGGGGCAGACGGAGAATGCCGCGCGCGTGCGCGTGGACCGGGCCGTGGAAAAATTACGCAGCTATTTTGCCCGGCGGGGCATTGTCGCCACCAGCGCATTGCTGGGAGAGGTTATCCTTGCCCATGCCACTGAGGTGGAACCTGCAGGGTTGGCAAGCCGTGTGGTCAAAGGGGTGGCTTCGGCGGAAGCAGCGGCTGCGCTGGGTTGGACCGCGTTTCTGCTGCGCATCGTTTTTATGACAACGAAAAATAAAATCATGATCGCCGCGACAGTGGTGCTGCTGGCCATCCTGCTCACGTGGTCGATCCCGCAATGGCTGGCATCACCCGTCGAGCAAAGGCTCGTGCCCATAGTCCCGGTAAAAACAGCAGTGCAGATGGAAAATGGCACGATCGCCGTTGAATCACCGAAGGTGCCGGTTGTCCCCGCTGCGGAAGCGGCCATCGCCACGGATTCGCACGGACAAACAGGTATCACTCAAGCGTTCACGGACACTCCGCCCCCACTGTCGCCGGCCCTAGGCAGGGGCCTGCGTTATGGAAACGGCAATCCACGGGACGCTTATGGCAATATGTACACCATTCGTTACGGAAATTTTCTCCTGAATTCAAAATTGACCGCCGATCAGCAGGCGGCGTTTATAAAGGCATTGGTGGATAGAAAGATGCAGGCCAGCACACTCCGCAGCAGCGCCATGGGCGGCATGAGTTTGGAACAAACCCGCGAATTCTATGCTGAAGCAATAAAGCGCATGAACTCGACTTCAACCCTTGACGACGTCGTAAATCAA
Source organism: Verrucomicrobiota bacterium (assembly GCA_048497935.1). Taxonomy (GTDB): domain Bacteria; phylum Verrucomicrobiota; class Verrucomicrobiia; order Opitutales; family JABDGR01; genus JABDGR01. The sequence continues at coordinate 125,606 of JBEHYY010000002.1, forward strand.
CAACTTGGCATTGCGGACGGCCTTCGCGCCATCAACCACGAGGCGGATGCTCGATTACGGGAACTCCTTGGTTCCGAGCAGGCCTTCCAGGATTACCTGACTTATACGGAACAGAACAGCGTGCGCCAGTGGGTGATCAATGGCTACGGCGGCGCATTGCAAGCCGCGGGCGTGGACGCTCTGACGCCTGCCCAGCAGGAAACACTGGTGGGCCTGGTGGCCAAAAACCTTCAAACCGGCGCCGATGGCATAAAATCGCTCAAGAATATTTCACCGGTGTTGGAGCAAGTCACTCAAGTATTGACGCCGGAACAAATAGCCGTCGCAAAAGCGAATTTCAAAGGCATCATGTTCTGGCCGAACCAGGATCCTTGAGTAAGCGCCTGGGGGGCTCTGGTGTTTTTCGCCACCGATTCGTCACGTGGCTGAAGTTACAATGTAACTTTGCGAAGATTGCGTGACGGTACACGGTGTTCTTAAGTGGGGACGCGTAATTGCGCGAAGTGAAACTCACCCTCGTCACCGAAACTTTTCCCCCAGAGGTCAACGGCGTTGCGATGACGCTGCAACGGTTGGTCACCGCCTTGGCGACGCGGGGGCATGTCATCGAAGTGGTGCGCCCGCGGCAGAGCAAGGGTGATCGTGAAGCTTCTTCACCTTGCCGCGAGTTTCTGGTGCCGGGCTGGCCCTGCCCGGGCTACCCGGATTTGAAAATCGGCTGGCCCGTGTATTGGCGGCTCAAACAACGCTGGCGCACGCATCGACCGGAGATCGTGCATGTGGCTACGGAAGGGCCGCTGGGCCTCGCGGCGTTGCAGGCGGCGCGCGCGCTGAAGATACCAGTCAGTTCCAGCTTTCACACCAATTTTCACGCCTACAGCCGGCACTACAAGGTGGGCTTTCTCCACAATGCCGGCCTGGCGTACTTTCGCTGGTTTCATAATCGTGCCGCGTGCACCTTTGCTCCGTCAGTGGACATCATTGCATCGCTGGCTTCCGCAGGTTTTGCCAATCTGCACCTGATGGGCCGGGGCGTGGATGCGGATTTGTTTCGCCCGGAAAAACGCGACCACGCCTTGCGCGCGCAATGGGGTGCCCAGCCGGAAACGCCGGTGGCCATCTGCGTGGGACGGCTGGCGGCCGAGAAAAATCTGCCCTTGGTTGCCGAGGCTTGGGCCGAGCTGCGCGCCACGCAGCCGGATTTGAAGTTGGTGCTGGTGGGAGACGGGCCCCTGGGCGAAGCACTCCGGCGAAAGCACCCCGAAGTGCAATTTGCCGGCGTTCAGCGAGGTGAAGACCTGGCGCGTTATTATGCCTCGGGAGACTTGTTTTTGTTCGCCAGCGTGACGGAGACGTTTGGCAACGTGGTGACGGAGGCAATGGCGAGCGGGTTGGTCGTGGTGGCCTACGATTACGCTGCGCCCCGCGCCCACGTGCGCGATGGCCATAACGGTTATCTCGCCGCATTTGATGACGCGGTGGCTTTTCGCCGGGTATCGCGACAGGCGTTGGCCAACGCCCGCGATTGGCCGCAAACCCGCCAGGCGGCGCGAGCCACGGCGTGCGAACTGTCCTGGGACCGTGTGGTATTGGGCTTTGAAAACGTCCTTTTGGACTTGGTTAAGCAACCAATGGCTGACAATTGTGTGACGGATGCGTGAATTCTTCCCTGGGGCGGCGGTTCAGTTTTGAGCGCGGGGGAAAAATCGTTAATTTTTACCATGCAAGGGGCGCTTGCACCAGCCGCCCCGGACGCAATGAAAAAACCGGTTCTGCGCTACCGCACCATTATCCTGTCCGATATCCACCTCGGCACCGCTGATTGCAAAGTCGAGGAAGTGACGCACTTCCTGAAGCACACGCGCTCCGAAAAACTCATCCTGAACGGCGATATCATCGACGCCTGGGCCATCCAGCGCGGCCACCGCTGGAACAGCGAGCATACCAAATGTGTGCGCCGCCTGCTCAAGATTGCCCAGCGCCATGACGCGGAGATCATCTACGTGCGTGGCAACCACGACGACTTCCTGCGCCACTATCTGCCCTTGGAGCTGGATGCGCTGCGCTTTGTCGAGGAATACCTGCTCGAGACAAAACGCGGCACGTACCTTGTGCTGCACGGCGACGCCTTTGATGCGGTGACCACGCACACCCGCTTCCTGGCTGTGCTGGGTGACATTGGCTACCAGACGCTCCTGCGCCTGAACCGCTTCTACAACCAGTGGCGCGCCTGGCGTGGACTGGAGTATTATTCGATTTCCAAGGCCATCAAAGCCAAGGTCAAGCAGGCCGTCAGCCACGTGGGCCGGTTTGAGGACCACCTTCGCCACCTGGCGCACAAACGCGGTTGCGCGGGTGTCATCTGTGGGCACATCCACACCCCGGAGGACAAGATGCTGGACGATGTCCACTACTTGAATTCCGGCGACTGGGTGGAGTCACTCACGGCGCTGGTTGAGCACACTGACGGACGCTTTGAGGTGTTGCACTACAAGGAATTCTGCGCCCGGCTGGAGGCCTTGGTCCTGGGCGAGAGCAACACCGCCGCCACGCCGGAGCTGGTCAGCTGGCACACCGAGGAAGAGCTTTCCGCGCAGGCTTGAGCAAAAAATATCAACCCATGCCAAGTTGCGGGTTGCCCCTTGGGGGTAGTGGCGGGATAATTCCGGCCACCCTGCCTGCGTCATGCCTTCTCCACGCGCTGCTTATCTGCGAATCGAATTTCGGGCCTATTGCAGAAAATTTTTGCGCCCGCTGGCAACAGCCCGGGGAGTGTGGGCCGAGCGGGAAGGATTGGTCATCCGTCTCACGAATGCCGACGGGCGCACCGGCTATGGTGAGGCGGCACCCACGCCGGGCTTTGGCCCTGAGACACCGGCGCGCGACTTGTTATGGCTGCGGCAGGCGCCGAGCTTGATGACGCCTGCGGAATTGCGGCGCGTGCCCGAGCGGCTGGCCTGTCTCCGCTGGGCCTTTTTTTGCGCCCACGCGATGATGCAGGACCGTTTGCAGCCGGCCGCCCGGTTGCGCAAATTGCCGGTGTGTGCGCTCTTGCCCGCAGGGGCAGCGGCGCTGCCGCAGTTGGTCGCGCGCGCGGCGGAAGGCTACCGGGTGTTCAAATGGAAAGTGGGACTGGGTAGCCCCCCGGAAGAGTTTTCACTGCTGGAAAAACTTTTGCGGATATTGCCACCGGGCGGCCGGTTGCGGCTGGACCCCAACGGCGCATTAAGCCGGCGGGACTGGGCCGCCTGGTGCGATGGGTTGAACACCCTCGGTGCAGCTGTCCAAGCCATTGAGTATTTCGAGCAGCCATTGCCGGCGGCCACCGGCGCGGCAGGGTGGCGGGAACAGGCGCGGCTGGCGGCGGTGGCACCGGTGCCGGTGGCGCTGGATGAAGCCGTTGCCGGCTGGACCAAGCGGCAGCGCCTGCCGGCCTCGCGCTGGCCGGGACCCTTGGTGGTGAAGCCATCGCTCCTCGGCGAGGCAGAGGAGTTTATGCAATGGCGGACAAAGATGCAGAAGGAGATTGTTTATTCTTCAGTATTCGAAACCAGTGTCGGCCTCCACGCTGCGCTGGCTTTGGCTGCAGGAGATGGCCGGGCCGGTCAGCGCGCGTTGGGTTTTGGCACCTTGGCGGCGTTTGCTGACGATGGCTTGCAGCTGCGTTGCCATAAGCCAGGGCCAACCCTGGCCTTGCGCGCATTGGGCCCGGATGATTTCCTCGACTTGTGGAACCGGCTCGCCAACGGAATTTGAACTACAGCCCTGCTTTGCCGGGCGGGCCGGGTGCGCGCGGATTTGGCGAGGCCTTTGCGCGGGCAAGCGAGAAAATCAAGAGCTCTTATCGTAAAGGCCCCGTCGTGGTTGCTGAAACCAATCCCGCAGTGTATCTTGCGACAGTTTTGGCGGCTGTAGAGCTGGACCTCCCGGTGGTGCTCGCGAATCCGGAGTGGGGCATGGCCGAACGCTGGCAGGCGGCAGCGCAACTCACGCCGGGCCTGTGGCTGGGAAGCAAGGCGGTGCGCTGGCCGGCGATCAAGGCCAGTTGCCGTTTTGAGGCCAAGCGGTGGCGTGGCGCGATTTTGATTCCCACTGGCGGCACGGGGGGGCGTGTGCGTTGGGCTGTGCACAGTTGGGCCACTTTGCAATACGCCGCTCGCGCTTGGGATGAATTTATGGAAACGGAGAAATCCGTCCATGTCAGCACGCTCCCGCCGTGGCACGTCAGCGGGTTGATGCCCATGGTGCGGGCCATCGAGACAGGCGGCACGCTGTGGCTGGAGCGCTGGAAGGCGCTGGAAGCCGGACAGCCGCCGAAAGTCACGCCGCAGCGGGCGGTGATTTCCCTCGTGCCAACCCAGCTCCAGCGGTTGCTGCGGCATCGTCAGGTGGTGCGATGGCTGGCGCAATGTCACGCGGTCATGTTGGGTGGCGCGGCGCCATCGGCTGCTTTGCTTGAACGTGCGCGGAAATTGAGGCTCCCGATTGCCTTGGCCTATGGCATGACGGAAACTGCGGCAATGGTGGCCGGGCAGCGACCGCGGGATTTTCTGGCCGGGCTGCCGGCCTGTGTCACACCTTTGCCTCACGCGAAAATTTGGGTGGGTGGTGAAGCTGGCCAACCCTTGCGGGCGGGAAAGCAAGGGCGGGTGTGGATTCAGGCGCAATCGTTGTTCCACGGTTATTATCCTGCCCGGCAACCCCAGGACTCGTGGGCCACGGAGGATTGGGGTGTCATGTCTCGCGATGGGCTTTGTTTGCGTGGTCGTTCCGATGGCGTGATTATCACTGGCGGCGAGAAGGTCCATCCCCGCGAAGTGGAACAACAAATCCTGGCCACTGGTTTGGTTGCGGATGTGCGGGTTATCGGGCTTCCAGATGCCGTATGGGGTGAACGCGTGGTGGCACTCTACACCGGCAAAAGGCAGCAGTATAAAAAACTGCGGACAGCGCTGGCAGGGCGCTTGGCCCGGCACGCCTTGCCCAAGACGTGGCAGTGGACGGAAAAACTACCTGGCGGAAAGACCATCCGCTAGACTTTGCCCAGTTTTCGCCAGCGATAGAGCGTCGTGGGATGGACGCCGGCTTGCGCGGCGATCCAGGTGAGGTCTTCAACATTGTCCTGCAATAATTTTTTGGCGAGAGCCATACGGCCTCGTCGGCTGGGGGGCAGACCCATGGCGGCGGGCGTGGCCGGAGTCGGCAGGGAGGCCGTTGGCATGGAGGCAGGAATGGCGCGCAGATCGAGGGCGGGTGGCACATCCCACCAGGCGGCACGCATGACGGGACCGTCGTAGTGGAACGCCAACCGCTCGATGGCCTGCTTGAGTTCGCGCACGTTGCCCGGCCAGTCATATTGCTGGAATTTTGACACCAATTCCGGTTCCAGACTCTCAAAGTTTTTGCCAACCCGTACCGCCGCTTGGCGGAGAAAGGCACGGGCGAGGTCCGGGATGTCTTCCGGACGATGCCGCAGGGGCGGTGCATTAAGGATTACTTCGGAGATGCGGTAAAACAAATCCAGGCGAAAGCGTCCGGCCTCGGACTCGGCGCGGAGGTTGCGGTTCGTGGCGGTCATGACGCGCACTTGCGCGCGGTATTCCTTGGTGCTGCCCACGCGGCGGGCCATGCGTGTTTCCAGGAAGCGCAGCAGCTTGGGTTGTAGTGCCAGCGGGAGCTCGCCAATTTCATCCAGGAACAAAGTGCCGCCGGAGGCTTCTTCCACCAGGCCGGGGCGGGCCCGGTCGGCCCCGGTGAAGGCGCCCTTTTCCGCGCCAAACAATTCGCTCTCGAGCAGATCAGCCGGCAGGGCTGCGCAATTGATGGGCACAAACGGGTTGCGTCCCGAGGCGGCGTGGATGGATTCAGCCAGGCGCTCCTTGCCGGTGCCGGATTCGCCGAGAATCAGCACCGTCGCATCCGTGGGCCCAAGGCGCTGGACGGATTCGCGCAAGCTTTTCATGGCCGCCGAACGGCCGATGAGCTTTTCCTCATCCACTTCGCCTTGGCCGCCGTAAAGCTGCCACCACAAAGTTTGGGAATTGGCGGCATGTTCCAACGCGGCCAGCCAGCGTGGGTCATCATCCGCGTCAATATCGAGCACGTCATGCGCGCCATCGCGGGAGGCGGCAATCACCCCGCGCGTTCCGAGTTTGGCGCCGAAGACAATGTAGCAGCGGCTGGCGCGAGCCAGGCGGACACGGTGCTCGTTCCAACCCGAGGTGTGAAGAAGATCGGAGGGGACAAGATAGACGAGGTCGGTACTGTCGCGTTCAAGTGTGCGAATCCGTTCAGGGGCCTGGATTTGCGCGCGCAGGCCCAACGACTGCAATTTGCGCAGGGCAGGGTGGTTTTTCTGCGATGTGACGAGCGCGACGTGCATTGCAAATGCAATATACGCCAGAACGTTGAAAAAGCGAGGGCCAATCCGCGACGAGGGAAAGACTACAAAGCTTAGTGGCTGACGAGGGAGGGAGTGCCGCTTAGTCGTGCTAATTCTGCGGCGGAGAAGCGGTATTCGTTGTAATCCTTAATGCCAGTATCAACAGACTTTTGAAAGTAATCGCGGGCGGTGTTCAGGTCGCCGTCGATGAGGTGTTTCATGCCCGCAAAGTAATAGGCTTCACAAAGTTGTCCGGCGACAGTTTCCAAATCACGCCTTTGGGCCGCGGCGAACAAGGCCTTCTCATCAATCACGCCGGCGAGAAACTGGCCGATGGACTTCGCCCAGCTCTCTGGCCAATGGGAGACAGTGAGCATGAAATCGGCCGGTGCCTTGTCGAGGCGCATTTGCAAAATTTGGCGGTAGAGCCGGGCATAGGTATCCGCGCCCAGCGTGGCATCTTCCAGGAGTGTTTCGCGGCTGAGTTGGCTATTTTCGCCCGCGGTGAAATGCTGGCGAACGCCGTCCAGTGTGTAAGTGATGAGCAGGAATTTCAGCATTCCCGGCGCGGGATCAGTCTTGAAGGTGTCGGGATTAATGGCGAAGGCGCCTGCAGGTTGGCTGAATAAATTGGCGACCAACGGAGTGACGTCGGCAAAATGGCCGCCAAGTCCAAAATAGGCGGAGACGAGGGAAATATTCCGTGGCGCGGTGGTGATGCTTCGCTGTTTGAAAATGGTTTGCGCGGTTTCCGCAGAGGGGCGGCCCCCGGGCGCTACCCAGCTCCAGCCCGGTCCTTCGGCCTCTTTGCGATCGTGGGCGTAGTTCCAAGTGGGTATTGACCCCGGCAGGGTGCGGCCCAGCGCGCGTTCGACCAGCAGCGCGCGGCTGACGGACTCATTCTCCGCGGCAGTAAAGGTATAGGCGCGGCCATTATACTCATAGGCAATGGCAAGCGCCTTGCGCAGGCCGGGAGCGGGGTCCACCTCCAGCCATTTTTCCGCGACAAAAAATTCGTTCGGTTCAGAGCCGAGGAGGGCTGCGACCGTGGCAGTGACATCCGCTTCCTGTCCCGCCGCGCCAAATTTGGCGGAGAGGATTTTCAACTGATCATTGATGGGCGCGGGGGTGGGCCGTTGGAATACATAATGCACCCAACCGGGGGTAAGGCTCGCGCCCCAGCGGATAAGCTCCCAGCCATCACGCCCCAGGACGTTCAATTGCGCCTCGTCACCATGGCCGGGAGTGTCGAGGGTTTTAGTTTCAAACGTGGTGGCGCCTTTCTCAGGCAAAACAGCGAGCGAGATCTCGTAGTTGACGATGGCGCGCATATTGTCGCCTTTGCTTTGGAGCAGGCTCCCATTGCCGCGCAGCATGGCTGCGACACCGGGTGCGGCCATTCGCGCGCGCTGGTAGGCTTGGGCGGCGCCGGTGGCATCGCCAGTGTTTTGCCTTGCCCAGCCGAGGCACGCCCACGCCACGGCATCACCTGGGAATTTTTCCGTGGCGCCTTCCCAACTGGCGATAGCGGCCTTGAAATTACCGGTGAGCAGGTAATACCAGCCTGGCTCCAGATACAGGCCATCCAGATTCACGGACACGGTGGCCTCCAGCGTCCAGTCAGCCACGCTAGTGGATTTGGGCAAAGAGTGGTCGGCGTCGGCCGGGGGTTTGGGGCGCAGGTAGAGAAAGCCATTCACACCATCGACCACCAAGTCCATCCGTATCAGTGCCTCCAGCCCAAGTGTGCCGATATAGTTTTCAAAATTGCGAATTTCAAAGGGGGTGGAGTCACCGATCATGATGTCGGTAAGGGAAAACGCACCCAGGGAAATTTCATCCGCAAAGGCTTCCTCCTTGATGCCGGTGCCGATGCTGATGCCAGTATAAGGCTCGGCAGTGAGGGGGGCCTGGGGATGTTCGGCGCGCCATTGGTGCCAGCGCGCAGGCGACAGCGAGACACCATGGTAGGCTCCCGTATCAATCATGATGGTGCCGTTGGAGCCATTGGGCAGCGGCACCAGGAACGTTAGCGCAAAATCCGGCCCAAGTTTGAATTTCTGCCAACCTGCCATCTCTGGAGGAAGCACCGACACACTCCGGATGACGCGCTGGCTGGCATCAAAAACCAGAATGTTCTTTCTGACTTCAGGCCAGCCGAGCAGGCCTTCAAGACCGGGCAGCGCGACGACGGGCAATTGAAGATGAAAAGGCTGCGCGCCGATGGCGAGGTCTGCCGCATTGGATACGCCGAGGGCGATGGAGCCGGGAGAGGCCGGGGTGCTGCGCGGCGGCGGCGCATAGGCAAGGCCAAGCCGCTGCAAAAGGGATTCGGTGACCAGGGGGGAATCCGAGCCCGTGTCGAGGATGAGTTCAAAGGGCTGGCCATTGAGTGTGGCACCGGGGACGACGACCCGCGCTTCCGTGCGCGTCGTCGTTGCGGCGGAGGCAATCGGCGGCGGCGCGAGAGCGCAGAGCAGCCCCAGAAACAAAAACCGAAAATGCACGACGGGGGTATTTTACGGCAAAGGATTCAGGCCTTCCACCTTGACGGCCCACTGGCCGTTTTGCGGAAAGCCGGGGGCATTGACTGGCGGCGCACCGTCCCAGCTTCCGGCCATCAACCCGGCAGCGGCCAGGTAGGCGGAGTTAATGGGCAGGTAAACAGGCAGATCTTTGTGGGCGACGTGACCGTTGTTGGTGAAGTTTTGATTCGTAAGAATGCTGGCGGCGGTTTCTGTTTCGCCCAGGCGTGCGGCGGCCATGGCGGCGGTGCCCGCGGCCCAGCTGCTCCAGTTGGCGACACGGTTGCGCGTATTCACTTCATCAAAGGTTGCGCGGAAGACAGCAAGGTCCACTTTCGCGGTCGCCGGCAGGTAGCCATAGGCAAGAAGCTCCGAAGAGGGCAGGTTGCCACGGCTGCTTTGGTAGATGCCGGGGTTGGTTTCCATTTCAACATACTTGCCGTCGCTGATGGTGAGCCTCGCCAGCTTGGCCAGCACGTCCGCCCATTTGGATTCGGGGGCCAGGCCCAGGCGCTCGCGCCATGTCTGTGCGACTTGCAGGCCATAGTGCCAGAACGCCAGCTCGAAGGTCGGGTTCATGACCTTCGTGGCGTCCGTGCTTTCGCTGACGTTCTTCACCGGCGGGCCCAGCACGTAACGGCCTGTGGCTGTGTCATACCATGCGAAGGAAGCGAGGAACTTCGCCGACTCAAACACGATGTCGCGGTATTTCTCCAGGGTTTCGCGAGTGGGATGGGCGCGGTAAACGAGTTCGCACAAATAAATCGGGTTGGGTTGATTCCAGATGATGAAGGGGTTGATGCCGCCGGGTCCGGGCTTGCCGTCAATGCCCGCCATCTTGGGCCAGCGCACACCGTCGAAGCCCTGCGACTTCGCGTCCGCCTGACCCAGGGGCAGGATGCGCTGGTACCACGCGAGGCTTTTCTCCAGCAAATCCGTGCGGCCCCAGATGTGGAATTGCGCGGCGTGCCAGAAATACATTTCAGAATTGTGCTTTCCATACCAGCTCAGGCACGTCAGCCCCGTCTCCGCTGGGGGGAACTTGCCGGCAAAGTTCACCTTCATCAGATACATTGAGATGATGATGCGGCGCTCAATCTCCTTGGCGCGCGGGTCGGTGGCATCGGCGAGGTCCACGATGCCGCCCTTGGTCCAGTAGTCCTTCCAGCCTGCGATGCTCGCGGCGCGCACATCCTCAAAGGATGTCTTGGCCAGGAACTGGTATTGCGCCCAGGGAATATCCTCGGCGGAAAAGGTGCAGACAAAGGTCAGGGTGTCAGTGCCGGCGACTTTCAGGCGGAAATCATGGTCGGCAGCCTTGGTGAATACGCCCGCGCCTTCCCAATTGACGGTGGTGAAATACTTGCTGTCGTCGAGTATGCGCTGGAGGTGGGCAAAGGTGGTGTCGATGTTCACCCGGTCGGTGTGGTGCTTGGCGTCCTGATCCCACACGAGCGGCGGGTTGTTTTTGCCGCTGACAAGATAGGAATAGGGAAAACGGAAGCGGACCTGCAAGTCGCCATTTTGGACAAGCGGCGAGCGCACGCGTACGGCCACCCGGCTCTGTCCCGGTTGCGCGGTCGTCTCCACGGCGACGGGCTGGCCCGCCAGGGTATAATTACTGCGCACGATGCCCGTCCACAGGTCGAGCGTTTGGTCAATGGCGGCAATGTCCTCAGGCTTCAATGGTTCGCCCTTATAAATCAGGCTGATTTGGCCGAGGGGAACCGGGTGCGGATTTTCGCGAAAGTATTTGGCGGCCGGGCTGGACTCCTTGTTCGCAAAATTGATGGGGCGCCCGTGAAAATCGAATGGTGTGGTGGCATCCTCATATTTCAGGTTTTCGGTGTTCGGGAATGAATGCCACGCCCAGGTCGAGCGTGTCTCCAGCGGGATGCCTTTGTCATGATAGAGATTTTCAAATGATTGCAGACCCGTGGCATCCACGGTGAAGGCAAAGTCGCCATCGCCCACGGTGAGCGGGCTGGAGGGATCCAGCGAGGCGACGCGAATGGCGTGCCGCCCCACCACGGCCTGTCGGTCAATCGCCGTGGCGGCAGTGGCGGCGCTAGCGGGGACGTTTGCGGTTGTTGCCGCAGCCAAGCGGGAAAGCAGTTGTGAGGCCGCCAGGCTGGCGGCCGCAGCCAGCGTCCCTTGTTGTATGAATTTTCGGCGGGGTAGGGGCATGGGGTGCCGCTATCCTACGCGCACGGCTGTTTGGCAGGCAAGTCCGGGGAATTTGCGGCTCTCGCGTTTGCAGACGCCGTAAAACCGCACCTTGGTGGCGAATATTCAGGTTGTTGTAGGGGCGCAGTCTTGCTGCGCCCCAGCTCCCACCGCTGCCGAATTTACCAAAAACGCTGCTCAATTAGCTTTTGTCGGCGGCGTGGTGCTGGTGGTCGCGGTCGGAGCAACAGGGGTGGCAGCCGCCGCAGCCGACGCCGGGGCAATCGGATAAGTTTTCCAGAGCCACTCCAGTGCCTCGGGCAGGGTTTGGGCGCGCGTGGGGCCGTCGGTGTGGCCGGCATTGCGGGCAAAGACGAACTGATAATGATAACCCTTCGCCGCGAGCACCTTGGCCATGTTTTCATTGGCGAGTACCCAGTCATGCATATCGTCGCGCATGACGTTGGGGTTGAAATTGTCGCGGTCGCCGACTTCGAGCCAGACGCGCAGGGGCTTGGCGGGCGTGTTGGGGATGAGGTGCTCGTGGAATTCCCAGGCGCCGTGCGGCACCGCCGGGTCCGTCGGCCATTGCTGGTTCACGTAGGTGCCGGAGTAGGTGAGCACGCGGTGGTAAAGTTCCGGGTGATACCAGGCCATGATGAGCGCGCAGGAGCCGCCGGAACTGGAGCCCATGGTGGCGCGGCCTTCCGGATCTTTCGTGAGCTTCACATTATAAAGCTTCTCCACCTGCGGCAGCACCTCGGCTTCGACAAACTCTGCATACTTGCCCGACATGGTATCGTATTCCAGCCCGCGCTGGCTGCCCTGGGCATCGCTACCGTTCATTCCACCGTGAGCGATGGAAATGCCGATCATGACTGGGATTTTCTTCGCCGCGATCAGGTTGTCCAACACTGGAAAGAAGCCCGAGCCCGGGCCGTCCGCGCTGACAATAAAGGGCGCCACGGTGCCGGGGACATATTGCTCCGGAATGTAAACGGCGACGGCGCGCGTGTAGGGCAGGGATTGGCTATTGGGGACAATCATCTTCGCCGGGTTATCGGGATCAACCGTGCCCATCGGTTTATTAGGTACGCGGTCAATGCCGGGGTAGAATTTGCTGTCTTCCGATTTCAATGTGAAACGGTTCACTTTGCCATGTGGCACATCAGGGTTCGTCTTCATCTCCGGCGCGGCCGTGTGTGTCGGGCCGATGATGAAGTTGCCGTCCACGTCGGCGGGCGGCACCGCGCCATCCGGCAATTCCTTGGCTTCCACATAACCGGGAGTATGCGGATCGCGCGTGGGCACGGGCGCACCACCCGCCGCAGCGGAGAGCGTTAAAGGAGCGCAGGCGAGGAAGGCGGTGAGGAGCGTGAGGGGTAGTTGGGGGTGTTTCATGGGGGAAAGCGCGTCAATACGACTTGCCAATCACCACGCGGCGGGGGCTGGGCTTGCCGGTGAAGGGGCAGGTGCCCGGCTCGGGGGCAAGGGGGCCCTCGGTGTCCAGCGGGATGCAGCGGATGGTGACCTTCAAATCTTTCGCCAATTGTTCTTCGACGGAGGCGTCGCCGCTCCAGTGCATCAGGCCGAAGCCGCCGTGGATTTCCGGCTTGTCCGCGTTCTTGGGCGTGAACCAGGCGTAAATCTCCTCCTTGGTTTCCAGCTTGCGCATATTCTCGTTGCGGAATTTGCGCGCGCGTTCGAGCAGGGCCTTCTGCATTTCCGCCAGCGTCGCGGCCACATTGGCCACGAATTCCGTGCGGGGCGTGGAGGTGCGGTTCTTGGGCCCGAGGTCGCGGCGGCCCCAGAACACGCAGTCCTTATCCATGTCGCGCGGGCCGACTTCGACGATGAGGGGCACGCCTTTCTTTACCCACTGCCACACTTTGTCGCCGCCACGCAGGTCGCGCGTGTCGAGCTCGACTTCGAGCGGCTGGTCTTCGTAGCGCGTGGCGCGGAGCTCGGCGCGAAGTTTCTGGCAATACTCCAAAACCTTGGCGCGCGTCTCCTCTTTATGCAGCACGGGGAGGATGACGACGTGCGTGGGCGCTACTTTGGGCGGGAGGATGAGGCCGTCGTCGTCGCCATGGGCCATGATCAGGCCGCCGATGAGTCGCGTGGACACGCCCCACGAGGTCGTCCAGGCAAATTCCGTCTTGCCGGCTTGGTCGAGAAACTTGATGCCCGAGGCTTTGGCGAAATTCTGGCCGAGAAAGTGCGACGTGCCGGCCTGGAGCGCCTTGCGGTCCTGCATCATGGCTTCGATGCAATACGTCGTCACCGCGCCCGGGAAGCGTTCGCCCGCGGTCTTTTCGCCCTGCAGCACGGGAACGGCGAGGTGGTTCTCCGCAAAGTCGGCATACACGGCGAGCATCTTGCGCGTTTCCTCCATCGCCTCGGCCTCGGTGGCATGGGCGGTGTGGCCTTCCTGCCAGAGGAACTCGGCAGTGCGCAGGAACAGGCGTGTGCGCATTTCCCAGCGGACGACATTGGCCCACTGGTTGACGAGGATGGGCAGGTCGCGGTAGCTCTCCACCCACTTGGCGTACATCGCGCCGATGATGGTCTCCGACGTGGGGCGCACAATCAGCGGCTCCTCCAGCGGCGAGGCGGGGATGAGCTTGCCATCCGGCCCGGCGACAAGGCGCGAGTGCGTGACAACCGCGCATTCCTTGGCAAAGCCCTCGACGTGCGCGGCTTCTTTTTCGAGAAAGCTCAACGGGATGAACAGCGGGAAGTACGCATTGACGTGGCCGGTGTCCTTGAAGCGCCGGTCAAGCGCGCGCTGCATATTTTCCCACAGTGCATAGCCCCAGGGCTTGATGACCATGCACCCGCGCACGGGGCTGTTTTCCGCCAGGTCGGCGGCTTTGATGACCTGCTGGTACCACTCCGGGTAGTCGTCGGCGCGGGTCGGCGTGATGGCGGTCTTGGGCTGGTTGCTGGGGGGAGGTTGGGCCATGGGAAAGGGGAGAGGATGGCGGAGGAAGCGCGGGGGCTGAAGAAGAAAATGCACAATTTTTTGTCCGGTTTAGGGGGTGGGCGGGTAATTCTATGTATAAATCAACTCGCTGCCGCGCCCCGCCCCTCCCAGTTCCCCGCATGACATCTCTTTGACAAGCAAACCGCCACCCCCGGAGCAACTTCCCGCCCCCTCCAGTGTTTACCCCCGTACATTCAACGGCGCCGGAACCCAACCTTCCGCCACCGAATTTTTAATAAACATCCACCAACCCAAACTGAGGAAACCCACCATGAACACCAAAATCAGCCCCGCTCTCTGGAATTCGTTGACCCGCCTGCAAAAGCACGTGGTCGCCGAAAATATGATGGTCGAAAAGACCGGCCCGGACTACGGCGAAATCTTCGCCTGGGCCAGCACCCTCGCGGTGAGCGCCGGCGTCGTCACCTTCGCCACCATCCTCCTGCGCTAACCCGCGCAGTCCCTCCCTTTCAATCCACCCAGTTCGCGGAAATATGGAATGCGGGCGACCACGCGCGCCTCTTCTGTTTCCCTCCACAACTGATGGTGGATTATTTTTTGGCAGCATCGACAGAACCGGCCTCACGTCAAATCCATCGCAAAATATTCCAGCGCCGCGGCAAAGGCCGCCGGTTGGTCCACATGCAGGTTGTGGCCCGCGCGTCCCAGGGCGAGCACCTGGTGCCGCGGAAAGTGCGCCGCGATGGCGGGCCGGTCCGCCTCCCGCACGTAATCCGACTGGTCGCCGCGCAGAAACAAGGCCGGCCCGGGGTAGGTGTCGCCCTGCTTGAGCGCGGTTTGTGACAGTACCGGCAGCGCCGCCGCCAGCCCGGCGATGTCCACGCGCCAGCGGAAGTTCTCGTCCGCCTCGCGCACCAGGTTGGTCAGGAGAAAGCGCGCCATGTTCACATCCGGCAGTTGCGCGCAGAGTTTTTGCTCGGCCTCGCCGCGGGAGGCCAGTTTGCCCAGGTCCAGCGCCAGCATCGCGGCAAATTCGGCTTCGTGGTGGGGCGGGTAGTCGCGCGGGGCGATGTCCGCGGCGATGAGGCCGCGCACCTGCTGCGGGTGGTCGGCCGCCAGGCGCATGGCCACCTTGCCGCCCAGGCTGTGGCCCAGGAGAAACGGCCGCTGCACGCCTTTGGCTTCCAGCCACGCCGCCACGTCCCCCGCCATGGCGGGGAAGGAATAGTCGCGCTCCGGCTGCGGCGCAAAGGGCGATTCCCCATGCCCGCGCAGATCAAGCGCAAAGACCTCGAAACTGCGCGCGAGCAGCTTGCCCGTCGTCGTCCAGTTGCGGGAGGAGCCGAGCAGCCCATGTAGCACGACGAGCGGCGGTTTGCCTTCGCCGCCAAAGTATCGGTAGGCCAGTTCCAGGGGCATTGGCCCAGCATGGGGTTTCGGGTTGCGGGTTTCGAGTTTGAAGTTTTTTGACGCCATTTACGACGATTGCGCAACAGCACGATGGCGGAGCGGTTAATTTTGTGAACAAGTGCAGCAATTATGTTGGTTTCAGGCGACAGTGCGGCATAAACGGCGGAAACCGCCACCTTCCTATGCGGGTACTGCTAACTTCCCACGGTTCCACCGGAGACATCTATCCCCTCATCGGCCTGGGCCGCGCGCTGCGCGAGGCCGGCCACCACGTGCGCTACGCGACGGCGCCCCTCTACCAGCAGGAGATTGAAAAGGCCGGGCTCGAGTTCGTCAGCCTGCCGCCGGAGTGGGGGCCGGAGATGTTTGCCGACTTCATGCGCGAGCTCAACCGCTGCAAGCACCCGCTGCTGCAGTTGATCCATATTTACTGCGGCGCGCTGCCCTTCATGGGCGAGGTCATCCGCCGCATCGACGCGGCGCTGCGGGACACGGATGTCCTCGTCAGCTCCTACTTTTTCCCGCACTACCGCGTCGTGGCCGACCGCGCGGGCGTGCCCTACGTGTGCTTTGCCTTCTGCCACAACCTGGTGCCCACGGGCGCGCACCCGCCGGAGAAGTTCCCCCAGCTGCGCTGGCTGCCCGGGCCCCTGCGCCGGCGCTACTGCCGCGCGGGCTGGCGGCTGTCCAACCGCGTGGTGGACGTCACCATCAACAGCATCTGCCGCGTGCTCTTTCGCGAGCAGGGCCTGCCGCCCATGCACGGCTTCATCTCCAACCCGGCGGAGCTGGAGCTCGTGGGCGTCGGCCGCGCGATTGGCGAACACTGGCAGCCCGAGGAGAAGTTCCAGTTCACCGGCTACCTCCGCTGGCAAAAACCCGCGGATGCCCGGCTCGAGGAGGAGCTCCGCGAGTTTTGCGCCGGCGAGGAGGTGCCCATCCTGACCTTTGGCAGCGTCACGTTTGACGATGTGCACTCCGTCATGAGCCGCTTTGTGCGCCACTGGCCCGCGGGCAAGAAGATCATCGTGCAGAGCGGGTGGGTGGGGCTCGCGGTGGAGGTGGCGCGCCCGGAGATCAAGGTCATCGGCTCCGTGTCGCACGACCAGCTCTTCCGCCATGCCTCGTGCGTCATCCACCACGGCGGGGCGGGCACTTCCGCGTCGGTGCTCTTTGCCGGCCGGCCACAGATCATCATCCCCCACATCGCCGACCAATGGTTCTGGGGCGCGGAGATCAAGCGCATGCGCGTGGGCGCCATGCTCGACAAAAAGACCTGGCCGGAGAAACTGCCCGCCAAGGTGCTGAAAATCGAAGCGAAGAAAAAGATGCGCCGCCGCGCCGAGGTTTTGGCCGCAAGACTCCACGCCGAGGACGGCCCCGGCACCGCCGTCCGCCTGCTCGAAGGATTCGTCGCCAAAAAACAAACCGAAGCCGCCAAAGCTTCTAAGTCTAGGCCAGCTTCAGCCAACGAAATGGTCGCTCAAGTCTCCGGCCTGGCTTGATTGGGCATTCAATGCCGGCATCTCCTTGTGATTCAACGCCATTTGCCTGGGAAAGGATTAAGCATGGCACCTTTAGATTTTGTAAATTATGTATTGCTCGTTAACGTCTCGATCCTCTCGCGAAACAGTTCAGTGTCATTAGTAGTGTAGCCGCAATCCCGAGATATGATCTGTCCATGTTTAATCCAGAAGGCCTCGCCTTTTCCCTGCGGTAATTCTCCCAAAGTCATTTTAAAGACGTTGAAATCGAAGCCATCGGCGGAGAGAACCATGACTGGAAATCTGGTTTCAGGATTTTTTGCCAGTGCGTCACAAAGAAATTTAAAGGACATGGCTGCCGCACTACTCCATGTTGCAAAAATGAAAAGCACGGCTTGATCAATCGCGGCTAATTTAAAATCACTTAGCTGCGTTATAGTGATGCGATCATGGGGCAAGCCGCCGCAGTTCGATTTAATGTGATCGGCAAGGTTCATTTAATGTCCTCCTACAGTCATTCGAAGAATGGTCATATTCACATTAGGGGCAACAGTTTTGCTTGGAAATGTTCGGATGAAATCTACTGATGCCCGGTTGCCAAAGGCATTAATCAAAGCCTGCCCTTGAAAGCCATCGGCAGGTTGCATCAACGTTATTTGTGTGCCAGGCTGTGAAAGGCGTAAAATTTCGGAGATAGTGTTTTCTCCAGTGATCGGAGCGTTGCGAATAAAGATGTTACTGGCAGAACCATTGCCAAGGCTAGCCGTTAGTTGACGGCCATTGGCAAATCGAACGTTCGTAGAGACATCCAAAAAGCCTGGAGCTTCGCCTTCACCAAAAATATTCAATCGCAAGCCAGCGCTGCGCCCTCCTCCACCTCCTCCCGGAGCCATTGTGAGCGCGAGTATCACTACCGCGCTGGTACCGGCGTCTCGAGAGACGCCAAAGGCGCCATTGTTGTGGGCATCGATAGCCAAATACGCAAGCGCAGGGATTTGAACTATGGGTACTTGAGACGCTTGATTGATTAAATCGAGTTTAGCCCCATTATGATTTAAATAGTAAGCGGTGTCCTGTTGCTCAAGCTGCCTGGCCCGTTGATCCGCAAGTTGTTTCTCTTGTTCTAGCTGATAGATTCGCAGCAAAAGTGCATATTGGGCTTTTTTGGATTCGGCATTTGCCTGTGCATATTCGGCGCCCGATATGACGTCGCTTTTTGAGCCCCTCAAATCATCTAATTGCTCCCCCCATGTCTCTTGCCGGATGCTGATCCTGTTGTTCCAAGCTGTTTCGAGCTGTTGCATCCTAGTTGGATTACTGGAAATTATGTTGGTTGGACTGGAGGAAAGTCCTTCTCCCCATCCATACGACGACGTAACAATACTATCTGCAAACATTGAGCTTTCCCCGCACCGCCCATCCGGGTCGAACCCATTGACGGGGTCGCCCCCGGCGTACGAATAAAGGTCCCAACTGGCGCTATGCCCGGCGGGGTCGGGGGAGATAAACCGGCCCGCGGACGGGTCGTACCACCGGGCGCCGAGGTAGATGCGCCCCGAGGTGTCCACCTTGCGGCCGCGCCAGGCCGCGCTTTCAATCAACGCCGCGGGCAGCCCGCTGGCCGTGCCCGAGGCAGAGGCCAAGGCCGGCAGCGGCGTGGACGTCAGCGCCGCGCCATAGCTGGAAAGGGTCCCCGTCGTGGATAGCCAGGCAAAGCCCGGGGTGCCATCCAGCGCCATTCGCCCCTGGGGCGAGCCAAACATATTGCTCAACGTGCCGACGCGGTAGCATTGGTTGCCGCTGAGGGTAATGACGGATTCCAGCCCGCCGATGCCCTGTGCCGAACCGTAGCCCCCGCTGATATCGGGCCCGTACACCTTCCAGGCTGTGACCGTGCCATTGCCCGACGAGGCGGTGACGCGCGTGGCGATTTCCAGGAACTCGACCGCCGGGTCGTACTCCGAGGCGGTGACAAACGGCGTCCCCGTGGCATTGCCCGAGGTGAACTGCGTCTGCGTCGCGGTCAGCAGGCGGCCCAAGCCGTCGTAAACATACGTCTGGTCCGCGCCATTGCCCGAGGCATCGCGCGTGCTGGACTTGAGCAGGCGGCCCTGGGCATCCCAAATGACGGTCTCGGTGACCCCCGTGGCGCTATTGGCGCGCTGGGTGGGGTAGCCGCCGCCGTCATAGGTGATGTTCCACGTGGAGGGGTGCTGGTTGGTGACGGTGAAATTGCGCGTCTTGGTGTCGCCGATATAGGCCTGGCCCGCCTTGCCCTTGACCTGGAGCGTGTAGTTGCCCGGGGTGAGCGCAAGGTTGGCCGAGAAAGTGAACGTGGTGGTGTTGAAGGCAATGTTGCCGGAGGAAATGGGGCTGAGGTTGCCGCTGTCGGGCCCCAGGGAGGCCAGGATGGACTGGGCGTTTTGCGCATTGCCGGTGATTTGAACGCTCTTGGTATCGTTGCTGGCGATGATCCGCGTATCGCTCATCGCGCGGCCAAAATTGCCCGTCGTGAAGTTGGACTGCAGCGCGGCGGTGTAGGGCAGGGCCAGGCCCGTGTAGGTGGCGTTGGCCAGGGTGTCCCACCCCTGCGCGGGGAAGGCATAGTTGCCGGACCAGGCGGTGTAGTTCCCGGCGGGCGTATGCGTCTCGTTGGTCAGGTGGCTCGTGTCGTCGTAGCTGAAGGTGTCGCTCCAGGCCGAAGGCGTCTGGCCGGAGCGCGTCACATTATAGGCGCCGAGCGTGGCATCACTGCGCCAGGTGATGTTGGACTCGTAGAGCGCGGTGAAGGTGGTGGAGTTGGCCTTGTAGGCGGTGGTGATGTTGCCCGGAAGGCCGCGCCAGTCGCGGTCATTGATGGTCTGGGTGCGGAAGGGGTTGTCACGCTGGGCAAGCAGGCCGCTGGTGCTGTAGGAGAAATTGTAAACCTGGCTGCTCTGGCCGCTGAAATCTTCCGTGACGGCGGCCAGGTGGCCCGCGGCGTCATAAGAATAATCGTAGCTGTCGCCCGAAGTGGAGCGGTAGAGGTGGTCGCGCCGGCCGTCGGCGTCGAAGCTTTGGTTCCAGGTGCTGTGCGTGGTGTTGCCGATGGTCACCTGCTGGGTTTGCGGGCGGCCGCGATTGTCGTAGGAATTGGCGATGAGGGTGGTGGGGTACAGGGTGCTGTTGGCGTAGGTCTGGGTGACGTTGGCGACGGCGCCGGAAATATCATAGGTGATGTTTTGGGAGAAGTGGGGGATGGTCGTCGCGTTGCCGATGTCTGAAGTGGCAAAGCCGAGCGAGCGCCCCAGCGCGTCGTAATTGCTGGAACTGGTGGTGGTGACGATGCCCCGCGCGTCATCCTGCACGGTGTGCAGCTTGGCGGGTGCGGCGCTGGTGCTGGCGCTGAAGTAATCGTAGGTGAAGTGGCGGGTGCTGGTGTTGCCCTGGGTTAGGGACTCATCCAGCAGCCGGCCGGCCCGGTCGTAATCGCCCAGCCAGACCAGGCGCTCCGCGTCGCTTCCACCGCCGGAGGGGATGGTGCCCCACATTTCGCGCCGGGTCACGGAGCTGGTGCCATCATAGGCCAGCACGAGTTTGCGGCTGCCGGGGTACGTGGTGGTCAGCAGGCGGCCCAGCCCGTCATAGGTATGGGTGGTGACCCGCGCCAGGTCGCTGCCGGACTGGTTGGGGTCGTCGGTGTCAGTTTCCGTCAGGCGCCCCAAGGCATCATACTTGTTGACCGTGGTGATGCTGGTGTTGGAGCTGGTGTAGGTTTGGATGATGACCGGCCGGTTGTAGGTGTCGAAAAACGTTTTGGTCTGGGAGGGAAAGGTCGAGGCGTCGCTCACGTTGCCATGGGTTTCGGTCATGGACTGCGCCGTCAAATTATAGCTGATGTTAGCCTGATCAATCACGGTGCCGCCCGAATTTTTGACAATCCGCGACGTCGTCTGGCCCAGGACATTGACCGTGGTGATCGACTGGTTGCTAAGGGGGTCCGTGACGGTGGTGGTGCGGTTGCCCAGGTCGTAGGCGGTGGTGGTGGTTTCCACGCCATTGACGGTGACGGACGTCTGCCGGCCCAGGCCATCGTAAGTGTATTCGTAGGTGGCGCCGGCGGGGGTGATGTATTTGCACAGCTGCCCCCAGGCGTCATAAAAACGATCTTCCGCGATATTGCCGACCCCGGGCAGGCCGGTGGCGGGGGTAAAGGTGCGGGTGACCTGGCGCAGGCCCGTCGTTCCATTCACGGCAAAACTGTGGTAATCATAGTCCCAGGAGGAACCGTTCGGCAGGGTTTCCGTGAGAATGTGCCGGTCCAGGTCGTAGTCGAAAGCCACTTCCTCACCCGTGGTTTTGTTTTCGTGATAGATGTCGCCCAGCAGCGAATAATCACGATGGTCCGTGGCGGAGGTGCCATTGCCGGCGGAATTGCTTTGGGCCAGTTGATTGGTGATGTTGCTGATTTGCCCATTCGGCAGGCTGGCGTACGTGATGTTGGCCAGCGTGGTATTGTTGGAGGCGAACAACTCCGCCACCGGGTGGTTGAGCACGTCGTAGGTGAACGTCCGGTTGCCGCCGAGCGGGTCGCTGGTGTTGAGGACGTTGCCATTGAGGTCATATTGGCTGTTGGTGTCCTCGCTGGAGGAATTGGTGACGCCGTTGTGGGAGGAATTCGCCAGGGTGCGGATTTGGGAAACGGTGATGACGTGTTTTTGAAAATCGTAGGTGAAGCTTTCCTCTTTGATCACCTGCGACGACGTGCCGGGGAAGCTTTGATGGTCGATCAGCACATCCCGCTTGTACTGCCAGAGATCCTTGTGCACGAGCGTATGGCCCGCAGTGCTGTTGTCGTAATCCTCATGGCCCAGATTTTTGTGGCCCAGGTCGAAGAAATCCTGCGTGAGCAGGCCGCCGCTGGTCTGTTTGTAGATGGACAGGGGATAATTGATTTCAATCGAGCTGTTCGGATGGGAGTAAAAATTATACGTATAGTTGCTCACCACATCCACACTGGCATTGCCCGAGGTGGTCGGCCAGCTGGAGGGAGTGGCGGACTTCAAGTCATGCCAGCTGGTGGCGCTGGAGACGCGCCCCAGGGTCTGGCCAACCTGGGTGCCGTTGCCGCTGTAGTAGATATAGGTCGTGAGATGGCCGTCATTGGTGCCATCACCCGTGTATTTTCCGCGCAGGAGGCCATAGATGGTGGTGTTGCCGTCAGACACGGACGTGTAGTCGAAAATCTCCTTGGAGAGCACTTGGCCGCTGCTGACATAATTATACTTGGTGATGGACACCGGCAGGTAGGCGGTGGCGGTCGTATTACCGTAGGCAAAGACAGTTTTGGTGGTTGGCTCGTCAATTTCCGTCACCAACCCGGTGGTGGTATTCCAAGTCATGTTGGCTGTGCGCGTCCCCGTTGAGGAGGAGGTGCCATTAAGATAGGCGCCGGTCTGGGTGATCTGGCTCGTGTAGGGCGTATTGCTTTGGTAGGCAAATTGCGTCACCAGGCCCATTTCATTGATTTCCTGGGCAAGGCTATGGTCGCTGAAATTGCCGCTGGAGGCGGAGACAAAGGTCTCATTGCCGGCGTCAAAAATGGAGGTGTTGCCGCCATGCATCAGGTACCATGATTGCAGGTCGGAGGTGTTGATCGAGCCGTTGGCATTCAGGTGGTCGGTCCGGTAAATCAGGCTGCCCAGATATTTATAGCGGGTGACTTGACCAAGCGCATTGGTAAAGTTGGTGATGCCAATCGCGTTTCCATTGACGGTGTCGGTGTCATAGTCAAAATGCGCGGTTTTATGGGCGCCGGCGCTCACGCCTGCCCGGTTGTTGTCATTCACTTCCCACTGGTCCACCACACGGTTGGAGGTGTCGTAGGCGATTTGGAGCACGTAATCGTGAATATTGGCGGAACCGCCGTCGTTGGCCTTTTCCTGGATTTGAGAGATCAGCGAACTGCGGGTTATGTTGGAAATGGTGATATTAGGGGTGGAATTGTAGTCTGGGTTCAAATTAGTGGAATTGGCATTGGGGACATGGTTATCGGTGGTATAGGCCACGCCATTGAAGGAGAGAGTGCCCGGGTCGTAAGTCGTGGCATAGGAATAAAGGGTGAGCCCCGAGGTATTCAGCGAGTTTTGGTATTCGACCTGGGCCAGGTCGCCAAAAAAGTCCACCGTGTAGGCGATGATGTTGGGCCGCGTGCTGGGGTTGGACACGGGGTTCTGGGGTGTTCCTTGGATATATTGCAGGTAGCCATTCGTGTCATAAAGGAACTTCACCGAATCGCCATCCACGCTGCTGATGGTGCTGATGAGGCCCAGTTGCGGGATGTTGACGTTGCCCGAGGTCGTTCCATTGCTGTTGTAGTGGTCAATGGTGATGACATTGCCCTGGGCATCAATTTTCTTGATCAAGAAAAGGGTGGTGCTGGTGTTCCCCCAGGTGGCATTCGCCACATAAACATCCTGGCTCCCATTTTGCCGGGTCAGCACGTATTGCCCGCTGGCGACGGTGATGTTGGAATTCTGCGCGCTGTAAACCGCGGGCCCGCCCAGCGCGAGCAACGCGGTATTGTCATCCGTGTCAAATGTTAGCTCGCTGACAGTGCCATTAACGACCGCGCCGGTATAGGAAATGAGGGTTCCGTCACTTTCAACGACCTTCACTCTTTGGCGTGGGTTGCCGGAGGCGGTGTAATTTCCCATCTCAATATTGCTCGTGTAATTAAGCCGCCAGCCTCGCCCCAGAATACTGTGGCTGTCACTGGCGCTGGAATAGCTGCGTTGAATGGTAATAGGAACTGGCCCGCTGCTGGTATAGTCGAAGATGTTGATGTTTAACGCGCCGTCGGTAACGTTTACAGGATCGCCGGCTAATGACTGCCATTCCAAAAAAATGACGCCAGGAATGGCGAGATTGCCATTGAGTTGCAAGTCCGTTGCCTGGGAGGGCGTGGTAATATTGCCAAGGGTGATGGTCCCAAAATTGAATTGCGGTGATGTATAGAAGCCGATCGATGGAAAGTAATAAATGAAAGCATTGTAATAGTGGGGGTCTTCTCCTTGGCCGGGATCATGCCTAGGGTCTGCGTAAATATGATAGCTGTGACCTCCTGATATATTTCCATCAAAATTGCTTGAGTCATCACTGAATGACTGTGCGTCCAGCCAGGTAAAGGCATCAACATTGGGCGCGAGATTAAAGATGAAATTGAACTTCACCGTTCCATCGGTGTTTAGGGTAAGGTTGCTCAATTTCATGCTTGCCGTGGTGGCAGGGTAATCTTTGGTCAGGTCGGGCTCATCCCCCATTGCGCGGCCGCAAAGGATTAATGAAGGTAAAAATATGTATAATGAAAAAAAGCGAAAAAGTGACAATTTCATGATTTGCGTAAGAAGAGATGAATGGGGGTGGGGCGGCAGTGATTAAAGCTGCTGGCTTTCAGTCGGGGTGGAAATGGTCACGGAAATGTCCTGTACGGGCACGGTGTCGTGCTCGTAATGGTAAAGCAGCGTATGGCCGTCCGACCGGGGGCTGCTTTCGCTGGCCGAATGGCTGAGGGTGCCGAAGTAGGCGCGCTCCCACCAGTCCGGCAGCCCATCGCTATCCGTGTCGGAGATGGCATTGACCCCGAGATCAAAGGCGAATGTCATTTTGAGCTGGCCCAGATTGGTCGGCTCATAGTTGTCTGAAGTGGAAGCCCCGGGATTCCAGGGGTAATCATAGAGCCACGTGCCAGTGGGCCCCCCGGAATAATAAATTCGTGCCTGAAGATTGGCCTTGGTGTCAAAACCGATCTGGATCAGCCGGTCGTAGAAGCGCTTGGCGACGTATTTCGTCTGGCCTAAATTAATTGGCGAATAATTGGCATCCGTGGTCAGCGTGAAGGCATTGACAATGGCGTCAATATCCGCCCCTGCTCCGCCCAGATTGACGAGCTTGAGGTTGAGGTAGGCCCGTGCCTTGGCGGCGGCATTCTTCAATTGGCCCAGGTTGGCCAGGGCATAATGATCCGGCGTGGCGCCCGAGGCAATGATCGCGGTGCTGTTGGTCGAGTCGGTCCACCACGCCGGCGGATCCGGGCGATCGGCTTTGACGGCAACGGTAAGGGCCAAAAACAGCACCAGCGGCAGCCGGGGAGAAAAACGCATCGTGTTCATGGTGGGAAAGCAAAAAACTTTGAAACTTAGTCGCCAAATTCACCCATAGGCACATCGCCCTGGGGTACCATCGACATGGCATCATACAGTGTGACGGCGCCATTGAACAATGCGCCCCCGTTTATTTGCAGTGGTTGCTGGATGGCTGAACCATTCGTTGGCTTGTAGAAATAGCCATAGCCATTGACGACCGTGGTGCCATTATTTGAGATTACCATACCGTTTTTGCGTCCACCGGTCGTGGCATTGGCCCCAATGCCGACAACAAAAACGGGATCATCGGCAGCCCAGGTGGTGGTGTTGCCACTGATGGCGGCATTATAGTGGCCCACTACGGTTTCGCCCCAATTCTGTGCGATACTCCCTGCCCCCAACGCCACGGAATAATTGCCGGAAGCAACTGTTCCCGGACCGATGGCCACCGCATTAACGCCGGAAGCATTGCCGGACACGAAGGCTATCGCATCGTCATTCGACGCAATGCTGCTGTTGCCCAGGGCAATGGACCGGTTGCCGCTGGCGGTGCTGTTTTGGGTCGCCAGCGAATGATTGCCGCTGGCGGTGGCATTTTCCCCAAAGGCCAGTCCCGTTGTGACAGTGCCAAAATCCAGATGCATCGTGGTATTGTTGCCAGCCAGCGAGAGCCCGCTGCTGAAGGCGATGCGCTGGTTCTTGGGGTCGAAAGTGATGGTGTTGCTCGATCCTAATGCTGAGACGACCAAACCATCGGACGATGAATTGCTGCTTAAGGCAAAATTGCCCACGGCAATCCGCGGTGCATCCGGGTCCGAGGCATCAAGCGCAAGAGCCCCCTCGCCCAATTCAAACACCGTGACCGAGGTATTGGTGGTGTAGGTAAAGAGCGGGTAGTCGGTGGTGTTGTTGCCGATGGTTTGCACCAGGGTAAGGTTCGAGGGGACAATGGTCAGAGTTGCATTGGCTCCCGGATTGAGGAGCGAAAGGTTGCCATCGTTGCCCAGCACCATCTGGTCGAGGGCGCTGTCCGCCCCATTTTGCTGCCATTTCCAGGCAGTTACAGATGACGAGGCAGAAAAGCCGCCGCCCATGGCGACCAGCTTGGTTCCAATGTGCATCAGCACATTGCCTTCATGATAAGAGTTTTCCTCCACCCCCTCATTCAAGAGAAAGAACGTTCCCTCAACGGTCAAATTCCCTGTAAAATCGTTCGCCACGGAGATGGACCCATTGACGGTCAGATCGCCTAAATACGCATTATTAGCCACGTTGGCCGAGGTGAAGACCGCATCCTCGCCATTATAGACCAGGCCTAGGTTGGATATATAGCTGCCGTCCACTTCTGTGCCGGGATTATCCACACCGGCGCCCATGGCCATCCAATCCACAGACATACCGCCGCTGACCGTCAGGACAGTGGACCCACCGCCTGAAAACTGGGCGGTGGTTGTGTTTACCGTGCCCAAGTCGTTTGTCGATATTTGTTCTGCATAACCATTTTGCGTCAAATTGTCAGCGGTAAGCGTTTCAACCACGATATCATCCGCATGGCCCCGGCTGGCGGACATGATGATCAGGAGCGCCCAAATTCCAAGGCACGCCAGACGGTGTAACAGATTGCTGCAAGGCTTGGAACTTGCGGGAGGGCTTGATGCTATTGGGTGAAATTGCATGGGTGAGAGAATACAAGGATTTTGGCACTTCAATTGCCATAAGGCCCCATCGAGATATCTCCCTGCGCGTGGGACATAAAAACATTTCCGGAAAGCGTCATGTTTGAACTGGAGAAAATGGACGCACCGTCTATTTCAAGGGTCAGCGGCTGCGTGCTGCTGGTGGGGGAGACATAATCTGGACTGGCCACCAACGTCTGTCCTCCGAAGAACGCCCCGCCGTCATTTTCTATCTCAAATGCATTAAAGCCTGATCCGCTCGTGCCCGATCCAACGATAAATGCAGGCTGCGGGGGATTGTTCCAAGCCGCCGGCCGCCAGCTGATATCTTCATTATCATGCCCCATCACCACCGTGTTGTTAGTTTGGGCGAGCGTATTGATGCCAATCGCCACAGTGTTGGCGGCGCCGGTCACAGCGCCAGAACCGATGGCTGTTGAATTGCCGTCTGTGGCATTGCCTCCACCCAGGCTCAACGATCCGTTGCCACTGGCCTGGCTATCATCACCGGCGGCAAAAGCATAATTGCCGGAAGCGCTGCTGTTGCCAAAAGCCAGGGCTTGATTAGCACTTGCCGAGGCGTTGCTGCCAATTCCCAGCCCTCCTGGGTAGAGAACTCCCTGGAAGGTGCCATTGGTTCCCAGTGAAAATGTGGCGGAAATCCTTTGCCCGGCCGGGTCTGCCCCGAGAGCATAAGAAAATTGCAAGCTTCCGCCGCCGTCGTAGAGGTAAATATGCTGAAGATTAATAGAGGGGGAGGCTGCATCCAAGGCATTCAGGACCAATGTGTCTGCGGTTATTTTGTCCGGGGCGACACCAATATTGCCGCTGTTATTTCTGAAATGATACACAGTGTGGCCGAGATCTACTCGCATATTCGCCGAGCTAATCGTGATGGCCTGATTGGTACTTAGGTAAAATTCGGACTCACCGCCAAGGGAAAGGGTATAGTTGTCACTAAGATAAGTGGCCGAAGTTCCGGTATGTGCAATGACCGATGAATCATCCTCGTTGTCCGTAAAGTTCACCCCCAAGCCGAGCAGGTCAAGCGTGCCATTGATGAGCAATCCTCCCGAGCTGAACGAAGCGTGGTTTACGGCAATATCGCTATTGGAGGTCAAATTGGCGAAAAGATTGCCGGTGACCATGAGGTCATTGTCCAAAATCAGGGAATTGTAGGAGGGTTGGTTGCTGGGGTTTTGGATCAGGTGGCCATCGATTATCAGCCAGTCCAGTGAAACGAAATACCAGGCTTCGATTGAAGCATTTTCTCCGTCAAAATTGCCATAATCCAGGTTCCCGGCGACATTCATTTGCACGACATTGGCGTCCCTAAAAGCGCTGGTATTTGCAGTCGCATACGTGGCGGTGATAGTATCCTGGCCATGAGCTTGGGCCGAGGATAGCACAAGCGCGGCTGCGATAATTGCACCCAATCGGGCGATAGGGACAAAGCCGGAACGAACGCAGCCTTTAATAGTTGTATGTTTGAAAAAGTTCATGAAATTAAAATCGAAACTAGGGATAGTTGAATTCACCCATGGGTATCGCACCCGAGAGCGTGCTGCCTCCCTTAACAGTGTGGCCGGCAAACGTTACTTGCCCGTTGAACAAGACGGGATCGTCGATATAGGCGGCCGGGAGCTGGGTGCTGCTGGTGGGCGACACATAGCTGGGATGCGCTATTTTTAGCGTGCCATTGATGGTAAGGTTGCCGTTATTCAGGATGACCCAGGCATTGCGCGGTACAGTGCTATTGCCAATGCCAATCACAAAGGCCGGATCCGTCGCCACTCGGGTCGTGGCATTGCCGGATATGGCGCTGTTGTAATGGCCGACCACCGTGGTTTCCCAGGTTGATGATGTCACCTGCAGCCCAATCGCCGAAGCACCACTTCCGCTGGCGGTGGTTTGATTGCCAATGGCGATGGAGAAATTGCCGGTGGCGTTGCCGCCCGCCAGGCTGAGGGAGCCATTGGCGGAGGCCGTGCTATTGCCTCCCAAGGCTGTTGCGTTGGCGGCCGTGGCTTGCCCATCGGCGAAGGCAATCGCATTGGTTCCGTTGGCATTTGCTGCTCCGCCCATCGCAACCGCGCCAGCACCACTGGCCGTGACATTGGGGCCCAAGGTCATGGCAATGCCCGATAACAGCCAGGATGTCCCCTGCATGGAAAAGCCGTTGCTGAAGGCGACCGTATTGTGGTCAAGGTCGAAGGACATATTCCCGGCAAAACCCGGCTGGGACAGAGTTGAGCCATGGCCTGGCTCATTGGCATTAAAGGCCATGCCCCCGAGCACCAGTGTGTCGCTGCCAAGCACAATCAAGCCATCGCCTACGCTAAAGCTGCCATTGCCATCAATGGGCAAATTTGCGCCCAGGCTTGAAAAGGCGACATTGCCGGAAACGCCGTCGATCGTGACTTCCAGGTAATCATGCTGGGGGTCGAACACAATGGATTGGTTGGACGAACCGGCATCCAGCATCAGGCGGCCTTCTGGGTCCAGCGAGGCGCGGCTGGTGGATTGTTGCCATGTCCAGGTGACTGCGGGCGTGCCACCGACAAAAAGAGCGGTGTCTTCCCATCCTGCTGGCCCGTGAATGTCCAGTCCGTCGTAAAAGTAAGTCCCATCCGTCCAGCTGCCAAGATGCACATCCGTCGCACCATCCAAATCCGCGCCCCAGTTGGCCGTGAAATTGCCGGCCAGGGTCAGGTTGCCAAATAGATAAGCACCGAGCACAACATTTCCGCTGATGGTGGTCTCCGTGCCCACGCTGATCGAGTCCACTGAGACATTTCCCTCGATGGGCTGACCGCCAAAGGTGGTTGGGTCCTCGAGGCTAAGTAAAACGCCACCAACATAAACGCCGACAGCTGCGGAAAATCCTCCCGTGCCGACAACTGCCGGCGTGGAGTAATTCCCGAGGCCATTGCCAACCACTGAAACGTTTCCCGCGCCAAATGAACCAGTCGTCAGATTGCCAATGGAGTAATGTATGGCATCGTAATCATCGGCCAGGGCCCGGGTGGGGGCGGCTATTTCCAAGATCATCACCATCGCAAAGCGCAAAATCCATTTTGAAAAACCAGCACGCGCAAAAATATTCATGCGATTTTTGGGGGTAAGCACGGAGCGGCAAACTAGCCCACTTTTTCATTTTGTCAACCGGCTTGTCGTGAAAAATCATTGAAGATATCAAAACGTTATGGTGACACACAGTTCTACCATCTTTTTGGGTCATAATTGGGGGGTTATGCCCATACGGCTGGGCGAAGCGGAAAAGAACAGGCAATGTTCATAGGCTTAAAACATAAGCATAAAGCGGCGTATTAATAGCGCTCTGAACCCGCCCGCAGTTCCCCGAAGGTTTTGTCGTCGGGAGACAAGTCATCCGGACGCTAAAGCATTAAAACGTAGGCTGGCTTAAAGTGAGCCTTGTACAGGATGGCACGCAGGTGATCGCCAGCCTTCCTTGGGGATAAATGAGCAAACCCAGCCTTTGGAACAGGTTTTTGGCGCTCAGATAAACTATCGCCTAAAACACTCCATTTAAAAATGGAGCGAGCGAAGGGATTCGAACCCTCGACAACGACCTTGGCAAGGTCGTGCTCTACCATCTGAGCTACGCTCGCGTCACTTTGCCCGGCGAGATGCCGGGCCGGCCACCCGAAATGGGCGGCAAGGGGTTCATCCTGCGCAATTAGTCGGGTTTGTCAAGCCCAAGGAGTGCACGATTGCGTTCTGTGTCCGTCAGGGGGATGAAATGGGCCTCGTGTAGGCGGGTGGCATAGGCGTCGCTGAGCAGCAGTCGCATGAACTGGGCGACGCGCGCCTTGTCGGCCGGGTTATATACCAGGTAGAACGGCAGCCGCAGCGGGTATTCGCCGCTGGAGATGTTTTCCGGCGTGGGCGCGATGGCGGGTTTCCCAGCGGCGATATCCTTGTCTGTGGTCAGCAGAAGGGCTTTGAAGGGCGCGCCGGGATTATAACCACACAGGGCGATGGAGGCCGGGCTGCTTTTGACGGCGTTGAACACCTCGTCCGGCGTGTTGAGCACGCGGACATTGCCGCGCAGGGGCTTTTGTTCCAGCACAAGATATTTCAGCATTTCGATGACCACGCCGTCATCCAGACTGGTGGAGTACGGGACGATGGGCCGGTCCGCCCAATCGCCAGCGAGCTTCAACTGGCCCCAAGAACCGAGGGAGTCCCGCCCCGCGCTGAAGATGCCAGCCACTTGGCGCAGGCTGAGCGCCGTGAGTGGGTTGGCGGCGTTGACGATAACATAGTCTGCCACGAAGCAGAAGGGGATGGCCTTGAAGCCCTGCGGCGCGGGCGTCTGGCCCACCGGGCAGGCGACAATGGCAAGCTGGATGTTGCCCGATTTCAACCCATCCAGCGAAGGAGTCGAGCCGAGCAGATCCACCGCGACATTGAGGTGAAACTGTTTCGCATAGCGCGTGAGGGGCTCGCCAATGGCGGTTTGCAGCAGATCCGAACCGCCGATGCGCACCAGGTCACCCGTGCCGGCCGCAGCGGCGGGTTTTGCAGGCTGGGTCGTGGCCGCAGGAGTGCCGGCTGCCGGGGCAGGGGTCGCGGCGGGCGCAGCGGCGCGGGCGGCCACGCAGCCACCGGCAATCAGGACACAAATGAATTTGCGCAGCATGAATAGTGGGGCGCCCTGGCTTTTTAACAGGACAAACCGTGAGGGTAAAAGTTGCCTGCGGCAGGGGCAATTCTTTTCGCCAGCAAGAGCCCCGGTCAGGCCTTGCCTTCCGCCTGCACCAGCGCCGGGCAGGCGGTGGCCAGGTTGGGCGGGATATCAGCCTTCACATCACCCACGATCCAGGCCAGCCCCGCGGTGAGGACTTGCTGGTAAATGGGGTTGGTCCAGACATCCTGCCGGTGGCCCATGGAGGAATAGAAAACGCGGCCTTGGCCGTGGGCGCGGGCCCACGTTTCGGGGTAGGGGTCGCGCTGGTATTGCCAGTCCGTCCGCTGGCCATTGGCATTGGTCTTCATGGTCGTCGTGTCTTGCACGAGGATGACGTGCAGGTCGGGCGCGAGATTATACAGGCTGTACCATTCTTCGTTAATGGTGAAGTCCTGCAAATTGGTCAGGCCGGGGAATTGATGGTCCGCCACGCGGATGGTCGCCATTTGCTGCGAGCCATGGGAGTTGAACTCGCCGCCCAGCATGGCAATAAAGGGGTCCACCTCCGGTCCCGGCTTGGCGGCGCGCAGGTAAGTCTTCTTGGGTTTTCCTTCATAGCCGGGGCTGTGGAAAGTGTCGGATGCGCAATGGAGCCCCATGAAGCCCTTGCCTGCCGCGATGGCGTCGAGCAGCGCCGTCTTGCCGGCGACGGGCATGGCTGGAGTCTGGTCCGATTTATATTTGGTGCCCGGCGGTTTGGTGAGGTCGCCGGTGGTGTAGAAGACAAACGCGTCAAACTGGCCGATGGACTCGGGCG
Organism: Verrucomicrobiota bacterium; assembly: GCA_048497935.1. Taxonomy (GTDB): domain Bacteria; phylum Verrucomicrobiota; class Verrucomicrobiia; order Opitutales; family JABDGR01; genus JABDGR01. The sequence goes on from JBEHYY010000002.1 coordinate 157,790, forward strand.
CAAAGAGGCGGCCGTCCTTGCTCACAGTGATGTCGTAGCCCGCCTTTTCACCCACCTCCTTGAAGGTCTGTTCGCCAAAAGCCAGCACCTCCGGCGACTTGCGGGTGACCATGTCGTGCGGGAAATCCTCGGAATCCGTGAAAAAGAGGATTTTTTTCCGGCGGCTGGAGGCGGTGGCGGCAGGCAGGTCCGCGCACATGGTCAGGAAGGGCGAAAGCGCCAGGCCGATGGCGGCGGTTTTAAGGATATCGCGGCGGGAGGGGGTGGGGTTCATGCGGTGGATATTGGCTGGCTTAATGGGCCACGTCCAGCTCCGGCCACTCGGTGAGTTTGCGGTGGAGGGTCCGGCGGGAGATGCCCATCAGCTGCGCGGCCTTGGTGCGGTTGCCCCGGGCTTCCACAAGGGCCGAGCGCAGCAGGCGCTTTTCATTTTCCTCGCGGGAGAGGGGGTTGGCCACGGGTGCGGCGGCGCTTGGCGAACCGGTGGGTTTGGCCCCCGATGGCTGGCCGGCGGGAGCGGTGAACTTCGGGTCGAGGTCGTACTCCGAAATTTCGCCGCCGCGTTTGAGCACGACGGCATTTTCGCAGAAATTGCGCAGTTCGCGCACATTGCCCGGCCAGCCGTAGCGTTGCAGCACGGCGATGGCGCTTGGCGCGAGGCGCGGCGGGGTGAGGCTGTTCTCTTTGGCGAAAAAACGCAGGTAGTGGTCGAGCAGCAGGGGGATGTCCTCCGCCCGCTCGCGCAGTGGGGGCAGGCGGATGGGCACGACGTGCAGCCGGTAGAATAAATCTTCACGGAAGGCACCCTTGGCGACCAATTCGGCCAAATCGCGGTGCGTGGCGCAGACAAGACGGACGTCAACCGTAATGGACTTGTTGCTGCCCAGACGCTCGAAGGTGCGCGTCTCCAAAAAGCGGAGCAGCTTCACCTGGGTCTGCGCGTCAAGTTCGCCCATTTCATCGAGGAAGAGCGTGCCGCCGTCCGCAGCTTCAAAGCGGCCGATGCGACGTTCATTCGCGCCGGTGAAGGCACCCTTTTCATGGCCGAAAAGCTCGCTCTCCAGCAGGCTGGCCGGCAGCGCGGCACAATGCACGGCCACAAACGGGCCGCGGGCGCGTGGGCTGTTCTGGTGGATCATCTGGGCGAGCAGCTCTTTACCGGTGCCGGTTTCCCCGGTGAGCAGCATCGTGGCGCGAGTGGCGGCGGCCTGCTTCACTTTCTCCAGCACGGTTTGCAGGGCTTGGGAATGGCCGACAATGTTGGGAAAGCTGAATTGCTTGTCCAGCCGGTCGCGCAGCGTGGTGTTTTCTTTTTCCAGTTTGCGTTCTTGCAGCGCGCGCCGGATGAGGATTTCGAGCTTTTCCAGGCTGACCGGCTTGGTGAGGAAGTCATAGGCGCCGCGCTTCATCGCTTCGACCGCGGTTTCCACATTGCCATAAGCGGTCATCATGATGCACACCGGGTGGTAGGGCATTTGCAGCGCACGCTCGATGACTTTGAGGCCCGATTTGCCGGCCATGCGCAGGTCAGTCAATACCACGGCAAACTGCTCGGCATCCAGCAGGCGAAAGGCCTCTTCCGCATCGGCAGCTTGGAATACCTCATACTCGCCCTCCAAAGCGGTGGCCAAGCCATCACGGGTATGCTTTTCGTCATCTACGATGAGTATGCTTTCGGACATTGTAAAATTGCCTGTTTGAAATATAAGATATTTATAATTAACGACTTAATATGTAACTTTTTGACCCACTCGAATGAATTTTGGAACGTCAATATAGCGCATCTTCCCCAAAAATAAAGGGGTAAGTGTCATTTTTACACACTTCGCTAAAATGCCTGCAAGCTTGCGGTGGATTGGGAAGTTAGCTTTTATCGCTGGCAACCTCTATGACTACCCTACGCTGCTTCGCTCTTGCCTCCTTTTCTTTCACTGTGGCTGTCGCGTATGCGGCGGATGCCCCTGCCGCTTTGCCCGCTCCGCCGCCCATGGCTCCTGCGTCGGTTGCCAAGCCCGCGCCCGAACCGACAATTGAGTTAAGCAATCCCCGAGGAATTGCCGTGGATAAGAATGGGGTCGTCTACATCGGCGATATCGGCAATGGCGCGGTCTATAAACTGACCCCTGACGGCAAAATTGCGTTACTGGCTGGCGGAGCCAGTGCTTCCAGCTCGGTGGATGGCGTGGGCAAGGAGGCCGGTTTTTCCACGCCCACTGGCCTGGCGGTGGACAAAGACGGCAATGTTTATGTGGCCGATGGCGACAACAACACGATTCGCAAAATCACCCCGTCTGGCAAGGTGACGACGCTGGCGGGCAAGGCTGGCGATTCTGGTCCGGCAGACGGCAAGGGCGATGCCGCCCGCTTTACGGGCGCCACCGCCGTGGCTGTTGATAAGGATGGCAATGTTTATGTGGCCGACACGCACAATGGCTCCATCCGCAAAATCACGCCGGATGGCGTGGTGACGACGCTGGGTGCCAAGCCCGCCCCGAAGCCCACCGATGCCAAGGATACGGCGGTTCATTTGAGTGCGCCGCGCGCCATCACCCTTGATAGCGCGGGAGTCATTTATGTGGCTGATGAAGATTTGGGCATTGTCTGCAAAGTGGCGGCGGATGGCGCGGTGACAGTGATTGCCGGCGACCCCGCCAGCACCTCGGGCAGCAAGGATGGCGTGGGTACGAAGGCGACCATTTCCGCCCCGCGCGGTTTGGTGGTGGACAGCAAGGGTAATCTTTATGTCGCCAGCACCGATGAGGCGATCATTCGCAAAATCACTCCCGACGGCACCGTGACCACGCTGGCGGGGAAAAGTGGTGATGGTGGCCTGGTCGATGGCAAAGGCGCGGCCGCTCATTTTAGCGGTCCGCGCGGCCTGGCGGCGGACAAGGACGGCAATATCTATGTGGCCGATTCTGAAAATGCCGCCATCCGCAAGGTTGCTCCCGATGGCACGGTGACCACGCTGGTGCCGGCCAAGAAGTAGCACCAGCCGCAGTGTTGCTGCCTGCGCTTTTGGGGTTATCCCGCGGCGGGGACCAATATGCCCAGTGACCGCAGTGACGGGGCGGGCGTGGAGCGGGAATGCTCAATGGTTAAAACCAAATCATCCGCATTGGGGTTTTTCCAGGTGCGCCAGTGGTCGTAAAGATGGGTGATCCAGATGCGCGGCTTTTCGGCAAACAATGACCGGGCCAGGGCAAATTCCCTGGTGCGCAGTTCCTTGAGGCGACGTTTGAGGCGTTTGCGCACCGGACGGAAATTAGCCAGGTCTTCGTAATGCTGTTCGCGCTCACGCACCCGCACGGCGAAGACCAGGTAGTCGTGGTCATCGCCCAGCAGCGCGCCCAGGCGGCGGCAGTCTTTGCGCAGACGCTGGACCTCCTTGTCGGCCAGGTTCGCCAGCAGCTCCAGTTGGTAGCCCAGGGCTTTGACGCCTTTCCGCCATTCATGAAAGCAATCGCCCAAATGCCCGGCACCGCGCTTGGAGCACTTTTTATAGCCGGCGCGGGCGTTGCGGTAGGATTTTTCCAGGCCGGGCGCCAGGATGGCCCACCCGCGCGCCGTGAGGGGCAGCCGCCGGATTTCGTCGTTGGTGCGGCGCAAGGATTTGGCGGCGGCTTTCAGGGCCAGCGTGAGGTCGTCCTTGCTTTTGCCCTGATGCGGTTTCACGCCCAGCAGCCGGGCGGCGTCCTTCATCTGCCGGGGCGCGGCGTCCTCGAAGACGCGCTGGAAAGTTTGCACGGCGACAAAGGAATCGCGAAAGCCGGAGAGCGCGCGGCCCAGCTCGCGTAGGCGCGCATTCTCGCGCTGCATCGCCTCGACATCCGTCACCGGCTTGAGCAGGCGCAGCATGGCGCGCAGGCGTTTGCCATGGACGCGCACTTGATGGATATCCTCCGTGCGGTCGGCCTTCTTCGGGTGCTCCAGGCGTTGGAGCGCGGTGGTGACGTGTCGGCGGCTGATGCGCAAGAGACCAGCGCGCACACTTTCGCGCCGGAGCAAGGCATCAGGCGATTCCGCAGGCGGGGCGGCCGGCTTGGCCTTGGCATGGGGGGTGGATTTCGCGGCAGACATCAGAAAGCCCGGCTCGGGTGGGACGGTTACTCAATCCCTGTGGCACTGTCCACCGCAAGTGAAATTGACCCTTCCGTTGCAAATGTAACAATCGTAACATTTTTGGTGTGGGCGGTAATCGATTAAACAAGGTTTTAACCCCAAGCCGTCTTCTTTAGAGAGTGCTTATGCCGGCCGACCTCACCCGACTTTACGACGACTATGCCCAGTCGTTGTTTGCTTTCGCTTTGCAGGTGACCCGCCGGGAGGCCGATGCCCGTGATATTTTGCAGGAGGTGTTTCGCCGATTGGCAGTGCGGCCGCATTTGCTGGATGGCGTGGACAACCCGCGGGCGTTTTTGCTGCGGTTGGCGCATAATCAAGCCATCGATCAGCTTCGGCGGCAAAACACGCGGGAAAAATTTGCCGCTGTAACCCAGGATCCTGCCAGCAGCGGCCACCCCTTTGCCGCCAGCCAGCAGGCAGATGAGGAAGGCTTTCGCCAGGCCTTGGGGGCGGCCCTGGCCACGCTGCCCCCGGAACAGCGGGCCGTTGTCCACTTGAAGTTATGGGAAGAGGCAACCTTTGAGGAAATTGCCCATGTGCTGGAAATTTCACCCAACACCGCCGCCAGCCGCTATCGCTATGCGATAGACAAATTGCGCGGCGCACTGCGTCCACTCTATAACGAGGTAAAAGATTCATGGATGACTTCGAACAACTCCTGAAAAGCCAGCCCGTGCGCGCGATGCCCGCTGCGTGGCGGCACGAGATCCTGGCGGCCGCCCAGCCGGCAGCCAAGGCGCCAGCGCGCCCTTCCATCTGGCAGGCATGGTTCTGGCCCTCGCCCTATGCGTGGGGTGGGCTGGCTGCGGTCTGGGTGGTGATTTTAGGGCTGAATATCGCCGCGCAACCGCGGCAGCAGCGTGGCCCACTCCATGCCCCGGTCTTGGCCCAGCAGGAAATTTACGCCATGCTGACGGAGCGCAACCGGCTGTTTGCCCAATTTCAGCCTTCCGTCACTGTACGGGCTGCGGTATCGCCACCGCCGGTTCCGCACAAGGATTCCACGGGTGCTTGGCTGCGCCGTCGAGATTTTGAAATAAGCGAACTCGCCTAAACCATGAGCCTGCGCGAATCCTTTCCGACATTTTTCCGGGCCACCTCGGCGATGGCCCGGCTCTTTGGCCGGGTCTGGGCGGCCATCCGCTGGTCGTGGCCGCGGGTCCGCCGCATTCTCCGTCCAGTCTTGTTTGTTCTGGCCAGTTTGGCGACGTTGGTGGCGCTCCTCTGGGCGGGGGAAACTTACCGCACGGGCCGGGCTTGGGAAAAGTATCGAGCTGAATTGGTGGGGCGGGGGGTGAAATTGACGATGGCCGAGTTGGCGCCCCCACTGGTGCCTGATGATCAGAATTTTGCGATGACGCCGTTGCTCAAGTCCGTGTACGCACCCTATAAAAAAGGTGAAAGCTTGGGCGACAGGCTGATGTGGTGGAATCCCGAGGAGCCGGATATGCCCGGGTTGGGCGGTTGGCAGACAGGTCATGAGATAAATTCAGCAAAATGGGAGGAGTATTTTCATGGGCCCATTCTGGAGCATCTGAAAAAGTTCGATGCGGAAATGGCGGAAATCAGCACCGCCATCCGCCGCCCTTATTCGCGCTTTCCCCTGGACTATGCCAAGCAGCCGGCCTCCAGCATTTTTGTTATGGAAATCGGGCCGCTGCTCACCCTTGAAAAGTTATTCACGTTGCGTGGCGCAGCTGAACTGGCTGCCGGGCAAAACGATGCTGCGCTGGAGGACGCCATCACGGCCTTGCGCCTGTCGCAGGCCAATGCGAACGAGCCAGTCCTCATTTCCGGGCTGACTTCCGCGGCGATGCTTTTCATCGGAACGCAAGCGGTCTGGCAGGGGTTGGCTGGGCATTGCTGGACGGAAGCGCAGTTGGCCCGATTGCAGCAAGAGATTCAAAGAATCGACTTCCTGGCCCAATCCTATCGGGACCTGGAGGGCGAGCGGGCGTTTTTCACCAGCCTCCTCACTTGGCAGGAAGAACAGGGCTTTTTAAAGAGGATGAAATTGACGAAACAGATCGTCTCAAGCGACCAAAGTAATCGCTATTTTGCCGCGCTGGTGGCCTCCACCCAGCTGGCCTTGAATCGAGCCTTGTTGACCGGTAATCAGTGGTATGAAAACACTCTTTTGCCGCGGATAAATCTGACGGAGCGTCGGTTCGACCCAACCCAGCTACCCACGCATCCCTGGCAATGGAGCGACAGTTTGGCCGATTATGCCCCCGAGGGCTTTCTCATCGGGTCTATTTTTCCGGCAATGAATAGCTGCCTGGCCACCTTTGCCCGGGCCCAGGCGACATTGGACCAGGCGGCCGTGGCTTGCGCATTGGAGCGCTACCGGCTCGCGCATGGTGCTTACCCGGAAAAATTGGAGGAACTGTTGCCACAATTCATGGTTGCATTGCCCCGCGACGATGTCACCGGCGGACCATTGCATTATCAACGCCGCGAGAATGACACCTTCTTGCTCTATTCCCTCGGCTGGATGGGGGAGGATCACCACGGCCTGCCATTGCAGCCCGGTAGCCTCAATGACCGGAATGACAACTGGGCCTGGCCGTCGCTGGCGAGGCGGGATTAGCAGGGCTGGGCAGGGCAAATTAGGTATCGAAAATTGCTGGGGAACGGGACAGTATCTTGTGTTGTCGCTGAAATGCGCATGAAACTCCCCAGACCATGAAAACCAACCCGCTTAATATAGTTTTGCTCATTGCCGTGGCGGTGCTCGGGGTCTGGGGCGCCAGGATGAACACAGCTTTGAACGAAACAAGGGAGACACTGACTGCGCTTCATATAAAAATGGCGGCAGTCATTCAAAATGTTTCCCAGCTCAAGACGCAAGAAGCCAAGATTGTGATTCAGCATAGCAATGCCACAGCCATCACGGCGGATAAAAATCCGGCCGAAAATAACCATGCGGGCGCCGATCCTCGTGCGTTGCTGGTTGCGGCCGAAGCCAAGCCGCCGGGGATGGAGCGCAACAGCGCCCTTTACTCGGCCTTGATGCAGACCGCCGTCAAAGACCCCCAGGGAGCCTGGGACTACGCGCAAAACCTGCCAGATGACGGCACCGATTTGCGCCTCAACACGCTCAAGGGAATTTTAAAGACTTGGGCCACCCAGGATCCGGCCCAAGCGGCGGCAAAGTTGGCCACACTTTCCTTGGTGGAGAAATCCGCCAGCCAGGATAATGTGAGCGCGGTCATCGCGGAGCGCTGGCTTAAGCAGGATCCGGAGGCAGCTTCCAAATGGGTGGACACCCTGCCGCCGGGCAATGCGCGGGACAGCGCCGTCATGGCAGTGGTGGAAACGGCCAGCCAGAATGATTTGCCGACAGCATTTAACTGGACCACGACCATGAGCGACCCCGCCAAACGCGGCAGTTTGATTACCGGGATCGTTCGGCAATGGGCGCGGACCGATCCGGAGGCCGCAACCCAAGCAGTGCTGAAGCAATACCCGAACAATAATAACGGCCGGCAGGCCACATTATTGGGCCTTATCAAACAAGTCTCCGCCGAAGCCAGTGCCGCCGCCGGTGGCGCCGCGCCCTAAAGGGTATCCGTTTAATCAAACTCCAGCTCCACGAGCACGGGACGGTGGTCCGAGAGGTAGCACTTGAGCACCTCGCAGCGGCGGACGCGGTAAGGCTTGGGGACTAAAATGAAGTCCAGGCTCCGGCTGGGCAGGTGCGCGGGAAACGTTTTTTCGCGCGGGTGCGGCCAGATTTCATAATCGCCATGCGTGAGCAGCGCCGAGAACAAATGGCGCACGGCATCGCCCACTCGCCGGGAATGCGTGTTGAAATCGCCACAGATGATGGGGCACAGTGGGCGGCGGTGCGGACAATCGGGGTGGGCGTGGGTGCGCAGAAATTCGATGACTTGCTCCACTTGCTGGATGCGGCGGCTGCGCGAGCGGTAATCCAGATGGAGATTGAGGACGGGCAGCGCATGGGTGCCCACCGCAACTTCGGCATACAAAAAGCCTTTTTCACCCAAGGTGGCGGTGCCGAACGGATTATTCTGCCAGAAGCGCACGGCGTGGCGCGAAAGCACGGCATTGCCATAGGCGAGGGGTTTGCGGCCCTCGCGTCGGTTGTTCACTCCCAGGTAGGCATGGGCAAACCCGGTTTCCTGCCGCAGCGCTTCAAGCAGGTTGATGCGCTGGTTCCAGTGGGAGTCCTCATCCACTTCCTGCAGGGCGACCAAGTCCGCCCCGGCTTCAGCCAGCAATTGGCCGATTTTCTGCAAATTGGCGCGGATGCCCCGGGCAGTGTGGAAGCCCTGATACAGCGACAAGCCCCGCCCGTGGGCAATGTTGAAGGTGACAAGCGTCAGCCGGGGCATGAAGGAAGGATAATCGGCCGTGGATTTTCTGCAAGTTCGCGCGTTGGTGAGTGGTGACCACGCCCCGACAAATTCGACCTCGAAATCAGGCTCCAATCTCTTTAGCGTGCTTCCATGCCCTTGGCTTTTCGTGATTTCACCCCTCGACAGATGGCGCCCGCGCGCCGTGGCAGCCCCGCGCAGTGGGAGCCGGTGGCAGGTGTGGTGCAACGGGCCAGCCAATGGCTTGAAGCAGCCAAGCTGCGGGCGCTGAATGTTGAAACCATCGCGCTCTCACTGAATAAGAACGGGCAGCCGCTTTCCACCGTGGCGGGCAATCTGGAGCGCTGGGACGAAGACCATATGTGGGTGCAGGTCGTGCGCGTGTGGTATGAAGAGCCAGGCAACCAACCGCCGCCTTTGGCCAGCCATTCACCGGGCAGCCCGGTTTTGTGAGATTGCTGTCGTTGTGATCAGTCGGTCAACGCCGCCGACAGCCATCCGGCAAACGGCTGTTGGTCCGGCTCGATAAAGTAACGCGCCGCTTGGTCACGAATATGCCGTAGCAAGGCTTGGGCCCGTGTCTGGGTTTCGCCGTCGAGGCCCCCATCGCGCAGGCGGGGGGCCAGCGCGGCAGTCAGTCCATGGGCGAAGTCCCAATCGCCCTCGGAAAATTCACTCTCGAGATAACGCTGCGCAGAGTGGAGGTAATAGCCGAGGGCAATGGGACTAAGGTGGGCAAAGTCGGGCGCCAGGGATTTGCCATAGACGCGTAACTCCTCTTCCAGCGCCGCGATGTTTTTGCCCAAAAAATGGCGTTGGAGCAGGCTGCGGTCCACGGAGCCTGTGCCTGTGGCGGCCAATTCTTCAGCCCAGGGCGGCTCCTCGGCAGTGCGACTGCGGCCCGCCGGCGGCGGGGATGGCTGGGGCGGCGCACTTGGAGCGTCTTCGCGGATCGACCCTGCGGCAAGCGCCGCTGGCCGGGTGAGGCCATGGAGCACCGCGTCGATGAACACGCCATCCTTTTTGTAATGACGCTGGCGCAGGCCTTCGCGGCTGAAACCGGCTTTCTCCAGCACGCGGCCCGAAGCCGCATTGCCCGCGAAATGGTCGGCCGTGATTTTTTCCAAGCGGCACTCCTGGAAACCATAGGCTACCATGGCCCGCACCGCTTCCGTGGCATAGCCGCGGCCCCAATAAGGGCGGCCCATATAATAGCCCAACACCGCACTGTCCGAGGCGCGTTCGATGTCCAGGCTGACACTGCCAACCAGCCTGCCTTCCGCCCGTATGGCGAGGTTCACGGCGGCGCCTTGGAGAAAACGGGACAGGTGACCGGAGATCCAGCCGATTGCGTGTTCGGGTTGGTAGGGCCGTTCAATGCGCAGGGTGGTCGCATACACTTCCGGGTGCTGGCATAGCTCGACGACCGTGGGCACATCCTCCAGGGTGAAGGCGTCAAGCACCAGACGGGCAGTGACCAGACGAGGAAGCATGGGACGCCTAGCGTAAAAGTGCGTGCCCCTGGGCGCAAGCGCCGACCCATGGCAGGCTATTTCTTGAACAGTTCCGTCGGCACCTGGATGTTTTTAATGAGCGTCTGCTGCATCGAGTTCGCTTCCGCATACAATTTGCCTTCTTCAATGCGGCGGATGAGCTGCACGCACGCTTGGTTGAGCTCGTCGCGGACGATGGGGTTGGTCTGGTCGATGATAAAGGTGTTTTGGGCGGGCGTCAGCGGGAAGGGTTTGAGGTCCATCTTGCGGTAATAGCCAATGAGGTCGTTCCAACTGCCGCCATCATGCATATCCAGCAGCAAGGCTTGCAGGGCTTGCACAGCGGCGTCGGCAGTGCGGCCTTGGTGGTCATAGGCTATGCCGACCAGGCGGTAGCCGACGACCTCGGTCGGCACCAGGCGCACCACGTAGGCGCCCGCCGTTTCCGCATTTTTCCAATCGCCCAACTTCTGGTAGGTCAGCGCAAGCTGGATATAGATGCGGTAATTGCCCACGTCGGGAATATCCTGCGCCGCCCGGCCCCGTTTTAGCTGCATTTCCCGGGAGGTCTGGTTGACCCAGTGGTCAACATCGCGCGCGCGGAAGAGCACCGCCAGCGATTTCGCATACGCTTGCCGGGCTTCCTCCTTTTTGCCGCGTTGCGCCAGGTAGTCGCCCTTGAGGCGGTAGTACAGGCCCAGGTCCTGGTAAAGGGTGTTGTCCTGCTTGGAGATCTCGAGCGGCGGGCTGTCGAGAATCTGCAGGCCATGTTCCGCGAGCTTGATGGTTTGGTCGAGGGCGCCTTCCTCCAGCACACTGTCGCCGGAATGTTTGCCATCCGTTTCGTGCCATAGGCTGTCGGAATAGCCTTTATAGACCTTGAAACTATTGGGCGAGGCCGCAATGGCGCTGGACCACAGGGCTTTTTCATTCTGCCAGTCCTGGTTGCGCACAAACGTCCGCACGCCCAACCCGAGCATCAGCAGCGCTGTTAGCGCGCCGGCGGCTGCGGTCTGAGTGAGGCCCTTGAGATTGAGCCGGGCCAGCCCACCGCCGAGCCACCAGAGCAGCTGGGCCGCCACCACGGCATAACCCACCGACGGCAGGTACTGCGAGCGTTCAGCCATGATGGTGCCGATGGGGAACAGCAGATTGCAGGTCAGCACCTGTGCGAGGAAATAGAGTGTGATGCCCCAGGCCAGCAGCGGTTGCCGGCGGCGCAGCCAAAAAGCCAGGCCCAGCAGCACGAGCACCACAGCCAAGGCCAGCCAGCATTGGGCGTCCTGCCAGGCACTGCCTTCGCCATAGAGGGGGATCTGGTTGTAGGAATAGTCGCTGGAGAGGGTATTGGGAAAAACAAGGAGCGCCAGGTACCGCCCAAGCACTTTGACGGCCGTCATCCGCGCCTGGAACCAGCTATGGGCGCCGGAAATGGGATTATCAGCAAACACTTCGCCAAACACCGGGGTATGCGCATGCATCCAAAACAGGGAATAACCCGTCAGGAACAACGCCACGCCAGCAAAAACCGCGAGCCAGCCTTTCACCAAAAATTCCAGGGCCGCCTGTTTAAGCCGCTCCACGAGCGAAGGGCCCGGCAGTCCCGGCCAGCGCCAGATGGCATCATAGAGAATAATAAACGGGACAATGATCACCGCGCTTTCTTTGGTGAAGCCGCCGAGAAAAGCGCATAGGCCCACAATGGCTAGCCACAGGGCGCGCCAGCCGCCTTGCACATTGGCGGCCTTCATGTAGCACCAGCTGCCTAGCAGGATGGAAAGCGTGGCAAAAAGGTCCGCGCGCCCGACAATGTTGGTGACGGCTTCGACATTGACCGGGTGCACGGCGAAGATGCCCGCCGCCAGGACCGCCAGGGCCGCTTTGCCGGAAAGCCGCCGCACAATCAACAACACCAGGATGATGTTCGCCCAGTGGAGGAGAAAATTCACCACGTGGTACCCCGCCGGATGGTTGTGGTTGCCGATTACCGAGTAATTGAACCAGTAGGAGAGGGTGGTCAGTGGGCGGTAAAGGTTGCTCTCAAACATCGGCCACCAGTAATTGTGCGTAAAGATGGCCGTCACATTATTCATCGTCGCCTCTTTGAGGCGCGGGTCATCGCCGATGACCGTTCCATTGTCCAACACCAGCCCGGCCGTGAACGAGTTCGCATAGGCCAGCAACGCCACCAGTCCCAAGGCCAGCGCCGTCCAGAAAATTTTGACCGATTCGCCCCGCAGCTGCCGCGTGGGCATGACAACATTCCTATCGCCGGGGGATGCGGCGACTGAAGCAGTTGAGGCAGCGGCCGGGTGTGGGGTACGCCCGCTGCGTTTCGTATGCTTTCCCATATCGGTGGGGTGACCGGAGCGATTAGATATTTGCAAGAGCTTTGTAGGAAAGCTACTACAAAAATCGAAAAGTTACATAATCGTCCTGTAATCAACTAACGCGGCAAAAATTAGCGCGAAAACCACCCGGCTATCTACGTGCAGACAGCGACCGGGGTGCAACTCCTCATCGGCG
>JBEHYY010000003.1:0-152429 GCA_048497935.1 Verrucomicrobiota bacterium
TAATCGAAGATATTCACGAAAACATCCACGTGAGTTTGGTCAACAGCACCACGATCAGCACAAATACCACCAGAACCAAACCATATACCGCGCCCCAAGTCCGCAAACCCGGCAAGCCGGTGGATTCCTGGTCGGGCGCCGGCGGGGGATTCATTGGCCTAGGGCAAGAAGGTTGGCAAACAGGCGGTAAGCGCCAGGAACTCCGGCGGGCAGCTGGCGGAACCAGCCAAGCGAGGTGTAAACGTAGTGACCCTTGCCGTATTTAGCCACCAATAGGCTGCTGCTGGGCTGCGTCTCGCCTGGGTCGCTCATGCCAAGCAGTTGAACATAGTGCTCCTGGTCCCACGTATCGGGGAAGTAAGCGCCACGCTCCTGCACCCAGCCGTCAAAATCCGCTGACGTTATTTTATTCGGCGTCGTAAAGGCGCGGTCTTCGGGCACCAGGAGGGTGACCGGCGCGTTTTCATCCGTCACGCGGAAGCGGGGCGCATTCGGCCCGCTTCCGGCAATGGAAAGCGCATACGGCCCCAGTTGCGGGGTGCGCAATCCATTGGGCCGGTTGTATTGGGCGATGACCACCCCGCCCTGCTCCACATAGGCAAATAAGCCCGGCAGATTGGCCGCCAAATCAGTACGCTCATTAAAGGCCCGCACCCCGATGACCACGGCGTCCAGTCCTTGGAGTTTTTCAGGGGTCAGATCCGCGCCCGTGAGCTGGGTGACGGCGTACCCCATTTGCTCAAGGGCGGCGGTCAAACTATCCCCCGCGCCTGGCAGGTAGCCGACTTTTTTGCCTCGGGTAGCCAGGTCTAGCGCCACTGCCCGGAAGCGCGCCGGCGGTTGGAGCATCTGCACCGGGATATGATCGTAGCGGATGACGATGCGTTCATTGGAATAATCCACGCCATTAACATTGGCTATAGCGGTGATATTGGCCCCAGTGGGTTGCGCGGGGGCGGTAATGGTGAAGGCCACCCTGGCTTTGTCTCCCACCGCGGCGAGTTGGAACGGCTGGGAAGCGGGCGAAGTCTTCCAGCCTGCAGGTGCCGCCAGCCGCAATACGCCGTTGCTAGCCGGACGAAACGCGGTGACTTCCACTTCAACCGATTTTGAGGCCCCAGGCGCAAAAAGCTGCACCTCGTTGGCAAAACTGAGCACCACCGGAGAAATGACATCCAGACGCCGGCGGGATTCCCCTTTTTGCGAGTCGCCAGTCACTTGCACCGGTTCATCAGCAATGCTCAAGGTTTGGTCACCCACCTTGAAAATCTGCCGCAACGGGTAAATCGGCGGGTTATCTGGACGTCCGATAAGCGCAGGATCAGCCACCGTGAGCATACCCACCGTATGGTCATCACGCAGCCAATAAGGCGTGGACAGCGGCGTCTGGGCTGGCAGAGTCTGCGTGGAATCCCTGCTGCTGGGCTGGCCCATGGTGAGCGCCATCGCGCCAGCTGGCGCGAGCCGATCCACGCCATTTGGATATCCCGTGCCCAACCACTGTACTGGAATGGCGGATCGCACCAACGCGGTAGAGTGCATTTTCAACTCTTCCCCCGGCACCACCTCGGCGTTCGGGATGGTCGTCTCAACCGTGAGGCCCAGGCAACCTTGCAAAATACGGTCAAACTGCGCCCGCTTTTCATCCACGACCGGATCGCTGGGCAGCGCAGCCAACTTGCTGCGAATCGCCAGCAATGCCGGCACGCTGGCCGAAGGGTCATCCTGCTTGAATTGGGCAATGGCTGCATCGGCCATCTGGCTGATGTCCGCCCCACCTGCATAGCGCGACCAGGTAGTGTCCACTCCGTCCATGATATCGGCGCTCGCAGGTTGACCATCGAGCAAAAACAGCGGCTCATTGCGGGCGGCACCGCCCCCTCTGGGAGCGCCCGCGGCCCCGAATCCTTGTGATTTATGGTTGGCGCGCGCGCGCGCGGCGATGGAGGAAAAAGCCTCGCCAGAAACCGGCTCGTTACCTCCGTCATTCAGGTTTACTACTCCGGCGCCATTGCCGCCGTTAAAAAAGAGCCGTTTGGGTTGCCAAGGCTGCAAGCCCTGGGCGATTTGCTCGGGAAAAGCTTTCGGATCACCGGCGATTTTGAAGGCTTCCTGCGCAAGAATGGTCGAGGAGGTATGATGCCCATGGGTGTTGCTGGGCGGCGGTGGAAAGCGCGCAATCATCACATCCGGCCGGAATTGGCGGATGACGCGCACCACGTCGGACAACACTTGCTGGTGGTCCCAGATGCGCAGAGTTTCCTCCGGGGTCTTGGAATAGCCAAAATCATAAGCCCGGGTGAAAAATTGCCGTGCGCCGTCCACCCGGCGGGCCGCCAGGGATTCCTGGGTGCGGATTACTCCCAGCAACTCGCCGAATTCCGGCCCCAGCTCATTTTGCCCGCCATCTCCGCGGTTGAGGCACAGGTACGCCGTACGGTAATAGCGGCCATGCGCCAGGTAGGCCAGCAACTGGTTGTTCTCGTCATCCGGGTGCGCGGCGATGAAGAGCACTGTGCCCAGCTCGCGAAAACTGCGCAGATCCTGCAGCAGCTGGATGCCCGTGGGCGGTTGCACGCCGGCAGACGCGGGCTGCGCAGGCACGCCGGCAGCCAGCAGGCCAACACCCGCTGCTGCGAGGCAAACAGCAAAAAAACCTCGGCACATGACAGTGAAAAGCGGGGTCCGCTTTACTGCTTAACTTTGAAGGGCACTGAGAATTGCGTGGTTTCCCACAAGGCCTTAAGGACGCCGCCGCCGCTGGCCGCATCCGGCACCAAGGCGATGGTAAACTGGTCCACCTGCTGGTTGAGCGTGTCCTTCTTCATGTCCACCCGCGCCAGCTCATTGGCCTTGATGGCGTCGGTGTAGGGAATGCCCCACTGGCCGATCTGCTTGTTGATGACAAGCTGGGTGGTGCCCTTTTCACTGGGTACCATGCAAAGTGTGTATGCGCCGGCCGGAACGGTGGTGCCGCCGATATCGAGGGGCAACTGGGTAATCAGCGTGGTCGCCTCGTCGGAGCCCATGCGCCAGACTTTGTCCCAGGGGACGAGTGTGCCCCAGACCTTGCGGATTTCGCCCTTGGTCGTTGAACCCCGCGGAGCTGGTGCTTGCGAATAGGGACGACCATAAACCACCGTGACCAGTGTATTGTTGGGGGCCCGGCCGATGCGGATATTAATCGTCTCGTGCGGACTTGCGCGACCGGCGGGTGCGGGCGGCGGCGCGACGGTGGCAGTGGCGGCGGTATCCGTCGATGCAGGCTTGGCGGCATCCTGCGCAAAAGCGGGCACAATGCTCGCGATGGAAAAAGAAATCAGGGCCAGGGGGCGGAACAACTTGGTCATGGGGGTATGGGTGGGGTGAAGCCCGAGAGAATGACCTGCGGCCCCTCGTTTGTCAACCTGCCGGGCCAATTGTTTCTTCCCCTACCATCTGCCTGGCGCGGCTATGGCCTTTAATACCCCATGCGTGCCAATTCGTCCTGTAAGACGTATTGGAATTCCTGCACATCGGCGGGCTTGGGTTGGTATCCCTTTGTCTTGGTGACCAAGCCGAGGCGGCCGGATTGATCCAGATACCAGTCTGCCGTCTGCCCATCACTAAACACAACATTGCCACTGACAAGCGCCCCGGGGCGGACAATTTTGTCCACCGCCACACGGACTTTGCCTGCGGGCGCCGCCGCTTCATCACCAGCCGGGAACGGCACTGGTTCACTGGGTGCCGGAGGCGGGCTGGCGGGCACTCCCTTGGTCAAATCATCTGTGGCGGAGACAGTTTTGGGCTTGTCCTGGATGGCAAGGTCGAGGTCATCCAGCAAGAACCGCGTGTCCATATAGGTCAGCGAGAGATTGAGCTCCGTGGCCAGGCGTTTTTGGATTTCGCCCAGGTTGGCGCCCTCGCCCACCCATTGAATCAGCTTGGTCTTTTGCTCATCAGTCAATTTCATGAATTCGAAAGTAAGTCACCCTGCGCCAGTTGCAAGGTGCAAGTGAATGCGCAACGTTGCGAGAAGGGCAAACTTGTCCAGCCATCCTCATTGAGCCGCCCGCTTCGCTTAAATTCGCTGGCCCAGTTGCTTGCTCAACACATCAACCGTGCGTTTGGCCGAGGCATCCTGCTCCATCATGTTTTCCACTGTTTTGCAGGCGTGGATGACAGTGCCATGGTCGCGCCCACCAAAGGCATCCCCAATTTCCTGGAGGGAATGGGAGGTGAACATACGCGAGAGGTACATGGCCACCTGGCGGGGGAAAGCGATATTTTGAGGGCGGCGGCGCGATAGCAGGTCGCCTGCGCGCAGCTCATAATACTTGGTGACGACCCCTTGGATCTTCTCGATGGTCACCGTGTTTTGGGCCTCTTCGTTGAGGAGGTCTTGGAGCAGGCGCTCCACCGTCGGGACATCCATCGAGGACTTCATCAACCGGGCGACACCCGCCACGCGGGTCAGCGCGCCTTCCATGCGGCGCACATTGCGGGTGACACGTTCGGCCAGGAATTGAATAACGTCAGTCGGCAGGTCGAGGTCCAGGCTGCGGGCCTTGTTGCTCAGGATGGCGACACGCGTTTCCAAGTCGGGCGCCTGGATGTCAGCCATCATGCCCCATTGGAAACGGGAGACAAGGCGGGCTTCGAGCTTGGCAATCTCACTGGCGGGGCGGTCACTCGAGAGCAGGATTTGGCGGCCGGACTCGAAGAGTTCATTAAAGGTGTGGAAGAACTCCTCCTGAATGCGCTCCTTGCCGGTTAGAAAGTGAATGTCGTCAATCAGCAGGGCGTCCACGCTGCGGTAGCGCTGCCGGAAACGGGTGACTGAGTTGTCTTGAATCGCCTTGATGTACTCGTTGGTGAATTTCTCGGTTGAAACATAGGCCACCCGGGCATCCGGGTTGATCTGCATGATGCAGTGCGCCACGGCGTGCATCAGGTGGGTTTTGCCCAGACCGGTTTCTCCATACAGGAAGACCGGGTTGTAGGCGCGGGCCGGGGCATTGGCGATGGCGATGCAGGCGGCGTGCGCCAACTGGTTGCCGGGGCCGACGATAAAGTTTTCAAACGTATAACGCGGGTTGAGCGGCAGGCCCTCATCGCTCACCACGGTGCGCGGGCGCGTGCGGGCAGGCGTGGGCTCCGCCAGACGGGAGGGATGGGGCAAGGTCCCGGCCGGAGCCGCGGCCACCGACGCTGCAACCTTGAGGACGAGGTCCACCGGGTAACCGGCGGCCTGGTTGAGGCGGCGCTGCAGCAAGTCGCGATAGTTCTCCTGCACCCAAATCAGGGCAAAGTCACTCGGCAGGCCGAGCACGATCGAATTGGCGTCTTCCGCCAGACAAACGATGGGCTCAAACCAGGCTTTATAGACTTCGTTGGGAAACAGGGTCTGGAAATCGCTTTGCAGAGCCGCCCAAAGGCTGGGAGGCGAAATTTTGGCGGACATTTCGGGAAAGGAGCTGGCGGGGTGGATATTCACATCAAGGAAAGCGGCGGCTTTTTGTCACACAGCGGGCCGGGGAGCACGGCCTGCGTAGAGATACACAAATCGTTGAGCGCGTCTAGCTTAACCCGCGAGGCGAATAGAGTGAAGGAAATTGGAAATTCATAAGTTATTGGATGGTAATTTGTTAAAAACGACCTCAGAGAGAGGAGGAAAAAATCTCGCAGGGAAGCTCGTGAAAAGATTCTTTGCGAAATTTCACCGGTTGAGGCGCGTGACGAATACGTAACTGAATTTCGTGGGGTGATGGCAAGGACATCTTTTGCACAACTTATTCACAGTCCGCCTGCGCATAACTTTTGCTCGATTTTGGTGGTTTTGGCTCTGTTCCGGACGAAGTCCGGCCAGTCATCCGGGAAACCTGCGAAAAGAGTTCAAACATATGTTTCATTTATTTGGAATTTCTGGATTTGGCCGCGCCGGCGCCCGCCATGTGGGCGATGAGGCGTTCATTGAATTCCTTCGCTGAATCGTGCCCAATGGCCTTCAGTGCCTGCACCATTGAGGCCACCTCGACCAGACGCGCCAAGTCGCGCCCGGGGCGCACCGGAATCTGAATGTGCGGGATCTCCCGGTCCAGGATCAGGTGCACGCCCTGCTCAAGGCCCGTGCGCTCCTCGTCCATGCCCGGTTCGTAGTCCACAAAAGTCACCACCAAGTCGATGCGCTTTTCCACTCGCACCGAGCGAATGCCAAACAACTCGGCGATGTTGATGATGCCGATGCCGCGGCATTCCATGTAGCCGCGGTTCAAGTCGGCGCTCTTGCCGATGAGTTCGCGCTCGCCCACCAGGCGCACATAGGTCACATCGTCCGCGACCAGGCTGTGCCCGCGTTCCACCAAGGCCAGGGCGCACTCGCTCTTACCCACCCCGCTCTTGCCGCGCAGCAGGGTGCCCACGCCTTTGATGTCCACCAGTGTGCCATGGACGGCGATGCGCGGGGCGAACAGCTCCTCCAGCAAGACGGTGGCCTGGGCGGTGAAATCCTTGGAGTTGAGTGGCGTGCGCATCAACGGCACTTGCGCGGCCTGGGCGGCAGCCAGCATCGGCTTGGAAGGCGCAAAGTTGCGGGCCACGACGATGCAGGGAATCTTTTTGCCGATGATCTGCTGGATGATTTTGACGTGGGTTTTCTCCGGCAGGTCGCGTAAGTAGCCCATCTCGCCAGCACCGAAAAGCTGGATGCGCTGGTTGGCAAAGTATTTGAAGTAGCCCGTCAACGCCAGCGAGGGACGGTTGATGCTCTTCTCGCCAATGACATTGTCCAACCCGGCCTCCCCGGTTACCAATTCGAGTTCCAGGTTGCTTTTGAAAGAGTCGTAGAATTCACGCACCGACAGGCTTTCAATGATTTTATGCGAATCGCGCTCGGGCATGGGCGGCCAGGGTTGGAGGGGTTACAGCTTGAAATCGTCGCCCAGGTAGAAGCGGCGGCATTGCTCGTCATTCACGAGAAATTCATTGGTGCCCTCGAACATCACCTTGCCTTCGTGCACCACATAGGCGCGGTCCACAATGCCGAGGGTTTCGCGCACCCGGTGGTCGGTGATCAACACGCCGATGCCCTTGCGTTTGAGGCCCATGACCGTTTCCTGCACCTCGCTGATGGTCTTCGGGTCGAGCGCGGCAAATGGCTCGTCCAGCAGCAGAAACCGGGGATTGACGATGAGCGCCCGGGCGATTTCCAGCCGGCGGCGCTCGCCACCACTGAGGGTAAAGGCCATCTGTTTGGCAAGACTGAGCAGGTGCATCTCGGTCAGCACGGCTTCGATCTTCGCAGCCTGCTGCTCCTTGGGCAGCGGCAAGGTCTCCACGATGGCTTGAATGTTTTGCCAGACCGTCAGTTTGCGGAAAACCGACGCCTCCTGCGGCAGATATCCCAACCCCAGTCGCGCGCGGCGGTACATGGGCAGCGCCGTGATGTCCACCTCATCCAGGCTGACTTGCCCGCGGGTGGCGGGAATCAGCCCGACAATCATATAAAACGTGGTGGTTTTGCCGGCGCCGTTCGGCCCCAGTAACCCCACGATTTCCCCACCCCGCACCGTGACACTGACGCCCTTGACCACTTCGCGCTGGCCATAAACCTTGTGCAGGTCCCTGGTCTCAATCAACCCGGTGGCAGAAGGGGCGGAGCTGGCGGGTATGCTGGGCGCAGAGGCGGGCATGGGAGCAAGCAGACAATATCAGGGTGCTGATTTGTTGGAATCTTTTTCGGCGGCCTTTTTGATTTGGTCCAAATGTAGGGCCGAGGCCGGCAGGATGATGGTGGGCCGCTTGAGCGGGTCATTGGGCGTGGAAGCCGTGGTGGTGACCACCGGCTTGCCGTCATGCAACGTGATGGTGATGTCGGCATTTTGCATCCGGCCCGTTTCATTATCCACCACCATGACATTGCCTGTCAGCATGGCCTTGTCCTCCCGCGGCAGGATCAACGCCTTGTCCGCAGTGGAGACCCGCTGGCTTTTGTCGCCCTGGACCAGTCGCACATGGCTCTCCGCAACAATGTTGTCCACCGTCAGGCTGCGGATGGACCCGGTGGCTGCTGACTCATCCGTCGCTTTGGCCGGGACGCAATTGACCAGCATCCTGTCGCAAGTGGCGGTGAAGGAGCCGCCGTCGATGGCCACGTTGCCCATGAACATATAGTTGTTCACACTCGGGCTGGTGAAGAGCCATTGCTCGTCGCTCGTGATTTTGGCCATGGTCGCAGTCGGTGCGGCGGTGGCGGCACCGGCCATGGCCACGGTGCTCTGGCTTTGCAAGGGGACATCCACCTCGGGGCGCTGCGGCCCGTGGACGCCAGTAGGGTCGCCCCGGAGCTGGAGCATCCGGTAGGCCTTGGCTTCGCCATCGGGGGAGGTACCGGCGGCAAACTTGGGATTGCCCACTTGGGGATTAACCTCCGCCTCGGCGGCCAGCGCCTTGAAGCCGGGCTGGGTGATCACCACCTGGTTGCGGGCCACCAATTGCACGATCTGCACCCGCTTGGTCGGGTCGTTCAGGGCATCGGCACCCGGCTCCGTCCGGACATTGCTGGTAAAGACATCCAACTGGCCGCTGGTCATCTCCAGGCTGCTCGCGTGCACCAGGACATTGTCGCTGAAGGTGAAATTGGAAAATTCCAGACCACGCTCCATGGTCACGGAATTGCTGAGAATCGTGGTTTCAATATTGGCGGAGGTTTCGCCCAAGGGCAGCGTGGGCAGCACCAATTGGGCGGGCCGGCCGGGTGCACCCAAGACGTCCGCATGCCTTCCATCCGTTGTCAGCTTGATTGAATCAGCATTGATGATGGCGTTGCTGAGTGTATCCACGACATGGGGCCCGCCACTGAGTAAGATGGCCTGCTCCTCGGGTAAAATTTCCGCCTTGGGAGTGGTGGCCTTTAAGTTGGCCTGCTCAATCACCACCCCATTGGAAAGGGCCAGGTGGTTAAGCTTTCCCAATTGGGGCGTGGCATTGTCGGTCGTCAAAGCCAGCTTGCCAGACGGAGGGGGGGCCGCGGGCTTGTCGTCCTTGAGGGGTTGGTCAAATTCCGCATCGAGATGCTGGGCATCGACCGTGTAGCGCGGGTCTTCGACATGGACGTTCTTTTCAATATCAAAACGGCGTTCCGTGCCAAATTGGGCATGAAGGGCTTCCCCGGTGACGATAAGGCGCGACTCCGTGGCGCCAATGCGCGGCGGGCTGTTGGAGGGCAGAGAGACGGTGACGAGCGCCGGCGAGCCATTGGCCGGAACGACCGCTGCCGGAGTGACATCAAGCACCTGCCGGTCGCGCAGCCAGGTGATGGTACCTCCCTCCATGATGGCATAGTTGGTCGAACCGGACTCATTGCCGGAAAACAGGACGCGCACTTGCGGCGCATCGGACAGGACCACCTTTTCCTCGTTTGGGTAAAGCTGGGCATGGCCACCCCTGGCCTCGATGGCACCCTGGCGCATGACAACATTATCCTGCGCAATGATGCTTTCGACACTGTCCCTGTCCACCGCCAGACTCGCGGGGAGTTTATTGAGGTCGTCGGCGGTCGCTGCCGCCGGCACACTGCCTCCCGAGGCGCGGATGGCAATCACCTCCAGCGCGCTGCAGGTGGTGTGGAACTCGCCTTGGGGATCCGATTTCGATTGCTGGTCGGTAATGCTGATATTACCCCGGAAGGTGAACTTGTTGCGGCCGGATTGCTGGTCGATTTCCAGCGAATCGCTCAGGATGATGATGGGATGCGCAGGCTGTGCCGGGCTGGAATTCGGAACCTGATCCGCCGAGTTGAATTTGACCGTCACGTTCCGGCGCAGCTGGATCAGGTGGGTTTTGCTATTCCAGGACCAATCGTAGCCCGAGACAGTGTAGCTGTCGCCGGCTCCGGTGAGGTAAAGGATGTTGGGGCCATGAACCTGGGTTTCAGCGCTGGCCGTTTGGACAGTCGCCGCGGCGCTCCGAATGGTCATTTCCAGCCGGGCCTTTTCCCCGCCTGAATAAAGCTGCAGAAGCAGATCGGCGATTTCCAACCGGGAGTCATCCGTGGCATCGAGGTGCGATTCCCGGCCTTGGATATCCCACGTTTTGTAGCCATCCGCGCCAAAGCCGGGGAGATAAAAGCCCGACAGTGAAGCGGAACCGCCGCGACCCGGCGCCGCCCGCAGCCCAACTGCGCAAGCCAGGGCCAACGCCAGGCCCACGCCGAAGCGGAGATAGTTGGGGAGGCGTGGGCGGGCGTTCATGCGCAAAAGGCACGTTAATCAACCAGCGGCCCAAAACAACGGGAAAGTGGGCACCATGCTTATATTAGATGGCATCGCTACAGAACAGTTCCCTTGCGGGAGTGGAATTCCCTTGGCGAGGGAACCGCTTTGCGGCAGGTATGTCTGGCAAGCCGATGAATGTCCCGCGTCCAGAAATCGCCAAACGCTGCCTGCTCTTGCGCTGCCCTAATTGCGACTCGGGCGGCCAGCTGCGCACGTGGTTCCGGCTGCATCCCGCTTGTCCCCAATGCGGCATGAAACATGGCGGGGAGGATGGCTTCACCCTGGGCACCACCTCAATCGGCTATGTGGTGGCGTTCTTCCTGGTAGTGCTGCCGGTCTGCATCCTGGTCGTGCTGAATCTCCTGCCGGTCTGGCTAGGCGTGCTCCTGGGCATTGTGGGCACGGTGATTGTGTCCGTGGGTATGTACCCGGTGTTCCTCGGGTGGATACTGATGACCTATTACGTCTCCACCGCCGAGGCTCTGCCGGCCAACCAGCAAAAGCGCGAAGGTCAGACTCTGGGCAAAAAATAGTCCGTTGCCCACTGGTGGCCCGCATTCAGGATTGTCTCCGTCCGCCGCGCATCTAGTCTGGAACGTCCATGAAATCGGTGTGCCTTCGTCTGCTCCTCTTAGTGGCCCTGGCCGCGACCGCGCGCGCGCAGCCTATCTTGGGACAAGCGCCCGCCTTGCTGAACCAGAACTCCGGCTGGCCTTACACGCGCACTGGCATTGCCGCCGGGCTGGACAAGCTGCATGACCAGGTGGCCGTGTTTCCCGGGAGCCGTTATGGCGTGGTCAAAGGCTACCGTGTCGCTTTGGACGAGCAGGACCTGCTGCATGGCGTCGCGGTCATGCACGAGGGGCAAGTCTATGTGCCGGCTTCGTTTGCAGGCTACCTGACATTGTCGGAAGCAAAACCCGCCGCCGCCGCGCCGGAATACCTGCGCGATCGCTGGGTGTACAGCATCCCCTGCCCCGCCTATACGCCGCCGCCGACGGTGCACACCCTCCCAGTCAACGGCCAGACCTATGTGAACTTTGCCGACGCTGGCAAGGCGCTGGGCCTCCATGTCTTCCAGGATGAAAGTGGGCTGGTGTCCATTGGTGAAAAGCCGGACTTTGACTTTACCACGCATGAATTGAACCTGCACGACGACACGCTGACCGCCTTTGACTCGCCGGACAAACTTTCCGACCCGAAGATTGCGCTGAAATACCTGCCCCAACTTCCAGCCTGGGCGGCCACACCCCAGCCACCGGCCATTCCGCGCGCGGCCTACAATCTAGGCGGGTTTAGTTTTAAGATGCTCGGCGGACCGCTGCCTCCCCCGGGGGTTTATCCGCGGCTGCTCTTTGGCCCGGATGACGTCACCGCCATCCAGGACCGCCTCAAGCAAACGAAAATGATGCAGATGGCGATTGCCGCCATGGATTCGATGTTTGCCCATTCGTGGTGGGACCCGGGCACGCCGGATGGCAAGATGTTCCAGAAACTCAGCAACGGCGAGCCAACGGCCTACACCAGCGAAGGCCATGGCGCAGGCATCTACGCGACGGAGGTCAACTACCCCACCAACTGCCTCGCCTCCATGGCGCTGTTCTGCCTGTTGAGCGGCGATGAAGTCCATGGCCAGCAGGCGGCCAACGCCATCTACAATTACTACAAGGCGCTCGAACCGAAATTGGATGAAGTGCTGGCGGCTTCGGAAAACGAGATCGCCTTCACCCCGGAACTGGCTGCCTACTCCACCCGCCGGTGGCAAGGCATCGACCAGCTCATCTCGGGCAAGGACCTCGCCCTGGCGCTGGATTTCGGCGGCAAGTGGATGACCCCCGAGCAAAAAATGCTGATGCAGCGCGTCATTGCCAAGGCCACCTACGGACGGCGCGCCACGGCGGGCGAAGGCCTCGACCATCTGCTGGCCCTGGCCACCCTTGAGGGGCTGCCCGGCTTTGATGCCGAGGGCTACGCCGCCGACGCGGAGTTGGCGCAGAGCTTCCTCGACTGGGGCCTCGACGTGAAGGGGCAGTTGACCAGCCTCGGCAAACAGGCCGGCAACCTGCAATTCCAAATCCTTGCCATGAATGTGCTGGCGCGGCGGGGCAATAATCTCTGGGGCCACCCGCACTGGCGCAACTTCCTAAACGGCGTGCCCGCCTATGACCCCAAGGCCGGCCCCTACCTCAACAGTGGCGGCCCGTATGACACGCAGGCCGTGCTGGAATTTCGCGCCTTTTACCCCGACAACACCGCCGCCAACACGATCCTGAGCCAACGCCATCCCAATTTTAACCCCGCGGTGCTCGACATGACTTTGTTCACCGCGCAACTGGTCAATGAAACCGCCGCGCATATGCGCGCGCTGAAACTGCGGTTGCCGGGATTGTCGAACCCCGGCTACGAACAGTCGCTGCTCTATGACACGGATTGGGTTGTCCCCTCTCGGGCGGAGTGAATTTTCTTTTGGGTAAGGGTCCGTTGGCGGGTGCAGTCTTGCTGCGCCCGCGCTTTATCGTGAATTTTTTGCCCGTTTGGTTTGATTGGGCTGGATTCGGTTGGACTGGGTCAGCGCAACTCGCGGATTTGCCCCGCCAGGTCCGACACCAGCTGCTCAATCGCCGTCACGCGCGCCTCGATATGCTGGAGCACTTCGGCGGAGGAGAGACCCTCCGGCAGGGTACGCGACAGCAGCCATTCCGGCACCTGTATGCGGGCAGGCGCGGAGACTCCGCGGGAATCTTCCGTAGAATCAGGATTAGGGCCCACGGAAGGGGCGGCCCGCCCCGGTTTGTAACGCCGATGCCGTGAAGGATCGGAGGGGAATCTGGATGAATCAGTCATGCCCCTACCCTAACATAAACCTGACGAGGCGGGTTAGTGAACCGTTGGCTGCGTTGGCTAGGTTGGCTCAGCGGCTTAGGTTGGGAGAATTTCGGTTTGACTATCAATTATGGTCATTGTTTTCCTCGAGGAGAGTTCCAGAGAAGTGTTTGTCTAATGAAACCGCGCACGTTCTTGCTAGCTGTTCTTGCGATTGCCCTCGTCGGAATATTCGCCTGGTGGTGGCAACCGGTCAGGACGAAAGAATCCCCTACACTGACAACCAATGCGCCCACAGCAACGGTGGTTTTGCCCAGTAAGGCCATTGTGAATGTTACCGCATCAGTCGGCAGCCCTAGCCCGAAGCAGGCAACAACGGTCATTCCCACACATCCAACGTTGTCGATCCATTATGCGAGCGGACCCGCTGATGGGGAAGCCGTGGTAGTTAAGTGCTTGGAAGAAATCGCGGATCGGATGCTTACGGGAACAGCATCTCCTTCCGTCATGAAAGCCGCACCCGAGTTGACCCTACCCGGCCAACTGCAAATCCAACCGCCCATGGGAATGTATGACATCATGGGCATTGACAATGTCGCCCCAGGCCATGAATCGGAGGCGGTTAAATTTTTAGGGTATTATTATTATCTGGTTGAAGCTTCGGATCGAATTGTGGCCGCCTGCCCAGTGGATTCCAGCCATGCTGGATCCCCCAGCGTCGCCATGGGCTTGAACGTCGGTAACCCGGCATTTGGCCGGCTCAAGACGGCGTTGAATGACCTGCCGGCCATGCCGGAAGTGCGCGGGGGCGCGTATGAGGCGCGCTTTTTGCAATACCGGGGCATCCAGCTCCTGACCGTTTGGCTTAAATCTGAAAACGGAGGCAAAGACTGGGTTTATATCTATGAGCCTGGAAGGACCCGCCTCCAAAGACAAACCCTGATGGCGATGGACGATTTCCTGAAATCCGTCCGGCAAATTGTGCAGGAGATGGAAGCAAATCCTTAGCTTCACCACATCCTACCCCAGAATCACTTCCGGGCGGCGCGGCATAACAGCCAGATGCCCAGGCCTTCGAAGATGAAATTGGGGAGCCAGAGAAGAAGGTCGGGGCGATATTCGGGATGGTTGCGCAGGAGGCTGATGGAAAAGAGCAGGAAGTAGTAAACCAGGGCCAGGCCGAGGGCCAGGGCCAGGTTGATGAAGTTTTCCGACCGGCCAATGCGCAGGGAAAGCGGCAGCCCCAGCAGGCCCAGCGCCAGCACGGAAAAGGCTCCGGCGAAATAGCGCTGGATCTGCATCTGCACGTCCATGTGCCACCGGGCGACGTCCTTGGCCGTGGGGTTGGCGATGCCAGGCGGCGGCTGGTCCCGCTTCTGCAGCAACTCGCCCAGGGTGGAGAGGGACAGCTTGGAAAAAGTCTTGGGCGCGCTGTCTTCGAGGGAAAGCTGGTAGCGCCCCTCGTGCTCGTCGCTGGGAATGTAGCCCTCGTGCGCCTTGAACACAAAGGCGCCGACATTGATGCCCTGCATATCCTCGGGGTCGGAGGTTTTGTACTGCAGGCCCTCGCCATCCTGGAGGATGAGGGAGATTTTCCGGGTGTCCGTATCGTAGGCGGCGCGGCCATGCTGCCCATGGGCCCAGAGGATGACGCGCCCCTGGTCGTCCAGGTGCCAGATGGAGACGTCCTGCAAATCCTCCCCACTGCGTTTGCCGACATAAATGACGAATTTGGGGAAATCGCGCGTGAAGACGCCGGGCTGAAAGAGGCGGACGGGGTCGCGCTGGGCGAGGTCGCTCAAGGCATATTTGAAGGCCAGGTCGGCGGCCGGGGCATAATAAAAATTGATGAACAGGCAAAGCACCACGCCCAGGCAGGAGGCTGTCACCACCGGTGCTGCCAACGCCCAGAGGCTGAGCCCGGCGGCGCGCATGGCGGTGTATTCGCGCTGGGAGCAAAGGCGCCCGACCACCAGGAGCACCGCCGTCAGCAAGCCCAACGGCAAGGCGTACGGCACCACCCCCGGGATGAGGAGCAGGAGCAGATAGCCGAACATGGGCAGATCCAACTTGCCGCTGGCCAGCAGATCGAGCACCTCGCGCATCACATTGCCCAGCACGAGCACAAAGGCAAAAAGCATGACCGCCATCGCCGTGGCGGCGACGACTTGCCGGAAAATATAGCGGTGCAGCAGGTTCACAAAAGGCTCCAACGCCCGGTCAAAAAGGTTTAATGCGGCCGGGCAAATGACGATATAGACAACAACGCCGGAACTGTGAACTGCGAACTTTGGTTGGAGGCGATATTTTTGCCTCCAACCCGGTTTGGCAACCAGTGCCGCAATGCTTCCCCTTCCAGCCCCTGCCTGCCCGTGGGTTCCACCCGCACTTCCCTTCTGCCACGCCGCCTTCCTTTGCCAGCCTGGCTATTGCTGGCCACCTTGGCGGCCACTCATGTTGCCGCGGCCCCGGCCGCCCCAGCGCGCCAAGAGCCCACGCATACCTTCACCGGTAACAATGGCACCGCCCTCGAAGGGACTGTGCTCTCGGTCAAGGATGTGGAGGTGATTGTCAAACGCCCGGACGGGAAAACCTTCACGCTCGACTTGCCCACGTTGACGCCCACAGACCTGGCGTATGTCAAAAAATGGAAGGCTACCGGCGGCCGTCCAACGACAGCGGTGGCGACCACCGAATCAGACATTGAAATAGCGGTGACCCTGGCACCGGTGGCTGCGGAGAACAAAACCGTGCCGCCTGGCTCGTTCACGCCCAAGGTGACCTTGCATAACCGGGAAACGAAGGTGGATTTTTCCAATCTCAAGGGGACATTGGTCCTGATTGGCCAATCGGCCAGCAATCCCGGACGTTTTAAAGTGCTGGAGGTGGAAAAGTTTTCGGCCAACCTGACTGCCGGGGGTAGCTATGATTTCACGGGCCATGTCTGTTCCGATGCTCCAGCCCAAGGCAACCAACCGGCCTACCGGTACCGGGGCTACTTTGTCGTCCTGCAAAACGCGGAAGACAACGTCATCCAGTTCAGCCGGTCAGGGCCTTTTGCCAAAAGCAGCGCGGAAGTACTAAAACTGCAAGGCAACCAGACCTTCACCGGGCGCCCGCCAGTCGGGATGGCCCGGCCCCGTCCGCAAGCCAATACCTCGGGCCGGAAAGGTAATTGGCAGTCGCTCACGAGCGTGCTTCCCCTGCACTTGGATGCGCCGCCCGCCGACACCGCCAAACAGCATTAAACAGCAACGGCGGTTTTCTTGGGCTGGCCTTCCACCTGGGGCTGCGGCAAGCCGAGCATGGCGCGCAATTGGCGCTCCACCTCGTGCAACATGGGATCTTGCTCTCCCCGGCCGGCGCGCACCGGATTGACCACGATGGCTTCGCCAATGGTCACGGTGACCTTGAGCGGCACAAAGGGGCGCAGCTTGTCGGTGGTGTCCTCCTCAAACCGCTCAATCGTCTCCAGCAGGCGCTCGGCGGGCGGGTTGCCCATGAGATAGTCCGCCGGATAATTGTCGAGCTGCTGGGCGAGATAGATGGCCGCAAGCTGCTTCCAGCGGCGCTGCCGCTCGGTTTCCAAAAGTGCCCGCGAAGCCAGACCGGGAACAATCGCCCCGCGCAACTGGCGCACCCGGGCCTGCACGGGCTGGCTGTCATCATGATGGCCGATCCACTCATCTTCCAAGGGGTGCAGCAACGCCTGGATGAGCCTGAGACGCCGGTCCGACAATGGCCCAACCTGGGGTGCGCCCAAATTTTCCATTTCCCAGCGGGCCTGCAATGCTTCGCCGATTTGGTCGATGCGCTCGCGCACGCTGTGCCCTGCCCCGCTTGGCAGCTGAAGACGCGCCTCCAACTCGCCGAGTACCCCTGCCACGCCGGGTTCAAGTGGGGCACAGAGATGATAGCGCAAGGCCACGGGATGGACTACCACCTGGCCGGCGGGATTGGCTTGGGCCCGTTTTTTAGCCGCGGCCCGGGCGATGAGGGCCGGGCCATCCATCAATGGGCCCAAGCGGTCATTGGTGCGGGCCAAGTAGCCTTCCGGGAAAATGACGAGCGGGCGCTCAGCCCGCGCCAGAAAATCCACCGACATTTTGACCGAGGCGCGGTCCGAACCTTCGCGGTATATGCTGTAGAGGCCAATGCGCGGAAGAAGAAAGGCCTTCACCGCATCCATTTTGAAGACATGCCAGCTCGACATATAATAGAACCAGCGGCCAATCCGGCAGGACAGCGCACCCATAACCAAACCATCCTCATCCCGGCAATGGTTGGGCATCAGCAAAATACCATGACCAGCCTGGAGCGAGACCCGCAACCGGTCCAGATTCACGTACTCGTAGGCAACAATGCCGTAGGTTTTGCGCAAGAGCCGGGGCAGAAACAAGCTGACCACCCGGGACCAAAACGTGCCCGGCCGGGGAGGCACGGGCACATAGGGTTCTTCCAGCACAATTTTTTGCATACCGGGTCGCCGCAAGATATGCCGTACGAGAAGCCCAGGTCAATTTTGTTTGCATCGATGATTTGGCGCAAAGACTGCTGAAAAACTGGGGAGTATGCCTGATTTTTGACGCGTTTTTAATGAATATGGGCAATCTTTCCCTTGAAAACTAACGGATATTTTGATAGGGTCATGAATGAAACATCACGAACCACACACCCCATTAAACATCGCTGGCCCGCCCCGGTCGCAAATCGCAGCCTAATATAAAAATGAACGCCATCAGCGTGACCATGGTGAAGGGAACGAGTTCGCAGACCTTGCACGGGTATGCGTTAAGGTTGACGGCAGGGATGGTAACCTTGTCATGGTTTGGCTGGCAGATGCTGCTAGTCAGCGGGTGCTATTATCGTAAAGGCATCACCTACCGGGCTTCCGAGTTTTTGGAAGGCGGCTTGGTGCTGTTGTTCTACAGTCTATATTTGCTGCTGCGCCTGAAACGCAAGGACGCCTCCCCCACCCGGGAATCGGCCCAGTTGTTTTTTGGCGGTTTCCTGCTGACACTGCCATTGATGACATACGCCACCTGGCGGTATTTGGCCTATTTGCTCTCGCCGACCAGCCATGGCTTCTCTGCCTACGGCGCCAATGGTTCGCTGGTTTACAGCTGCCTGGTGGTTTCCGTCATTTACGCCGTGGTTATCGTGATCTGGCTTTTGACCAACGTGTCATCCTATGACATTGCCAAGTCGGAAAGCCTGTCGAGCCGGCTCATGCGCCAATTGGGCTCCATGCTGGTGGATCCGTATTCGAAGAAGTAAAACACCAGGCCAAGCTGGCCGGTCTGCGCTAACCCGGAAAAGGCCCGGGAGAAGTGGTGGCGAGTCCCGGATTTGAACCGGGGACACAAGGATTTTCAGTCCTCTGCTCTACCAACTGAGCTAACTCGCCTTCAGTCAAAGAGGTTGAAATTGCCGGATAATGGAAGGCTGGTCAAGAAAAGAGCGTTGACGGAAATTGTTGCCGAGGGGCGCGTTCTGCTCCACTTTTTGCGGATATGGACCCCACTGCCAACGAAGTCCTCGATATTTTCAAAAAAACCGGCGCGCTGCTCGAAGGGCATTTTGTGCTGCGCTCGGGCCTGCACAGCGACCACTACTTCCAATGCGCCCAAGTGTGCCAGGACATGGGCGCCGTCACCCGCCTGTGCGAGCTATTGTTGAAGAAATTCACCGCGCGTGACTTCACCACCGTGCTGGCGCCGGCGATGGGCGGCCTCGTGCTGGGCCAGGAAATCGCCCGGCAGACGGGCAAACGCTACCTTTTTGCGGAAAAGGTCAACGATGCGCTGGTGCTGCGCCGCAATTTCAAGTTTGCGCCCGGCGAGCGCGTCCTTGTCGTCGAGGATGTCATCACCCGTGGCGGGCGTGTGCAGGAGTGCCTTAACCTGATCACTGCGGCCAACGCCGTGCCCGCGCACGTGCTGGTGCTGGTGGACCGCAGCGAAGGCAAAACGAGCTTCCCGACACCGCACACCTCCCTGCTCACCATGAGTTTTCCCACTTACGAGGCGGACAAATTGCCCCCGGCACTCGCCAAACTGCCCGTGCATAAGCCCGGTAGCTGAACCATGTTCAAGCATATCACCATTCTGGGGCCCGGGTTGCTGGGCGCTTCCTTGCTGCAAGCAGCGAAGGAACGCGGACTATGCCAGACCACCGCGGCTTGGTCACGCCGGGCGGAGACGCGCGCCAAGTGCGAGGGGCAGCCCTGGTGTGACGCCGTCTATGCCGACGCCGGCAAAGCCGTGGCCAAGGCGGACTTGGTCGTGGCCTGCACCCCGGTGGACACGATTGTTCCCCTGCTGGAGAAAATTGCGCCCAAGCTGAAAGCTGGCGCGTTGGTGACGGACGTGGGCTCGACCAAAAGCCTCATTTGTCGCCAAGGCCGCGCGGTCTTGCCAAAAAAAATCGGCTTTGTCGGCTCCCACCCCATGGCTGGGTCGGAAAAAACCGGGCTCGAATACGCCACTCCGCAACTTTTTCAAGGACGGGCCTGCTTTGTGACTCCGCTGGTCAACTCTCCAGCCAAGGACGTGGATAAGCTCGTCAAATTCTGGAAGGCGCTCGGCATGGAAGTGACCACGGCCACGCCGGAAGGGCACGATGAGATTGTCGCCAATTTAAGCCACCTCCCCCACTTGCTGGCCTCGGCATTTTGCGCCTACCTGGGCACCCGCGACCCGAAGTGGGCGCATCTGGCCGGGCCCGGCTTGCGCGACACCACGCGCATCGCTGCGGGCGACCCGGGCTTGTGGAAGGCCATCGCCATGGAAAACCGCGAGGAGATTTTGCGCGCGCTCGACGGTTTCCAAAAGGAACTCGACGGCTTGCGGACCTCGCTGGCCAATGCGGACCCCTTTGCCATTCTGCATCTGCTGGAGCGCGGGCGCGACTTCCGCGTGCGCCTGCGACCATTGGGGGACAAGGCATGAAGGACCCGTACCCCATCACCCCCTTTACCGCCCCGGTGCGCGGGGCCGTGGAATTGCCCGGCTCCAAGAGCATCACCAACCGGGCGCTCATCCTTGCCGCCCTGTGCCGCGATCCGGTGACGCTGCGGGGCGCGCTCTTCAGCCGGGACACCGAGATCATGACCAAGGCGCTGCGCAAGCTGGGCTTCAAGGTCAATGCCAGTGAAAAAGCCAAGACGATCCGCGTGGAAGGCCAGGGCGGCATGATCCCCGAAGCGACGGCGGAAATCCATGTCGGCAATGCCGGCACGGCGGCGCGCTTCCTCCCGGCGGCATTGTGCTTGAAAAAGCGCGGTCATTATACGCTCGATGGAGACGAGCCCATGCGCCGCCGGCCCATGAAAGGCCTGCTTGACGCCTTGCGCAAATTGGGAGCGGAGATTGAGTTCAAGGGCCAGCCGGACCACTTTCCCTTTGTGCTGCATACCCATGGGCTGCCTGGCGGCGTGGTGGAAGTGGATGCCTCGTCCTCCTCGCAAATCCTTTCAGCGATGATGATGGCGGCGGCATGGGCCAAAGGAAAACTGGAACTGCACCGCGTGGGGCACACCGTGTCGGAACCGTTTGTGCTGATGACCGCCAAGATGGTTCCCCGCTTCAATCGCGGTTTCGTGCCCGATATTGATGCGCCGGGGTTTGACCAATTCTACCATGTGGAGCCAGATGCGACGGCGGCGAGCTACTTTGTCGCGCTGCCGCTGGCGGCGCCGGGCGCGGCGCCGGGTTATCAAATCACCGGCCTGGGCGAAAACACCAATCTGCAAGGCGACATCGGTTTCCTCACCGTCGCGCAGGCTGTGGGCCTGCAGATAAAAAAGAACGCCTACCACACCGAGGTTTCCGTCAGCGACCCCGTGCGTGGTGTGGACCAGAACTTCAACCCCTTCTCGGACACCTTTCTCACGCTGGCGGCGGTGTCCCCGCTGCTGCAAGGGCCCACGCGCATCACCGGCATTGCCCACACCCGCCGCCAGGAAACCGACCGCATCCACGCCATGGTCACGGAATTAAAGAAACTCGGGCAAACCGTGGAGGAGTTTGAGGATGGACTCAGCATCACCCCCAATTTGAAGAAACTGAAAACCCTGGCGGCCAAGGGCGTGAAGGCGAAAAAGCTGCTCAGCATCGAAACTTATGAGGACCACCGCGTGGCCATGAGCTTCGGCATCCTGGGCAGCCACGATTTGCTGGGCACGGGCAAGCCTTGGTTGCAGATCCAGGACCCGGAATGCTGCGGCAAGACATTCCCCAATTTTTTTGAAGTGCTGGAAGGCCTGCGCAAGGCATCGCTTAAGCGGAAATAAATCACTTTTGACCGCCACACCCGAGCAGGAAGCCGCTGCGGCGCCGTTGATCGAACCGGCGCAGCTTGCCAGCTGGATAATGCTGCAAAACCAGGATGTGGTGGTGGTGAACAAACCCGGCTGGGTGGTCTGCCATCCCTCCAAACGCGGCCCCTGGTCTTCACTGGTGGGTGCTTTGCGCGAATATTTTAATACACCCACCCTGCACCTCGTGACGCGGCTGGACCGCGAAACAAGCGGCGTGGTGGTGGTCGCCCGCCATGCGCTGGCAGCGCGGAAATACCAGATGGCTATGCAGAACCGCCGGGTGAAGAAAATCTACCTGGCCCTGCTGGAAGGGGAATTGAACACCACCACCACCACGGAGGTGCCCCTTACACGGGATGATGCACATGAGGTAGCCGTGAAACGACGCGTTGCGCAAGCGGGCGAGCCGGGAGCGGAAGAAGCAGTGACGCGGTTTGTCCCCTTGTTTGCCAGCAAAGGTCTCACGCTGGCCCGCATCGAACCGCAAACCGGCCGCACGCATCAAATCCGCGTTCACGCCGCCCACCTTGGCCATCCCATTGTCGGTGACAAACTCTATGGGCCGGATGCCTCGCTCTATCTGGAATTTGCCCGGCAGGGCTGGACGCCCCGATTGGCGGAAAAGCTGCCGCTGCGCCGCCAGGCGCTGCACGCCGCCCGCCTGCGTTTTCTCGATGATGGCCTGGGCGACTACCCTGCCCCACCCCCCGATGATTTGGCGGCATTTGCCAAAGAGCGTCTCGGCCGTGAGCTCCCGGAATTGTGGACCGAGGCGTAAGCTCGCCCCAAAAATTACTTGGCCGCCGCGGCATCCGGCTTCAACGCGTCAGCCGAATTTTGCGAGCGGATGTCGTTGTCGCTCAGAATTTCTTCGGTTGAGTCCTTCATGGCCTGGCGCGGGAAGACAAATGTCTCCAAGCCACTGCCGGCAAATTCGAACTTCAGGAATTCCTCCTTAGAGTCGTTCAATACCTGCACGAGCTGGCGGAGATTTTTAATCGGCGTGCCATTCACGCTTTTGACCACCCAGCCCACCGGGCGGTCCTCATACCCGCGGCTGATGGGGTGCACAAACAAGGGAGAGGAAACGACGACCAATTCCTCACCCGGGAAGGAAGGCTGGTCTCCCCGGCGGGTGATGAGCGGGCTGCCGATGAAGCTAAGGAAGCGCACATTGCCGGAGCCGGCCATGCCTTCCACAAACTCGGCCGTGGCGGGGGAAAAGACCATGGGGCCAAAAATATAATACGAAGGATATTTGCCGTTCAGCGAAGGAATCAGCATCGGGCGCACCGGCGAAACCGGCAGTTCGACCGCCAGTGGTTTGCCATCGCGCACCACCGTCAGCGGCACCTTGCCGTCCTTGGCGATTTTCTGGATCAGGTATTGGAACTCCACCCGGAGGTCATTGCCCAGGTCCACAATGCCGGAATCGTCCACCGTGGTGTCGCCGATTTTGCTGATGATGTCCCATTTTTTCAACGGATAGTCCGCCTCCTTGCTGAAGGGCTGGTTGACAATGATGCCGTGGACATCCTTGGCGATTTTCAGGAAAGGCCGCAGCGCCGGGTTTTCCAGCGTCTGCAAATCATCGTACATGGCCGGCTTGCCGGTGTAGTGGCCGCTCGTGATGTCAGCGAGGAAAAGTTCAATCTCCTCGCAGGGGATGATGTAGCCGACATTGTCGGCGCCGGACAACCGGCTGAAGGCCAGGCCGACCATCTGCTTGTTGGCCACCGCGGGGCCACCGCTGTTGCCCGGGTTGATGGCGGCATCAATCTGGATGCGCAGGCCGTCGGTGAAATCATTGTACGGGGCAAATTCGATGCGGGAGACAATGCCTTTGGTGATTGAGAGGTTGTTGCCCCCTGTCGGGTAGCCATAAACAAGCACACTGTCCTGCTTGGCGGGCAGCTTGGCGGCCCGGGGCAGCGGCGGACGGTTGTCAAAAAAGGCCGGGTCATCGACCGTGATGATCGCCAGGTCAATGCCCGGAGCCACGGCAAAAGTATGCGCGGTGACTTTTTCGCTGGAACCGTTGGCCTGCACTTGGATCTGGCTCGCGTAGAGCACCATGTGCGCATTGGTCAAAATACGATGTCCATCAATGATGACGCCGGTGCCGCTGGCGGAAACCGGCCCCTGCTTCGTCCAGGGCTTGTACACATCCGGATAGCGCATCGTGGAAAAAATTTTCACCACGGAAGCGGCCACGCCGTCCGTCGCCGTGTCCGTGGAAGGCGCATCCGCGGCCGCCAGCCGTGCGCCGGCCAGGAGAATGCCGAGGGCGAGCAGGGCCGGAAATTTCACGATGGCGGGAAAGCGCGACAAAGGGGAATGCATGGTAAAAATGGGGGAATTTTGCCTGTTCTGCAACAATTGCGCAACGGGAGGGAGTCACGCAATTTTTTGTGCGGGTGGCGAACCTTTTTCTCGTTGGCTTTGGCAAAAAAATCGTCAAGTTCGCATCTGCGGTCGCGCCGAGCCACCCCTTTCCACCGGCGCCTCCCCCCAATTCATTTTGCCCATGTCCGCCGCCAAACGCGAAAATGCCGACGCCCTGTTCATCCAGGAGTGCCTGCGCAAACCGAAACAGATGGGCGCCATCGCGCCGAGCTCGCCGCGGCTCGCCAAGGCCATGGCCCGCTGGCTGCCCGAGGACGACCATTCGACCATCATCGAACTGGGGCCGGGCAGCGGCGTGGTGACGGAGGCACTGCTGGCCCGCAATATCAACCCCCAGCGGCTCATTGCGATTGAGAAATCCCCGGCACTCGCTGAAATGCTGCGCGACCGCTTCCCCAACATCCGGGTCGTGGCGGGCGATGCCGGCGACCTGGACAAAATCGTCCATGAGCACACCGGGCAAAAACATGTTGGCGCGGTAATCTCGAGCCTGCCGCTACGCTCGTTCCCCAAGGACTTGGAGGACTTGGTGACGCGGAAAATTCACGAAGTCCTCAAGCCCGGTGGCTGCTGGGTGCAGTTCACCTACCATACCTACAAGCGCTGGATCAACGGCTCGAAGCCTTTTGACTTTCATTCGACCGAGTACGTTTTGTGGAACCTCCCGCCCGCCCGCGTGTTACGATACAAAAAGAAACATTAGGATGAAACCCCTGCTGGCGATTACCCCCCTGCTCGCCGCCCTGTTAGTCTCCACTGGATGCGTTGAAGAACAACAGTGGGGCGGCAGCGCGTGGGGACTGGAGTCGCCGCCGCCTGACCCGCAGCGTGAATCCTATCTCGTCACGCTGGCCCCCGCCGATTACGACCGCGCGGGGGAAGTCATCACCTTTACGCTGCCCGAAAGTTTGTCGAAGGGCCGTCTGCCCTGGCTATGGGATGCCTGGCGCACCAAAAAGCTGGTTCCGCTGCAAGCCAATGAAAACGGCACCGTCTCCGCGATGATTTATTCCCAAAAGGCTGGGGAGACGATTGTCCTGGCCTTTCGCCAGCCGCCGGTGAACACGCCCATCGGCGGGATACACCCTATGAATTTCGTGCGGACGGACGATGTCGCGCGGGCGACCGTGACCAAGGTGGATGGCCGCCTGCGCTTCGACGTAAACCAAAAGCCTGTGTTTTATTATCAAATGGAACTGGCGAAACCGCCGCGTGAGGGCATTGACCAGAAAATCTGGCGGGCGGCGTTTCTCTATCCCATTTACACGCCCAAGGGTGTGCAAGTGTCCGACTCGTATCCCATGGACCATCCGCATGACCATGGCATCTGGACGGCCTGGGCGAGCTCCATGTTCGAAGGCCGCCATGTGGATTTCTGGAATCCGCATTACCAAGCACCCCGGCAGGCGGCCGGCGGCACAGTGGAATTTGTCTCCCTCGACCGCACGTGGGAGGGCTGGGTGGACGCCGGGTTTGAATCACGCCACCGTTCGGTGGATCGGTCAGTAACGCCTAATGTCGCCGCCTTGGATGAAAAATGGAAAGTGACGCTCTATGCCGCGGTCGAACTGCCTGCGCGCGTGTTTGATTTGGAGTTCACGCAAGCGCCCGCCGCCGATGACCCCCTCGAAGTACTTAAATACACCTATGGCGGCCTCGGCGTGCGCGGCAGCGCGCAGTGGGAGGATAAAGCCAGTGTCAGCGTGCTGACCTCCGAGGGCGAGACCGACCGTGTGAAGACCAACAACGAGCCGATGCGCTGGTTTTTCATGGGCGGCAAAATCGACGGCCAGTCCGCGGGTATCACCGTGTTGAGCCATCCGGCCAATTTCCGCGCGCCGCAAACGGTGCGCGTGAACCCGGATGGCCCCTTTTTCATGTTTGCGCCGGTCATCAACGAGGGCTTCACCATCACAAAAGAGCAGCCTTACGTCGCGCACTACCGCTTCCTTATACAAGATGGCCCGGCGGACGCGAAATTCCTCGAGGCCTGCTGGCAGGGCTACGCCCACCCCGCCACTGTGACTGTCACCTCCGGCAAATAAAGCCTTATGCGCGCCCCCGCCATCACTCCCCTCCAGCGTCAACTCGCCTTGCTGGCGGCCATCCTCGGCTGGATGTTTGACGGGTTGGAGATGGGCATCTTCCCCCTCATCGCGCGGCCGGCACTTCAGCAAATGCAGGGCACGGTGACGGACGATGCCTATGTCGGCCACTGGATGGGCATCATCACGGCGTTGTTTCTTTTGGGCGCGGCCGCGGGCGGTGTGCTCTTTGGCTGGCTGGGGGACCGGATCGGGCGCATCCATGCCCTGTGCGGGAGCATATTGATTTATTCCGTCTTCACCGGCCTCGTTTATTTTGCGCAGACTCCCGCGCAACTCGGCGGGTTGCGCTTCGTCGCGGCGCTGGGCATGGGCGGAGAATGGTCACTCGGGGTGGCGCTGGTGATGGAGATTTGGACGGGAGCGAGCCGGCCGCTGCTCGCGGGCGTCATCGGCGCGGCGGGCAATGCCGGATTTTTGCTAAGCTCGCTCGTGGGGTTGATGGCGAATGTCACCACAAGCTCGTGGCGCTGGGTGGCGCTGGTCGGCGCGGCGCCGGCGCTCTTGACGTTCTTCATCCGCCTCTGGGTGCCGGAATCGCCCTCGTGGCAGGAATCAACCGCGCAGGCCAAGGCCGCGCCCTTGACGGAAATTTTCTCCCCCACCCTGTGGAAACGCACGGTGGTGGCCACCGCCCTGTGCGGCATCACATTGCTGGTCACCTGGGGACTCGTCCAATGGCTGCCCTCGTGGGCGGACAAGCTGACGAACGGGGAAATCCACTCCGCCAAGGCGTGGACGCAATTCTGGTCGGCTTTTGGCGCGATTGTCGGCTGCCTGTTTGGCGCGTGGCTGGGCAAAGTCTGCGGGCGGCGGCTGGCCTATTTCCTATTGTGCGTGGCGTCGCTGACGGCGTGCCAGTTGATGTTTAATTTTGAAAGTCAGTATGGCACGGCGTTCCTGGCCTTCACCTTCCTCGTCGGCGGATTGACGGCGGCGTTCTATGGACTCATCCCACTGTATCTGCCGGAGCTCTTTCCCACCCGCGCGCGTGCGACAGCGCAAGGCCTGGCCTATAACGCTGGACGCGTGCTCGCGGCGGGGGGAGCGCTGCAAATGGGCGCGCTGATGGGCTATTTCCACGGCGACTATGCCCGCGCCGGCGCGGTGATATCGCTGATCTATGTCGCAGGCCTCATTGTCATCTGGTTCGCGCCGGAGACGAAGGGCCAGCCGCTGCCGGAATAATTTTCGGCTTCCTTGCCACTCAATTGCTGCTTTACTGCGTGCTTCGTGAATAATCCGCCCGCAGTCGAGGTCGCCGGCCTCGTGAAAAACTACGGCAAGGTCGAAGCCTTGCGAGGGGTGGACCTGTCTGTCGGCGCGGGAGAGATGTTTGCACTGCTGGGCCCCAATGGCGCGGGCAAGAGCACCCTGTTTTCCATTCTCTGCACCCTGCGCACACCCACGGTGGGCACGGCGCGCGTGCTGGGCCGCAATGTGATTGAGGAGCGCGACCTGACCCGGCGGGACATCGGCATCGTTTTCCAGGAACCCGCCATTGAGCGCACGCTGACGGTGCGCGACAACCTGCGCCTCATGGGCCGGCTCTATGGGCTCGACTCCGCCGGGGTCAACCGCCGTACGGAAGAATTGCTGGTGGAGCTGAACCTGGCTGAGGCCGCCGACCGCAAAGCGCAAAATCTTTCCGGCGGGCAGCGCCGCCGCGTGGAGCTGGCCCGCGCGCTCGTCACCGACCCCAAGGTGCTGTTTCTCGACGAAGCGACGTTGGGCTTGGACGTGGAAGCCCGCCGCTCGTTTTGGAAGCAGGTGCGCGGCCTGACGGTCAGCGGCCGCAGCATTGTCTTTGCCACGCACTATATGGAAGAAGCCGAGGTGGCGGACCGCATCGCCATGATTTCCGGCGGCAAGATTGTCGCGCTCGACACCCCCGCTAATCTCAAATCGAGCATGGGCGGCGGCGTGATCCGGCTGAAGACTGTGGATGATGCCAAGGCCCGTGACTGGCTGGCCGGCCGCGGCTATCAACCCGCGGCCAATGTGCCGTCCATCATGATCGAGCATAAGGACCCGGCGGCGATTGTGCCCTTAATCCTGCGGGAATTGCCGGTGGCCGTGGAGCGCGTGGAAGTGCACGCCGCGAGCCTGGAGGATGTCTTTATCAAGCTCACCGGGCGCGGACTGGCAGACGAAGCGCCCAAGGCGGGTGTCACCCGTGCGCCCTGGGGAGGCAAGCCATGAGAGGCATCTACGCCATCATCGCTCTGGACATGAAGCGCTACCTGCAAGAGCCCATGCGGCTTTTCCCCGGGCTGGTGCAGCCGCTGCTTTATCTCTTTGTTCTCGGGACAGGCCTGGGGGCCAGCATGGGCAAGATGCCGGCCACGGGCGATTACCGTGGCTATATCTATCCCGGCATCATCACGCTCTCGCTGCTCTTCACCGCCACCTTCGCGGGCATCTCCATCGTGTTCGACCGGCAAATCGGTTTCTTCAAAGCTGTGCTCGTCGCACCCGTCTCGCGAGAGGCCATTGCCGCCGGCAAAGTGGGCGCGGGTGCGCTCCAGGCGATGATTCAAGGCGGGCTGCTGCTGGTTATTCTGCCGTTCATGCACCTGAATGTCGGCCTGTTGGAAATCGCGCTGGCCATCCCGGCCATGCTGCTGACATCGCTGACCTTCTCGGCCATGGGGGTGGCGCTGGCGGCGCGGTTTACCTCCGCCACCGTCTTTCCAGTCATAATTAATACGGTGGTGCTGCCCATGTATTTCCTCTCCGGGGCGATGTACCCGCTCCAACCCGCACCAGGTTGGATGCAGAAGCTGGCACACCTGGATCCGGTGGCTTATGGGGTCGATTTGATTCGTGGGGCCCTGCTGGGCCGGGACCATATGTTCTTCAACCCCTTCCTCAGCGTGGCTGTCCTGCTCGTGCTACTGGTGGCGCTTTCGGCCGTCTCCGTGCGCATCTTCAAACGGGGTGAAGAAGTGGATTTGACCGGCGGGGGTAGTATGCCTTGGCGGCGATAAAGGGTTTCCCGAAAACCGCTCTCCGCAGGCTGGGAAGCGGCCGCCGTCCAAGGACAACCCCGAGGCAAATAAAGCCGCCAAGAAAATAGGTTTGACACCCAGCCACTTAATCCGCTAACCCGTAAAGGTTTACGGGCATTGTTCTCGGCGTCCGCGATATCCATTATCGACCGTCAGAGGCGAGGCCCGCTCCCCGCTCCGCCCATGAGTTCTGAATTCAACTCCACGTCAGGGTCCGGCAACCGCAAGTTCATCAAGCCTTCGTTCTCGTATCTCATCGAGAAAAAACGCGATGGCGGTGAATTCTCGGAAGACGAAATCCGCTTTGTAGTGGATTCGATTCTCGACGAGGAGATGCCCGACTATCAACTCTCGGCACTGGCGATGGCCATCTACTTCAAGGGTATGTCCGCCCAGGAGACGGCCACCCTCGCGGAGGAGATGATGCTTTCGGGCGAAGTGGTGGACCTCTCGCGCATCTCGCGGCCGAAGATTGCCAAATACACCACCGGCGGCGTGGGCGACAAAACGGCGCTCGTGCTCCCGCCCCTGGCGGCTGCCTGCGGCGTGGCGATGCCGTGCGTCAACGGCGTGGATGAAGACTTTGTCATCACCGCCGTTGAAAAACTGGAGGCTATTCCCGGTTTCCGCGCGGATTTGCCGCTGAAACAATTTGTGGACCAGCTCGTCAAAGTCGGCTGCGCCATTTATGCGCC
This sequence comes from Verrucomicrobiota bacterium, assembly GCA_048497935.1. Taxonomy (GTDB): domain Bacteria; phylum Verrucomicrobiota; class Verrucomicrobiia; order Opitutales; family JABDGR01; genus JABDGR01. The sequence goes on from JBEHYY010000003.1 coordinate 29,617, forward strand.
CAATGCCGACATCGCGCCCGTGGACACCACGCTTTACAAGCTGCGCGAACAGACGGGCACCGTGCCGAGCCTGCAGCTCATCACCGGCAGTGTGCTGGCCAAGAAGCTGGCCGAAGGGGCCGAGGGCCTCGCCGTCGATGTCAAATGGGGCAATGGCTCTTTCATCAAAGACCTTGAGCAGGCCAAGCAGCTCGCCCGCTCCATCACCCGCGTCGCGCGCGGCATGAAGCGCCGGTGCGTGGCCCTGGTGACGGACATGAACCAGCCGCTCGGCGACACCGTGGGCACGGCCCTCGAAGTGGCCGAGGCCGTCAAACTCCTCAAAGGCGAAGGCCCGGAGGACTTGAAGGAGCTCGTGCTCAAGATGGGCATGGAGATTGTGCGCCTGGCCGGCGTGGCCGGTTCCACCCTGTCCGCCAAGCAGACCGTCGAAAAGCACCTGAGCGACGGCTCCGCGCTGGCCAAGTTCAAGGAGATGGTCGCCGCACAAGGCGGCAACACGGCCTATCTCGACGACACCACGAAATTCCCGGCGGCCAAATACATTCGCAAGCTGCCCGCGCCCAAGCGCGGCTATGTGCACACCATCAACGCGGGCATGATTGCGCGCGGCGTGCAGGTGCTGGCGCAGACCAAGAAGGGGAAGCCCGACCCGGCCGCCGGTGTTTCCGAAATCAAGAAGATCGGCACACAAGTCAAGCAAGGCGAGCCGTTGATGATGATCCACTACAACGACGAGTCGAAGCTGGAAGCCGCGCTGGAGTACCTGCGCTCGGCCTACCGCCTGGCGCCCAAACGCCCGGCCCCGCCCCTGCTCGTCGTTGAACGCGTGGCTTAATTAGGGTTTACAACACCGTTCGCGGGAATTAGTGGAAAGGGTACTATGACTACCCTGCCCCGCTCCACTTCCCTGCGCGCGCTTGCCCTCGTGGGTGCGCTGTCCGCCACCGCCCTGTCCGCCTTTGCCGTGGATGCCGTCATTCCCATCCCCTACAGCGGCTTGTCCTTGGACGATGTCGCCACGGTCAATGCCGCCATCAAAAAAGTGGTGAGTGCGCAGGACCCGGCGGCCAAAGCCATCCTCGACGCGCACCCGAATCTCAAAATCGTGCAGGCAAATACGGCCATTAGCCCTGCGCCGTTCAATCCTGGCACCCATGCGGGTTTTGTCGAAATCGCCAAGAAGGGTGATATCGACCTGCTGTTCCTCGGCGACTCCATCACGGATTGGTGGGACCTGGCCGGCCCTCAAGGCGGGAAGAACATTTACGATGAATATTTCGGTAAAATCAAAGTGGCGGACTTTGCGATTGCCGGCGACACCACACAGGGCGTGCTCTACCGCCTGCAGGACGGCGAGGGCAAGGGCTTCCAGCCCAAGGCCATCATGCTGATGATTGGCACCAATAACATCGGGCGCAACACGGCCGCTGAAATCGCCGACGGTGTGGTCGCCGACTTGAATGAGATCCGCAAAGACTTCCCGGAGGCCCGGATTCTCCTGCTCGGCGTCTTCCCCCGCGGCCTGCCCACCGACCCGGCGCGCAAGACCATTGCGGACATCAATGCCATCATCTCCAAGCTCGATGACGGCAAACACATCTTCTACCGCGACATTGGCGGCAAGTTCCTGGATGCCAACGGAGTGTTCCTTCCCGGCACCTTCCGGCCGGATAACCTGCACCCTGTCGAAGCAGGCTATAAGATCTGGGCCGAAGCCGTGAAGGACAATCTCGCCAGTATGCTCAAGGGCGAGGCGCCCGTCAAATAACACTGGCGTAATGTTACGGCAGAGGGGGAATTAAGTTGGCTTGGGGCTTGCTTACAAACGGGCCGGAACACATACTCGCGCCCATAACCTTGCCGTGCCCATGAACAAGAAACTCGCCCTCCTCGCTGTCGTCAGCGCCCTTAACTTTGCGCCGGCTGCCTTTGGCCAGTATTTCTTCATCGTTGAGAAGCAAATTCGTTTCAATCAGACGGGACCTACCGACATTTTGATCGACCCCGATGCAGGCTACCGCTTCCAGGTGCAAATCGGCTCCAATGGCGATACGCCGCAAGATGCCAACACCCCGACCCCGCCTAATCAATTTTTGGCCCCGGGCAACGAAACCCCCATCAGCTTGATTCCCCCGGCGGGTACCGGCGAGCAATGGCGGTACCGCCAGGATTACGCCATCCAAGCACCGATGGACGCCGCTTTCCCGAGCGGCAATTATACCGTGACCATTGCCGGCAACACCGGTAACATCAGCCTGACCGGTGACGGCTATCCCAACATTCCGAAGGCCGCCTTCAGCATCGCCGGCAACTGGAGCGGCAATGTTTACACTATTTATCAGGGCCAGGATTTGGTCATTAACACCAATTCCATCTTCGGATTCACACCGGGTGCCTTCCGCGTCGGCATCGACGCTGCGCCGGTTGCCGGCTTTGTATCGCAAAACGACATCCAGTTTGACAGTTTTGACGGCGGCCTGACCGCGGACTCCGGCAACATCACCATCCCCGGCTCTCTCCTGCAATCGGGACAGACTTGGGACGTCAGCCTGGAGTTCAATGCGTTTTCCAGCATAAGCAACAGCACCTTCCCGGGCAATTTTTCGGTGGGGCTGTACACCGTGCAAACGAATTTCCAGGTATCAGCGATACCGGAGCCTGCGGAAACTGCGCTCATGATCAGCAGCCTGGCTTTGGGGCTGGCGCTGTGGCGCCGCCGCAAGGCCGCCTAAGGTCGCCATGACGGCGAAGGGCGAAGATGCGCACCCCGTGCCGATAGAGGGCGTGCTGGACTTGCATACGTTCCGTCCCCAAGAAGCCGCGGCGATACTTGATGCTTTTCTGGAAGAAAGCCACCGGCGCGGGTGGCGGGAAGTGCGGATTATCCACGGCAAGGGCATTGGCACCCTGCGGCAGCTGGTGCATACACGCCTGAAAAATTCATCGTGGGTAAGATCTTTTCGCCTGGGAGATGAGGGCAGCGGCAGTTGGGGCGCGACCTGGGTCGAACTCCAGCAAAGCGGCAAGAAATGACCCAAGGCTGTGCCAGCCTGGCGCAGGTGGCCGTGCGAGTGTTTATCGCATCAAATTGTCCATGAGCATCTTGTAAATTGCGCCATTCCTGGCACGGCGCGTGATGACTAGGAAGGTGAACCTAACCCTCCATCCGGAGATTCATCACCATGAAATTAATTCGATATGCTTATCCCGCTTCGAGCGATTTGGATCGCGTGTTCGGAGCTTTGTTTTCCGCCGGCAACCGCTTGGGCAACCTCTTTGAGGCCAGCGAAGCCGGTGCCCCGGCTGCCGACCTCTATGAGGACGCCGACCACTACCATGTGAAAGTCGAGCTACCCGGCGTGCGCAAGGAAGACATTCAGGTCGCGTTGGAAGACGCGGTGCTGACCGTCTCCGCCACCCGTGCGGGCAAAGGCGAGGAAGGCGCGTCGCGCGCGGAATACCGACGCAGCGTGGCGGTGCCTGAAGGCATCGATGCCGGCAAAGTCACCGCCGCGTATGAAAACGGCATTCTTGCCGTCACCCTGCCCAAGCCAGAAGCCCGCAAGCCCCGGTCCATCACTGTGAAATAAACCATCGCCTGCATCTTTGCATCAGGCCAACCCACCAAGGAGAAATTACCATGTCTGAAGACACCAACAATTGCGGATGCTCCTACGCGGCCACCACCGCCGAGGGCACCACTGCCGAACAAACCGTTTACCGGACCCCGCACTACACCGTCACCGAATCCGCCGAGGCTTTTGAACTCGATGTTTCGGTGCCCGGCGTGGACAAGGCCGGCGTTGAAATCGCCCTCGAGGAAGACACCCTCGCCATCACGGCGCGGCGCAACCGTACCGTCACCGAGAGCTGGCAGGCGCTACGACGGGAAATCCCGGCCGATGACTATCGACTAACCCTGCGCGTCAACGTCCCGGTCAACGAAGCCGGCATCGAGGCGACCGTGGCCGACGGGGTGCTCCATTTACGGCTGCCAAAAGCCGAAACAGCCAAACCGCGCCGTATCGAGGTGCGGTAGCAAGGAGACAAGCCTAGCAGAGCAAGGGGAGGCGCATCCGCGTGGGTGCGCCTCTTTTTTGCGTCGAATCGGCCCAGGCGGGGTGTAATAGTAGCAGTCATGGACGTTCCCCCGCTTCTCAATAACACGCCGTCGACGCCTTCTTTGCCCCCGGGGAAAAACCGTCCTCACGGATGTGTGATTACGTGGCTGTTGCTAATGCTCTTGCTCGAGGGCATGAGCTTGATGGTGGATGGCGGCGGCAGCAGTGGCGGATCGTCCGGTGGTTCCTCCATGCTGGGTGGGTTGATCACGCCGGCGCCCGGCTGGTATTACACAGTTGTCAGGATTTTGGCGGGCGTGGATGTTTTCTGCGTTGTCTTTTTATTCCTCGGAAAAAAATGGGCGTTCTATGGCTCAGCGGCGGTGGGAATTGCCGTGCTAGCCGTGAGCATCATGGTGCACAAAACCCTCGACGGGTTGACCGCGCTGGTGCTGCCAGGCGTGCTCTATGGCGTGCTCCAAATCGGCGGGGAAAACAGTGGTTGGAAAAAATTGAAATAAACTCGCTTGCCGGTTGCCAGCGGGAGTTTCGGAGGTAGGCTGGAAGGCTACGGCATGAGCAACGTCCCCATTCCCTCGATGGACCCCCGCGCCGAGTGGGAATCTGCCCAGCCCCCCGTCTGCGGGCTGTGGATTTCCCCGGATGGGCAGGCCCACCTGGCGATTGCCGAAGGCGAAGGCCCGCGCAAAACGGCCCATTGGACATTCCACCCCTTTGCCTGGACGACGGAAGGCGCGCAGCCGGGCGAAGCCAACGCGAATTCCGAGAAGCTGGCCGGGGAAGGCCAACTCACCCACCTGGCGCATTTTGCCGACGTCGCCACCTACCGTCGCTGGCAGGAGGAGCGCCCGCGCAATGCCGACTCCGAAACCCTGCGCTCCCTGGAAAGCCAGTTTCTTCTGCAGCGGGCCGCGCGGATGTTCTCGGGCCTGACTTTTTCCCATCTGCGCCGCGTGCAGGTGGATATTGAAACGGGTTGCAGCGTTCCGGGCGGTTTTTCCGATGCCAGCCGCGCGGGCGACCGTGTTTTAGCCATCGGCATCGGCACCGAGAAAGGTCCACGCCTGCTGGAGTTGAAGGCGCCCACCCATGAAGCGGAAAAAGCCTTGCTGGAAGAATTCAACCGCGTGCTCGCGGAGGAGGATCCGGATGTCATCGAAGGGCACAATATCTTCAAGTTCGACCTCGATTACCTGCGCACGCGCTGCCGGCGGCACAAAGTGCCCTGCGCGTGGGGGCGCTTTGGCCAGGAAGCCAGCTTCCGCCCCAGCCGGTTGCGCGTGGCTGAACGCCAGCTCGACTTTCCCCGCTACGACCTGCCCGGCCGCGCGGTGTTCGACACCTACCTGATGGTGCAACTCTATGACCTGGCCGCGCGGGAGCTGCCCTCCTATGGGTTGAAAGCCGTGGCGCAACATCTGGGCCTGACCAAGGAGGAACATGGCCGCACCTACCTCGCCCCGGCTGACATCGAAAAAAGCTTTGCCACAGACCGGGAAACCTTCCGCGCCTACCTGCGCGATGATTTGCGCGAGACGCGCGCACTGGCGGACCTGCTGTTGCCCGGCTACGTGGCCCAGGCCAAGACGTTTCCCATGACCCTGCAGGATGCCTGCCTGCGAGGCTCGGCCTTCAAGGCGGAGATTTTGCTGCTGGAAAAATATTACCTCGCCCGCCGCGCCCTGCCCACGCCGCCGCCGGCGCATCCCTTCGAGGGCGGGTACACCCGCGGATTTGTGGCTGGAGTGTTCAAAAAAGTGCTGCACTTTGACGTGGCATCGCTCTACCCCAGCCTGCTGCTATTAATTGGGCGCAACCCTTCCAGCGATTCCCTCGGTGCGTTCATCCCGCTGTTGAAGGAACTCCGCACCGAGCGCCTGGCGTATAAAAACCTGGCCAAAGACGCCGCCACGGCTGAGCTGCGTCGCGAATACCAGGCCCGGCAAATCGGCTTTAAAATCATCATCAACTCCTTTTACGGCTACCTGGGTTTTGAAGGCGCACGCTTTGGCGACAGCCAACTGGCGGCGGAAGTCACCCAGCGGGGCCGTGAACTGCTTCAGGCGTTGATCACCGAATTTGAAACGCATGGCGTGAAGGTGCTGGAGGCGGATACGGACGGGCTTTACCTGCATGCGCCGGATTATTTCGACCAGCCGGAGAAATTATTGAAAAAGGCCGCCAAAGTCCTGCCCGAGGGCATCGACCTCGAATTCGACGGCAAGTATGACGCGATGTTCTGCTACAAGGCCAAGAACTATGCCTTGCTGGAGGAAGGTGAAGTGGTTACCCGCGGCTCGGCCTTGCGCTCGCGCGGGGTTGAACCCTACCTGCGCGAACTTACCGAGGCGCTCCTGAGTCACCTGCTCGGCGCGGGCGGGCCGAGCCCGGAAGCGTTACTCAAGGATTTCCGCCAAAAACTTCATCAAGGAACCTTTGACGTGAAGCAGCTGACCAAGACGGAATTCCTCAGCCTCAGCCCCGAGGCGTACAAGCACGCCATTGAAATTGAAACCAACAAACCCCGCCGGGCCTCACTGGAAGTGGCGTTAAAAATGTCGCCCCTGCCCCGCCAGGGCGAGGCGGTGACCTATTACATCGCCCCCGGGCAAAAGAAATCCACGCCCGACTGGCAGCGCGCCCGGCCCATTGATGGCTATGACCCGGTGAAGGCGCCCTTCGACCCCGATTATTACCTCGAGAAACTCGACGACTGGGTGGAGCGGTACACGGCGTTCTTGACGCCGAGTGCCCATAGCCAGCCCATCCAAGGCGAGCTGCTCTAGCCTATTTCGCCAGTTTCAATTTCCCGCGCTGGTGCAGCACTTCGGCGATCTCCACGGCATTGAGCGCCGCGCCCCGCCAGAGTTGGTCACCTGAGACCCAGAGGCTGAGGCCGTTCTCAAATAACGTGTCCCGGCGCAGGCGGCCCACGCCACACTTGTGCTTGCCGCTGAAATCGATGGGCATCGGATAAACATTCTTGGACGGGTCGTCGCAAAGCTCCGCGCCGACAAAACCACTGATGGCCTGCCGGGCCTTCGTCAAGTCCACCGGGCGCTCGAATTCCGCGCTGATGGCAATGCTGTGGGCGCGGAAAACCGGCACGCGCACGCAGGTGCAGGTGACGCGCAGCGAAGGCAGGCCCATGATTTTCTTGCTCTCATGGAGCATCTTCATCTCCTCCTTCGTGTAGCCGGTGTCCAAAAACTTGTCCACGTGCGGTATCAGGTTGAAGGCAATGGGATGCGGATAGACCACGGGCGGCGAGCTGCGGCCATCGGCCCAGGCGCGCACCTGCTTGTCCAATTCTTCAATCGCTTGCGCCCCGGTGCCGGAGACAGCCTGATACGTGGCTGCGAAAAAGCCTTTCAGCCCAAAGGCCTGGTGCAGGGGCTGGAGCCCCATCAATGCAATGGCCGTCGAGCAATTCGGGTTCGCAATGATGCCCTGATGCTGGTCCAGCGCGTGGGGATTGATGTCCGGGATGACGAGGGGAACCTTGGGGTCCATCCGGAAAAAGGAGCTATTGTCGATGACCACGCAGCCGCGCTTGACGGCCTCCGGCGCGAGTTTCTCCGAAGTGCCGCCCCCGGCGCTGAAAATGGCCACGTCGAGGTCCTTGAAGGCGTCTGGAGTGGTCTCCTTGATGGTCCAGCTCTTGCCGTTCCAGGTCTGCGTCTTGCCGGCGGAGCGGGCGGAGGCCAGCAGCACGAGCTCGCGCAACGGGAAATTGCGCTCATGCAGCAGGCGAATGAGTTCTTGACCGACGGCACCCGTGGCGCCCACGATGCCCAGACGATAGGATTGCGCAGACATGACGATGGATAATGAAATCTTCCGGCGGGCAAGCCAGGCCTGCGCCCGGCATTCACGCCAAATGACCAAGCTTTGCCTTTGTGTGCAAATTGGCGAGCAAAAATTGTATCTGTTCGCCGAGGGTATTCTGCGCAAAACCCACACCATCTCCACGTCGCGCAACGCGCCTTCGTGCATTGAAAACTCCCACGGCACCCCGGCCGGCCTGCACGAGATTGCGGATAAAATCGGCGAAGGCGCGCCGTTGGGCATGGTGTTTGTGGCCCGCCAGCCCACCGGCAAGACCTGGACGCAGCTAGGGGCGGAGGAAAACCTGAAAAACCTCATCACCACCCGCATCCTGCGCCTGCGCGGGCTGGAACCGGGCCTCAACGCCGGGCCCGGGCGTGATTCCTACGACCGTTACATCTATATCCACGGCACCAACCATCCCGCAAAGCTCGGCACCCCGGCCAGTGCCGGCTGCATCCAATTGGCCGATGCCGAGGTCATCGAGCTCTTTGACCAGGTGCCGGAGGGCAGCGTGCTGTGGATTGAATAGGCGGTGCGCTTTCGGCTTGTTGCCGGGAGTGAAACGCGGCAAGCTGCGTGGCTCCCAGTATGAATATCACGCCGAGCGAAAGCGAATTCGTGCGCCAGGCCGCGCGGGGCAACCTTGTTCCCGTATTTGCGGACTTGGTGGCGGATTTTGCCACGCCCGTGGCTGTCTATGCGCGACTGCGGCGCGGGGGCCCGGCGTTTTTGTTCGAGTCCGTGGCTGGGGGCGAGCACATCGGGCGCTACAGCTTTGCTGGCTGCCAGCCGCACGAGACCATTGAGGCCTACGAGAAGGAGACCATCATTACCGATCGCGCGGGCCAGCAACGCCGCGTGCCCACGCCGGCAGACCCCTTGCAGCTCGTGCAGGAGCGCATGGCGCACTACAAGCCTGTCGAGCCCAAGGACAAGCCGCCGTTTATGGGCGGCGCCGTCGGTTTTGTCGGCTACGAGTATATCCATCGCATTGAGCCCACGGTATCCCGCCCCGCCAAAGACGACCTGGGGATGCCGCTGCTCCACTACATGATCATCGACCGCGTGGTGGCCTTCGATCATGTGAAGCAGATGCTCCGGCTGGTGGTCAACGCCTTCATCCCGGCCGGCAGCGACCCCAAGCAAGCCTATGCCGACGCCGTGGCAGCCCTGCGCCAACTGGCGGACGAAATTTCCAACGAAGCGGACACGCCCATCACCCCGCTCGGCCTGGGCGGTGAACCCGAAGTCGGCGTGCCGAGCGGCAATTTTTCCCAGGCGGATTACGAAGGCCTGGTTAAAAAGTCCAAGGAGTACATCCATTCGGGCGACATCGTGCAGGTGGTGCTTTCCCAGCGCTTCACCCGCGACTACGACCGGCCGGCGCTCGACCTCTACCGTTCGCTGCGGCTCGTCAATCCTTCCCCCTATATGTTCATCATGGACACGGGCAAATACGCGGTGGTCGGCGCTTCGCCGGAGGTGCACGTGCGCCTGACTAATGGCCGCGTGGAGACGCGCCCCATCGCCGGGACCCGCCCGCGCGGCGCGACTCCGGCGGAAGACACCCGCCTGGAAAAGGAATTGCTGGCCGATGAAAAAGAACGCGCCGAACACCTGATGCTCGTGGACCTGGCACGCAACGATCTCGGCCGCGTCTGTACCCCCGGCAGCGTGGAGGTCAAGGAATACGCCATTATCGAGCGCTATTCCCACGTCATGCACATTGTCTCGCAGGTGGAAGGGCGGCTGGCGGCGGACAAAAATGCCTACGATCTGATGCGGGCGACTTTCCCGGCTGGCACGGTATCCGGCGCGCCGAAGGTGCGCGCCATGCAAATCATCGCCGAATGCGAAAAGCTGGCCCGCGGGATCTACGCCGGGGCGCTGGGCTACTTCAGCTACGATGGCAACCTCGATTGCTGCATCCTCATCCGCACCGCCCTGCTGAAGGACAAGAAGCTTTACATCCAAAGTGGCGCCGGCCTGGTGGCGGATTCCGTGCCGAATCTGGAGTACACAGAGACCCTGAACAAGGCGCGCGCGATGCTCAAGGCCGTGGCGCGGTCGGAACAATTCACGAAATTTTAATAATACTGGAACTTGCAGTGATAAGTAACGGTTGTTAGCGTAAGTTTGTAAATTCGCCAACGCACCCAATTTTTGCCTTTGCGTGACTTGGAGAAAGGGCGTAGAAAGATAGTCCTGCGCCCGACCATTGCCTAACCACCATGCCTTCGCCGCAGAAAAAAAATTCCGACTCTCCCCTGCCGCGGCGCTACGCGGAATCGGGGAAGGACGCGGATGCGGACGAAAAACTGGAAGAGGATGAGGAACTGGAGCCGACCGAGCCGAAGGATAATGGCGAGAACCTCGCCTCCACCTCCAGCGAGCAGAGCTTCGACACACCCGATGAATCCTTCCACGAACTGCCGCCGGACGAGCGCAGCAGCCTGAAGATTTATTTGCATGAGATCGGGCGCGTGGCGCTGCTGAAACCAGAGGAGGAAATCGCCCTCGCCGCGCGCATCAAGCAGGGAGATGACGCCGCGCGCCAGCACATGATCAGCGCCAACCTGCGCCTGGTCGTGAAAATCGCGCACGACTACAGCCACTTCGGCCTGCCCCTGCTGGACCTCATTTCCGAGGGCAATATCGGCCTCATGAAGGCTGTGGAGCGTTTTGACCCGGCCAAGGGTGGCAAGCTAAGCACCTACGCCGCCTGGTGGATCAAGCAGTCCATCAAGCGCGCGCTGGCCAACCAGAGCAAGACCATCCGCCTGCCGGTGCACCTCGTCGATAAAATCGCCAAGATGCGCCGCGCGACCATGCAGATGCAGGAATCCCTCGGCCGCGAGCCGACCAATGAGGAACTGGCCGAGGTCATGGGTATGCCCGTTCGCAAAATCGCCCACCTTAAGAGCGTCAGCCTGCGGCCTTCGTCGCTGGACGCCCCGGTCAGCGATGGCGACAGCACAGAGCTGGGCGAGCTGGTCTGCGACGAGAATGAGCTGACCCCTTTTGAGAATTTGCGCGGCAAGACCACCTCGCAGGACATTTCCTCCATCGTGGCGCACCTGGAGCCGCGGGAGACGGAGATCCTCCGCCTGCGGTTTGGACTCGATGGCGAAAAGGCCAAGACGCTCGAGGAAGTCGGCGAAATCCTGCACGTCACCCGCGAGCGTGTGCGCCAGTTGCAGAACACGGCGCTGACCAAGATGCGCAAGGCGCTGCAAAAGCTGGAAAAGCAAAACACCCTCGAGGAAGCCAACGAGGAAAAGGCGCAGGAGAACGCCGCGGCCGGCGAGACCAAACCCGCCCCCGTCAAGCACAACGACCAGGAAGCGCTGTATGCTTTTATGCGCGCCCAACGGGAAAATTGAACGGTTCGCCTTGCGCCACAGCTGGATTGGCGGTAGGCACATGGCATGACTGCGGTTTATCTTGTCCTCGGAGTGCCCGGCGCTGGCCGGCCGGAAGTGGTGGCCAACTTGGTGGCCGACGGCCTGGAGCCCCGTCCCGTCACGGTTTACCACGCGGCGGGCGAAGCCATCCCCTCCACCCCGGCCGCCCCGATCACTTACGTGCCCTTCACCTTTGAAGGCGGGCAGTTTGACATCGATGAAGATGGCGAGCCCGCGGACGACCCCAAGGAAGCTTTCTTTCTCGCCGACGGGAGCAAAAACATTATCGACCAGTTGGAGGCGTTTCCCAAGTGGGTGGCTGCGCGCGGCTGGGAATTGGCGCGCGTGCTGGTCGTGGTGGACTGCGTGCTCGCCATGCAGCACGAGGATGTCGTCCTCTGGTATGAAGCCTGCATTCATTTCGCCGACTGCGTGCTGCTCAACAACCGGAATGCCGACACCCACAAGTGGGCCACACAGTTTGAGAAAAAATTCCACGAACTGCGCTATCCCTGCCAGTTTTTCCTCGTGAAAAAAGGCCGGGTGGACCTCCCGCTCGTGGTGCTCTTCCCCGAGGCCCGGCGCCTGACCATGATCTTCGACGAGTTTGACCCGATCGACGACCTCGAGCTCGATGAGGAAAACCTGCCGGAAGAGCCTTTCAGCCTGGAGCGCAAGCCCGACCCCTACTTTGTCCGCAAGCCGACCGGCCAGCGGGAAAAATTTGTGCCCGACATCGCGAAATATCTGGGGAAATAGCGTAGGGTGTGTGTATGCCGGCAGCATCGTCCCAGCCCTCATTAAGCAAGTTTGGGAAGCAACTGGTGCCCTGGCTGGTGGCGGTGGCGTTTTTCATGGAGTCGCTCGACACGACGATTCTGAACACCGGCGTGCCGACGATTGCCAAGGCGCTGGCAGTGGCACCCCTCAGCATGAAGGCCGTATTGTCGAGTTATACCTTAAGCCTCGCGGTGTTCATTCCCATCAGCGGCTGGATGGCAGACCGGTTCGGCACCCGGCGGGTGTTCTCCTCCGCCATCGCGCTGTTTACCCTGGGGTCATTTCTCTGCGGGATTTCGCGCAACATCCATTTGCTCGTGGCCTGCCGCATCCTGCAAGGCTGCGGCGGCGCGATGATGCTCCCCGTGGGGCGGTTGACGATGGTGCAGACTTTTGCCAAGTCGGAGCTCATCCGCGCCATGAGCTTTGTGGCCATCCCCGGGCTGGTGGGCCCCATGCTCGGCCCCCTCGCGGGCGGGTTGATCGTCGGCTACTTTCACTGGAGCGTGATTTTCTTTGTCAACATCCCCATTGGCCTCCTGGGCCTTTATCTCGTTTACCATTATTTGCCGGACTACCGCGCCGCCGATACTCCGCCGCTGGATGTCGTGGGGCTGATTCTCTTCGGCTCCGGAGTGGCCTTGCTCTCTTATGTGCTGGAAGTGTTTGGCGAACACACGCTGGGCACCCTGGAAATCTTGAGCCTGCTGGCGCTCTCGCTCCTGCTGCTCGCGGGGTATGGCCTGCATACAAAAAAAATGACGTTCCCGTTGCTGAGGCTGGAGCTTTTTAAGATCCGCACATTCCGCGCCTCCGTCAGCGGCAGTTTCATCACCCGGCTGGGCATCGGGGGTATTCCGTTCCTCTTTCCCCTGCTCTACCAGGTTGGCCTCGGGTTCACGCCCATCCAATCCGGCCTGATGATGATGCCCCAGGCCATCGCGGCCATGAGCCTGAAGTTGACGATGCCCGCTATCCTGCGCCACTTCGGCCACCGGGCCGTGTTAATTTCGAACACCGTGTTGCTGGGCCTGCTCATCCTGCTGTTTGGGACCATCAACGGCACCTCCCCTGTCTGGCTCATCGTGGTGGAGGTCTTTTGCTATGGGTTCTGCACTTCCCTGCAATATACCAGCATGAACACGCTGGCCTATGCGGATGTCTCGGGTGCGGAAGCCAGCAAGGCAAGCACCATCGCCAGCACTATGCAGCAGATGTCCGTCAGCTTTGGCGTGGCGGCCGCCTCGCTCGTCACCGCTCTTTTCATCCCCGACCGCTTTAGCGCCAGTCCGGAGGAAATGATTCACGGCATCCACCGGGGTTTCTGGGTGCTCGGCGCCTGGACCATCGCCTCATCCCTCATTTTCTGGGAATTGAAACGCCATGACGGCCAGACCGTCAGCGGGATGAAGCTGGAGCAGGCGGAGGGCTAAGGCCCCTTCAAACAGAGGCAGGCACTGCCGTCGGCTGGTTGCGCCGGGCGGCCAGCTCCGACTCGGCCTGGTACCAGTGGCCCAAGTCATTGCCATGGCAGCAACCCTGCTCGACAAAAATCTCGTAAGCCCGGTTCTCAATTTCATCCTGGGTGGGCATCGTGGCATTGCGGACGATGGACTCCGTGACAATGTTGTGCGACACCCGCGGCGGCGCCGGGGGCTGATGCTTCTCATGGTGGAAGCTGTGCTGATTCTGGTTCAAGCTGCCGCCAGGCGCTGGGCGCGCGGTGTTGGTGGCGGCATCGGAGTGGGAATGCGTGGGTTTCATAAATTCACATTAAGCGAATTCGCGTGATTTCTCAAATGAGGTTTAAACCCAGCGACAGTATGGTGCACGATAAAGTGGGCGCACAGGCTTGCTGCGTCAGTAAACCACCTCCTTGCTGTGCCTCGCGCCAGAATTCCGGCCTCGCTTTTGGCGGGGGTGATTGTTTTGTTGGCGGGAAAACCATGAAAATCGCAATTGTCACGGGTGCGGGAAGCGGTGTCGGCCGGGCGGTGGCGCTCGCCTTGTTGAAGGAAGGCTACGGCGTCACCCTTGCCGGGCGGCGCCTGCCACTGCTCGAGCAAGTCGCCGCCGAATCGGGCGCCGGCCAGCGTGCGCTGCCGGTGGCGACGGATGTGTCGAAGCCGGAATCCGTGCAGGCGTTGTTCGCCAAAAATAAGGAGGTTTTCGGAAGGCTGGACTTGTTGTTCAACAACGCGGGGGTCAACCCCGCGGCTTATGTGCCCTTTGAGGAGCTGACGCTCGCACACTGGACGGACACCATGGATACGAATTTGACCGGGGCTTTTTTATGCGCGCAGGCGGCCTTTCGCCAGATGAAGGCCCAGCAGCCACGCGGCGGGCGCATCATCAACAACGGCTCTGTGTCGGCCCAAGCGCCGCGGCCGGACTACGCACCCTACACGGCAAGCAAATGCGGTGTCACGGGGCTGACCAAATGCCTGTCGCTCGACGGACGGGCCTACGACATCGCCTGCGGGCAGATTGACATCGGCAATGCGCTGACCGACCTTTCCGCCAAGCAGGGCAAGGGCGTCAAGCAGGCGGACGGATCAATTCTGGCGGAACCCATGATGGACGCGCAGCACGTGGTGAGCACCGTGCTGCATATGGCCAGCCTCCCGCTCGAGGCCAATGTCCCATTTGTGACCGTGATGGCGACGAAGATGCCACTCGTGGGCCGGGGGTGAAACGGAATCAAGGATCAGAATTTAAAACGGCTTCCCGTCCGCCTTGGTGCCGCACAAGGACACTTCGAGGCCTAGCTCCGCCGCGAGCGCAGCCTTGGCATACATGGCTTGGTCGGCCTCGGTGGCAGAATTAGCGTAGGCAACCTGGATGTGGTTGGCCTTATGGCGCGCCATCATCTGGTCGCGCGTGACGCCGTAGGTGACGGCATGCATAATGGGCCATTGCACGGTCGTGGCCTTCCAGCGACGGTCGGTCTCCTCCTGGGGCAGGGTGATGACCTTGGCGCGACCGAGGTCCATCTTCAACTTGCCCTTTTCGACAAAAACGCGGCTCCACACGATCTCGCCCGGCTTGGCAATGCCGCGCACGGTGCCGCCACCCAAGCGGAAGTACATCGGTGGTTGGCGCAGGGAGTCCGTGCCCTTGTAGCCGCCGATATGGTGCGCGGGCGGGGCGCTGCCGGAAATGAGGAACACCCAGACATAATCGCCGGTCGTGCCGCTCTGATCCCAATCGCCCCAGCGCAGGTCGTGGAGCGTGTTTTCCACCGGCTGGCCTAGGGCTGTATGCACACGGTTGGTGAAAATGCCATCCAGCCCGGCGCATTCGTCCACTTCATTAAAATGCGTGAGCGGCTGGCCGGCGCGGATGACTTTGCCCGCGCTGTTTTTCACCGGCGGACGGTCGCCATTGTTGAGGATACCCTCGACCAAGTCTGACGCCGGCAGCAAATCCTTGAGACCCTGCTGATACTGGATACCCACGGCCTCGCAGCCAAACTCGTCGGCGATGCGCAGCGCGGCCGCGTAGGTCTTGCACTGGGCCAGCACCTGCGCCTCCGTCAAATCGGTGGCCTCGTTGCGGCCCAGGTGGAACCTCATGCCCTTGGCGAGGAGCCAATCGTAAATGGCGCGGGCTTCGGCGTCCGGTACCTGGGTCGCGCCATAATAGAGCGCGGACTGCGAGAGACGCTCCTTGTACACGCCTGTCTGGAACAGCAGCTCGTCGGGGATGATGGCGTTGAACATACCCATGCAGCCCTCGTCGAAAATGCCCATGATGGACTTGCGGCGGAGCAAGTCGGCGGCGATTTTTTTGCCGACCGCGCGGGCGGACGCCGGCACCTTGCACTTGGCCAAGGGCTTTACGTGCGCCGTCTTGTGTTTAACCACACCCGTCTTGAGCCACGCGGCCAGACTGGTGAGAAAATAATCGTCCGTGAAATCCTCGCTCCACAAGGTGGAGTACTTCACCCCCGCCTTCGTCAGCGAGCCATTGAGGTTCAACATACCGACCAAACCTGGCCAGGTGCCCGACCAATTGGCAACGGTGAGCACCGGCGCGCGGTGCGAGATGAGACCATGGAGAATGTGGTGGGAATACTGCCAGACGGCCTCGGCCACGATGAGGGGCGTCTGCGGATCCACACCGGCGAAAACCTCCATGCCTTCCTTTTGCGACTGGATGAAGCCGTGCCTGCGCGCCGGGTCATAGGGGTGGGCGCGCACGAGCTGGCAGCCCAGCTTGGCGAGCGCGGCCGTCAAAGCCTGCTCCATGGCATGCTGGGCGGCCCAGCAGACTTCATTGGCGGACTGGCGCTGGTCGCCATTGGCGACGAGCAAAATCTTTTTGAGCTTGGGCATGAAAAGCAGGAGGGAAAATCGTGAAGCAGGCGACTGTCCGATGCTGCGCGATCCGGCCCATAAAACAAGAAAAATGCATACGTTGACTTGCTGCGGCGGCAGGGATAAACAGGGGCCTCGATGGATACCTCGCCTGCGCACCTCGCCGCCACCCAAGCCTTGCTGGAAAAGCTGACTGCCGGCGCCTATGCCCTCACCGTGCCGGAAAGTTTTGTGGAGCGTTTCTTTGCTGGACGACGCGTCATCCGCGAGGCCGCCGCAACGCAATTGCAGGCCGCGGGCCGCTTGCTGACGGGAACCGAATACGCCCTGCGCGAAGGCGGCAACCATCTCTGGGGCCAAAGCACGATTGAGGAGAACTACGCGCTCACCCAAATCCTCGAACTGCTCCGCCCGCGCGCGGTGGTGGAGATCGGCCTCTTTCGCGGGCAGACGGCGCTGACCTTGCACCGCGCCCTCGGCGAGGAGGCTACCGGAGCCTACCTCGGCATCGACCCTGACCCCGTGGCGATTGCAACTGCCCAAGCCGTGCTGCAACAATTCAACCTCGGCCAAACCTCGCGCTTTTCCCAGGAACCTTCGACCCAGGCTCAAGGCAAATTCCCCGCGCTGGATTTCGCGCTGATTGACGGCGACCATGCCTATGCCAGCGTGGCGGCAGACTTTGTCGCGGCCTTTAACGCGCTGCCTGCGGGCGGCGTGATCGCCCTGCACGACGTCGGCACGCCGATCTACGGCTGTATGCAGCAGGACCCCGGGCACTTGCACCACCAGGTATTGCCGAAAGTTCTCGGCCACGATGCGCGGCTTTACTGTCTCGACTCCATGTGCCGCCAGACGACGATGCAGCAACTGGCCGGCCTGGCCTTTACCGATACCGCCGCCGAAGCGGAGGCGATTGCGCGGGTGACCATGGCTGACACGGTTTCCGGCTGGGGCGGCATGGGCTTTGTGCTCAAGCTCTCCCCCACCCGGCGCGTGGAACTCGGCGAACTATTGGCCAAGGCCCCGCCCCCGCTGGCACCCGCCGGCCCGCCCGTCCGCCAAGGCACCATCTTTGGCCGCGCCGCGCGCAAACTGGCGCGTTATATTCCTTAAAACGGCACCCGTTATTCGGTGCCCGACTTCAAATGGTTGCCCGACTAGGATTCGAACCTAGACAAAGTGAACCAAAATCACTTGTGCTACCGTTACACTATCGGGCAGAAAGACAAAGGGTGACGTTAGCGCATCGCGGGGCCGGTGGTCAAGATTGGACGTGGCGGGGCCCTTGTTCCATTCCAGAACATTCGCGGCACGGCGGTTTTTCGCCTTGCGTCGGCGGGAGCGGCGGGTTTCGCTGGAGGCGTCGAATGCTCCCTTCGACGGTTGCCCTCTGCGGCTACCGCATTGAGCCCATTTCATGAGCATACGTTTGGCCATCAAGGTGGATGTGGATACCGACCGGGGTACCCGGGAGGGCGTGCCGCCGCTGGCCCAGGCGCTCAAGGACGCCGGTTGCCCGGCGACATTTTTGTTCTCCCTCGGGCCGGACAATACGGGCAAAGCAGTCCGGCGGGTGTTCCGGCCGGGATTTCTTAAAAAAATCGGCCGCACCAATGTGGCCGGCAACTATGGCCTGCGCACGCTGTTGAGCGGCACCTTGCTGCCCGCCACGATGATTGCCCGGCACAACGAAGCCGTGCTGCGTGGTGTGCGCGACCAGGGTTTTGAGGTGGGCATCCATTGCTGGGACCATTTTTCGTGGCAGGACTATCTCGCAACCTGGGACTACACGCGAACGCTGGCGGAGTTTGCCCAGGCCGTGGCCGAGTTTGAACGCGTCTTTGGCGCCAAACCCGTGACCGCCGGGGCGCCCGGCTGGCAGGCGACGGCCCACAGCCTGCAGGTGTACGACTCCTTCAAGCTGCTCTATGGCAGCGACACTCGCGGGCCGCACCCGTTTTTCCCGCGCATCGGCCCCGTCACCTACGAAACCCTGCAAATCCCCACGACCCTGCCCACCTTGGATGAGCTGCTGGGGCGGCCTGAATACCCCATGGAGAAAATCGTGGCCCATTACCGCGAATTGCTTCTCGAAGCGCCGGACGGCTATGTCCACGTCCACACCATCCACGCCGAACTGGAAGGCCAGCGCTACCTGCACCTGTTCAAGGAGTTGCTGGTGGCGGCGCAATCCGCCGGGGTCGAATTTGCGAGCCTCGAACAAGTGGCGTCCGGCCTTTTGCGCGACCGCGCCGCCATACCGGTGTGTGAAGTGCTGGCGCGGGAAATCGACGGCCGCAGCGGCACGCTGGCGGTGCAAGGCGCGCCCGTGTTCTGCGATTAGAACCAGCCCAGCACCGTCTGCGCGGCGGTGCGCACCGGCCAGGGATCGCGAAAGGCCTGGGCCTCGATGATGGCGCCGCAAAACAGCACGTAGGCGGCAAGGGCCAGCCGATCCGCCTCCAACCGGCCGGGCAGGGCCGTGCGCACGAGATTGCGCATATAATCGCGCAGAAAATTTTTATGCTGCAGGATGATGGCTCGCAGCGCGGGCGGCGGGTTGGGCTGCTCCGCATTCGTGTTCAGAAACGGGCAGCCCCGGAAATCATTGTTGCGCAGCCAGACTTCCAGCAAGTCAAACAACACCGCCACGCGGCGGCGGGCGTCCGGCACGGGTGAGACGCGCTCATTCAGCCAACTCACCCAAGCATCATGCTGCTGGCCCAGCCAGGCCGCTCCCAAAACTTCCTTGGACGGGTAATGCGCATAAAAAGTGGCCTTGGCCACCCCAGCCTCTGCAATGATTTGGTTGATGCCCGTGGCATGGTACCCTTGCTCGTAAAAAAGCTTCGCGGCCGTACGCAGGATGCGGGCGGCAGGCGGCAGATTAGCCAGGGGCCCGGCGGCGTGGGCGGATGTCGGCTGGCTGGGCGACGAACCCGCAGCGGGGTGTTCCAAGGAAGGGCTGACCGGTGGCGGCATGGACGAGGTAACGATGCAGACAGACTTGTATGCCGAAAGTGGCGGCCACGCAAAGCGGTAAATTCATTCCCCGGTATATTATGCGCTTGCGCGTGCCGCGCAAAAGCGGCAGGAAAGTGATAACTCCGCACGGGTGTCTGCATGAGCAAATAGCCACGGCGGAACACCACCTATCCCATGTCCCCTACTCGCCCCACTCTTCGCTCCTCGGCCCTGCGCCGCGGCTTCACCTTGATTGAGTTGCTGACGGTCGTTGCCGTCATCGGCATCCTCATGGCCATTCTGGTGCCCACCGTGGGCTATGTGCAGGTGAAGGCACGCTCCATCAAAAGCACCGCCAACCTGAGCAGCATCGGCAAAGCCATTTTTGTTTACACCCAGGAAAACCATGGCTTGGTGCCCGCCCCGATTTTTGGCACCTCGACCGCTCCCGCCGGCGTCCCCGGCAGCTCGAATCCGCATGGCGGCACGTGGATGGAAGAACTCGTCGGCCCCAAATACCTTGGCGGCGCATATGAGACGAACCCTGGCACCTCTGTCATCGAAGTCACCGATTGGCCGGCCGTGCTGACCGATCCCGAATACATCAGCCTCCATGCCGTGGTGCCCGAGCCGAACATCCGCGGCTATGGCATGAACGTGGCCCTCTACCGCGCCGATAAATCCAACAAAAAAGCCAGCGAGACCTTCCCCACCCAGCGTCAAAAAATGGAAAGCCTGCCTAACCCGGGCAAAAACATCCTCATTGGCACCAGCAACGACGTGACCATGACTCCGGGGCCCGATGGCCATTTTGAGAAGGATGGCCCGAACTACAAGGATGGCGATCCCGCGCGTTACGGCAGCCAGGGCTTGTTCCTCTTCCTGGATGGCAGCGTGGAAGCACTGAACGACGAGCAGGTGACCAACCTCTTCGAGCCGCAATCGTAACCCACGCGGCGGGAAAAGTTTTCCTCCCTAGCCCGCCGCCAATTGCGTGCGGCGGATGACAGCCTCCGGCCCCCAAGCGGCGCGGATTGTCTGGATTATCTGTTCGCCCGGACTGCCGGGATTGAGCAGGGCAAAACAGGCGCTGCCGCTGCCGCTCATCCGGCAGCGGAGTTGAAAGCGGTCGCGCAGCTCCTGCAGCAGCACAGGCAACGCTGCGTATTTTTCAAAGACGGGATATTCGAGATTATTTTCCAAAGGCAGCGTTTCCCACTGGGGCGCGCCCAGCCAGGTGGCGAGTTTGGCTTCCGCGCCAGCCGCCGGCAGGTACCATTCCGCCCCGCGTTCGCGCAACCGGCTGTAGGCCCAGGCCGTGGCCACCCCAAAGGGGGGTTTGAACACAATCAATTCCCGCCCCGCCAAGGCCGCTTGCGCGGCCGTGGAAAGTGTCTCCACCTTCTCACCCCGCCCCCGCATGACGACTGGCGCCCGGTCCAGAAAAAGTGGAACATCCGATCCCACCTCCGCCGCACAGGCGCGCAGGGCACCGGGAACAAGCGGCCGGGTTGCAAGTTCATTCAGGCCGCGCAAGGCCGCGGCGGCATCGCTGCTGCCCCCGCCCAGTCCCGCTCCAGCGGGCACTTCTTTGACCAGAGTAAAATGAACAAAAGGAGCACTGGCACCTGCTTGTTTGCGGAAAACCGCCGCTGCTTTTAAAACCAGATTGGAGGCATCCACCGGCACGCCGGGATAATCACACTCCAGTGTATCACCTTGCGCGCCAGGACGCGCATCGAGGGAAAGCGTGTCTCCCCAGGCGAGTGGCGCCACCAGGCTGATCAATTCATGAAAACCGTCTGTCCGCCGGCCGGTGATGGCCAGGAAGAGGTTGATTTTCGCCGGGGCAAACAATTGCAGCATGGGCACGACGATAGCGGGCGGCCCGCCAAGTGCACGGCGAAAAATGCGGGAAATTCAGTCGAACTTGGCTGCCGTGGGCACCGAATACAAGGGCAGCGTGGCCACAAAGGATGAACCATTTGGCTCGTTGGGTTCATAACGCAGGTCGCCTTCCTGGTCGCGCAAAAGGCGGCGGGCGATGCTCAATCCCAGGCCGGCGCCAGGCAATTTGGCGGTGATGGAGTCATCCACGCGATGAAACGTCTCGAAAATACGCTCCCGATGCGCCGGGGGCACGCCCGGCCCATGGTCGCTGACAATAATCTTGGCGTGCTCGCCTTCTGTCGTGACGCGGATGCGCAGCCAATGGCCCGCCGCCGCGTACTTCATGGCATTGTCCATGAGGTTGATCAACACCTGCTCCAAGGCATCGCGGTCGGCGCGCACGTGCACCTCGCGGCCGGGCGGGAAATCCGTTTCCACGGCAAAACCAGCCTCCTGGAGGCGCGGGTGCTGGGCTTCGAGGACGCTTTCGATGACCGGGGCGAGGACCAAATCGTCCGGATTATACTGTTTGCGACCTTGTTCCAACCGGCTGAAATCGAGGACATTGTTCACCAAGCGCGTCAGCCGCTGGCTCTCATTAATGATGGTGGCAAGGTAACTGCGCTGACGGTTCTCATCCCGCACCCGGCCTTCGCCCAGCAGTTCGGCATACATGCGGATGGTGGTCAGCGGCGTCTTCAACTCGTGGGAGACATTGGAGACGAAGCTGGTCTTGCGCGCGGCTTCAAAAGCCTCGCGCCGGGCCTCGCGCAGCAACAGCGTGCCGCCGACCAGCACGGAAACCACCAGTAGCGTCACCAAAATCGTGCTCGCAGCCATGAAGCCACCTGTGAAAGCCGTGGTGGTGTCATAATACACTTCGAGCGCCCATCCTGGCAGTGTTGCAGGATCCAGGGGCAGGATGCTGATGGGAGCAGACCGGGGCTGGGCCGCCGGGTTGACCACTGCTGCGGTGGCATTGCCGCTGCCATCCTGCACCATCTTGCCATTGGCAAAATGCACGGCCACGGCCTGGCCCGCGGGGTTGCGCAAAATATATCCCGCCGCCGGGTCGATGCGCCCACCCAAGGTATTGGCAAAGGCCGAGCCAAGCGCATCCCAATTCAAGACCAGGCCGCGCACAGGGCCACCGGGTGTCGGACGCATCCAGCCGAGCCACTGCAAATCATCGGCTGGGCCCACAATCATCCATCCCCGGTCCTGATGCGTGGGCAGGGAGGAGGAAACCCGGTGCTGGTTCACCAACATCTGGGTGACGGGGGCCATGCCACTGTTCAAGACGAGGTTGCCTTCAAATTGGGTGAAAACGACATCCGAGGGCAGCGCGTTAATCTTCGCAATATTCTGCCCCTTGTCCTGGCCGACCAGCGCATCCACGCTGGGCAACCCGGCGGAAGAAAGCTCGATCTGGATGGTGGTGCCGGCGAGATTGCCACTGATGCTTAAGCCCGGAGTGTTCGGCATATCGGGGATGGCATTGCCGGCCACACCCGCCGGGCCCGAGGCGCTCCCCCGCGTGGCTTCGCGAATTTGCATCCGGTCCTGCTTCATCTGCGAAATATTGTCTCCCGGCGGGCCAGGGGGCGGGCCCCCGCGCGGCCCAGGTGGAGTGGAATTGCCACTGCGACCACCCCGGCTGTTGCCCCGGTTAAATCCGCCCGATACCACCCGGCTGACGTAACTGGTGATCGTGAAACTCGCGGGGATGCCGTCCGAATCGCTCCATACCCAATGGCCGTCCGGCTTGTGCAGGTAAGGCTCGATGTTCTCACGCTCCTCAGTGTGGGAAAGCGGCAAGTCCAGCCCATGGCTGGGCAGGTAGAGAATCACGGAGCGTGCATAGCGATTCGTGTTCTTCCAATCGAGCAGGCTCTTCGGGAGGCTTTCATCCTCCGGCATCTTGGCCATGGCCTCCATGGAATTGTTTTTGAGATCGTCCACCAGCACCTCAAGGTTGGTGGCAATTTTTTTGCCCGTGTCCACCGCGCCATTGCTGGCCGCCGCGCGCAGGCGCACATTCTCGCGCTGGAGGAGAAAAAAAGCCACCCCACCGATGGCCAGGGTGGAGACCAGCAGCAGCAGCCAGTAGATGATGACCAGATGGCGTTTCACGGAGGGAAATCACAGGGCGGAAAGGCACCCGCCTTATTGTCACGCATTTGGCACAAGCTGGCAAGCCCACCGCGTCCGCCACTTGTCAAAGAAATGTCATTCATCTCCGCGTTTCCTCTTGCGATGCGCAGGGTGTTGAAATAAAACAAACGTGAGCAATTTGTGGAAGCTCTCGACATCGCGTTGAAAGTTCCCGACCTGTGGCAGCAGGAGGCCCTGCGGCATTTGCAATCCGGTCGAGACGTGGTGGTGCACGCCCCAACGGGCGCGGGTAAAACCTATATTTTTGAGTTACTGGCGCAGACCAACTGGCGCAAGCAGGCCATCTTCACCGTGCCCACCCGCGCGCTGGCCAACGACAAACTTTACGAGTGGCGCAACGCCGGATGGAATGTGGGCATCGCTACAGGCGATGTGGCGGACAATCTTGATGCTCCCATCGTCGTCGCCACTTTGGAAACGCAAAAAGGCCGCTTCTTGCGCGGGGAAGGGCCGGGCCTGCTGGTGGTGGATGAATACCAGATGCTCGGCGACCCGGTGCGCGGCGTGAATTACGAACTCATCCTCGCGCTGGCCTCGCGCTCGACCCAGTTGCTGCTCCTGAGTGGCAGCGTGGCCAACCCGGAAAAGGCGGTGCAGTGGCTGCGCGCCATCGGACGTGATGCCGTGCTCGTCAGCCATACGCAGCGCCCCGTGCCCCAAGAGGAAGTCGAACTGGAAGCCCTGCCTGACCGCGTACCCGCTGGCGTGCGGGGGTTCTGGCCGCGCTTGATTGCCCGCGCGCTCATGGCCGACTTGGGGCCTATCCTCGTCTTTGCCCCGCGACGCCGCGCCGCCGAGGAGCTGGCCGCCAAGCTGGCCAGCGCGCTGCCACTGGATGATTTCCTTACCCTCACTCCCGACCAAAAGGCGCTGGCGTCCGACCGCCTGGGCAAGTTGCTGCGCCACCGCATCGCCTTTCACCACAGCGGGCTGAACTATATGCAGCGTGCGGGGCTGGTCGAGCCCCTGGCCAAAGCCGGGCAGCTGCGCGTGGTGGTGGCCACGACCGGTCTGGCGGCGGGCATCAATTTTTCCATGAAATCCGTCTTGGTGACGGACCGTGAGTACGTGTCCTCCCAAGGTCCGCGCCAGGTGCGCCCGGATGAGCTTTTGCAAATGTTCGGCCGAGCCGGGCGACGCGGGCTGGACGAGAAGGGGTTTGTGCTGGTCGCCCCAGCCAAACCCCGTTTGCAGGAAGCCCGCCCACTCGTGCTCAAACGCGCAAACCCGCTCGACTGGCCCAGCTTTCTGGCGCTGATGCGCGAGGCGGTCAAGAAAGGCGAGTCACCAGCCCTGGCCGCCGCCAGCCTGGCCAAGCGGCTCTTTACCGAACACACGCCGGAACTCGGCCTCGAAAAATTTCTGAACAAACCGACGGAGACAGCCTCCGCCTGCCCGCCAGCAACGCCTTCCAGCATCAATGTTCAAAACGGCCCCGCGCAAAAAGTGGTGGAGATGCTCAATTCCGCCGGCCAATGGGAACGCCGCCGCCCGCCGGTGCGGGTCAAGCTGGGTTATGCGCTGGCTTACGAGGAAGGGCTATGGATGCCCGCATTGAAGTTCCCCCAGGCACTCTCGGGCGTGGACCTCGGTAATCTCTGCCGGTTGCGCGGCACCGAGCCGCGGTATGGCCGCCAAGTGGCGCTCGCGGTGTTCCCCGAGGAAGCCGGGCGCACCAAAGTCACTTTGGTCAAGTGGATCCACAAGAGCCTGTGCCACCATTGGAAGCAGACCCGCCCGAGCGCCCCCCCGCCCTCGCGGCATTGGGATCTCGATGCGTTTGAAAAACAATTGCTGCCCATCCTGCCGCAATTCACCAGTGGCGGCCGGCCGGTGGAAATCATCGAAAACAACGGCTTGATCAGCGCGCGGCTCGATTACTCGCAGGCCGAGGTTTTTGCGCGAGTGGATTCGCTCGGCAAGGCGCTGCTCAACCCCCCACGCAGGGAGATTGAGATGGCGCCGACGGATTTCGCCCAGCTGGCGGGCCTCAAGCAAACTGCCTCCGAAGCCGGCGTCGCGGAAACCTGGTTCCGCCTGGGCCTGATTGACGGGCGCGCCCACCCGACACGCCGGGGCATCATTTTCAGTTTCTTTAACCACGGCGAAGGTCTGGCCGTGGCCGCCGCGCTGGAGGATGAGAAATACGAGCCGGCGGAAATTGTGCGCGACCTCGCCAACCTGCGCGCCGGCCACCGCTTTGAAGCTATGGACCATGCGCGCGGCAAGCTCGGCAGCCTGTGCCGCCTCACCTATCAGGGCATGACCTGTCCCGGCTACCTTGACCGGGGTGTGCCCATGGAATACGGCGAAGGCGCGGCGGAAGTCATCCAGCGCGTCCGCGCCAATCCGGATGCGCTGCAACATTTCATCAACGAAACCTTGCGTCCCGGCGACATTGAGCGCGCCTATCTGGAATGGCGCAGCCTGCTCAACCATGTCATCCATGCGCCGGATTATGAATGGACGCGCTGGCGGGCCGTGAAGCAGGCCGCCGAAGCCCAACTGGAAAAATTAGGCCCGCCCACCCGTCTCGTCACACCGCCGGCATTGACGCATGAGCAGCGGCTTCGGCATAGCTGCCGGTTGAAGTTTTAAAGGACAAGGGCGAATTGAATGCAGTGCAGGGTTGGGCGAGGAAGGACACTCGCACCAACGTCTCCTAAGTATTTCACCCGCCTTGAATTTCGATGGATGCGGATTAGGTTTTACGACCATGTCTTATTCCACCTTGGCAAAAATCGTCCCTCCCCTCCACGCCGCGCTCATCCTGGCATTTGCGCTCTCCACCGCCACCCTCGGCGCGCAATCCACCTCGGCCAACCCGCCGGTAATCAATTCACCAACCGCCATCACCACCGAGCCCCTGCCCGGCGAAACAACGCCCGGGCCCGGCAACGTCACCACTCCCACGGTGGTCATGACTCCCGCGCAGATGGGTGGCCGCCTCGGCGTGATGGTGGAGCATGATTTCGAGTCGGACCTCACCGATGGCGCCAGCGGCAATATGAATGTCACCGACTATGAGGTTTATGGCAACTATGCCCATCACTTCACGGATACAGACCGGCTCACCGTGGGTGCGGATTATTTATACCGCGATTTTAATTTTCACGGCACCGGCTCACCGTTTGGCGATGTGCAACAGGCAGGGGTCAACGGCTGGTATGCGCATGACTTCGACCAGCAATGGGGCGGCTTTGCCTATCTTTATGGCGGTTTTGCCGCGGAGAAAGCGGCCTCTTTTGGCGATGGCGGACAATTGGCCGGCGGCTTTGGGCCCACGGTGAACGTAACCAATGACCTGCACTTTGCCATCGGGCCCATGGTGTATTCCCGCCCAGGCGATGACGCGGCCGTGGCGATTGTCGGCAACTTGGAATGGGCGTTTCTGCCCCAATGGAATCTCCACCTCTATGCCGGCATCTCCGACGGCGCGACCGTAAGCTACGACATCTTCAATGACCACACCACCACTCTGGAAACCTCCCTCGAGTTCAATAATTTCTGGTTCCGCGCGCAGGATGGACCGGGCGGCACCGAACGCGGGGTTGTGGAAACCGATGTGACCTTCAAAGTCGGAGTACGGCGGGAACTCGGCAATAATTTCTTCATCCGGGGCTTTATCTCGGGGATTTTTGACCGGGAGTACCAATTCCATACGGGCGATCATGCCGCTGGCAGCTTCAAAGTGGACCCGACGGCGGGCGTCGGCTTGGAACTTGGTTGGTCGTTCTAGTACACCAAGCCTGATTCATCCAAGAGCATTTCCGAAAATGGCCGTGAGCGGTGCGTGGCAAGGAGGCGATCAGCCGCTGCCAAGTACCGCTCACGGTCTTCTTGTTTAGACTGCTATGGACTGCGCCAACTCTTCGCTTTCAGCGCGCATGGCTTTGGGGGGCTTGTTGTCGGCCAAGGCCTCTTTAAGCATCTGGGGCATTTTCAGCATGACAGCGCTTTCCATAAACGAGGGATTACCCGCCACGCCCAGCTTGAGGATTTCCTTGGGGCGAACCACGCCGTCATCCCGGTTGCGGGCCCGATAGAGGGCCAAACGGGCCGCCCAGAGCGCTTGCTGCGCGGCATTCTCCAGGGTGCCAGCCATGCCTTCCGGCCACCGCAAACGGACATGGGATTTGTCGAGCTTGTCGTTTTCATTGGAGACCAGCCAGGCCTCCACCCATTGCTCGCCCAGGCTGACCGCCAGGACATAATTGAAAGACTGTACCGGAAAAGCGGTGGCCCGGGGATTGCGTTGGGATAATTTTGCGGCCGTCTCGAGCGTCTCAAAATAATGCACCTCCTCCTCCGTGAATCTTATGGCAAAGGCGCCTTCCGGGTAAAAAAGCGCGCTGTTGATTCCGGTGATCGGCTGGCTGGCCCATGCCGGCAGGATTTCGCCTTGGGGCATCATCACCACCGGGAATTTATCCTTCCACCCGGTTATCACGGTGAGTTCTACTTTGCCGCCTTCGGGATCGTCGCGCACGACTTCCAGCAGTCCCAAGCCGGAACCCTGGCCTGAGAGGCGGTCCAAATCCGCCTGCGTCATTTCCATTTCCTGCAATCCCCCAGGCGCCAGGCCAAAAAATTTGTACTCGTGCAGGAGCGAGCCATCCTCCAGCGAGTGGATGAACTTAAGGTGGGGAAACCCAACCCGGCCGACACTCAGGCCGGTGCTGAAATCTTTTGCCGCGCGGTTGAGTGCCCGCACCAAGCCGTCCATGTTATCCGCGGCTGCCACTTCCACCAATTCGTAGAGCATGGCAAGGCGCTCGAACACCCGCCCAAATGATTCAAATATTCGGGAGCGAACCTCATCCGTCACGGTGATTCCATCGATATTTTCCAGGAAATGCTTCAAGTTGTCCGCAGCCATATAAGACAAGCCCGGCAGCGCCCAGGGGTTGACCGATGCCCCCAAAAATGTGGGCGGGTAGGCCTTGATAATCGAAGGAATGATGAAGGCGACGTGGTCGGCGGTTTCCTCCTTCAGTATCATGCGCTCATCGGGGTTCTCCTCGTTGCGATCCTCGATGAGGCCCATGCGGGGGGGCTCCGCCTCCACTTGGGCCAATTGAAACGAAAAATAAAAAACGAGGTCCTTCTTTTCTCCTCCCTCCGCTGGATGATAATTGGCGCGGGGGATGCGCACTTCAAAAGGGTTGAAACCAAAATAAAGCCGCGTTATCCACGCCAATTTTTCAAACTTTTTGAGGCAGTGCGGCGACATACCCTTTTTATTTAACGGTTACTTAATCAGCCCGCAACCCATAAATGAGGTCTTAACCCCATTTTTCGACTCATGTTTGATTTTACTCATTAACAGAGACTTAACGCAAAACCCCATTAGGGAATTTTCCATCCTCGTGCACTCGATGCTGGGCATATCACCCTAAGCAGTCTGTCTAGTCTCCCTCTTCCCGCTTTTCCTGAAAATACGCCTTGAGCAACATATGGCATTCAGGGGCCAGCACACCGCTGCGCACCTTGAGCCGGTGGTTGAGTTTGGGCAGTTCGTGCACAGCCGTGGCGCCGCCGAGGCAGCCCATCCTCGCATCGGGAATGCCGTAAACCACTTCGCTCAAGCGGGCCATGATGGATGCGCCGGAGCACATCGGGCAGGGCTCCTTGGTCACAAACATCCGTGCCCCGTTGAGCCGCCAATCGCCCACCGCCTTGGCTGCCTGCGTTAAGGCGAGAATTTCGGCATGGGCCGTCGGGTCACCGGTGGTTTCCACGAGATTGTGCGCCTGGGCGATGATTTCGCCGCCAATTTCAATGACTGCGCCAATGGGCGTCTCGTCCACACGCCAGGCTTCGATGGCCTGGTTGTAGGCCAGCTTCATGAAATACTCGTCATCGCGCGCCAGCAGCGAAGGGTGAAGCTTTTCAAACGGGCAAATGCGCACCGGGTGCGTGTGTTCGCTCATGCCGCCACTCAGGCACTAATGGCCGCGCGGGTCAATTCCCGCTTGACGGGCGGGGGCGGTCGGCGGCATCCTCGTGGCTTCCTGTTGCTGCTCGCCCACCCTATTCCTCTGCATGTCTGAAAATTCGCAAGACGCCATCGAAGTCGAAGGCAAGATCGTCACTGTGCTGCCCGGCACCATGTTCCGCGTCGAGCTGCCCAACGGGCACCAGGTGCTCGCCCATATCTCGGGCAAGCTGCGCAAGAATTTCATTAAAATTACCGTGGGCGACATGGTAAAGATGGAGATGAGCCCCTACGATTTGAACAAGGCGCGCATCACCTACCGCCTGCGCAATGCCAATGCCGCGCCGCGCAATGCGCCGATGCGCAGCTACGGGCCCCGCCGCCGCTAGTATTTTTAGGCCGCGTTTTTTGCAGGGGCCGGCAGCTTGAGCGCCAACCAGACGGGAATAAGCAAAGCGACGGCACCGGCGCAGTACGATACCTTTGCGCCCGCCCAGAAATAGATCACCGCAAAGAACAAGGGGCCAATGGCACGCCCCAATGCCTGTGCCGCCCGTGCCGAGCCGATGTGCTTCCCCTGAGTCGCTGCG
Organism: Verrucomicrobiota bacterium; assembly: GCA_048497935.1. Taxonomy (GTDB): domain Bacteria; phylum Verrucomicrobiota; class Verrucomicrobiia; order Opitutales; family JABDGR01; genus JABDGR01. Next base: position 59,596 of record JBEHYY010000003.1, read on the forward strand.
CCGCTATAGAGCGAAACCAAGGCTGGCAGACAAACCGAGATCAGTCCCGCGCTCACCGCAAAAACCGCCAAGCCGGGGTAAAAATACCGCTGGCGCATCGCCAAAGCCAGAATGACAAAACCAGCCATGCCGCAGACTAACCCAAGAATGGCGGATGGGCGCTCGCCCCATTTCGGCACATACCGGCGACCCAGCCAGCCTTGCGCGATAACCATGACAAAGCCCATGAAAAGGAAGATATTGACCATCTGGCGCGGCGTGTAGCCAAAGCGTTCCGCCGCGAGAAAGGTCAGCGTGAACTCCATGCCACTGAAAGCGATGGTGTAGTATAGGTTAACGAGGTTGGCCCGGTGGATGGCGGGATGGCTGACGCTGAAAATCGCCAGCAGCCGTTCGCGAACCGTCGGTGTCTTTTGCTCCTCGGCGAGCACCGCGCGTTTCTCTTCGGGCAAGGTTTCCGGGAAACGCAACCAGACCCAGAACCAGTTCACCATAGCCAGGATAAACGAGGCCAGCGCGCAAAAAGAGAAAGGATTGAGACCGTAGGCCGTGCTGCCCGGATGGCTCGCCGTGACATCAAAGACCGACAGGATGCCGCCCAGCGCCGGGCCGATGATGAAACCCAGCCCGAAGGCGATGCCCACCAGCGCCATCCCGCGCGATCGTTTTTCCGGCGTGGTCACATCCGCAATCGCCGCCGTGCCGACGGATACATTGCCCGCCATGATGCCGCCCAACCCACGGGCAACCAGCAGCATCCAAAACTGGCCCGAAAAAATCCACAGCAAGTAGCTAAGCGCCGTGCCCGCCACCGTGCCCAACAATACCCGGCGGCGCCCACAGCGGTCGGACAGCCGGCCCCAGAACGGGGAAAAGAAAAACTGCAGCACGGAATACAACGAACCCAGCAAGCCGGCGAAAAGCACCTCCACTGATAGCGTGGACGCCCCGCCGGACAGGTTGGTCAGCCCGTGCACGACATCTGCCATCCAGCCCGACTGCCCGGCGGTCGGCAGGTAGAACTGGAGCATCTTGGGAAACAGCGGAAAGATGATGGAGAAACCGACCAGATCCAAAAAAATGGTCAAAAAGATGATGCCCACTGGCGAACGGGGGGTGCGGGCCGGGTTGGCGGAAGTTGCTTGTTCGGTTGCCATCAGGGAATCAGTCCACTATTTACCATGGGTTTTACAACATTATTTCCACCGTGCCCGCTATTCCCGACCAAGTTCTCGTGCTGGCCACCCGGCGCAGCCCCCTGGCCAAACGACAGGCGGAGATGGCGCGCGAGGCTCTGGCAGCCATGCCCGGCGCCTGGTGGAAGTCCATCGAACTGCTCGAGCTCACCACCACTGGCGACCAGCAACGCGATTGGTCGCTCGCCCAGCAAGGCGGCAAAGGCCTCTTTACCCGCGAATTGGAAGATGCCCTGCTGGAAGGGCGCGCGCACCTGGCTGTGCATAGCGCCAAAGATTTGCCCACCACCCTGCCCGATGGGCTGGACCTCGCCGGCTTTCTCCCCCGCGCCGATGCGCGCGATGTGCTGGTGCGCCGGGCGGACATCCCCACACCCCGCCGGATTGCCACGGGCAGTCCGCGCCGCCAATCCCAATCGCGTGCCTGGTGGCCCAACGCAGAGTGGACGGAGCTGCGCGGGAATCTCGACACGCGTCTGAAAAAAATCGCCCGGGGCGAAGCCGATGCCACTTTCCTCGCCGCCGCGGGCCTGCACCGCCTAGGCATCACCAGTTGGGAAGGCCTGGTGTTCGAACCCGTGCCGCTGGAAAAAATGGTGCCCGCGGCGGGCCAAGGCGCCATCGCGCTGGAATGCCGCGCCAGCGATGCGCGGAAATTCGCCCCCGCGCTCTGCGCTGACACAGCGCGGTCGGTGCTGGTGGAGCGCTCCGTGTTGTGGGCCCTGGGTGGCGGCTGCCATTCCGCCTCAGCCGTACATTTTGTGGGCGATACCTTGCATCTTTTCCACGAACCCAAAGGCCGGGCCACCTTCATCATCAAGGAAAGCGAACCGGCCAAAGCCTCCGCCCGCGCGATCATCGCCGTGCAACAATGGCTGATTTCAAAATAAGGCCTGCCATGGACATTCCTGATCCAGAAATCGTACGCCAATGGCTGCTGGACTACCAGGAGTCCGTCATTGCCACGATGAATGCCGTGGACCCGCACATCGCCTTCGGCGTTGACCGCTGGCAGCGGCCGGGCGGCGGTGGTGGCGTCTCTTGCGCCGGGGCCAATGGCGAAGTGTTGGAGAAAGGCGGAGTGAATTTTTCCGATGTGCATGGCACGACGCTGCCGGCCTCGGCCACCGCCACCCGGCCCGAACTGGCGGGCCGCCCCTTCCGCGCGATGGGGGTGTCGATGGTCATGCATCCGCGCAACCCCTATTGCCCGACCTCGCACGCCAACATCCGCTTCATGGCGGTCGGCGGTCCCGGTGAAAACACCTGGTGGTTTGGCGGCGGGTTCGACCTGACGCCGTACTATGGTTTTGCCGAAGATGCCGCGCAATGGCATCGCTCCGCGCAAGCCGCCTGCGCTCCTCACGGGCCGGACCTGTACGCCAAATACAAAGCCGAGTGCGACCGCTATTTCTTCCTGCGCCACCGCAATGAAACCCGCGGCGTGGGCGGGCTCTTCTTTGATGATTATTCCGCCGGTAGCTTCAGCCAAGCCTTTGCCTTTGCCCAAAGCGTCGGCAAGGCCTACGCCCCGGCCTATGCCGCCATTTTGCGCAAACGGCGCGAGATGCCTTTTGGCGAACGCGAGCGTCAGTTCCAGCTCTACCGTCGCGGGCGCTATGTCGAGTTCAACCTCATCTACGACCGCGGCACGATCTTCGGCCTGCAATCGGGTGGCCGTACCGAATCCATCCTGATGTCCCTGCCGCCGCTGACACGCTGGGAATACAATTGGCAGCCTGAACCCGGCAGTCCCGAGGCGCGCCTGACGGAATATTTTCTCAAGCCGCGCGATTGGCTGAACGAAGGCACCTCCTAACCCATGACCAGCCGCGAACGCTTTCTGGCCGCCTGCTCCCGCACGGCCACCGACCGCCGGCCCGTCTGGCTGATGCGCCAGGCCGGCCGCTACCTGCCCGAGTACCGCGCGCTCAAGGAGAAGCACAGCTTTGTGGAAATGGTGCGGACGCCGACGCTGGCCGCGGAAGTCACGCTGCAACCGCTGAAACGGTTTGCGCTGGATGCCGCCATTGTGTTCAGCGATATCCTGATTGTGCCCGAGGCCCTGGGCCAGCCGTACCGCTTCAAGGAGGAAGGCGGCATCGCGATGGAATATGCGCTCGATTCCGCGGATAAAATCAAAAATTTGAATGCCGAAGGCGTGGCCGCACGGCTGGATTACCTGGCGCAGGCCCTGCGCATCGTCCGCCAAGAATTGCGCGGCGAGAAAATGCTGCTCGGCTTTGCCGGTTCACCATGGACGCTGGCGGCCTACATGGCCGAGGGCGGCAGCCCGGAGTCGTCGCCCGCCATCGCCCATCTGGCCCGCACGCAGCCACAACTTTTTGGCGAGCTGATGCAAAAGCTTGTGCAGGCTGTGGCGGATAATTTGAAGATGCAAATCGCCGCCGGAGTGGATGCCGTGCAGATTTTTGACTCCTGGGGCTCGCTGTGCCCGGATGAAAATTACACCGCCTGGTCGCTGCGGTGGATTGGCGAAGTCATTGCCGCGCTGCCGCCTCAAACCCCGGTGATTCTCTTTGCCAAGGGCATGGCCCATCACGCGGAGGCCCTGAAAAACACGGGCGCCAAAGTATTGAGCCTCGACCCGACCGTCGATGTGGCGGCATTCCGGCGCGCCCATCCCGCGATTGCCACCCAGGGCAACCTGGAGCCAGAGTTGCTCGAAGGCGACCCCGCCAACGTCCGCCAGGCCACTGCCGCGTTGCTCAAATCGGTTACTGGTCCAGGGCATATCGTCAATCTTGGGCATGGTGTGACACCCAAGGCCAAAATCGAATGCGTGGCGGGGCTCGTGGAGACCGTTGCCACCACCACACTTTCCGTATGAAGCGCCTGCTCGTCATCGGCGGCGGGCTGGCCGGTTTGAGCGCCGCTTGGGAGGCCAAGCGCGCCGGAGCACAGGTGCGCGTGCTGGAAGCCACGAGCCAGCCGGGCGGCGTGGTGCAATCGCACCGCGATCAGGGCTACCTTACCGAAGATGGTCCCAATACCTTACTGGCCTCCAATCCGGAGTTTTTAAAACTGCTCACCAAATTGGGGTTGGAAAACGAAATCATCGAAGCCGCTCCAGCTGCCCGGGAACGCTTTGTGGTGCGCCACGGCAAACTGGTGCCCGTGCCCATGTCACCGGGACAGTTTTTGACCAGTCCGCTGCTTTCCCCACTGGCCAAATTCCGCCTCTTGGGCGAACCCCTGGCCAAAGCACGCCCAGATGCTGCCGGTGAAGAAAGCCTGGCTGCTTTTGCGCGGCGGCGGTTTGGCGCCGAGGCCTTCACCTACGGGCTGGAACCTTTTGTGGCGGGCATCTTTGCCGGTGATCCGGACAAATTATCCGTGCGCCATGCCTTTCCCCGGCTGCATAAAATGGAAAAAGAGGGCTCCATCCTGCGGGCCGGGTTGCGCGCCATGCGCAAACAAAGCAGCCAGGGGCCTCGGCGGCTGATTTCCTTTCATGATGGCATTGGCGCATTGCCGCGGGCACTGGCCACGCAGCTGGGCTCGCTAGTGGATTATCAGGCCCAGCTAACATCCCTCGAATATTCCACGACCCGCGGCTGGGTCGCCCGGTGGCAATGCGCCGGCACTGCCCAGCAAGACACTTTTGATAGTGTCGTGCTCGCCATTCCCGCACATGGGCTGGCTGGCCTGCCGCTGCCCCCAGCCCTGAACAAGCAATTGGGCGCGCTGGAAAAAATCAAATACCCGCCCGTCACCGCCGTGATCCTCGCCTACCCGCGCCATGCGGTAGCGCACCCGCTGGATGGGTTCGGGGCGCTGGTTCCCCGCGTGGAGAATTTCTCCATTTTGGGGGTGCTCTTTAGCTCCACGCTCTTTCCGGGTCGCGCGCCGGCCGGGCATGTGCTGCTGACCACCTTTGTCGGCGGAGCCCGGCAGCCGGAATTGGCCACTTTGCCCGATCATGTGTTGGTGGCCAAGGTGGCGGCGGATTTGGAACGGTTGCTCGGCATCTCCGCCGCTCCGGTTTACCAGCACCTCACCCGCTGGCCGCGCGCCATTCCGCAATACGGGCTGGACCATGGCGATATGCTCGCCGCCATCTCATCGGCCGAAAAAAACTGGCCGGGATTGGCTCTGGCAGGCTCCTACCGCGGCGGGGTGTCCGTTCCCCAATGCCTGGAAACCGGCCGGGCTGCCGCGCGGCAGGCTTTAAATCTATCGCCAAATGCCGAAGGATAAGTAGGCTCCTGCCTTTTACGTCATGGCCAAACCCGCCGTATTGCTCCTGAATCTCGGTTCACCCGACTCGCCCTCAGTGCCGGATGTGCGCCGCTACTTGCGGGAATTTTTGTGGGATGAACGGGTTCTCGATACGCCGGCGCCGCTGCGGTGGCTGGTGCTGAACCTTTTCATCCTGCCCTTCCGTCCCAAAAATTCGGCCGAGGCCTACGCGAAAGTATGGACGCCTGAAGGCTCGCCGCTGATCGCAACCAGCCGCCATGTCCAGCAGAAGGTGCAATCCGCCGTGGGTGAAGACACCGCGCAGATCGCCTTGGCCATGCGCTACGGCGAACCCTCGGTGGCAAAAACGGTGGCGGAGCTTCGCCGTGCCGGAGTCTCGCGGGTGCTCCTCGTGCCGCTGTATCCGCACTACGCGATGTCGAGCTATGAGACAGTGACGGTGCTGGCGGAAAAAATCCTGACCGAGCAGCTGCCCGGCGTGCCGGTGGAGACGCTGCCTCCCTTCTACAACCATCCGGCCTATGTCAACGCGCTGGCGGAATCCATGCGCCCACAACTGGACAAGGGATTTGACAAGGTTTTGTTTTCCTACCATGGGCTGCCCTACCGCCACCTGCGCAAGAGCGACGCTTCCCATACGCACTGCCTGAGCCGCCCGGACTGCTGCGATGGCTGCCACCCTGCGCACCAGACCTGCTACCGCCACCAATGCCTGCGCACGACCGAGTTGGTGGTGGAAAAGCTCGGCCTGCACCGCGAGCAATATGAAAACTCCTTCCAAAGCCGCCTGGCCGGCGACCCTTGGCTGACGCCGTACACGGATTACCGCCTGCGTGACCTGCCCAAGGAAGGCGTCAAACGCCTGCTGGTGGCCTGCCCGGCCTTTGTGAGCGATTGCCTGGAAACGCTGGAAGAAATCGCCATGCGCGGGAAAGAGATATTCGAGGAAGCCGGCGGCCAGGAATATGCCCTCATCCCCTGCCTGAACGAGCATCCGGCATGGATCGGGTTTTTGCGCGATGAAATCCGGGCCTGGCTGGGCAAAAAGGCTCCCTCCAAACTCGATTCCTGGAAGATGTCCTAGGGCGGCTTTAAGCTTGCCGGGGAGCGGGCGACGGGGTTGTAATGTCGTTGTTCATGGGCGAATACTACATACGCCAATCCGAGGGCGACACCGTCCGCGGGCCTTTTGACGAGGAACAGGTGACGTCCCTGGCCGATGCCGGGAAAATCACGCTGGAGACGCAGATCTCCGACGCCAGCCAGGAAAGCTGGACCATCGTCGGCGAGAGCGAGGAGTTGAAGGCGATGCTTTTTCCCGAGCGCAAAAAGCTCGGGCTAAAAAAAGGCGGCAGCGACGAGGCCATTCACATGATCAATTCGCCGGAGGACGAGGCGAAGCCGGAAGTCACCGTCGAACAGATGCTGGCCGCCGCGGAAGGCCACACCGAGGACACGAAGCACCTCAAGGACAAAAAGAAATACATGGACAAGGCGGCCTCGCTGGCGATGCCGGTGCTGGCGGTCATGATGCTTTTGAGCGGACTGGCCAACAGCCTGCCGCGCTACGCGGTGCTGGTGGATCTGTTTTCCAAGGGGGAATGGCAAGGCCTGCTGCACGAGCCCTTTGCGGCCGTCGGGCTGGTGGATTTCCTCATTGCCGGCGCGTTGTTCCTGAATGTGTTCAGCATGTTCCCGGTGGTGCGGTTTCGCGCAATGATCGGGCTGGGTTACTTTCTGTTTGCCTACTGGTCGAGTGGAGACACGGTGGGCATGATCGCCTCCGTCGGCGCGGGTCTGGGGCTGTTTGTGTGCACCATGACGCTGAACCTGGCGATGATGATTTGCTTTGCCGTCGTGGGTGTGGGCAGCATGGGGTATCTGGCCTGGGCGGCCTGGACGGCGCTTTCGGCAGCCGGTTAAACAGGCGCATTTTATGGACAAGCCACAAGCGAAGGCTCCCCTGGCCTCGGGGTTGGTGCGGCGCTCCCAGAGGCTGATGCGGGAGGAAATCTGGCACCATACGATGGTGGAGGACCGGTCGGTGCGCGGGCGCATCTATGCGGCGTTGCGCGTGCTGAACATCACGGTGCGCGGCATCATGACGAAAAAGATGTTCAGCCAGTCCGCGGCGCTGAGCTATGCCTCGCTGATGTCGCTCGGCCCGATCATCACGCTGGCGATCATGATCTCGACCTTCGTGTTGAAGGACAATTCGGAGCAGAACACAATTGCGATGCTGAACAAGGTGGTGACCTACATCGCGCCCACGACTTCGGTGATGACCCACCCGGGGGAAACCGCGCCGGCGGACGGCACAGCCGGGGTGGAGACGCCAAATGTGAACAAGGACCTCGTGAACCTGCTCAACACCTTTGTGGCGAGCGCGCATTCCCGCAGCGTGGGCGCCTTTGGGCTCGGCGTGCTGATTTTCATCTGCATCCAGATGATGATCTCGATTGAAAACAACTTCAACAACATCTGGGGCGTGCGGCGCGGGCGCAACCTGCTGCGGCGCATTGTGCTCTACTGGACGGTGTTCAGCCTCGGCGTGCTGGCGGCCTTTACGACCGGCACGGTGCTGTTTGCCGCCATGCTGGGGACGACCAAGACGGAGCTGCCGTGGGGGCTCGGCATCCTGCACAATTTCACGGGTTTGAGCCACGCACTGGGTTTTCTCTCGCTGGCGCTGCTGCTCACGGTGTTCTACCGCTTCATCCCGAACACGCAGGTGCGGTGGAAGCCGGCGCTCATTGGCGGCGTGGTGGTGGCTGTCTGCCTGATTTTGAACAATTATTTTTCTTTCCTCTATGTGTCCACGGTGATCAACAAGCAGAGCCTGTATGGCTCGGTGGGCATCATCCCGATCCTGATGTTTGGCCTGTATGTGTTCTGGACGATGGTGCTCTTTGGCGGCGTCCTGACCTACGCGGTGCAAAATGCCGGCAATGTGACCGCCGACCGGTTGTGGAACCAGGTGAGCCCGCGCACGCGCCGGCTGCTCAACCTCGCGGCCTTCCTGCAAGTGGCCCGGGCCTTTTTGCGCGGCGAGGCGGGCCCGACCTCGGAGGAAATCGCCCAGACTTTGCGCGTGCCGGTGGCGCTGTTGAACGAGGGGTTGGGACGGCTGACCGACCTGCATCTGGTGAGCATCACCGAGGGGGTAAACAAAGATGGCGACGTGGAGGCGCGCTACCAGCCGGGCCGCCCGCTCCACAAGCTGACGCTGGGCAAATTCCACCTGGCGCTGGAGTTGCTGGGGAATACCGAGGGCGACGAGACCATCCTGGCCACCGACCCGTTGCTGCCGCAGTACGTCGAAGCGCTGGGCCGGTTTGAATCGGGCCCGCTGCTGGAGCTTTCCTTTGCGGAGTTGCTGCGGGATGAAAAGTCGGGGGTGACGCATATTCCCTTCCGTGTCTAGGCGAGCAAGCCGGCATCGCGAAAAGAATAGAAACCGAGGCCCTGCGGGTCGGCGCCCCGCTGGCCCAGGATGACGTGGTCGAGCAGCTGGATGCCGACAACTTCGGCGGCGGAGCGGATTTGGCGGGTGACATCGACATCGGCCTTGCTGGGCGAAGGGTCGCCGCTGGGGTGGTTGTGCGCGGCGACAATGGCGACGGCGTTGCAGCGGATGGCTTCGCGGAAAATCTCCCTGGGATGGGCCAGACTGCTGGTGGCGGTGCCGGAGGTGATTTCCACGCGCTTGAGGAGGCGATGCTTGCGGTTGAGGCAGAGAATCCAAAACTTTTCCACATCCAGGCCAGCCACCAGCGGCTGGAAATGGCGGTACACAGCCAAAGGTGTGGCCATGCCTTCCGGGTCCTGCGCAGCGGCCTGGGCCAGAACGCGGCGAGCGACCTCCATGACGGTGACCAGCTGAAGCGCCTTGACCCGGCCAATGCCACGAATGCGGCGAAAGTCGTCGGCCTTCCAGGCCATGAGCGCCGCGAGGGAGCCAGCCTCAGCAAGGAGAATGCCCGAGACTTTGAGCACGTCGAGCCCCTGGCTGCCGCTGCGCAGGAGCATGGCGAGCAGCTCGGTATCACTCAAGGCGTTGGGGCCATGGAGCTCGAGGCGTTCCTGGGGGCGCTCGCCCGGAGCCATTTCCTGCAAGGTGGGCGCGGCTTCGCGAACCTGCCGTTCTGAGCGGGTTGCGTCATTATCAATGGGAATCACATAGGGCATGAAGATTTCATATACTTTTTTGTATTATTTTAAAAGAAAGTCAAGCAAGAGCATAAAAAACAGGCCATGCCCTACTCCGCCAGATTGGCAAAGAGGAGGTCGAGCAAAACGGCGTCCTTGATGCCGGGGGCGGACTCCACCCCGCTATTGACGTCGATGATCCGGGCCCCGGTGGCACGCAGGGCGGCGCGGACATTTTCCGGCCGCAGGCCTCCCGAGAGCACCCAGTGGTGCTTGGGGTTGGCCTCGGCCAGGCTGCGAAAATGCGGCCAATCGCCTGTGCGGCCGGTGCCGCCATAGGCTTCCTTGTGGTAAGTGTCCAATACCTGAGTCTGCGCGGCTTTGAGCGCAGCCGCGGGGAATGCTTTTTCCGGGGGTTGGCGGGGAGCAAGCCAGAGGCGGTCAAAACCAACGGCCTTGCTCCAAGCCTCTATCTGCCCGTCGGCCACTTTGAGTGGATCGTAGTGAACCTGGAAAAGGTCAAACCCCTGATTCCGGCGCTTGAGCAGCACGGCGGGGTCGGGCGCTACCTCCACGGCCACCCGACGGCCGGTCGGGATGGCGGCGAGGAGTTGCTCAATGGCTTCCTCGCGCACAAAGCGGGGGGACCCCGAGTAGAGGATCACGCCGAAAAAGTCCGCTCCCAACTCCCGCGCCAGTCGCGCGTCTTCCTGGCGGGTGAGGCCGCAGATTTTGATGCGTGGACGCATGGAAGGTTGAGGAACCCGATACCGTCAGAGCCGCCCTGCCATGGAGAAAAAGGCCAGCAGTCTGACAATGAGGAGTTATTATAGAGCAAGTTGGGGGGATTAGCCAAGGGAATGTAATCCCGTATCAGCATGGGCAATGCCAATTGCCGCAATTCTTCACCGCATTACGGACAAAAGGCAAAGATTATCCTTGAACGCACTAAAAAATAATTTTTCAAAGATTTAACGCTGTTTGGCGAGCTTTCGACACAAAGCCTGAACCAAACCGTCCAAAGAATGGTCTTTGGCCTCCACATCCACGGGCATCTTGTGCTCGCGCAAAGCGGCGGCGGTTAGCGGGCCGATGGCACAGGCCAGGGGACGGCGGGCGCCGGGAGCGAGGGCCAAATGCCGGGCCTGGCTGATGAAAGATTCGACCGTGGAGGCGCTCGTAAAGGCAATGGCGTCCGCCCCCTGGGTGCGAAAGTTTTCCACCGCCGGATTTTGGGACAAGTCGGCCAAATCGGTGCGATAAACCTGGAAAGTGTCCACAATGGCGCGGGCATCGACTTCCAGGCGCTTGGGCAAATCGTCACTATTGCGGCTGCCGGTGACGACGAGCACGCGCAGGTTTTCCAGCGATTCGTGGGCGATGAGGGCCTCCGCCAAACCGGCGGAAGTGGACACCTCTGGCTGGAGCGCGACTTCGAGATGGTATTTTTCCACTTCGCGGGCGGTGGCCGGGCCGAGGCAGGCAAACTTCAGGGGGCCCAGGGCACGGACGTCCTTGCAGCGGCGCATGACCTCCTCAAGGAAGCAGCGCGCGCCATTGGGGCTGGTGAAGACGCCCCATTCGTAGGTGGCGAGCTCGGAAAAAATATCGTCCGCGGCTTCGGCATCGATGTCCGGGCGGATTTCAATCAGCGGAAGCTCGATAACCTCGGCACCCAGTTCCTCGAGCTTGCGGCGGGTTTCGCCGGCCTGTTCGCGGGCCCGCGGCACGACGATGCGCTTGCCAAAGAGCGGGCGGGCCTGGAACCAGCCGATGCCCTTGGCAGCCTGGACGGCGGCGCCGATGACAATGACCGCAGGCGCGCCCAAGCCGGCGCCCTCGCAGTCCTTGACCAACTGGCCGAGGGTGGTGAACAAGGTACGCTGTTGGGGCGTCGTGGCCCATTGGACGACGGCAGCGGGCGTGGTGGGGGCAACTCCCCCAGCCTTCAATTCGCCCACGATGCGCTCCAGCTGGCCCATGGCCATGTAGAGGCAAAGCGTGCCGCCGAGGTTGGCGAATTTTTTAAAATCGACGCGAAACTCGTGCTTGTCCGGGTCTTCATGACCGGTGATGAAAGACAAGGAGGAGGAAAATTCGCGGTGGGTAAGCGGGATGCCCGCGTAGGCGGCGGCGGCGAGGGCGGCAGTGACACCGGGAACGATTTCGAAAGCAATACCATCGCGGGCCAGGCGCTGGGCTTCCTCACCCCCGCGCCCAAAAATAAACGGATCGCCGCCCTTAAGGCGCACGACGACTTTGCCGGCCTTGGCGCGGGCGACGACGAGGTCTTCAATCTGGTCCTGCGGGATGGCGTGCTGGTGGGGGTCTTTGCCGACGTAAATCAGCTCGCAGCCCGCCTTGACCCAGGTGCGGAGCTCGGGGTTCACCAGGCGGTCATAGACCAGCACATCGGCGCGGGCAATAAGCTCGCGGGCACGGAGGGTGACCAGCCCGGGGTCGCCCGGGCCAGCGCCGACAAGGTAAACGGAAGACATGGAAGGGTGAATATAGCGGAAAGAAGGCGGGCGGTGGAAGGTAGAAGTTGATCAACCGGTTTGGAGTTTCGATTCAGCAACGGGCGCAGCAAGACTGCGCCCCTACGAGGGTTAAAACTTGGCCAACAACACCTAGGGATTGCTAAAATTTACCCCCCTCCCCCCTTGATTAGGCACGATTAGGTACGATTAGGCTGGATTGGGAGCAAAACGCAGTGCTGATTCTGGTGGTTTAAGAAAAAAGACAAACCATGAGGCAGTAGCAAAGTTTAGCGGGAAAAACAGACGCCGACAATGGATGCGTTGGCTGGGTTGGGAAGGTTGGGTTAAATTTGCCATGGGCAAAAAAAAGCGGGCCGGTAAAAACCGGCCCGCGGGGGAGAGAAAGAAAGCTCGAGGAAGCTTATTTCGCGTAGGAGGCGGAGGCGCCTTTGATGTTGCGCTTGGGGACCCAGGGCATGAGGGCGCGCAGGCGCTGGCCGGTCTTCTCGATCTGGTGCTTTTCACCGGTGGCGAGGATGCGCTTGTAGTTCTTGAGGCCGCCCTGGTATTCCTTGACCCACTGGCGGGTGAACTGGCCGGACTGGATCTCCTTGAGAATCTTCTTCATCGCGGCGCGGGAGGACTTGTTGATGACGCGCGGGCCGCGGGTGATGTCGCCATACTTGGCGGTTTCGGAGATGGAGAAGCGCATGCCGGAGATGCCGGATTCGACCATGAGGTCAACGATGAGCTTGAGCTCATGGAGGCACTCGAAGTAGGCCATCTCGGGCTGGTAGCCAGCGGCGACGAGGGTCTCAAAGCCCGCCTTTACGAGTTCGCTGGCGCCGCCGCAAAGCACAGCCTGCTCGCCGAAGAGGTCGGTCTCGCATTCTTCCTTGAAGCTGGTCTGCAAGACGCCAGCGCGGGTGCCACCGATGCCCTTGGCCCAGGCGAGGGCGATTTCTTTGGCGTCGCCGGTGGCATTCTTGTAGATAGCGATGAGGGCGGGCACGCCCTTGCCTTCGAGATACTGCGCGCGGACAATGTGGCCGGGGCCCTTGGGGGCGACCATGATGACGTTGACGTTCGTCGGGGCCTTGATGAGCCCGAAGTGGATGCTCAGGCCGTGGGTGAAGAGGAGCGTCTTGCCCGGGGTGAGGTTGGGGGCGATGTCGGCCTTGTACACGCTGGCCTGGCGCATATCGGGGAGGCCGACCATGATGACATCCGCGCGGCGGACGGCTTCGGCCGTGTCATAGACGGCGAAACCCTTTTGCTCGGCGACCTTCCAGGACTTGCTGCCGGGATAGAGGCCAATGATGACCTGGCAACCGCTGTCCTTGAGGTTCAGCGCATGGGCATGGCCCTGGGAACCGAAGCCAATGATGGCGAGGGTTTTGTTTTTGAGGACGCCCAGTTTGGCGTCGTTATCGGTATAGACTTTGGCGGGCATAGGTAAAAGAGGTGCTTTAGTGCTTAGTGTTCTGGTGCTTGGTTTGAAGGCAGTTCAAGAACCGCGCGGGAGGGCAAGGTTGCCGGTGCGGGCGAGCTCCTTGATGCCGAAGGGGGAGATGATTTCGAGGAAGGCCTTGATTTTGCTGTCATTGCCCGTGCACTCGAGGGTGATGGACGCGGGGGTGACGTCCACGACCTTGGCACGGAAGATGGAGGCGATCTCGACAATCTCGGAGCGTGTCTGGCGCGTGCAGTCGAGCTTGACCATGACGAGTTCGCGGGCGACGAAGGCCTGGCCGCGGGAAAAGTCCGTCACCTCGAGGACGTTGATGAGCTTGTTGGCCTGCTTGACGGCCTGGTCGAGCGCGGCTTCGTCAGCGACGATGGTGACGGTGATGCGCGAGAGGTCCGGATTCTGGGTCGGGCCGACGTTGAGCGTCTCGATATTAAAGCCGCGGCCAGAGAAGAGGCCGGCCACGCGGGCGAGGACGCCAAATTTGTTTTCGACGAGGATGGAGATGGTGTGGCGCATGAGGGGGCCGTTTCACCTCGTTGGTGGACGGCACAGGATTCGAACCTGTGACATCCTGCGTGTAAAGCAGGCGCTCTAACCAGCTGAGCTAGCCGTCCTCCACGGGGGGAAAAGTGGCCATTGTTGCGTAGCGCGGCCCGGACGCAAGCCGATAAGCGGCGGGCCGGAAGCATCCCCCCATCGCCAAATAGCCCGCCCCCCACCCGGCTGCCCATCCCTTCCCCGTCAGAGATTGCGCGGGAGAACCTGGGTCACATAGCCCATCTTGCCGCTGCTACCGGCGATGCCGGTGCGGTAAACATAGAAGACATTGATGTCGCCGGGCTTGAGGGCCGCGCGCAGTTCATCAAGGGTGGCCACGGACTTGTCATTGACCGCTTCGATGACCGAGCCGGGGCCCAGTTTATTGTAGAAGGGAGAGTTGCGGGCGACGTCAACCACCACCACACCGGAGGTGATGTCAGATGGGGTGCCCATGGATTGCTGCATATCCTTGGTGTAAGGCATGAGGGAGACACCCGCCAACAGCTCGTCAGGATTGCGGGGTGCGGACAGCGTGGAGGGCGCGGTACGAGGAGCGCGGGCGGGTGCGGCGGCGGGTTCGGTGCCAAGCATTTCATCACGGTCGGCCAGCAGCACCTTGATGGTCTTGGGCTCGCCTTTGCGCAGCACGGTGAGGTTGATGGAGGAACCAGGCTCCTGGAGGGCGATAAGGTAGCGGAACTTTTCGCGTGAATCGACTTCGTTCTCGTTGACCTTGACGATGACATCGCCGGGAACGATGCCAGCCTTGGCCGCCGGGGCCGTGCTGGGCACGATTTTGGTGACAATGGTGCCGTGAGTATTGGGGAGCTTCAAGGCCTGGGCCAGGGTGTGGGTGATATCGTCGGAATCAATGCCAATGGCGCCACGGTGGACGCGGCCGTCACGGAGCAAATCGTCCGCCACCTTGCGGACGAGGGCCGAAGGGATGGCAAAGCCGAGGCCGATGCTGCCACCATCCTCCGAATTGGAGACAATGGCGGCGTTCAGGCCGACCAGGCGGCCTTGGGCGTCAACGAGCGGGCCTCCGGAGTTGCCGGGGTTGATGGCCGCGTCGGTCTGGATAAAATCCTCGAAGCCGGCGCCGGTGCTGCGCGGGTTGTTGGGGTCGGCGATCAAATCCAGCTTGCTGCGACCGGTGGCCGAGACGATGCCGTGAGTGACGGTGAAGCCGATGTCCATGGGATTGCCCACGGCAAAGACGATGTCGCCCACCTTGGTCTTCTCGCTGTCGGCCATTTTAACGATGGGAAGGTCTTTGGCGTCGATCTTGACCAAGGCGAGGTCCGTCAGCGGGTCGGTGCCAATGAGGCGGCCCTCGAATTCGCGGCCGTCGGAAAGTTTGACGAGAAAGGCGTCCGCGGGGCGGTTGTTCTCATCAACGACGTGGTTATTGGTGATGATGTAGCCATCGGACGAAAGGATGCAGCCAGAGCCGACGCCCAAAATGCGATAGGCGGTGGCGTCGTCACTCGTCCACTGCATATCGGGAGGAATGGGAGCGGGCGGGTTGTTGCCACCGCCGTTACCGCCACGGCGGCTGCGGTTGGGACGGCTCAAGGATTGGCCCGCGGCGGGGATGCGGCGGGATGGGTAAATGCCGACCACGCCGGGCGTGACCTTGTTCAGCATATCGGCATAGCTCGACAACACCGCCTGATTGGTGCGATCAAGCGGGGCTTCGTCGTAAACATAATTGATGGGGCTGGGAGCCTTGGCGGTTTGCACCGGAGCGGCCTGGTCAGACAGAGGTGAAGTGGAGGCCAAGGCAAACGCGCCCACGGAACTGCCAAAAAGCGCCAAGGTGGCGAAAATGGCCCCCTTGCGGGAGAGGCCGAAGTCTGGGTGTTTCATGATGGAGAGAGTGTATCCCTAGAAACACGCGCCAGCCAGCGAGTATCCGCAAAAAAATTGTCAAGATTCCGCCGGTTCAGGCCCGGAGGAACGGCGGGCATAGTGGGGGTGAAAGCAGAAGGCGGCGGCATAAAAGGCGGTGGACCAGAGGACGATGGTGGCGCCGGCCGGGGTGCTCCAGGAATAGGAGGCAATCAACCCGCCAATGCCGGCCACCAGCGCGAGGCCAACCGCCCAAAGGAGGTATTGGCGGGTGTCGCGCGCCAACATACGGGCGGTGGCAGCGGGCAAGACGAGAAAGGCGTTAATCAGCAACAGGCCAATCCAGGGGATGACCATTGTGACCGCCACGGCCACGAGCAGGGCGAAAGCGGCCTGCACCCAAGCCACGCGCACGCCGCGGCTGCCCGCGAGGGAGGCGTTCAACCCCGTCAACGCCAGCGCATTGAACCAACGCCAAGCCAAGACCAGCGTGATCAGCAAAACAACAGCCAAGCCCGCCAGACCGGGGCCGGTGATGCTGAGCACATCGCCGACCAAATAGGTGACCAGGCGGTTCGACTGGCCACTGCGGGAAAGCAAGATGATGCCCAGCGCCACCGAGAAGGCCATGAAGACGCCGAGGACGGTATCCGCCGCGGCGCGCGAACGCCGCTGGACCCACGTCATCACCAAGGCGATGCCGATGGCCCAGACCAACATCGCCCACCAAGGCTCGGCCAAACGCGCCACCGCGCCGAGGCCCAGACCCGCCAGCGCGGCATGGCCCAGCGTGTCGGAAAAAAACACCATGCGCAGGCCGACAACCTGGGTGCCAATCAGCGCAAATAAAGGGGCAGCCAACAACACCGCCAACAAGGCGAGCCGCATATAGCCAAAGTGTGCCCAGGCCCAGGGGAGCGAGTCGATGGCGTGGTGCCAGAATTGGGAGAGCAAGTGCATACCAAAATTTTGCGGGAGAATCATCGCCCGGGAATTTCCTTTCTTTTTCCGTTTTCCATTTTTTCAAGCACCTCGGCGGGAGGGCCGGCCGCCAACAAGCGGCCGTTCAGGAAAAACACGCGGTCGGCCACCTGCGCCACCGAGGCCAGATCGTGGGAGACGAGGACAACCGCCATGTCAAAACGCCCGCGCAAACGCGCCACCAGCTCATAAAATCGCTCAAGTCCGGCGGCATCGAGGCCCTGCTGCGGCTCGTCGAGCAGCAGCAGATCCGGGGAAGGCGAAAGTGAGAGGGCCAGCAGGACACGCTGCAATTCCCCGCCGGATAATTCACCCAGCCGGCGGTTGAGCAAGTGAGCGGCATCCACTTCGCCCAGCACGGCATCCGCCGCAGTGCGGCCAGCGGCCGACAAACCGAGAAAAGCCGGGCGGCGCGGGTTGCTCAAGGCAAACAAATCCGCCACTGTCAAGGGGGCGGCACGGTCGAAGCCCAGGCGCTGGGGCACGTAGCCGACCACCAGAGAGCGGCGCGAAGGGTGCCCCGGCCCGCCGTGGAAAAGGCAATGACCGGAATAGGCCACCTCGCCCAAAAGAGCGCGCAGGAGCGTGGTTTTGCCCGCGCCATTGGGGCCGACCAGCGCGGTGATCTCGCCGCAGCGCAAATCGAAAGTAAGGTCATCCAGCACGAGATGCTCCCCCAGCCTCACGGACAAATTGCGCACATGGGTCAGGCACGCGCCGCAAGGAGCGTGCGGCACGGTGGAGGCGGAGCTGGGCGCCAAGTTAATGAGCGGGGACCGGGGTGGCATGATTATTCAATCCAAGCGCCGAGCGCAAAACGACGAGGTTATCCTCCATGGCTTGAAAATAAGCATCCTTGGCCGTCGCAGGCTCCAGCGGCCCGGCCGTCACCGTATTCAGGGAATAGAGCGGCTGGCCCAATTCGCGGCTAAGGACTTCGGCAGCGGGGTTTTTGGCGTCGCGCTCCGACAGCAATGCCACGGGCAGGGGGGAGGCGCGCACCCGGGTCACGATATCGGCCAGCTCGCGCGGATTGGGATTCTGGCCGGGAGCGGGCTCCACGACGGCGAGAATTTCGAGATGCAAATCGCGGGCGAGATAAGGCAGCGAATCATGAAAGGCCACCACCTCGCGCACCGGTGCACCGGCGGCCATGGCGCGCAACCGCGTGGCAAGCGCAGCAAGGCGGGCGACATAGGCGTCGCAATTTTTCTGATACAAAGCGGCATGGGACGGGTCCGCCACCGCCAATGCGGCCGCGATATTGCGCACCTGGCCAATGGCTTGCGCGGGGGAAACCCACAGGTGGGGATTGGGCCCGCCCTGCATCGTCATCACCGCCAAGCCCGCGCTGGCGTCCACCACCCGGAGCTGCGGAAACAAGGCGGCCACGCGGTCCAGGTAATTTTCGAGTCCGGCGCCATTGATGACAAAAACATTCGCCTGGGACAAAACCTTCATGTCCTCCGGCGTGAGTGCGTAATCCTCCGGACAACCCACGGCCGGAGGGACCAGATTGGCCACCCGCACCCCCGCCACGCCGGAAGTGAGATTAAGCAGCGTGACATACAACGGATAAAACTCCGCCACAACGCTGAAACCGGGCTCCGCCACTGGAGACGGGCGCGCACCGCAACCCGCCAGCCCGGCCAAAGCCGCAGAGGCGAAAACCGCGAGGGCACGCACACCCATCCGCCAAAAATTCATTCCGCCATAATCTTGTTAATGCAATATTATTGCAAGAACAAAACCCACGGACTCAAGCCTCCGCCGCAGGCAGGGAAACGCTGAACACACTGCCCTGGCCCATCTCGCTCTGCGCGGTGACCGTGCCCCCCACGCGCTCGAGAAATTCGCGGCAAAGGACCAAACCGAGGCCGGTGCCCCGTTCGCCCGCCGTGCCTTCGCGGCTGATGGGTTTGGCGCCGCGGGAGAAGAGGCTTTCCATCTGCACGGCGGAAATGCCGGTGCCAGTGTCCCGAATTTCGGCCAGGACCCGGCCCTGCTTTGTTGCACAACTTAAAATGACGGAGCCGCGCGCCGGGGTGAATTTGAGGGCGTTGGAAAGCAGATTGCGGAACACGGCGTGGATCATGCGGCGGTCGCCCCAGGCGACGCAGGGCTGGGTTTTCACCTGCACCTTGATATTTTTTTGCTGGGCAGAGGGGCTGAACAATTCGGCCAGTTCCTCAAGCAACCGGTCAACCTCCACCGCTTCGAGCCGGCATTCCATGCGGCCGGTTTGCAGTTGGGACCATTCGAGCAGATTTTCCAGCAGTTGATAAAGGTTGCGGGTGGATTTGGCCATTTCGGTCATGGCGTCATCGGCCTCGGCGGGGCTGAACTCCTTGAGATTGGCAGCCATGGCCTCGGAGAGACCCAACAGGCCGGCCAGCGGGCTGCGCAAGTCGTGCGCAATGATGGAGAAAAAACGATCTTTATCGGCATTAAGCTGGGTCAAATCAGCAGCCTGCTGCTCGGCGCGGCGGGCAGTCGCGCGCAAGGCCAGGTGGGTGCGCACCCGGGCCACGAGTTCGGCCTGGCGAAAAGGCTTGGCGATGTAATCCTGCCCGCCCACGGCAAAGCCCTGCACAATACTGTCCTCGTCGGTCAGCGCGGTGATGAAAAGGACGGGGAGATCGCGCGTGGCGGCGGAAGCGCGCAGGCGGCGGCAGACTTCAAAACCGTCCATCTCGGGCATCATCACGTCGAGCAGCACCAGATCCGGCGGGCGGACGGCAATAAGCTCCAGCGCCTGCTCGCCGCGGGTGGCCGCAGCGACAGCCCAGCCTTCGGCGCGCAGCAAGGCGCCTAGGACGCGCAAATTGGCCTCGGTGTCATCGACCAAAAGTATGTAAGGCTTGCTGGGGGCGGGCTTGGGCATGAACAACGAACAATATTACTTACAAGCCAACGTCAAGCGGCTGCGCCGCATCCGCCGCGGCCGGGCCGCGCTGAAGCCGCTCGGCCAGGCGGGGAAATTCGCGCAAAGCCTGCATCATCTCCTCCACCTCGAAATCCCGCGCCTGCTCGGCCAGGCGCCGGCCATACTCGCGCAAAAATTCCGGTGTGTCCTCGCCGGCGGCATCCACCAAGGCCAGGGCAAATTGCTCCACCTCCTCAAAGAGGGGTGCCTGCAGCAGGCCCTTCCAAGTGGTCATCCAAGCCCCGTCGGCCAATTCCGCACAAGCGCGCCAAGCCGCGGCGGAGGCGGGCCGGGAAGCCGGTGCGACGGAAGGCGGCGTGAGAGCGGGTTCCACGTCCCGGCTGGCAGCGGTACGGGACTCAGCGCCTTCACCGAGAAGCTCCAAACCGATATCATGGCGCACGTGGGGAATGGTAAGACAAAAGGAGCTGCCGACCCCCACCTCGCTGCAGCCCAGCAGTGTGCCGCCCATCAATTCCGCGAGACGGCAACTGATGCTGAGCCCCAAACCGGTGCCTCCGTATTTGCGGGTGTTTTGGCCGGAGCGCTGTTCAAAAGGCAAGAAGAGGCGCTCAAGCTGCTCGGATGGGATGCCAATGCCGGTATCCGCGACTTCGAAATGCAGACAACGCAGGCCGGAGGGCTCCTCCTCGGCGGTGACCGTGAGGACAACGCTGCCGCTTTCGGTAAATTTAATAGCGTTGCCAATCAAGTTGAACAAGACCTGGCGCACGCGGACTTCGTCCAAATAAAACCGGCCATGCAGCGGTCCCTGGAGACGTGTGGAGACGACAAGCCCTTTTTCCTCGGCCTTAAGGGAAAAGAACTGCCCCATTTCGGTGGAAAGTGCATGGACATCCACCGGGGCGGGCTGCAGCTCGAGCCGGCCAGCCTCCACCTTGGATAGGTCGAGCAAATCGTTGATGAGCTGCAGGAGGGTCTGGCCACTGGAAAAAATGGCCTGGGCCTGCTTTTTCATCGCGGTGTCACGCAAATGGCGCTGCAGAAGTTCGGCAAAACCGAGGATGGAGTTCATCGGCGTGCGGATCTCATGGGAGATGTTGGCGAGGAACTCCGACTTGGCGCGGTTGGCCTGTTCCGCCGCCGTCTTGGCGGCCTGCATCTGGACTTCGGCCTGCTTGCGCGTGGTGATATCCACAGCGGTGCCGAGGAAGCCCACGGACCGGCCATCGACGGAATTAAGGCGGGTGACGGACAAAAAGACCGGGATGCGCCGGCCGTCCTTACGCAGGTAGGTCCATTCGCGCTCATCCGCCTGGCCATGGCGGGGCAGATGCACCACGGCCTCGAACCCGGTGACGGGCTGCGCGGTCTCCTCCGAAATGGCGCGAGCGCGGGCGGCAATCTCCAGTGGGTCGTGCAAGGATTCGGCCCGACGGCCGAGCAATTCTTTTTCCGAATAGCCCAGCAAACGCTCCGCGCCGCGGTTGACGCTGGTGATCAGGCCGTGGTCGTCGGTGACGAGGACGGAGAAATTCGAACCATCCAAGACGGCCTTTTGGAAGGAAGAGAGCTCGGCCGTGGCCCGCAAGGTGCGGCGACGCTGGGCGGCCAAGGCGCCCAGCACGAGGCCGGTGCCAGCGACGCAAACAATGAAGACCTGGAGAATGACCATCAAGGCGGCGGGGTCTCCATCCGCCAAGCCAAAGGCCTTGTAGCCATTGAGGACGAAAGTCAAAGCGACGACCACGACCATCATGACCGCCGTGGTCAACGCGCGCGGGCCGAGGCGCAAGCCGCCCCAGACGAGCAACGGGAAAGGCAAAAAGGTGAGCGGCAGCTCGGAAAGGTAATCCATGACCGTGGCCAGCCCCAGCAGCGCGAAAAGGATGATGGTCTCGGGGATGGAAGCCTCGCTATCACGCGCCGACACGGGCTGCAGCCAGCTCAAGACAAAGGAACCAAAGACGGCGACACCCATGGCTGTGCCGACGACATTGGTGGTCCAAGCCAGGGCGAATTCGTTGGGCCCCAACTGGCCCAGGAACTGCAAGCAGCCCACAATCCATGTCGTCACCAGGATGCTGCGGATCAAGGCCCCCCACCATAAGAAACCGAGGACACTGCGGATGGATCCGAAGTCCACCCGCCGGCCGACAAAGCGTTCAATAAGCCAGACGGACAACAAAGCCAAGGCGGTGCCGCCGGTGGGAACGAGAAGGGTCTCCAGCCAGTTATGCGAGTTCTGGTACTGAGAGACAAAGCCAGTGATCATCATGGCCGGCCAAAAGCGGTAGCCACGGAACAAGATGATCGCCACGGTGACGCCGGAAACGGGGCGGACCGGCGAGATGGTGACGTTGATGTGATTATCCGCAAACTGCAGGCCGACCGTTTGCAGCGTGTAAAACAGCGCGGTATAAAACCCCAGCTCAAGGAGATAGCGCAGCCACGCGGGCAACCGGCGCCAATAAGGAGCGAGGTAGTGGCTTATCTCCTGCATTATAGGCTACATTAAATACAATAATTGTGCACTGCACGCCTAAATAAAACGGGGTAAAACGGCATATCCCGCTTGTCGGCAAAAGGGAGAGGGCTTAACTTAAACAGTCCATGCCCGCCCCATCCGCGCCCTTGTTTCCCTGGCTGCAAGAACGCGCGGCCGGCATCCTGCTCCACCCCACTTCGCTGCCGGGCCCCTTTGGCATTGGCAACCTGGGCGCGCCCGCCCACCGGTTTGTCGACTTTCTCGCAGATTCGCACACACGATACTGGCAAATCTGCCCGCTGGGACCGACGGGCTATGGCGATTCGCCCTACCAGTGTTTTTCCGCCTTTGCGGGCAATGCGTACGTGGTGGACCTGGCACCGCTGATTGAGCGGCACCTGCTCAAGGAAGAGGAAGTGGCGCCCTTGCGCGCGCTGCCGCAGGACCGGGTGGACTTTGGCCTACTTTACCAGCGCTTCTGGCCGGTGCTGCGGCAGGCATACGAGCGCTTCAAAAACGCCCCGGCGACGCTGGCCGAATACGGAGACTTTGAGCAATTCCGCGCGGTGCACCATGGCTGGCTGCATCCGTACGCGCTGTTTTCCGCGCTGAAGCAACATTTTGGCGGGCAAGCGTGGACCAGCTGGCCAGCAGAATGGCGCAGCTACCGCGCGGCCTTGAGCCGGCCGCAAAGCAAGGAACTGGCCGAGGAAGTCGCCGCCCAGCAATTCTACCAATTTTTATTTTTTGCCCAATGGCGCAAACTGCGCGAGCACGCGGCGCGGCGCGGCGTGGGGATCATCGGCGACCTGCCGATTTTTGTCGCGCTGGACAGCGCAGATGTGTGGGCAACGCCGGAGATATTCCAACTCGACGCCCGCACGAGCCACCCCCTGCGCGTGGCGGCCGTGCCGCCAGATTATTTTTCGCCGCTGGGGCAATTGTGGGGCAACCCGCTCTATGACTGGCAGGCATTGCGCGCGCGGCACTATGACTGGTGGATCGAGCGATTTCGCTCCAATTTCGAGTTGTATGACATCGTGCGGCTGGACCACTTTCGCGGCTTTGAAGCCTATTGGTCGGTGGACGCCAAGGCCTCCGATGCGCGGGAAGGCTTCTGGGAAGCCGGGCCGGGGCTGCCGCTTTTCCAGACCTTGCGGGACAAGCTGCCGCACGCGCGGATCATCGCCGAGGACCTGGGCTTCATCACGGAAGAAGTCATGAACCTGCGCGAGGCCACGGGGCTGCCCGGCATGGCGGTGCTGCAATTTGCCTTTGGCAGCGGCTCGGACAATTTCTACCTGCCGCACAATGTAAAACCGAATTCCGCGATTTACTCGGGCACGCATGACAACGACACGACCTTGGGCTGGTACCGGGCGGCGGGGCCTGTCATCCAAGATGAGTTCCGGCGGTACCTGCGCTCCAGCGGCGAGGCGCCGCATTGGGATTTGATTCACGCGGCGTACAAGTCCGTCTGCCGACTGGCGGTGACGCCGTTGCAGGATATACTCGGGCTGGGCGCGGAAGCCCGCTTCAACACACCGGGCACCTCCGTAGGCAATTGGCAGTGGCGCTTTGAAGATGATCACCTGAACCGTGTATGGGAGCCCCTGGGAGGCTACCTGCGGGAATTGGCGGACAACTCGGGCCGGCAGGCACCGTTGCCAAACATTGGTCAGCGGCCGATGAATTCGCCGATGACGGAAAGCAGTTCCGGTCCGGCGTCTTCGAGCAAATAGTGACCGGCGTCCGGGTATTCACGCACCTGCGCGTGGGGGAAGCGGCCGCGCCACTCCGCGAGATAGACCGGGCTAAAGCAGAAATCCCGCATACCCCAGGCGAGCAACATGGGCTTGTCGCGCAACTTGACCAAATCTTTTTCCAGGGCCCGCAAGGCCGGTGCACTGGGATGGCTGGCCTCGAGCGGGATATCCTGCACAAAACGGAGCACGGCGACGCGGTCGGCCCAGGAGCGATAGGGATAAAGAAAACCTTTTTTGACGGGAGCCGGCAAGGGCCGGGCGACCGCCATGAACGCGGCCGGGCCGGCGAAACCATTGAACCCGCGGACGAGCAAGGGACCAACCAGCGGCCAGCGGCAAACGCGAATGCGCCAGGGGCAAGGACCGGAAAATGCCGCGGTATTCATCACCACGAGCTTGCCTACCCGGGCGGCAAAGCGCTCGGCCACAGCCGTACCGATGGCCCCACCCCAATCGTGCACGATAAAATGCAATTTGGGTTGGGTGACAGTGGAAACGAGCCGGGCAAGATTTTCAATATGATCAGCCAGGCGGTAGGAAAAATGCTGCGGTTTGTCGGACAACCCGCAACCGAGATGGTCCAGCGCTATGACGCGGTGTCGCTTGGATAAGTCCTTGATGACCTCGCGGTACATGAACGACCAGGTTGGATTGCCATGCACGCAGATGACGGCGGTTTCGGCAGCGCGGGGGCCTTCGTCCACATAGTGCAGACGGCCGGCGGGGGTCTCCAGCCAATGCGAGGCAAAGGGATACAGCTGGCGCAAGTCGGACGGCAAGTGGGCGGAGGCGGTCATCGGAAATAAGGATTACGCTTGGAGCGCCATCATCTGGCAACTCAGGCCGCTGCCAATGCCCAGCAGCGCGACCTTGGCGCCGGGCTGGAGGCGCCCCTCCTCCATCGCGCGGGCCAGCGTGATGGGCAGTGAAACGGAGCCAACATTGCCCAGCCAGGCAAAAGTGGAAAAGTCCTTGGCGTTATCGAGGCCCAGCCTTTCGAAAAGACGGCGCTGGTGCTGGATGCCGACCTGGTGGCAAATGATGGTGTCGGGCGTGTTTTCATCCCAACCGGTTTCAGCCTTGAAGCGGGCCCAGCAGCGCGCAGCCACGCCCACCCCGGCCTCAAGCAAGGCTTCGCTGTCCGTCTGCATATCCAAGCCATCGCCCGCGGTGTCCCCCTCGCAGAGATTGTTTGCGGAAGTATCCGTCTCCACCACGCTCGCGAGGATGCGCGGGGCACCCGGCCGGGCGAAGTCCTTGTGCACGACGAGCGCGGCAACGGCGCCGGCACCGATGGTAAGGTTCGCAAAGAAGGCCTTGATTTGCTGGCGGTCGAGTGTGCCGTCGTTGAGGCGAACGATGGTACGCTCCACCAAAGGGCGGCCGTTTTCCCCGGACACGAGCAAGGCGCGGCGGGCCTGGCCGCCTTCCATCATGGCGGCGGAGACGGCGAGACCGTTCACAAAACCCAGACAGGCGTTGGACAAATCAAAAATCTGGGTGGAGGTTCCCAAGCCCAAGAGACGATGTGCATAGGCGGCGGTGGCAGGCTCCAGACGGTCGCGACAGACGGCGCAGTGCGCGAACAAGTCGATGGACTGCGGGTCCACCTTGGTTTGCTCGAGTAATTTCCGGCCCGCCGCGGCGGAGGCGTGTGACGGCGCGAAATCCACCGGCCAGAAACGGCGCTCGCGGATGCCGGTCATCAATTCCAAGCGACCCTCGGGCAGGCGGAGGCGCTGGTAAAGGGGGGCCAGCCTGGCCTCGAGCGCGGCGGAGGTCCAAGTCTCGGGCGGCAGGGCGTAGGCCAGGGATTCGATGGCGGCCTGGGTAAATTTCATGACTGGGCGGGCGAGGCGGGCCGGGTGGCGGCGTGCACCACCTCGCGGTCGAAATAATTCCAGTCCAGCCCGGCGTTGACGACGAGACCCTGGCCGTTGATGCCGCTGGAGCGCGGGCTGAGCAAATAGACGACGGCATCCGCCACCTCGCGGGTTTCGAGGGCGCGTTTGCGATAGGTCAATTTTTCGGCAAAGAGATAATGCTCGAGATAGCCCGGAATGCCGGCGGAGGCACTGGTCTTAAGCGGGCCGGCATTGACGGTGTTGAAGCGCACCTCGGTGTCGGCGCTGAAGGACTTGGCCAACATGCGCGTGGAGGATTCGAGCGCGGCCTTGATGGGCGCCATGTAGCCGTAGTTCTCCACCGTGACCTGCGAGGAGATGCCAATGGCAACCACGGAGGCGTCGCGCTTGAGCAGTGGCTTGAAGGCACGGGCCAGCTCGACCAGAGAGAAGCAGGAAATCGCACAGGCCTGCAAGAAACCGGCGCGCGGGGAATCGTGAAAGGCCTTCACGCCCTCACGGTAGTCGGCCCAGGCGATGGAGTGGACCAAGCCGTCGAAAGGCGCGTATTGTTTCGCGGCCTCGCCGAGCGCGGCGGTCTGCTTCTCGTCCTCCACGTCGCAAATCAAAACCGGGCGGCCGGCGAGCAATTTGGCCAGCGAGTCTTTGCGGGCGGCGGAGCGCACGCTGTAAATCACCTTGGCGCCCTCGGCCTCGAGCGTCTGCGCGGTATGCCAGGCGACGCTTTTCTTATTGGCCACGCCGGTGACGAGGTAAGTGCGACCTTCGATGCCGAGGAAAGACATGGGGCGGATTTTAGAGGGAATGAGCCGAATTTACAGTACAGAATGACGCCTATTCCGCCTCACCGGGAGGAAGGAGCGCGAGGGCAAACTCCAAGGCCAGGACGGGCTTGCCATCCTTGCGGAGCACGCCGCGCAGGAAATGGAACTTCTGCACCGTCTCCTTTTCGGTCACATCGATCTCGACGGTATCGCCGGGTTTGACCATGCGCTTGAACTTGGCTTCGCCGATGCGCGAAAGCACGGGGGTAAGACCGGCAGCGCTATGGCCTTGGGCGACCAGCTTGCGCACGAGATAGACGGCGGCGGTCTGGAAAGCGGCCTCGCACAGGATGACCCCCGGCGTGATGGGATTGCCGGGGTAATGGCCGGCGTAAAAAAAGTCCTCGGCCTTGAAGGTGCGCCGGGCCACAAGACCATCGGGACGCTCCGACACGATTTCATCCACAAACAGGAACGGCGGCCGGTGGGGAATGGCGCGGTAGATGGGGTCGTCCATAAGGAAGAAAGACAGAATTTACGGAATCAGAAAGATGGCAGGAGTTGGCGTATCTTGGCTCCATTGGACCCCCACTGTCCACTACGCAGTGGCAGACGGGGCGGAGGCGCCGGTCAGGAAGGAATCGACCTTGCTGGCGGTGATGACACCGTAGTTGATGGTGCCGAGCCAGCCGGACATGATGATGCCGACGGAGCCGGCGTGGTAGAGGCCGGGAACCTGCTCCGGGAGTTCCATGGAGACTTTGAGCCCCTCGAACTTGGTGCCAAAGGAAGTACCGGCCCAATGGCGGACGTAACGCTGAACGGTGCGGGGGGTGGCGGCCTCCAGCCAGTCGATCTTCGCACGAACGCCAGGGATGAAGCGTTCCAGACCCGCGACGGATTCCTCGATAAGGCGCTCCTTGTGCTTGGTATAATCGGCCTCGTCCAAGCCGGCCCAGTCCTGCCAGCGGGCATTGATGGAGGCGACGATGGCGTAGCGGTGCACGGCGTTCTGTGGACGTGTGTCGGGATAGTAAACGGAATAGGTGCGGCTCGTGGTGTGAAAGTCCGTCAGCTCCGTGCTGGTGAACTGCGAGGCATCGGAGGTGAACACGAGGTCGCCGATGTGGGGGATGGACTCGCCTTCGCGGATGCCCATGTACACCTGGCAGGAACTGGAGTTGATGCGCACGGCGTCAGCTTCGGCGGCATAGGCGGGCGGCAAGTGATCGCGGCCCACGAGGTCAAAGAGCGTGTTTTTGACGTTGGCGTTCGACAGCACGGAGCGGCAGCGGATTTCCCGCCCATTAACGACCACGCCGCGAACGTGCGGGCGGCCATCGGCGCCAGTCTCCGTCAGCACCCGCTCAACAAGGCAGCGATGGCGCAGGTCGGCCCCGTTTTTCTTCAATTCCGCGGCCATGAGGCCAATGAGCAAGTCCGTGCCGCCACGGAAAATATAGACACCCTTGCTCATGAAGTTCGAAAACACGATGCCATAGGTGATGGCCGGGTCGTCGAGGGTGGAGCCGTTGGCGTAGGCGATGGGCTCGAGCAGCAGGCGGTGGACATCGCCGCGGCCGGGGAAAAACTCCTCGAACAGCTCGCGCGTGGTGCGGCGGTCGCGATCGTAGTAATTCATCTTCCGCAGGTGCTCGAAAAACGCCGCGACACGCTCGGCCGGGACCTTGAAATGGTCGGTCAGGATGCGGGTGAAGTCGTCGCGGTCGAACGTCGTCTGAATGTTGAACTGCGGGTTGACAAAGCGCACATCGCTGAGCTGCACGATGCGGTCGGCGATTTCTTTGGTCCAGTACTTGCGGCAGGACTTGATCATGCCCACAGGGAAGCCGTGGAGGGAGATGTCGAAAATATGGCCGCGCTTGCGGGTGAACCAGGTGGCCAGGCCGCCGAATTGGTAGTGGTGCTCGAGGACGAGGACGGAATGGCCCAGCTTGGCGAGGTAATTGGCCCCCGTGAGCCCGCCGAGGCCGCTGCCGATGACCACCACGTCATAGGAGTCGCGGATGCCTTTGAGAAAATCCTTGGCCATGAGGGTGGGAAAAGCGGGTGTCAGGAAGGCGGCGGCCGGAACCGGCGACCGCGCAAACTCGACGATTTACCGACCCAGCGCGCGGCTGGCAAGTTTGGAGTGCGGGCTGGGCCCCCTCGGCCCATCCCTAAAAACCCTTGGTGCTATTATAGGAAGAGGAGCCGCCGGAGCCGGAGCTCTTGCCGTCCGCCGCAGCACGACTCAGGGAATCGCGCACGGCGATGAGGGCCTTGTCCAACTCGGTGCTGAAGATAACGACATCGTTGCCCACCTTGGCGGCACGGAGCACGCCGTCCGTGCGCTCGAACTCAAAGCCGATAAAGGACGCGCCGCCAGTATCATCCCCCGGCAAGGGGACAGTGGAAGCCTGCGTGCCGCTGCGCGTCCATTTGGCGCCGCCGCTGTTGGCATTAAGAATGGCAGCCACCTCGGTATCGGTAAGGGGAACGCCGACGCGGTGATAAACCTCCAGCCCGGAGAGCTGCTTGTAAAGATAGACGCGCAATTCCCAGCCGGTGAGGTTGTCGGGGTTTTGCAGTTTTTTGGCGGCATTGGAGCCGTCATCGGTCTTGAAGTAAATATATTCGGGGAATTCCGGGGGACGCCTGCGCGCGCCGTTGCTGTCGGCGTCGGGCAGGTTCTGCCCGATGGACTGCCAGAGGAGCGTGTCGATGGCGATAATATCAAACCGGTTGGCGGAGCTGTCGGAGCCATTATTACGCAGGCCACCCGCACCCCCGCGACCACCACCCCGGCGCCCGGTGCCGCCGGTGCCCGCCGTGCCGGCACTGGCAGCCCGCATGGCGGCCGCCAACGCGGCGACATCCGAATTCTGCATACGTTGCGCCGAGCCGTCGGCCAGGAGGCGTTCTTCAATTTGCGCCTGGCGCTCGCCCACACGGGCGGACAGCGGAAGCGTCGCCAGCGCGCAGGCCAGCGCACCCAACAAAACAGCACGAACGGACTGGGGAAAAATGGGGACGGATTTGCTCACGGGGTGTAAGTTCAAGGATTACCGGGCAATTTCCTATTGGCAAGCCCGCGATGAAAAGGCACAACCACAGGGCACGGCTCCTTGCGACGGCGCCTTACCCGATGCCCAACTCCTTTTACAATGCGGATGACCTGGTGTTGCTCGATGCCTCCACCCCCCGGGCACGGGACGACGGCGACCCACGCTCGCCATTTGCCGTGGACCGGGACCGGGTGATTTTCTCCTCCGTGTTCCGGCGGCTGCAATCGAAGACGCAGGTTTTCCAATCGGGCGAGTATGATTTTTACCGCACGCGGCTCACCCACTCCATCGAAGTCGCGCGCATCGGGCGATCAATTGCCGAGTTTCTGAATGCGACGCAAGCGGGCCTGGGGCCGGATTTTTATGTGGATCCGGATCTTGTGGAAGCGATTGGGTTGACGCACGACATCGGCCACCCGCCATTCGGGCATATTGGCGAGCGGCGGCTCCATGCATTGATGGCGGACTGGGGCGGCTTTGAAGGCAATGCGCAGACGCTGCGCCTGCTGGCGGAGCGTTTTTATGAGCGGCCGAAGAACTCGCGGGGACTCAACCCCACACGGGCGTTTCTCGACGGAGTGCTGAAGTACAAGTCGCTCCACCGCGAGGAATGCGCCGGGGGCGAGGCGCCGAAGCACCATTTTCTCTACGATGAGCAGGAATACCTGCGCGACTTCGCCCTGGGTGGCGCGGGCAACACGCAAGCCTGCCGCGCGCACGGCGAGCTGAACGACTGCAAGTCGCTGGAATGCCAGATCATGGACTGGGCGGACGACACGGCCTACTGCCTGCATGACGTGCTTGATGGCGTGAAGGCGCGCTTCATCACGCTGGAAAACATCTCCCATTGGGCGGAAGGGCGCACGCTGGATGCTCAGCAAAAACTCTGGCTGGCGGAATTGCGCAAGCTGATTGACGAGGAAAGGCTGGAACCGGCCTTCAACGCGAAAATCGGGCAGTTCATCCGCGCGTGCCACTTGGCGAAACGCGAACACCCGCTGGCCGGGCGGACGCAGCGCTATGCCTGGAGTCTGACGGTGGACCCGGCGATTGGGGCGGAATCGAGCTTCTACAAGAAACTGGCCCTCGACATCATTTTCCGCTCGCCGTCGATTTTGCAGATTGAGTTCAAGGGCGGCTTCATCATCGACCGGCTGTTTGCCGCACTGCGCGAGAACTACATTGAGGCGCACCCGCCGAAGCTGGCCTTCCTGCCGGCGCGGTGGAACGCCACACTGGGCGAAGCCAAGACCACAACCGCGCGCGCGCGACTGGTATGCGACTTCCTGGCGGATCTGACGGACGGCGCGGCGATCCGACTCTACCGGCGATTGTTCGACCCAGCCTTTGGCTCCATCACGGATTTGACGTAATGCTCATTTAGGCCCGGGGGTGGGCCTTGCGGTGGGCTTCCTGGAGACGGGCGATGCTCACGTGGGTGTAAACCTGAGTCGTGGAAAGGCGGGCGTGGCCGAGCATCTCCTGCACGGCGCGCAAGTCGGCCCCGCCGTTGAGCAAGTGCGTGGCGAAGGAATGGCGCAATTTGTGGGGGGACAAATCGAGCGGGAGGCCGGCGAGCTTGAGGAACGTCTTGAGCCGCAACTGCACCCAACGCGGAGAAACGGATTTGCCGTTGGCGTGGGTGATGACTGGGGCCTTGAAATCGGCGGCGACGGCAAAATTATCGCGGAAGCTGTGCAAGGCATCCACCGCCATGCCTCCGAGCGGACAGAGGCGCTCCTTGCCGCCCTTGCCCAGCACGCGGGTGCAGCCTTCCTCCAAATCAACTTGCCCCCAGGTGAGGCCAGCCAGCTCGCTCACGCGCAGGCCGGCGCCGTAGAGAATCTCGAGCATGACCTCGTCACGACAACGGGCAAAAGCACGGGCCCGCTCCCCTTCCCCATCGGCGGCATTTTGCGCCATTTGGCCCGGCACAGCGAGGAGGGTGCGCATTTGCTCCTCGGTGAGAAAGAGCGGCAGCTTTTTGGCGAGCTTGGGCAGCGAGAGTCCGAGCCAGGGGCTGGACTTCACGTGTTCGCGCCGCAGCAGAAATTTCCAATACGAGCGCAAGGCGGAGACGTGCAGGTGCACGGTGCGGCGGTCGCGTTCGCGCTGGCTTTCGATGACATAGCTGCGGGCGTGGAGCCGGGTGATTTGGGCCGGATCACCGGGGCGGCCCTCGCTTTGCCTAAACCAGGCGAAGAAACCACGGATGGCGTGCTCGTAATTACGCGCGGTGTAGGATGACAGGCGGCGCTCGCCAGAAAGCTCGTTCAAAAACGCCTCCAGATGCGGCACGCGTTCAGGGGAGCTTACCGATGGGGCGGGCGAATCGCCGGGCATGAGAGGCTCTAGGCGGGACAAAAATGGAGGTGCGGGTCGGAATCGAACCGACGAATGGGAGTTTTGCAGACTCCGGCCTTACCACTTGGCTACCGCACCGAAAACCGGCCAAGGCACCAGTACAATGAAGATTGGCGGGCTTTACAAGCAAAAGACAGCGAGGCAAAACCCTGCGCGCGCCTGAAGGCAGGCGCAGCAAGAGTGCGCCCCCACGGTGGCCCCGAGGGTTAAAAACTGTAAAGGGACTGGAAGCTCGCCTAGAAGCGCAGCATTGCGCCGAGCTTGAGGCGATAGTCGGAGACAGCCTGCAAACCGGTGTCGTGCTGAATGACGGGCAGCTCGACGCCCAGGGTGGCGACGACCCCGCTGGCGAGCGCGAGGATGACCTTGGGACCGACGGAAACCTGGGTGATGCCGGTATCCGCGTCGGGCACGCCGTCGAGGGTGTCGAGGCCCTTGTATTCGCCGGTGGCGAGGAGCTGGAGGCTCAGCGTGTAGGCATCGTTTTGCAGCACGCGGCAGCCGGGGCCCGCCGACCACTTCATTTCATTCGCATAGCGGTAATTGACGTGGCCAGTGCCGCGCATGGCGTAGTCAAAATCGCCGGTGAAAAAGAGGCGGTTCCAGCGCGCGGTGAAGGCGGTGCCAACACTGCCATCATAAGAGCCGCTGCCCAAGGCGAGGTCGTGGCCGCTAATATCGCTACCCGGGAAAGACGGGTCGGCCATTTCGTCGAGGAAGCTGGGGCTGCCGGTGGGGAACTTGACGCCAGCAGAAACACTCCAACTAAAGCTCCACTGCTCCTGCTCGAGGCGCAGGGCGACATAATTGATGTGCAAGGAAACATCGCCAAGGCCGCTGAGGGAGTTTTTTTCGTTCACGCCGCCGACCAGCCGCTGGTAGTCGCGGTACACATAGGGAATGTTGAGCTGGAGGGTAAGACGGTCGTTGAACTGGTAACCGATGAGGAACTGGGTGATCGAGCTGTCGAAGTATTCATTGCCCGGGTTGGCGACCTTGGCGCCGGAATCGCGGAAGGAATGGTAAGCGGTGTATTGCTCGGCCACGCCGGCAAAGACATAGGACTGCCGCTGCTGCTCGCCGATGCCATCGAGAGCGAAGGGACTGGTGCCCCCGGCGAGGGCGGATTTATAGATATTGCCGAGAAGGCCCGGCTCGCACAGCTCGCAGCCGCACGAATCACAGGCCCGCGCCGAAACCGTTGCGGCCAAGAAGAGAATGGAGAACAAAGAAGTTTTCATGAGAACAGAGAAAATGCCGGAACGGCCAAGAATAAGGCCGACCAGCAGGAATGAAATTTGCCAACAGAAACAAGTAATCCAACAGCGGCGCGTCCGGAAAAAATGGACGCACCCAACCAGGAGCGCAGCCAGGCACGCGGCCTAAAGCGCGCACCCGGCGATTTAAACACAACGGTCCGCCAGACGGGCAGACCAGCCTAGGCCACCTTGGGAGGCGGAGTCTCCGGCCGGGCCACCTGGGCCAATGGACGGGATGAAAGATCAAGCCACCGCCCGGAGACCGCCACGGGTTGGGCCACGCTGATGGCCGACAATTGCGGCAGGGGGAGCAACAGCACCTGCTCGGACAAATTCAAAATGCCCGCGAGGTTGTTGCGCTCATTTTCAGCCGACTGGACCACTTTGCACAAGGAGCAAGGATACTGGCCGCTGAAGGTGAGCTGAAGAGCGGCGGCTGGCTCATAGGTTTCGCGGTAATGGGAATACATCCGCGTCCACGCGACCGCCTGCACCAAGGGCAGGTGCATATTCGAGGCCATCGCCACAGCGATGATCAGGATAACGGCAAACCCGCGTTGGAAAACGTCGCGCAAGGGCGGGAAGCTAACGGCCACCCCGCGTGGATGTCAACCATGGGCAGCGCCTGGTCGTGATACAGTTTGAGGGCGCAGCAAGACTGCGCCCCTACACAAGGCAGGGCCCTTCCCCATCGAGATGCTGCCTTGCTGGCCCTACTTTTCTTGGCCGACAGACAGTACCACCACCCAGCGGTTTATCGGACAAAAACGGGGCTGCAGATGGTGATGTCGGCGCCGGACATGACGAGGTTGCCGCCTTCGGCCCAAGTGACATCATTAATGAGAAACTTGAACTCCCGGGGGGCCTGGCCGGCGCGGCAGGACCAGACCCAGCAATCTCCGCCGGAGCAGAGCATGGGCAGGCCGATGTCCCAACTCAGGCACCCGCCTTCACCGCGGATGTAGAGGGTATTGCCCCAGCCCACGTTTACGCGGGCCATGATGGCATTGGTTTTGTCCGATACCCTCTTTTCAGCGGGAATGGGCGGTTTGGATGATTTCGGGGAGCGCACGGGCGGTGTCTGGCCACGCGGGCGCGGGTTGAGGGCCGGCGACGAGGCCGGCGGGGCTTCCAAAACAGGGGCATTCATGGCGGGGTCCTTTCTTGCAAACAAACACCCGGTCACTGAAGGGGGCAATGTACCAGGTGTTCTAGGGTACTATAGCATGATTCGCCGAAAAATGAAATGGGGCGGCCGCAGTGATGCCCCCCATAAGCAGGTGTTAAAACCACCGGATTTGCCCCCTGCGCGGACGTGCAATTCGCTTTACAAACGGCAGCGCCCGAGTAGGTTAGTGCATTGCGCCCACGGCGGCGGCATTTCGCCAGTTGCCCGGCGCATCTTCTCCTGTTTTTCACCATGTCCGCCGACACCCTCACCTCGCTCCAGCAGCTCAAGCAGTTTACCACGGTGGTTGCCGATTCCGGCGACTTTGCCAGCATCAAGCAATATGCGCCGCAGGATGCGACGACCAACCCGTCGCTCATCTGCAAGGCGGTGGAAAAGCCTGAATACAAGGCCATCCTGGACGCGACCATCAAGGAATTCCGCTCGGCGGACCTGCCCAAGGACAAGAAGGTCAAACTGATTGTTGACCAGTTGCTGGTGGCGTTTGGCGCGAAGATCCTGGAAATCGTGCCGGGCCGGGTATCCACGGAAGTGGATGCGCGCCTGTCGTACGACAAGGAAGCCTCGATTGAAAAGGCCCGCTTTATCATCAGCCTGTACCAGAAGCGCGGCATCGCCAAGGAGCGCGTGCTGATCAAGCTGGCCTCGACGTGGGAAGGCATCCGCGCGGCCGAAGTGCTGACCAAGGAAGGCATCCGCTGCAACATGACGCTGCTGTTTTCCCTGCCCCAGGCCATTGCCTGCGCCGAAGCGAACGTGCAGTTGATATCGCCGTTTGTGGGCCGCATCTACGACTGGTACAAGGCCAAGGAGAAGAAGGAGTACGTGGGCGCGGAAGACCCGGGCGTGCAGTCCGTGCGCAAAATTTACGCGTATTACAAGAAGCTCGGCTACAAGACGGAAGTCATGGGCGCGAGCTTCCGCACGGTGAACCAGATTGTGCAGCTGGCTGGGTGCGACCTGCTGACGATCAGCCCGGCGCTGCTGGGCGAGCTGACCAACTCCACGGCGGCGGTGCCCCGCCAACTGTCGCCCGAATGGGCCGCGCAGCAGGACGTGCAACGCATCGAGATGAACGAAAAGACTTTCCGCTGGATGCTCAACGAAGATGCCATGGCGACGGAAAAGACCGCCGAGGGCATCCGCGTGTTTGCCGTCGATATCAACAAGCTGGAGGCGCAAATCGCCGCGGCATTGTAAACGCCAGCCCGGTCCCCGCCACCCTTCCCAACCTTCCATCCTCCCATACTGTTTACCATGTCCTCCACTTCCCATGCCGCGTCCGGCAAGCTTTCCCTTGGCGGGCTGATGTCCCGCCTGGTGTTCATCCTCGTCCTTTGGGCGGGCCTCATCTGGGGCACGATGCACTATGTGGGCCATGTGTTGCCCACGACGATGCAAATTAGCGAGGCCAAGGAAGAAGCCGCCATGGAAGAAGCCAAGGAACTGGCAAACCCAACGCCGGTGGCCTCAACACCGGCCGCTCCTGCGGCGAGTGCGCCCGCGGCGGCTTCCGCCGGTTCGGCCCAGCCCAAGGCCTCGGCCAGTGCTCCGACAGCGGCCACCCCCGCGGTAGCGGCGGCTTCGTCCACTCCGAAGGCCACGGCGGCCGGTTCCGCAGCAGCCCCGGCGGCAGGTTCGGGAACGGCAGCCAAGGGCCCGGCCAAACTGCCCAAGGATCCGCTCCTCGCGGGCTATAACCGCACCGCGATGACCAATGTCGCCATTTTCTATTCCATCGTCATCAGTGTCCTGTTCGCCGGCGTGGTCATTCTGCAAATCTTCAAGTACAAGCATATTGAGGAAGAAGCGGCGCATTAATTGGCGCGTTCTTGTAATCTGATTCAGCTTGGCGGGGCGGGCAGTTTGCGAAAAAGTGTCGCGGTGCAATCCGTTGCCCGAAAACGAATGGCCGTGCTGGCGGCACTGACCTTGCTCGTCGCGGCCCTGGCGCTGGGCGCAGCGTCGTACGGGCAGTATGAGAAAGTGCGCGCGCCGGAGGTTCTGCAAGTGCTGATGCACAAAATCGGCCTGGCGCACGGTGAGATGGAGGCGACCACAAATCAGGTGGTGATGCATCTACGACTGCCGCGCGTGGTGCTGGCAATATTGGCGGGCGCGGCCTTGGGGCTGGCGGGCGCGGCGCTGCAAGGCTTGTTTCGCAACCCGCTGGCGGATCCCGCGCTGATCGGAGTCTCGGGCGGAGCAGCCCTGGGGGCGGTGACGGTCATCGTGCTCGGGGGCGGATGGCTGGCGGGATTTGCCGGTGCGGTAGAACTGCCGGTGGCGGCCATGGGGGGAGGATTAATCATCACCTTTATCATCTACCGGCTCGCCAAAGTGGAAGGCCGCACAAACGTGGCGCTGATGCTGCTGGCGGGTCTGGCGCTCAATGCGCTCGTGGGCGCGGCCATCGGCGTGCTGCTGGCGCAGGCCAGCGACTCGCAACTGCGGGAGTGGCTGTACTGGTCGCTCGGCAGCCTGGGGCGCGCGGACTGGCAGCAAATCAGCGTCTCGGCGGTTTTCATTGCCCTCGGCGCGATGGTGTTGCTCACGCAGGCCCGGCCGTTGAATGCATTGTCCCTGGGCGAGGCGGAGGCGCAGCACCTGGGCGTACCGGTGCAGCACCTTAAACGGGTTTTGATTGCCGCCACCTCTCTACTCGCGGGGACGGCAGTGTCGGTATGCGGCACGATAGGCTTTATCGGGCTGGTGGCGCCGCACCTCGTGCGGTTGCTTTGGGGGCCGGACCACCGGCTACTGCTGCCGGCTTCGGCGCTGCTCGGGGCGGCGTTGCTACTGGCCGCGGATATGGTGGCACGCGCGGCGGGCGGCGTGGAGGAATTGCCCATCGGCGTCGTCACGGCGCTGGTTGGCGCTCCGGTGTTTTTGGCGCTGCTGCTGCAGGCGCGCAGAAAGGGGGCGTTTTAGCCATGCTGTCAGCCCATGAACTCCATTTTTCCCGAGGCCCACGCAAAATCCTCGATGCGGTCAGCGTGAAACTGCAGCCCGGCAAGGTCACCGCGCTGGTGGGCGCAAATGGCGCGGGGAAATCCACGCTTTTAAAATCATTGGCCGGTGAACTGGAACCGCAGCAAGGCACCGTGGTCCTCGAAGGAAAACCGTTGGCCCCAGGGCCGGCCCTGGCCCGGCGCCGCGCGGTGCTGCCCCAGAATACGCAGCTGGCGTTTGCGTTTACCGTGCGCGAAGTCGTCATGATGGGCCGTTATCCGCATCTGCAAAACGGCGAGACCTCCGAGGACTGGGAAATTTGCGATGCCGCACTGGCAAAAATGGAAGCCGGACATCTTTCGGCGCGCACCTACCCCACGCTCTCGAGCGGCGAAAAACAGCGGGTGCAGCTTGCCCGGGTGCTGGCCCAAATCTGGGAGGCACCGCCGGAAGGCCATCGTTATTTATTGCTCGATGAGCCAACGGCGGGGCTCGACCTCGCGCATCAGCATGGCATTCTGCGCACCGCCAGCGAATGGGCGCAAAAAGACACGGCAGTGCTGGCCGTGCTGCACGACTTGAACCTGGCGATGGCATATGTCGATGAGGTGTGGGTGCTGGAAAATGGGCGCGTGGCGGCGGCGGGGCCAACCATGACAACGCTGACCCCAGGCTTGATTGAGCAAGTTTTTCACGTGCGCGCCGAATTTTTGACAAGACCCGGCCAAGCACGGCCGGCCATCCTCACCCAGCCGCGTTAATAATCATCAATCAGCACCAGCATAATCCATGACCAGCCGCTGGTGAAAACCAAGATGAGTGAGATTATATACACCAAGGCAACGGCATCCAGGTTGAGCGTCAGCAGAAAGCCAAAACCTCCATCCACGAGGGCCAAGAGGAGGAAATAGTCGCGGTATTTGTGCCACTTGCGGGGGACAGGCGCGGGACTCTGGTCGTAGATTGAGTTATTCGCCTTTTCATGCGCACGGTTGGCGCGCAAGAGGTCGAGTGGATCGTGCGCAGGCGGAGCGTCCGGCTCTGAAGGTGGGTTGACGGCCTCGAACTCCGCCGCCTTGAACGTGAGCTTTTTGGGCGGCGGGTCAGGCTCGGCACTCATGGGCGCACAGTAGAGGGGCCATCGCAGGCGGCAAATAATTATTTTGCCTTCCACCGGGCGGATTTGCCATGCTCGGCGGCTTCATGCCCCAGCCTTCCGTAGATATTGATTACGTCGCCAACCTGGCGCGGCTCGACCTGAGCCCCGAGGAAAAGGCGCGGTA
This sequence comes from Verrucomicrobiota bacterium, assembly GCA_048497935.1. Lineage (GTDB taxonomy): Bacteria > Verrucomicrobiota > Verrucomicrobiia > Opitutales > JABDGR01 > JABDGR01. The sequence continues at coordinate 98,376 of JBEHYY010000003.1, forward strand.
TGCCGCACAACTGGGCGACATCCTGGCATATTTTGAAAAGCTGACCAAGGTGGATGTCACCGGCGTCGAGCCGATGGCCCACGCCTTTCCGGTATTCAACGTGCTGGAGGACGACGTGGACGAACCCGGCTTCACCCCGGCGGAGGCCCTGCGCAATGCCCCGGCCCAGCGCGATCTCCAGTTCCTCGTACCCAAAGTGGTGGACGACGCCTAAACTCCGACCATGTCCGACGCTTTATATAATCTTACTCTCGCCGAACTGAGCCGCCGACTGGCTGCCAAGCAGGTGACCTCGGAGGCGGTAACCCAGGCCTTCATTGAGCGCACCCGGAGCGTGGAGCCGAAAGTGGGCGCCTTCCTCCACCGTGACGAAGCCGACGCCCTGGCCCAGGCCCGCGCCTCGGACGCCCGGCGCGCCGCCGGCAAGTCCCTCGGCCCACTCGACGGCATCCCCATCGGCATCAAGGACGTCATCGCCGTCAAAGACCAGCCGCTGACGTGCGCGAGCCAGATTTTAAAGAAGTTCATCTCTCCCTACGACGCCACCGTGACCGAGCGCCTGCGCGCGGCGGGCGTGGTGCTGTGGGGGCGGTTGAACATGGACGAGTTTGCGATGGGCTCCTCGACGGAGAACAGCTCGTACCAGACCACTTCGAACCCGTGGGATCTGACGCGGATACCCGGCGGCAGCTCAGGCGGCAGCGCCGCGTGTGTGGCGGCCGGTGAAGCTCCGGCCGCACTGGGCAGCGATACGGGCGGCTCCATCCGCCAGCCGGCCTCGTTGTGCGGCATTGTGGGGCTGAAACCCACTTACGGACTAGTTTCGCGCTATGGCCTCGTGGCGTTTGCCTCGTCGCTCGACCAAATCGGCCCGATGACGCGCACCATCGATGACGCCGCGTTGCTGATGCAGGCGCTGGCCGGGCACGACCGGCGCGACTCGACCTCGCTCAAGCAGGCGGTGCCGGACTATCTGGCGGCGGCAAACGCCCCGGCAAAGCCATGGACCCTCGGTGTGCCGCGCGACTTTTTTGGCGACGGCCTGGACCCCGAAGTACGCGCGAGCATCGACGCCGCCATCAAATTCTACGAGAGCAAAGGCTGCAAGATTGTGGACATCAAGCTGCCTCACGCGGACTTGGGCCTGCCAGTGTACTACATTATCGCCACGGCGGAGGCATCCTCGAACCTCGAACGCTACGACGGCATCCGCTACACGCACCGCAGCGCCAAGGCCAAGGACGCGATTGATATTTACTTCAAGAGCCGCGCCGAAGGCTTTGGCCCGGAAGTCAAACGCCGCATCATCCTGGGCACTTATGTGCTGAGCAGCGGCTACTACGACGCCTACTACCTGCGCGCGCAAAAGGTGCGCACGCTCATCCGCCGCGACTTTGAAACCGCCTTCCAGCAGGTGGATGCCATCCTCACGCCCACGGCGCCGACGGCGGCGTTCAAGCGCGGGGAAAAATCCGGCGACCCGCTGGCGATGTACCTGAGTGACATCTACACCATTTCGGTGAACCTGGCCGGGCTGCCGGGCCTGTCCCTGCCCTGCGGGTTCACAAAGAACAACCTGCCCATCGGGCTGCAGCTTATTGGCCGGCCGTTTGCGGAAGGCGATCTGCTGGCGATGGGCAAGCTGTTTGAGTCGGGCCACGATTACCACACGCGGAGGGCGGCGCTCTAACCATGGACTACGAAGCAGTCATCGGCCTCGAGGTGCACGTGCAGTTGAAAACGCGCTCGAAGATGTTCACTCGCGCGGCCTACCGCTATGGCGAGCCGCCGAACACGCTGACCAACCCGGTCGTCCTGGCGTTGCCGGGCGTGCTGCCGGTGATGAATGCCGAGGCGGTGCGGAAGTCCATCAAAGTCGGCCTGATGTTCAACTGCAAAATCGCCGAGGTGTGCAAGTGGGACCGCAAAAACTATTTCTATCCGGACAACCCGAAGAACTACCAGATTTCGCAATTTGACCAGCCGTTGTGCCTTGGCGGCGAGGTGGAGATCGAGCTGCCCGGCCCGTCGCGCAACGTGATCGGCGCGCACCGCAAGGTGCAGCTGACGCGCATCCACCTCGAAGAAGACGTGGGCAAGCTGACGCACTTTTCCAACGACAGCCTGGTGGACTACAACCGCGCGGGCACGCCGCTCATTGAGATTGTCTCCGAGCCGGATATGCACAACCCGGACGAAGTCTTCGCCTATCTGACGGCGTTGCGCATGGCGCTGGTGGCGGCGGATATTTCGGACTGCGACATGGAAAAGGGCCAGTTGCGCTGCGACGCCAACGTCTCCGTGCGCCCGGTGGGCGAAACGAAGCTTGGCACCAAGGTCGAGCTGAAGAATCTGAACTCCATCTCCGGTGTGAAGAACGGCGTGGAGTATGAAATCAAGCGCCAGACCCAGTGCATGAAGACGGGCGAACGCATCGTGCAGGAGACGCGCCGGTGGGACGCGCAGCAGGGCGTCACCCAGTCCATGCGCTCCAAGGAGCAGGCGCATGATTACCGCTATTTCCCGGACCCGGACCTGATGCCCGTGCGCACCACGCCGGAGCAGATTGAAAAGCTGCGGAAGGAACTGCCGGAAGTGCCCTTTGACAAACAGCGCCGCTACCAGAAGGACTGGGAGCTGCCGTACACCATCACCTCCGTCATCTGCTACGACCACGAGCTGGCGGCATATTTTGAAAAAGCGGTGGCCCTGTGCAACCAGCCAAAGGCCGTGGCGAACTACATTGCCAACGACCTGCTGCGCGAATTGGCAGCCGCCGCACCCGAAGGCGAATCGCCGCAATCCGTCACGCATTGCACCATCACGCCGGAACGTCTGGCCGGGTTGGTGAAAATCGTCGAAGGCGGCGTGATTTCCAAGCAAATCGCCAAGGATGTCTTCCTCGAGATGTTCAAGACCGGCGAGACGGCCGAGACCGTGGTGGACCGCAAGGGCCTGCGCGTGCAGAGCGATACCGGGGCGCTGGAGAAGATTTGCGCGGAAGTCATCGCCGCGAGCCCGAAACCCGTGGCCGAATACAAGGCCGGCAAACTGAGCGCCATCAATGCCCTCAAAGGGCCCGTGATGAAAGCAACCAAAGGCCAGGCCAACCCGCAGGCCATCGACGAGATTTTGAAGAAACTGCTGGCGTAAATGACGAAGTTTGCGGGCGGAGTCACACGGCGGTCTTGAAAATCCCGGCCAGCTCGCGCTGGCCAGCCACCGACAAGACGTGCTCCAACTGGTGGTATTCAGCAAACAAGGAGTGAAGCCTCCGCGGATGAAAACGATGTTCCGCGCGGCCTTGCCGGGTGGTGGTGGCCTTGCGGGCGACCCAGGCAACCACGCGGTTGCGGCTGGCACCCAAATTGCGCACGGGTTCGGAAATAATCAACGTATGCCGGGCGGCGGCCAGGAGTTTTTCGAGGATGGCGTGTTCGTGGGGTATGAATTGGTACAAACTCCCCTGCAGGATGACATAATCGGAGGCCGGGAGGGGATCCCGCCGCAAATCGAATTCCTGCGCGGGGATGCCGCGGCGACGGGCGTGGCGGATGAAGGCCGGGTTGATATCAAGACCCAGATAGTCGATTTTTTTGCGTTTTAAGAAACCGGTGTAAAGGCGCGCGTCCCCCATGCAAACGTCCAATACCCTGGATTTTTCCGGAATGAGGCGCGCAAGATCCTCATACCGGGCAGCATACTGCCGACCATAGAGCAGCTGCATGGCGGCCGCGTAAAAATGTGGATTCCAATAGAGGGGGCTTTGCATAAAAACCATCCATCAAGAGTCGCCAGGGTATCCGGATTATCGTTTTAAACCTTTACTTGTGAACGTTAGCTTAAATGCCGTTTCTGACATTTTCGATGCTTAAATTCATTTTTTAAAAAGCAGCGATTCCAGCTAATCCAACTCCACGGGAATGATTTTAGGCGGAGGACCAGGCTGCGCGTTGGGAATCAAAAAATCAACCTGATGGCGGGTAAAACTGAAGGGTGAACTGCCCGCGCTTGCCGCAATTTTGTAGCGTTCATTGAGCCAGCGCAGGATATCGAGACCACTCTCCTTGCCGGCACCAAAATAATTCGCGCCGTTTTCAGTCAAATTGCGGGCATAGAGCAGAACAATGTCGGGCGGATCCAAGGCCAGCGCCGCGAGGGCCCTTTGGGAGGCGGAAGCAGTGATGGCAATGGGGAAGATTTCCATGGCCGGGAGGGGGCTGCGGATCCGCAGATGATAATTCACCGCGACACCGCCCGGGAACACCGCCAGGCGCCGGGCATGGGGCGCAACCAAAGGCGCGCCCTCGATCATGGTCTTTAAAAGCCAGCCATTGGGGTAAATCGAAGGCGGGTAGGAAAAGAAATAATCCCGACCGCTGCCGACATCGTAAGTTTTCAACCGGTATTGCCGCAGGCTGATGCGCGACAACTGCACCACGCCCAGCAGAGTAATAGCGCAGAAGACCGCAGGAATGAGCCAATAAGCCCGAAAACATCCCATCCAGCGGCGAGGAGCCTCCGCCACCATCAGATGCAACCAAAAGCAAACCGCCAGCGGCATCATAAAAAATCCGAAATGAAAGAACCGCACATTCAAAATCATGCGCACGAGCATGAGACTGGCGGCCGTACCAAGCACCGCCAAAGGGAGGTTTCGCTCCAGCCCAGCCTGGTCGAGCCAGGCCCCCCGCCAACTTCCAGCCAAACAGATTGCAGTGGCCAAAAAAACCGGCAGGGCAAACGCCTCCCCGGAATCTGTCCAAAAGCCATCCCGCCCCTGACAGGCAATGGCTGCGATCAGCGGCGCAATTGCCAGCCCGAAATACATTATTCGTGACGAGCCTTTGCGTGAACCGCCCAGACAACGCTGACCAGCCCAGAGGATGACTGCGCAACCCAGGAGCATGACCAGGCCGGAGTCCAATTCCTCACGAAAGTTGACCCAGGGGTCATCGAAACCAAAAAACTGATCCATCAAGGGGGATTTGCCGACATTGACCAACACACGGGCATTGGTGAGGGTGAATAGCAAGTGATTAGCGGCGTAAAAGCCATGCGCCCAGCCTCCCGCCGCCACAAAATAGAAAAAAACGGGCAGCCAGAGAGAGATAAAGCCACCTGCAAACCAAAGGAATGCATACCTTGGCCTGACAAAACGGCCAGTGGGGCGCGGGTGCTTCAGGCGTCTGACCAGCCCCACCGATGCAAAGACGGCCACGGCGCCCAAGGCGGCAAGCCATAAATCCGGCTTGTTGAGATATGCCACGGCCAGGCCCAGGCCCGCCACCGCCAGCCAGCGGTGATCCTTGGTCACATGACATTTGAGCAATCCCCAAACCACCAGCAGGAGGCCCACAAAACCCCAAGTGGCCTGCGCGGAGTAAGGCGTGATGAAATTGTAATTGCTGACGAGGATGTAATCGCCAAAGGCAAACACACAGATAAAGACAACGGAAGCCAGCCAGGCCATGAGGCGGCTACCCAGGGCAAAAAAGATGCCGCGCAACAACAGCACCGCCACGATGGCGATGGCAATATTCATCCCGATGATCACATCCAACCCCGGTCCAAAAATCTTAAAACCAGCCGCCCCAGCCAGATAAGCCAGCGGCCCATACTGGCCGACGACATCGCGATAGAGCAAATCTCCCTGGCTCAAGCGCCAGGATGCGTAAAGGATGCGGGGAAAATCGATCAAAGGATCGCCCCAACGCAGCCAGCTGCTCCAGAGCCAAAAACCAAAGAGGACGGCAATCGACAAAGGGTCAGACACTTTTACAACCAATTGCAGCCACCGTGCCTGCCACCACGCAGGCGCGATCTGGTCGAGAGAGACTGGCTGGAGAGCGTCAGCCATAGGGGAGAATTTGCCACCCGGCTTTTTTTGTCAAATCTTTACACCGTTAGTTTTAATCAAACCACCGCTTCCATTTCATGTTTCTGAATTTTGCCCTATCGATTTTTTAAAACCTGCCGCCAAAATACCATTTGCCGTTGATTTTGACAAATTTCCAGGGAAGCGGCGCAACCGCAACAAAGGTACCGCGCTTCATGGGAGAGTAGATACAGACTAATTAGCGCGCCAGCCCCCTCAAGTTTGAAAGCTTAAGTTTCTCCTATCCGGCCTTGTTTTTTGGGCCCGCTTCGCAATAATAGCTCCTTTATGGGCAACGTTTTCGGCAAGCTTTTCACCATAGCAACCTGGGGCGAAAGCCATGGAGGCGGCGTGGGCGTCGTTGTGGACGGCTGCCCGCCGAACCTGCCGCTCGCGTCCGGCGACATTCAACCCGAGCTTGACCGCCGCCGCCCCGGCCAGAGCGAGCTGACGACGCAGCGCAAGGAAGCCGATGCCGTAAGCATCATCTCGGGCGTTTACGAAGGCCGCACCCTCGGAACACCGATCGCGCTGCTCGTGGCCAACACGGATGCGCGGCCCGAGGCGTATTCCGAGATGAAGAACAAGTTCCGCCCCTCGCATGCGGACTACACGTATTTGGAGAAATTCGGCCTGCGCAACCACGAAGGCGGCGGGCGCTCCTCCGCGCGCGAGACGATTGGCCGCGTGGCCGCAGGCGCGATTGCGAAGAAAATTTTGCAGCTGGGCGGTGGCGTGGAAATCCGCGCCTATGTCGAGCGCATCCAGAACATTGCCATGCCCGGAGCTGAGACGCTGACGGCCGGCGAGAAGATGGCCTTCCCCACCCTGGCGCAAGTCGAGGCCAACCCGGTGCGCTGCCCAGATGCCAAGACAGCAGAGAAGATGGCGACACTGATCAAGAAGATGCGCTCGGCGGGAGACTCCGTCGGCGGGATCATCACCTGCCGGGTGCGCGGGCTGCCCACGGGGCTGGGCGAGCCGGTGTTTGACCGGCTGGAGGCGGATTTGGCGAAGGCCATGCTCTCGCTGCCCGCGACGAAAGGCTTTGAAGTCGGCAGCGGTTTCGCGGGCACGGAGCTGAAAGGCTCGGAGCACAACGACACCTTTGTGAAGCGCGGCGGCAAAGTGCGCACCCTGACCAACCGCTCCGGCGGCGTGCAAGGCGGCATCAGCAACGGCGAGGAGCTTTTCTTCCGCGTGGCCTTCAAACCCACAGCGACGATTTTGCAGAAGCAGAAGACAGTGGACATCCACGGCAAGGCGACGGACCTCATGGGCCGCGGCCGGCATGACCCCTGCGTGCTGCCCCGCGCGGTGCCCATTGTGGAAGCCATGACAGCGCTTGTGATCGTGGACCACTGGTTGCGCCAGCACGCCCAGAACAAGGTATTCCAATTTTAAATGAACACGGCTCCCTTGCCCGCTGCCGGCACCGTCCGCCGCCCCGGCCTTGGCCTTGGCGCCTTTCGCGGGTTGGCCTTGATGGCCGCCGCCGCATCTTTTGGAGTCACGTATGTTTTTGGGCATCTAGGGCTCTTTGCCTTTGACCAGTCCATGATTTTTGATGGCGCATGGCGGATTTACTCCGGCCAGGCTCCGTACAAAGACTTCTTAATGGCGTTCGGACCGCTGTCGTTCGCGCTGCAAGCGATCTTTTTCAAGCTGTGCGGCGTAACGTGGACGGCCATGGTGATTTCCGCCGCCACGCTGGCGGCGATAGCCACCCTGTCAGTCATCCGGACGATGGTTCTGATCTTTGGCGATGAGCACCGCGGGCTGGCGCTGGTGACGGGCGCCCTGGTGGGGCTGGCCTTCCAATCCGTATTTGGGACGCTGTGGATCGAGCAAACCGCGTTTTTCTGCGCCATTCTTGGGATGCAAATGGTGGCCGAGGCCCTGCACCGCCAACCAGGCAAAGCATGGCTATTTTGCGGCGCGGCCGGGGTGCTGGCAGCACTGGCCCTGTTGTCCAAGCAAAACGCCGGCGCGTTGACGATAGCCTTGCTCGGCGCCGGGATAGTGGCGATCTCACCACCGAAGCCCGCCGCCATTCTTAAATTTCTGACGGCCTTTGGGGCGGGACTGGCAGTGGTGGGCGGGTTGTTCGCGGTGTGGCTGTTCAAACATTCGGATGCGCATTTGTTTTTTCACTATGCGATCTCCAATCCATCCCACATGGGGGGCAGTCGTCTGTCGCATTTAAGGCTGTTTTTCCCTCCCACCCTGTTCTCGTGCATCGTGGGCAGCACGCCCTGGTGCAATGCAGTCGCCTTCGGCGCGGTCAGCCTGGCGCTGTTTGAAGGGTGGACGCAACCGGCGGTCGGCGCCCGGATCCGGCAAAGCGCGGCGCTGCGGCTAGCCATCGTGTTCACCCTGGCGGTCCCGGTGGTCCAAGCCGTGTTTCAGACCTCCACACTCAACGAAGTGCAGAATGTGCTGTTTTTTTCGGGCCTGACCCTGGGATTGGGTGTGGGGTTGTTTCACCTGCTACATCCCGCCTCTCCCTACCAACGGCTCGTGCAGCTGGTGGGGCTCCTGCTGGCGCTGGCGCTGCCGGTGGAATTTCTTCGGGCGGGCTACCAGCGTACAGTGCAGGATTCCTTCGAACCCGCCCACCAAGTGGGGCGAAGCGTGAACATCCCCGCCTTGTCCAGGTTGCGCTGGCTGGAACAAACCTATGCCGGGCCAAAGAGCGCGCAAACCCCCATTGCGGTGGAAGATGTCGAAGGTGTTTACAACGATCTCGTCAAGCGCGGGCAACGTTTCTTTGTCATTGGGGATTCAACCTATCTTTACGGCATCACCGGCACCCTCGCGCCCACCCCTTTGCTGTATGTTCAAAGCAACCACTATTTCACGCCGAAGGATGTGCCGGACCTGGATGCGTGGCTGCTGAAAAACCTGCAAGCCGACAACATCCAAGTGGTGGTCCGCGAAAAAGCCCTGTTTGCCGGCACTTCCGTCACCTTTCCTAAAACGGAAAAATGGGTGGCCGACAATTTCTCGACCGCAGCAAAATACGGGGAATTCGAAGTGCTGACCCGAACGGGGCGCTGATTCGAAACTATCCCGTTTTTTCCAGTTCAGCGAGTTCGGCGGCGGCTTTTTCCCAGTCGTGGGTGGCAGTCTGGAGCTGGTCAACGACGTGGCTAAGTTCGCGGTTCAAATGCTGGGGCTTGCCGGGCTGGGTATAGGTCTCCGGGGCTTCGAGCGCGGTGGTGAGCTCGTTTTGCTGGGCCTCGAGCTGGGCGACGCGCTCCTCCAATTTGCCGACATGGGTGCGGAGCTCGCGCAGCTTGGTCTTGCGGGCGCGCTCCTCCTCCTTGCTCACCACCGGGCGGGCGGCGGGTTTGGGGGTGTCGTTCTTTTGCACGGGACGGGCGTCGGTGAAGCCGGCCGTCAAGGCGGCGCGCTCGCTGGTGGCGCGGGACTTCTCGAGGTAATAGTCGTAGTCGCCCGCGTAGGGCGTCAGGCGGCCCGAGTGGACGTGCAGGACGTTTTTCGCTAGGGCGCGAATGAAATAGACATCGTGGCTGATGAAGATGAGCGTGCCCTCGTATTGCTTGAGCGCGTGGACGAGCGCGTCAATGGACGTCATGTCGAGGTGGGTAGTCGGCTCGTCCATGAGCAGGAAGTTGGGCGGCTTGACGAGCAGGCGCGCAAGCGCGAGGCGCGATTTCTCACCACCGGAGAGGACGGAGACCTTCTTAAACACATCGTCCTTGCGGAACAGGAAGGCGCCAAGGATGGTGCGCACGGACTGCTCGGACAGCGGGTTTTCCGAGCTATGCAACTCCATGACGTTATCAAGCACCGTGGCGTTCAAGCGCAAGTTGTCGCCGCGGTTCTGCGCGAAATAGCCAGGGACGACGTTGCTACCCAACGCGACCGTGCCGCCCTGGATGGGGAGGACGCCCGCGAGAATCTTCAAGAGCGTGGATTTGCCCGCGCCGTTGGGGCCGACGAGGACGATCTTCTGCCCGCGCTCGGCGGAGAAATTGAGGTCGCGATAGACGACGTGGTCGCCATAGGCCTGCTGCACGTGCTCGAGGTTGACGACCTTGAGGCCGGAGCGCGGCGTGGGCGGGAACTTGAAATTGACGCGGCGCAAGTCCTCCTCCGGAGCATCCACGGCGACGGCCTCAAGACGCTCGATCATCTTCTCCTTTGATTTGGCGCGGGAAGCCATGGACGCCTTGGCGCCGAAGCGGTCCACAAACTTCTGCATATGGGCGATCTGGCGCTGCTGGTTTTTGTAAACGGACAGCTGCTGCTCCTTGCGGGCTTCCTTCTCGAGCAGGTAGTCGTCGTAGTTGCCCGTATAGCGGCTGAGGCCGCCGCCGCGGAGCTCGAGAATGCCGGTGCAGAGAGCGTTGAGGAAAGCGCGGTCGTGCGAGATGACGACGAGACCGCCGGGATAGCGCGTCAGGTAGTCCTGGAACCAAAGGAGCGCCTCGAGGTCGAGATGGTTGGTCGGCTCGTCGAGCATGAGGAGGGCGGGCTCGCTGACGAGGAGGCGGGCGATGTGGGCGCGCATGACCCAGCCGCCGGAAAAGGACTTGGCCTGGCGCAGATGGTCTTCCTCCCGGAAGCCCAGGCCGGCGAGGATTTTCTTGGCGCGAGGCTCGAGGGTGTAGTCGATGTCGTAATCGTCGTCCGAATCGGGCAGGAGTTTTTTGCCGCTGGTGGCGATATCGAGGATGGTCTCCTCACCAACTGGGGCGCTTTCCTGGGGGAGGTAGCCGAAGTCGGCCCCGCGCTCCCATTCGATGGTGCCCTCGTCCGGGGCGTCCTTGCCGAGAATCAGGTTAAAAAGGGTGGTTTTGCCCGCGCCATTGGGCCCGACGAGGCCGTAGCGGTCCGACCGGGCAATAAAGAGGGACACCTCGCTGAAAAGCGTGCGGGTGGCGTAGGACTTGGAGACATCAGCCAGCGTAAGCATCGTGGGACAAAACGGTTGATTGAAGACCATCGGGGCGGCGGGGTCAACGCAACAAGCGCAGGCGGAGGCGAATGTTTCGAGCAGGAATTTTAGACGGAAAAGGGGCCCGGGCTTCGCATTTGACTAGGGGAACCGGCCCCGGTAAACCGCTTGTCCATGGATAGCCCGCCTGATTTGCCGCCCCCGCTGCTGGAGCCAAATCCGGCCCAGAATGCAACCGAAACGCGGGGCCGATTTCCACGGAGACTGGATGTGTTAATCTGCATGGCCGTGGCCGCCTACGCCGGCAACTTGGTTTTTCAAAGGGAGGATTGGAGCCAGCCGAGCTATGCGAGTGGCAAAATCATTGGCGTCTTCCTGACGATGATGCTCTTCAGCCTGCTGCCGGCCTATGCGGTATGGCGAGTTTCGAAAAATGCCAAAGTCGCCCGCCTCGCCTTCTATCCGTGGATGGCCTTGCTGTTTTTGGGCATTTATGCCCAACCGGTCAAAACCCGCATCAACCAGGCGTTGGACGAAAGTATGCGGCAAGCCGCCGAAGCCACGTTAAAGAATTACGCGAGCGGCAATTTTGATGGCGACAACCCGATGCTCGCCTTGCTGGACAAAGAGGCGGCCGGAAAGGGCCCGGATGCAGCGGGGGCGGCCGTCGCCGCACAGTTTACGCGGGAAACCGCACAAACTGAAAAGACCCTGGAGCAAGTCATCACCCAAGCCGGCACAGTGCCCATGCCCGACGGGAAAGACCCCGCCGCCTATGACGCCAAAACCACCGCAAATGACAGCGTGCTACGGGCCTTGGATGTGCATACAGCCAGGCTGAGAAAGAGTCCGGACAGGATTGCGGAAATAGCCCGGGCCCGAAACATACCCGACGTGGCCAAGAATCGATTTCTGCAAGATTTCAGCGACGGCGTCAGCGGCATACTGCCCCTATGCCTGGAGTTGGATACCAGCATCAGCCGCCTATTTTCCAGCCAACGCGACATTGTGCAGGTGCTCAAAGCCAACCACGGCCATTGGCATAACGGGGACGAGGGCAAAGCGGTTTTGGATGATCCGCTTCAGCAAAAGGAATATGACGCCTACCTGGCCGCCAACCTTAAAGCCGCCGAAGACGTCACGAAGTACCAACAGCAATTGCTTGAGCAACAAACGAAAAATGTGAAGGGGCTTCACTAAGCCCGGGGCAAGGCGCGATATTGCCATTGGGTGAAAATGCCCCACAATGGCCGCTTTTACGCGACCGGCGGGTTTTCCACCTGCGAGCAACCATCGGGCGCGGGTCTTCCCACACCTACCCCATGCGCGGACGGAACATCTTGCGGAATATGTTCGGGCTGGACTGGCGGTCGCTGGCGCTGATGCGCATCGGCCTGGCGCTGGTCATTCTCGCCGACCTGGGGGTTAGCGCGCTGAATCTGCGCGTCTTTTATACCAATGACGGTGTGCTGCCGGCACAAGTGGTGCGTGAAAATTATGCGCCCGACCTGTCGCTGTACCTAGCGCATGGCAGCGTACGGTATGCCGCGGCGCTGTTTGCAGTGGAAGCGGTGTTTGCCTTGATGCTGCTGGTCGGCTACCGCACGCGGCTGGCGACCGTGGGCTGCCTGTTCCTGCTGCTTTCGCGCCAGGCCCGCAACCCCCTGGTGTTATTCGGAGCGGACATGATCGAGCATATCGCGCTGTTCTGGGCGCTGTGGCTGCCACTGAACCGGCGCTATTCCGTGGATGCGTGGCTGGGCCGGGTGGAGCCGCCGAAAGAAACGCGCTACCTGGGGATGGCGGGCGCAGGGGCCGTCATTCAATTTATTCTTATTTATCTGGTCAGTGGTCTGGCGAAAACCGGCTCAAGCTGGCACGTGACCAACTCCGCGGTGTACTACGCCTTGTCGATCCAGATTTATGCGCGGCCACTGGGGCAATGGCTGAACCAATACGACTGGCTGACGGCGTGGCTGACGGTGGGGACGCTGTATCTGGAGCTTTACGGTCCGGTGCTGTTCATCCTGCCCATCCGCCGCGGCTGGGGGCGGCTGCTGGGATTTGCCTTGTTTGGCCTGCTGCAATTGGGCTTCGGCCTATGCATGCAAATGGGGTTGTTCTGGGTGGTCATGAATGTGTTTATGCTCATGCTGCTGCCCGAGTCGTTTTGGACCGGGCTGGCAGAGCCGCTGGGCCGCTGGTGCGGGCAGCGGTTGGGCTGGGCGGCAAACAATCCCCCACCCTCCGCCGCAGCGGTGGCGGCTCCCTTGGAGCAAGGACGCTGGCAGCGGCGGGGCAAAATGGCGTGGACGATTTCCCGGGAGACGACGATGGCGGGCATTATTGTGTATATGCTGCTGCTGAATTACGACACGTTGCGCGGGCATGAACCGGTGTTGCCCAGTTCGTGGCACCGCCCGGCAGTCGATAGCGGTCTGGAGCAATGCTTTGATATGTTTGCCCCCGACCCGCAGCAGTTTGATGGTTGGTACGTAGTCCGCGGGTTGACCCAAAGCGGCCGGGAGGTGGACGTGCGCACGGGGGAGACGCCGCCAGATTTCAGCCAGCCCTCCTTTATTGCCGATACCTATGGAAACGAACGCTGGTGCAGCTACCTGCTGGATCTGGCATATAACGAGTTTGCCGCCTACCGCCCGTACTATGCCGACTACCTGGCACGGCAGTGGAACGCCCAGCACCTCCCCAGCGAGCAATTGACGCAGGTGGAAATCGTCTTCATGCGTAGCATCCACGCGCTTAACCATGCGGCCGACGGCCCGACACCCACCACGCTCTGGATGCAAGACTACTGATCAAAAACACCCCTCGCCTATTTCATGAAAATCTTCGGCCTCATCCCGATCACCCTGACCCTGCTTGGCGCCATCTTCCAGCCACCGGCGGAAGTGCATAGTGTTGAACTGACGGAATGGCGGGCCGAAGCCGGCGGCAATGGGCACCTGTATGAAGCGGTGACCGCGCCCGCGGGCATCACGTGGAGCAATGCCGAATCCTACGCCACGGCGCATGGCGGTTATCTGGCGACCATCGGCTCCAAGCCCGAGAATGCGTTTGTCTTCAAACTCGTGGATGACGCGGGCTTCTGGACCAATAACCCGCAGGGACAATCCTGGGGTCCCTGGCTGGGGGGCGTGAAATCGGCGGATGGCAATTGGGCGTGGTCGAACAATGAAGGCGCTTTTACTTATACAAACTGGAATGCCCACCAACCCGGAAAAGACAGTGCGCAGGAAAACCGCCTTATGTTTTACGGTGAGGGGAAAGACCACCGGCAGCCGGAATGGGGCGCCGCGGACGGTGGGGCAATGCTCCAAGGGTTTGTGGTGGAGTATGACTCCAACCCGCTGCCCCAATCGCTGCCGTATGTGGCGTTGTTCGGGGTGTGCGTGGTCGGCGCGATCGCCCTAGGCGGCGCCATTTATTTTCTCGTCCAGTGGCGGAAATCCCAAAACAAAACGGGAGCGGCTGGCGAAACTTGAACCTCACGCATCCAACGCAGAATGGATGGCAGCAACGACTTCCTCCGGAGTGTACTGACTTAAATTACGACGCGCAAAGCCAGGGCGTGATTCAAAAAAACCGCGCTTGAGCGGTTTTTCCAGCACCCAGGAACGCTCGCCCAGTGGGCGCCAACGGGCGGAGGCGTTTTCCCTCTCTGGCTCGAGCATCAAGGTTACGGTGCGAGCGCCCATCGCAGCGGCGAGGTGGGCCGGGCCGCCTTCGCGGCCAAAGACCACCGCGGCGTCGCGCAATAGAAAGGCGGCCTCGGCCAAGTCCGTTTCGCCACAAAAATCATGGATCCACGAAGCGGCGCTGCCCGCGCCTTCCATGATGGCGGCGGAGGTGGCGTCGCCCGCATCGGCGCCGACCAGCACGACATAGAGCTTGCGCTCCTTGACCAGCCAACGGGCGACGGCGATGAAAAACTCGGCGGAGATGCGCGGCTTGTCCCCATGCGCGCCGATGTGAAGCACGGCATAGTTGCCCACGGCAATGCCCTCGGGCAGTTTCCCGAGCAGGCAGTCGCGCGCGGATTCACTGAGGCCCAGGGAGGCCTCCAGTTTGGCGGGCGGTGGCACGCCGAGCATGGCCAGCAGGTCGAAATTATAAAGCGCCTCGTGCTTGTCGCCGCGTTTGGCGGGTTCGGGCAATGCGTCGGTGAGCCATTCGTTGCTGTTTTTGGTGAAACCAATGCGACGGGGGATGGCGGCCTGGGCGGCAGCGCGCTCCACCGCGGGGTCGGCGTGCAGATGCACGATGCAATCGGGCTGGAGTTTGCGAAATTGGGCCGCGAGGGCCTCGATGCGCCAATCGTCATCGCCACCGGGAGGGACGGGAATAAAGCTCTTGAGCGCGGGGTGCGCCCTGACCAACAATTCCATGCGGGCCTGGGCGACAAAATGGATCTCGGCTTCAGGCAGGGCGGCGCGCACCGCATTGAGGCACGAAGTGGAAATGACCACATCGCCAACCCGGTCGGTGCGGGCAAGCACCACACACATTTTGCCAGTGGCGGCCATGACAGGGCTAAAATGTCCCCGGGGGGGCACCTGCCATCTGCCAGTGTTTGATGGCCTCCACGGGGTGAATAAGCATGATGACGTTGAGCGTAAGATTGTCGCGCACCCAAATCAAGCAGCCGATTTCCATGATGAGGATGGCCGCAAGGCAAACCCGAAAACGCAGGCGCGAGGCAAACCAAAACCCCAGGCACATCATCAGGATGTCGCTCATGGAATTCAGGATGCTGTCGCCATCGTAGCCCAGGGCGATGGTGGCCGCGCGGTAGCGGTGGATGATGAGCGGCGAGTTTTCGAGCAATTCCCAGGCGGCCTCAATCAACGCAGCCAGCACCAGGCGGCGCGAGGCGGGCAGCCGGGGCAGCAGCCACTTCAAAAACCAAAAGAACAGGATGCCGTGCGTGAAATGGGAAAAGGAATAAGGATCGGCAAAGCGCTGGGAGTTTTCATTGCTCCAAATATTGGCCTCCCACCAGCCGAAGCGGCCATCGGGGCCGAGTGGCGAACGGCCCATGAAGTATTCGGCGACAGCCGTGACAAAAAAGATCGCGGCCAGCACCGCCAGGGCCAGGGGCCAGCGGTTGCGGGGCGATGGGGGCGCGGGCATCGCTTCGGCGGACATGGGGGAACCTTTCGCTGTTTTCCGCCCGGCCCACAAGCGAAAAGCAGCGGGAAAACCTTGCCTGAAAGGAAAAAGACGCCAACCATGGGTCCATGGCCACAGTGCGCGTTTACCTCATGCGGCTGGTGCTGCTGCTGATGGTGGCGGACATTGGCTGGGCCGCATGGCAAAACCCGCCGGCGTGGCTGATAACGGCAATAAAGCACGCCACGGAAAAGCCGCCCGCGTGGCCCAGCGATTATACAGCCGCCGTGGCGCAAGCGAAGGCCGAGCACAAGCCCATCCTACTGAGCTTCACGGGATCCGATTGGTGCACCTATTGCCAGCAACTGGACAAATACGTGCTCGATACACCGACTTTTCGCGACTATGTGGCGAAAAACCTCGTCTTCATCGAGGTGGATATGCCGCAGCACAAGAGCCAGGCGCAGGCGCTGAAGGACCAGAATATGCGCCTCACGATGAAATATGACGTGCACGGCTTCCCGACGCTCATTCTGCTAAGCAACGACGAAAAAATGCTGGGCAAAATGGAAGGCTTTGAGGACAGCGGCCCCAAATCCTACATCGCACAGCTCGAAGGCATGGCGAAGAACGGACGATAGCAAAATCGAAGGCAGCTGTACTGCCTTACAATTTCCGCGCGGCGAAGGCCATGGCGTCGGCAATCTTGGCGAGGTCCTCTTCGGTGTGGCAGGCGGAAATAGCGGTGCGCACGAGGTCCTTGCCCGGCGGCACAGCGGGAGCGATGGACATGACGGTGAACACGCCGCGCTCCATCAGGTGTTGCCAGAAACGGTAGGCGCGGTCCTTGGAGCCCAGGACGATGGGCACGGCGGGGGTATCGCTACCCCAGGTGTCGAGCTTGAGTTCATGGAGGATTTGCTTGTAGCGCTTGGTGTTGCTCCACAACCGCTGCAAATGGTGGGGTTCCTCCTGGAGGACGTCGAGCGCAGCCTCGGCGGCATAAGCCTGGGCCGGAGCGAGGGCGGCGCTAAAAATTGTCTGCTTGGAGTGTGAGCGCAGGTATTCGATGACCTCGCGTGAACCGGCGACAAACCCGCCGGTGCTGGCCAAAGCCTTGGAAAAGCTACCGGCGATGAGGTCGATCTTATCGGTGGCGCCAAAGTGGTTGGCGGTGCCCCGGCCATCCTTGCCCAAGACACCGAAGCCGTGGGCATCGTCCATGACATGGAAGCAATTATGCTCGGCTGTGACGGCGAGAATAGCCGGAATCGGGGCGATGTGGCCCTCCATGGAATAGACGCCCTCGAAAGCGACGATCTTGGGGGTTTCGGGTGCTTCGAAGGAAAGGAGTTCGCGGAGGTCCTCCGGATTATTATGCGCGAAACGCTCGGCCTTGGCCTGGGTGAGGCCGATGCCGGCCCAGATGGAGGAATGGAGGTTCTTGTCGCCCAAAACGACGTCACCCTTCTGGGCAAAGGCCTGGATGGCCGACATGCATGAAATATAGCCGGCGACCGAGATATGACAGGCCTCTTTGCCGAGGAACGCGGCGAGCTTTTCCTCCAAGCGCTGGTGGTAGGCGCGACTGCCGTTGGAGAGGCGGGCGCCGGTGGTGCTGGTGCCCCACTCCCGCAGGCCACGTTGGGCGGCTTCCATGACCTTGGGGTGGTGGGTCAGCCCCAGGTAGTCATTGCTACTGAGCATGACCATCTCGGCACCGTTGAGCCAGACATGGCCGCCTACCTGCCGGTCAAACGTATGGTAGTACGGTTTGTAGCGCAGGCGCAGACGGGTGGTTTCGTCTTCGCGGCAGCGCGCGGTGATGGCATTGCCGGTTTTGGCGGTGAAAAGCGATATCATGAAAGGCGCTCCCGGGCCCCGAGCCGGAGGGGAGACAAATTAACCAAGCGTGTATAAAGGATTTCCCGATGTGCGAGAAGCCATATTTTTGGTGTGCAAGTCACTGGGAATGGCAGGAATTCCAGCAAAAAATGTTCCAAATCGGCCGCTCGGATGGGTACGAACCCCAAGGGACAAAAATTGTTGATGGAAAACGCGAAGGAGTGGAACTTTAGGCCCTTGGCTCGGTTAGAATCAACTACCCCTCCTGCGGATAGCTGGTCCGTAGTCGTTAGCCGCTTGCCAGCCAACCGTTTGCCATTTAATGCTATACGCCATGCCTTTTCCCCGCACGGGCCGCCCCACCCTGCAGAAATTGTGGCCCAGCCTGCTCCTCGGGTTAGCGGTTACGACGCTGTTTTGCGCCGGGCAGACCACCCCGGCTCCGGCCACGGTGGAAGAAGAGGCAGTAAAGAAGCTGCGCCAGGGGGATTATGAGGATGCAGCGATCATGGCCCAAAAAGCCATCAAAGACGCCTACCCCAGCGAAACCCTGCTGCGGGTGGCCGCGGAGGGTTTGATGACCCAGGGCAAATACAACGAAGCCTATACCCTGCTGAAGGACAATTTGCGCTACAGTTTCCGTCTGCTGCTATTAATGCGCGAAGCCTGCCTGTACACCGGCAAGGCCAACGAAGCCCAACAACTGCAAAACACGATGATGGCCCGGCTGGCCAGCCTGGCTGACCAGCAGCAGTATTACCAGGCCCCGTTGTTGACACTCGCCCAAAAAGTGGATGCCGGAGAAGCCATCCTGCAACAAAAGACCGACCCCCGGCCCGATCCGAAAACCTTGCTGCAGCAATACTTCACCCCCGGGGAACAAGCCACGCCGCCGGTACGCGATGCCTTTCTCAATGCCGGACAACTAGGCTTGGAAAAACACGACTACCGGCTGGCCTCCACCAGCTTTGGCAATGGGCTGAAGGCGTTTCCAGACGATGCGGACTTCCTCTCCGGCATGGCGGCGGCCTTCCGCCCCAGCGACCGGGAAAAGTTCGCCGACTATGCGCGCCAGGCCCTCGCCGCGAACCCGCGCCACGTCCCCACGCTGATCATGCTGGCCGACAACCTGATTGACGCCGAGGAATTCGACAAAGCGAAGGAACTGTTGCAAAAAATCCTGGCCATCAACCCGCATGAGCAAAGCGCGCTGGCCCTCCAAGCGGTGATTGCCTACCTGCACAACCAGCCCGACCAGGGCGACGCCTACCGCACGCGCGCCCACGCCACGTGGAGCAACAACCCGGCGGTGGACAACCTGATCGGCCTGAAGCTCTCCCAAAACTACCGTTTTGACCTCGGCGCAAAATTCCAACGCCTCGCACTAGAGAGCGACCCGGGCTACACGCCCGCGGCCGTGCAACTGGCGCAGGATTTGTTGCGCCTGGGCAAGGAGGACGAAGGCTGGACCCTGGCGGAAAAAGCACACAAGGACGATGGGTATGACATTGAAGCCTTCAACCTCGCCACGCTGCACGACGAAATCGCCGACTACACGATTATCGACAAAGACGGCTTCAAACTATGCATGGAGCCGGTGGAGGCGCGGGTCTATGGAAGCCGGGTGCTGGATCTGCTGGGGAAAGTCCGCGCCAGCGTGGCGACCAAATATGGCGCGGAACTGCCGCCGAGCGTACTGGTGGAAGTGTTTCCCAACGCGGCGGATTTCTCGGTGCGCACGTTTGGGATGCCGGACATCGGCGAATTTCTCGGCGTGACGTTTGGCCCGGTGGTGACGATCAACAGCCCAACAACGCATGACTCGAACTGGGAGGATGTGCTGTGGCACGAATTCACCCACGTGATCACGCTGACGATGACGCACAACCGGATGCCGCGCTGGTTGAGCGAAGGCATCTCGGTGTATGAAGAGCACCAAGGCCGGCCGGAATGGGGCCAGCTGATGTCGATGCAGGACTACCAGCGCATCATGACGGACAAGATGCAGCCCATCAGCAGCATGAGCGCCGCGTTTCTGCAAGCCAAGGAGCCGGGGGACACCCAGTTTGCCTATTTTGAATCCAGCCTCATCGTCCAATACCTCGTGGAAAAATACGGCCACGAGCACTTGAAGGCCCTGCTGGAGGCGTTGGGCCGGGGCGAGGAAATCAACGACGCGCTGGCGCACAGTTTCGCGCCCGTCGCGCAGTTGGACGAAGAATTCACAAAGTACGCGAAAGAGCAGGCCGCAAAATTTGCCAAGGGGTGGATGCTGCTGGCGCCGGACAAGGCGCCGGGCATCACGGCCAGCCTGTCTGCTTCGGCGCTGGCGAACCCGGATTTGCTGGCGGCGGTGGATCCGCATGACTTCAACGCAAAGATGGACCGCATCCAAGGACTGCTGGCCCATGAGGAATGGGCCAAGGCTCGGGACCAGTTGCAGGAAATCATCGCCACGGGCCTTTACCTGCCCGGCCCGGAAAATCTGCAACTGATGCTCGCCCAAGCCCTCAACAAACTCGGCGATACCGCCGGTGAAAAGGTGACGCTGACTTTTGTGGCCGAGCATGAAGGTGATTCGCTGGCCGCGGCCAGCCGCCTCCTTGAAATCAGCCAGCAGGCAAAGGACTGGCCGGCCGTCAAACGCTGGAGCGAAGCGACCGTGGCCATCCACCCGCTGAGTGTCGCGGGGTGGCGGGGCCTGCTCGATGCCAGCGAACAGCTTCATGACAATGCCCATGGCATTGAAGCCGGGCTGGCGTTGCTCGAGCTGGCGCAGCCGGATGTGGCGGCCCTCAACTACCGCGTGGCGCGTTTGATGCAGCCCACGGATGTGGAAGGCGCGCGCCGCCACGTGCTGCTGGCGCTGGAGGAAGCCCCGCGTTTCCGCGCGGCATACGAGCTGCTTTCCATCCTGCCCACGGCGACAACGGCACCCGCGCCTGAACCCTCCGCCGCCAATTTACCCTGATGCGCCTTTCCCATCCGCAACGTTGGTGTACGCTGCTGGCCGGCTTGTTCGGCCTGGCGACGCTCGCGGTGTATGCGCAAACGGGGCCCGGCGGCCAAGGAGAACCCGGCGTGGATATCGGCCGGACAGGGGGCGCGGCCGGAAACTCCGGCATCCAAGGCGGCAACCCCTATGGGCGGGGCAATGGTGGGCGGGGCGGACGCGGAGGATTTGGCGGCGGCGGGCGGCGGGGCGGACGCGGCGGCCCACCCCCGGGCTCCACTTATGATGTGGGCACCCCGCAATGGAAAAACGATCCCGGGTTTACCAATGACGTGTTCACCTTTGCACGGCTTATTTATCCCTCCTGGCAGGGTTATTACGGTGGCGGCAATTGGTGGACGGATACGCCGGATGCGGACCTCAATCTCGGCTTCCGGCTGCATCAGCTTACGAGCATGAAGGTGAACCCCGGGCTGCACTTCATCAATATCACGCCAAACGAACTGGCGAAGTATCCCTTTGTTTACATCGTCGAGCCAGGGCGGCTGATGTTCAGCGACACGCAAGTGGCCGCAATGCGGAAATACCTGCTCAACGGCGGGTTCCTGATGGTGGACGACTTCTGGGGCGACGGCCAGCGGCGGAATTTCTTTGAGCAGATCAAGCGGGTGCTGCCGGAATACTCGCCCACGGAACTGACCATCGAACACCCCATCTTTCACACCGTCTTCGACCTCAAAGAGAAACCACAGATGCCGGCCATTCCGCGCAATTCCCAGGCGGTCGTCCAGCAAACGTGGGAAAACTGGGATTACTATTACGAGACCCACGATTCGCATTTCTTTGGCATTTTCGACAACAAAGGCCGCATGATGGTCTTTGTCAGCCATAACAACGACTTTGGCGACGGCTGGGAGCGCGAGACGGCGAACCCGGACTACTTCCACCGCTTTTCCGAAAAACAGGCATATCCGATGATGATCAATATCCTGTTTTACACCATGACCCACTAACCCTTCACCCCATCCTAGAAACACACACCACCGTGGAAACCTCCAAAATCGCCTCCGAACAAGCCGCGTTTGAAAGCCTGCAAGCCGGCCGCAAGCGCCTCGAAACCGAGCTCGCCAAAGTCATCGTCGGGCAGCGCGACGTGGTTGAGCAATTGCTGCTGGCCATGCTGGCCGGCGGTCACTGCCTGATCACCGGCGCCCCGGGCCTGGCCAAGACGCTGCTCGTCAAGACCATCGCCGGCGCGTTCCAGCTCCAATTCCAGCGCATCCAGTTCACCCCGGATCTGATGCCCGCGGACATCACAGGCACGGAAATCCTCACGGAGACGAGCGAGGGCCGCAAACTGACCTTCGTGCGCGGGCCGATTTTCGGCAACATCATCCTGGCCGACGAAATCAACCGCACGCCACCGAAGACGCAGGCCGCGCTGCTGGAGGCGATGCAGGAGCACCAAGTGACAGCGGCCGGTGTGCGCCATGCCTTGAGTGAACCGTTTTTCGTCCTCGCCACGCAAAACCCGGTGGAGATGGAAGGCACCTATCCCCTGCCGGAGGCGCAGCTCGACCGTTTTCTGTTCAATGTGCTGATCGACTATCTGCCGGAAAACGATGAAGTCGCGGTTGTCCAGCAGACGACGGCGCGGGCGGCCTCCGCCGTGCAAGGCGTGTTCTCGGGTGAGGATGTGATTAAATTCCAAGAGCTGGTGCGCCGGGTGCCCGTGTCGGAGGAAGTCATCCGCTACGCGGTGAGGCTGGCGGCCAGCTCGCGGCCCAAGGCGGCCAATGCGCCGGAGTTTGTGAAGAACTGGATCAACTGGGGCGCCGGCACACGCGCGGCCCAGGCGCTCGTCATCGGGGCCAAGGCGCGCGTGCTATGGCGCGGGGGCACCCACGTCACCGGCGACGACATCCGCGCGCTCGCCGCGCCGGTGTTCCGCCATCGCATTTTGCTGAACTACCGCGCGGAGGCCGACGGCGTGTCCATCGAGCAGGTGATTCAAAAGCTCGTGGATGCACTGCCGAAGAACGTGTGAACCAACTCTTATAACCGCACGCCGTGGCTTCCCCCACCCAGACGCCCGCCCAGGGCATTGACCCACAGGCCTTGTTTGCCATCAAGGACCTGGAGCTGCGCGCGCGCGTGGTGGTGGAGGGCCTATGGTCGGGCCTGCACCGGAGCCCCTTTGCCGGGTTCTCGGTGGAGTTCACGGAATACCGCCAGTACAGCCAAGGCGACGACCTGCGCTACCTCGACTGGAAACTCCTCGCCCGCAGCGACCGCAACTACATTAAAAAGTTTGAGGATGAGACGAACCTGCGCTGCCTCATCCTTGTGGACACCAGTCGTTCGATGCTCTTTGGCTCAAAGGGCTGGACGAAGGCGGACTATGCGCGGACGCTCGCGGCGACGTTTGCGTACTTCCTCGGCCAGCAGCGCGACGTGGTGGGCCTGGCGTTGTTTGACGGCACCGTGCACGACTACCTGCCGCCGCGCTGGAAGCCCGGCCACTTCCGCCATATGTTGGCGCTGCTGCAACGCCCGCCCGAGGGACGCGAAACAAACCTCGGCCATGCGCTGGACGAAGTGTCCAACCTATGCCGCAAGCGGAGCCTAGTGCTGGTACTGTCGGACTTTCTCTCGCCAGTGAGCGAGTGGGAGCAGCCCCTGGCGCGCCTGGCGGCGGCCCGGCATGATGTGCGCGTGGTGCAAATTCTCGACCCGGCGGAAACCAGCCTTGAATTTGGCGAAGCCGCCTTATGGGAAGACCTGGAGAACAACCGGAAACTCTACGTCAACCCCGAGCAGGCCCGCACCGGGTACCTGCAACGCTTTAACGCGCACCAAGCCGAGGTGAAAGCGACGCTGGAAAAGCGTGGCGTGACCCGCCAAGTCGCCACGACCGGCCAGCCGCTGGACTTTGTGCTGCTGGAACTCCTGCAGGCCAGCCCGGCCCGCCGCGCCACCGCCCGCCAAAGGACGCAGCTGTGAACTTTCTGTCGCCATGGTTTTTGCTGGGCGCGGCACTCATTGCCGGGCCGATCCTCGCGCACCTCATCCGGCGCGCGACGAAAACACGCGTTACCTTCAGCGCGATGCGGTTTCTCACCCCTTCGCCGCCGAAGCTCGACCGGCGCAACCGCATCCAGCATCCCTGGCTGTTAATCATGCGATGCCTGATCCTCGGGTTCCTCGCGCTGGCTTTTGCGCGGCCGTTTTTGAAGCAGGATCTCCCCACATTCAGCACACCGAGCATTCCGCAGAGCGTGGTGGCCGTGCTGGATGAAAGCGCGTCGATGCAGCGGACCGGCCTGTGGGATGCCGCGCGCAAAAAAGTGGCCGAGGTTGTCGAAAAGCTGGGGCCGAATGATCAATTTGTGCTACTAGCGGCCTCCGGGGGCGTGACGGAATTGATCAGCCATGAAAAATGGCTGGCGACGCCGGCTTCCGAACGCGCGACGCTGGTGCGCGGGGTGCTGGCGGACCGCCAACCCGGCTGGGGGCCCAAGAATCTGGACACAGCCATCGAAGCCGCCACGGCGGCCTGGGAACAGATGGCCGAGACGGCCAACGCCGTGAGCAGAAAGAAAATTGTCGTGATATCGGACTTCACCAACAGCGCGCGCATCGCGGGCATCGCGGGCCTGCCATGGCCCAAGGGCAGCGAAGTGGACAAGGAGCAGGTGAACCCCGCGAACCCCGGCGACGCGGGATTGCAATGGATGGGCTGGACGGAAACAGAGGCGGGCCCGGCCATCCGCGTGCGCGTGGTGCAAAACGCGAAGAGCGCCGACCCGGCCGTGAGCGTGCAACTGTATGATGCCGCGACCAAAACGGTCATCGGCGCGCCGCAGAAACTCAGCGTGGAGGCCCGGGATTCGCAAATCGTCATCGTGCCGGTGCCAAAGGAGAATCTGACAAAACCCCTGCGGGTGGAATTGTCTGGCGACCAGGAAAACTTTGACAACACCGTGTGGGCGGTGCGCCCCGCGCCGCGGGAGATGACGCTCGTGTACTACGGCGGCCACGCGGCGAACGACATCAAGCACGCCCGCTATTATCTGGAGCGCGCGATTGCGGGATGGAAAGACCCGACCGTCACCTTTGTCACCGCGGAAGATGCGGCCAAGGCCCCCGCCCCCGCGAAAGCGGCTTCGCAGTTTTTTGTCGTGGCGGGACCGCTGGATGACGCCGCCCGCACCGCGCTGCGCCGGCAAATCGACCAAGGCGCATTTTCGCTGGTGCTGCTTAATGAACCGGCGATGGTGGACACGGCCGCAGCCTTGATGGGCGAGACCGGCTGGGCCCCCGTGAAACCGGCAGAAAAGAATGCCCTGTTTGGGCAGATTGATTTCCAGCATCCCCTCTTCTCGCTGTTTGCCGACCCGCATTACAGCGACTTCACGCACATCCAGTTCTGGCAGCCGCAATCAGTAAAGCTGCCGGAGAAATCGGCGATGACCGTGGCCGCAAAATTTGACGACGGCACGCCGGCGGTGATGGAAGCCGCCGCCGGCAAAGGCCGGATTGTGGTCTGGGGCGGTGATTGGGCGCCGGTGGCCAGCCAGTGGGTGCTCTCGACAAAGTTTGTGCCCTGGCTGGAGACGCTCTTTGAACGGGCGGCCGGCGGCGCGGTGCGGCCCTCCATTGCGGAAATCGGCGAGGCCGCCAAGATCCTCGGTGGCGAGCCGGCCAAATGGCGGCCGCTGGCCGAGACGGCCGGCACTTTTGTGGAAACCACCCCCACCCGCCCCGGGGTTTACCAAGTACAACAAGGTGACGCCACCCGCTGGGTTGCCCTGGAAGTGCCCGCCGCAGCCAGCGATATTTCCCCCATGACCACCGACTGGGAAAAACTCGGCGTGCCGCTGTATGCCCAGCCGCTAACCTCCGCCACGCCCATCGCCGCGCCGCTGGGGCAGGACCAGACTGCGCCGGTACTGGAAGCCCACCAAAAATTGTGGCGCTGGCTGCTGCTGGGCGCGGTGCTTTTGCTGGCCATGGAGAGCATGTATTCTCTGGTACTTTCCCGCCGGAACGAACATAATTCCAACGAGGCTGCGACCTGACCCCCGCCATGAACGCCAACCCTCCCGAATATCCGATCCAGACTGACTTGGGCCGCCTCTTGCGCGGGGTGGCAAAGGAATTGCGCGCCATGCGGCTGCACAAGCGCGGGCTGCGCCGCTGGCTGGTGGTGGCGGTGGCGGCATTTGGGGTGTTTCAATTGCAGGCCAACCTCCCGGCGTTGCAGCCGTTATACCTGCCGACACTCGGGTTGCTGCTGCTGGCGGGCATAGTGCGCAGCATCCTGGTGGCACGCGCGGACAAGCTGGATTTTGCCGAAGCGGCGGCCATGGTGGAAACGGCGTTTCCGGACTTGAAGCAGGCGCTGCGCACCGCCGCGGAGCAGCGGCCCACGGAGGCTGGTCGGTTCAACTTTCTGCAAATGCGCGTCATCAGCAGCGCGCTCAAGCACGCGAACCTGAACAACTGGCGCCGGCAGCCGCAAAACCGCGCGCGGTGGACCTTTGCCGGCCACGCGGTGGCGCTGGCGGCGGCATTGGCGCTGACCGTGGGCCCCGCGCTGCTGCGCCTGGCGGACAAGGACTTCCCCCTGCCGAAGCTCTCCATGCCCCGCTATGGCGTGGAAATCAGCCCTGGCAGCAAGGAAGTGGAACGGGGCTCGATTGTAGTGGTGGCGGCGCGGTTCAATGGGCGCGTGCCCCGCGAGGCGCAATTGGTGTGGCGCACGCCAGACGGCAAGACCGGCACCGCGGCAATGGCCAAGAGCCTGTCCGACCCGATTTTCGCGTACACGTTGCCGGTGCTGAACAACGACCTCACCTACTCGCTCAACTATCTTGGGCAGGCGTCGGAGCAATTCACGCTCAAGGTGTTTGACCAACCCGCGTTGACCAAGGCCGATGCGACACTGGACTACCCCGACTATACGGGCCTGGCGAAAAAGACGATTCCCGACACCCGCCGCATCAGCGCCATCACCGGCACGAAGCTGGATTATGAGTTCACGATGAACAAGCCGATGAAGGAAGTGACCCTCACGGACGAGCAAGGCAACAACGTGGCGGTGACCCCCACCAATGCCGAGCGCACGCACTTTGCCCTCAATACCACGATTGACAAAACGCAGCGCCTGACGATGCACCTGACGGATGACGCCGGCCGCGCGAACCCCGCCCCGACGACCTTGAGCATCACCGCCACCGAGAATCGCCGCCCGACCGTGCGCATCACATTCCCCGTGCGCGACCAACGCGTGTCGCCGATTGAGGAAGTGCACATCACCGCCAATGCGAGCAACCAATTTGGCCTGCTGGACTATGGGCTGGCCTACAGCGTGGGCGATGGGGCGCCGCAATACCTCTCGCTACATACGGCCAACAGCCCCAAATCTCCGCAAGCGTCGTTTTCCGACGTGCTGAAGCTGGAGCCAAGAAAAGTGGAGCCGGGCGCGCTGGTGACGTGGTTTGCCTGGGCGGATGACTATGGCCCGGACGGCAAAGTGCGCCGCACGACCAGCGACCTGGCCTTTGCCGAGGTGCGCCCCTTTGAAACCATCTTCCAGGAGGATGACACCGCGAGTGCACAGGCTGACCAGCAGCAGCGCCAACCGCAATCACAACGCAACCAGCAGGGCAACAATGCGGCGCAGAACCTCCTCCAGTTGCAGCGCCAGATTTCGGTGGCCACCTGGAACATCAAGCAGCAGGACAAGCCGAGCGACACTTTTAAGGCGGACGTCAAAACCCTGATGGACAGCCAGAATGACGCCATGGACCAATTGACGGAGGCCGCGCAATCCGCCACCACGCCGCAACAGCAAGCCGCGGCCAACGATGCCGCCAAATTCATGAAGCAGGCGGAGGATAACCTGACCGCTGCGAATGAAAAGAACTCACTCCAGCCCCTGACGGATGCCTGGAGTGGCGCGCAAGGCGCGTACCAAGCGCTGCTGCGGATGCAGGCGCGCAATTTCCGCGTCACCCAGACCCGCGGCCAAAGCGGCCAGCAGAGCCAGCAGCGCAACCAGATGCAGGACCAGCTGGACCAGCTGCAATTCCGCCAGCAGCAAAACCGCTACCAGACGGAAAACACCGCGCAAGACCCGGCCACGGAACAGCAACGCAACCAGATGGAGGCGGAAAGCCGCCTGCGCGACCTAGCCCGCCGCCAGCAAGACCTGAACCAGCGGCTGCAGGAACTGCAAACGGCGCTCGCCGCCGCCCAAGACCAGCAAAAGCGCGACGAGCTGCAACGCGAGCTCCAGCGCCTGCAGGACGAGCAGCGCAGTATGCTGGACGAGCTGGATCAGGCCCGCCAAAACATCGACCAGATGCAAGCGGGCGACCAGGCCGACCAGGCCCGCCAGCAGCTGGACCAGGCGCGGGAGAATATGCGCCAATCAGCCAGCCAATTGGCGCAGAGCCAGGTGTCGCAAGCCCTCGCTGCGGGCACGCGGGCGAACCAGAATTTACAGCAGACGGACCAGAACCTCCGCCGAAACAATGCCAACCAGTTCACCCAGCAAATGGAAAATGCGCGACAGCAAGCGCGCGACCTGTCCACCGCCCAACAAAAC
This sequence comes from Verrucomicrobiota bacterium, assembly GCA_048497935.1. Classification (GTDB taxonomy): domain Bacteria; phylum Verrucomicrobiota; class Verrucomicrobiia; order Opitutales; family JABDGR01; genus JABDGR01. The sequence goes on from JBEHYY010000003.1 coordinate 126,724, forward strand.
AACGGACAGCAACTGAACCAGCTGGCGCAGAATTCGGCCAAGACGCTTGATGACTCGGCCCAGCGGCAGGCGCTCTCCGACGCCTACACCCAGGAGGCGAAAAACCTGGCCCAACTGACCGAGCAACTGCGCCAGATCACGGTGGACAGCGAAGACAGCGAGCCCGGCCTGCACCAGCAGCTTTACGACCTGCTGCGCCAGCAAAGCCAGACAAAGACGGACGAGAACCTGCGCAACAGCGCGCAACTGCTGCGCAATGGATTCACCGACCAGGCCCGGCCCCTGCAGGACAGCGCGGCGCAAAACATCGAACGGTTGCGCCAGGGCGTGGAACGCGCGGCGCAAACCGTGCTCGGCGATGATTCCGCCACGCTGCGCTATGCGCAAAATGAATTGAACAACCTGACGCAGCAAATGATGCGCGAGCAACCGGCCACCAGCGAGCAATTCCGCGATGCGGGGCAGCAGCAGCCCGATGCCCAGGGGCAAGGCGGACAACCCGGCCAGGACAATGCCACCGCCGGCACCCAAAACCCGGGGGGAAATCCTGGCCGCCAAAATGGCGCCAACGGCCAAGGCCAGAATCCGGACCAGACCGGCGAACAATTTGCGCAAGGCAATGAGGCGGCCACCGGCAACCAACCGGGACAGGAAGGCCAACCAGACCAAGGTGCGCGCCAAGGCCAGCAAGAGCAAGGAACCCGCGGCCAAGGCCGAGGCCCAGGCCAAGACAGCGCCCAAGCCAATCAATTGGCGCAAAATGGCCAAGCTGGCGCTCGTGGCCAAGGACAACGACAAGGCCAGGGCCAAGCAGGCCAAGGCCGCCAAGGTGGCGCACGCCAAGGTAATGGGCAGGGTCAAGGCCGCCAAGGTGGAGGCCAGGGCCAACCGGGGGACCAAAACGGCACGCAATCCGGCGAGGGCAATGCGGATCAGTTGGCGCAGCAAAACGACCAATCCGTGGACCAGCCGTTTGACGCCCAGCCCGGCAATGGCGGGCAACGCGGTGGCCGCGCGGGCCAGCGGGGCAATGGCCAAGGCCGCGCCGGCCAAGGGGCCAACCCCACCCTGGCCCAAAACAATAATGCCGCGAATACGGGCGGACGCGCTGGCGGCGTGCGCAATGGTGGCGCCCGCAATGGCGGGGGCAACAATGTCGGCGGGGCATTTTCCAGCGATACCTACAACGATGGCGGCCCCATCACCGGCGCGAACTTTGCGGATTGGGCCAACCGCCTGCGCACGGTGCAAAACCTGATTGACGATCCGCAGCAGCGCCAGCAAATCGCCAATGCGCTGTCGCAAGCGCAGGATCTGCGCCGCAATTACCTGCGCGACAACACACAGCTGCCCAAGTGGGACATGGTGATGACGAGCGTGGTGGCCCCGCTCACGCAGGTGAGCACCGCGCTGCACCAGCAATTGCAACGCTCGGAACAACCCGAGGCGCTCCAACCGGTGGACCAAGACCCGGTGCCGGAAAAATTCGCGAACTCCGTCAAGAGCTACTACGAGGCCCTGGGCAATTAAGCCTGCCACCCTTCACCCCAGACCTTGCCACGATGACGCGGGAGTTTGCCTCCATTGTAATAGACACGGGCCACTGGCGCTGGATTGCGCTGGGGGCGGCGGTCGTGCTGGTGCCGCTGGCGGTCGTGGCGCTGCGGCCCCGGTTGACGCAAAAAGGCACCACTGCGGTGGCGTTGGCGCTGCGCACATTGGGCATCGGCCTGCTGCTGGCCTGCCTAGTCGATCCGCAATGGACCTCGCCGCGCGCCAAACCCGGCGCCAACTACCTGGCGATTGTTGCGGATGACAGCGCGAGCCTGGGCATCACGGATGCCGGCGCGGCGAAAAACCGCGGCGAGCAGGTCAAGGAAAGCTTGAGCGGGGCCGACAGCCACTGGCTGGCCTCCCTTTCGGCGCTTTACCAATTGCGCCCGTATGTCTTTGACACGGGCCTGCGGCGGGTGCGCGACTTTACGGAGCTTGAATTCAACGGCGAGCGCACTTCCCTTGGCGCAGCGCTGCGCGATTTGCGCGACCGCTTTGCCGGCCAGCCGCTGGCGGGGGTGCTGCTATTCACTGATGGCGATGCCACGGATTTTTCCGGTGGATTGCCGGACGTGAGCGGACTGCCGCCGATTTACCCGGTGTTGGTGGGCAAGGCCGACGGCCTGCGCGATGTGCGGCTGGCGAGTGTGACAGTGCGGCAGACGGCTTTTGATGATGCCCCGGTCTCGGTGGCGGCGCAAATCTCCGAACAAGGGCTAGGATCCGTGGATGTCTCCGCAAAAGTGAAGCCGCTCAATGCCCCGACGCTGAAAAAAGGCGAGACGGACCCCACCCCGCTGGCGCAAGCGACGCATCTTTACGGCAATGACCAAAGCAGCGAGGTAAACTTCGACTGGCGTCCGTTGGGCTCGGGACCACAGTTTTTTGACGTGTCGGTGGGGGCAGCCAATGGCCGGAGCCTTGAGGAAGCCACAACGGCGAACAACCATCGCGTCATCATGGTGGATCGCGGGCGGCCGGCGTACCGCATCCTCTATGTGGCGGGCCGGCCCAACTGGGAGTTCAAGTTCCTCAACCGCGCGCTGGAGGAAGATCCGCAGCTGCAAATGACGGGGCTCTTTCGCATCGCGCCGCGCGAACCGAAGTTCCAGTTCATCACCGGCAATGAAAATGGCAACCCGCTGTTCACGGGCTTTGACGCGAACGACGACACCAATGCCTACGACCAACCGGTGATGCGCGTGGTGAACGCTCGGGATGAAAATGAGCTGAAAGCCGGCTTCCCCACGAGCCCGGCGCTGCTGTTCGGCTACGACGCGGTGATCCTGGACAAGGTGGAGGCGGCGTTTTTCTCCACAGACCAATTGGCGCTGCTGCGCCGCTATGTGGCGGAGCGCGGCGGCGGCCTGCTGCTCCTGGGCGGAGCGGACACCTTTGAAGCCGGCGGCTACCTCAATACGCCGCTGGCGGCGGCGATGCCTGTCTATCTGGACCGCAAGGCCGCGACGATACCCCAAGGCAATATGACCTGGAGCCTGACTCGCGAAGGCTGGCTGGAGCCGTGGACGCGTGTGCGCGCCGTGGAATCCGACGAACGTGACCGGCTGGCCAAGCTGCCCCGGCTCGACGTGGCAAATGCGCTGAGCGGCGCCAAGCCGGGTGCCACAGTGCTGGCCACGGTGACAGATGAAGGCGGGCATACCTACCCCGCGCTGGTGGCGCAAAACTATGGGGCGGGCCATGTGGCGGCATTGCCGTTGGGCGATTTGTGGGAAACCGGCGCGTTGCGCGATGAAACCGAGCTGGCGGACCTCTACCACTTTGAACGCCAGCTGGCGCGCTGGCTGGTCACCAATGTGCCGGCGCCGGTGGACATCAAGGCCACGCCAGCCAGCGACGGCCACAGCGTCACCTTGCGCGTTAGCGCCCGCGACCAGAATTTCCAACCGCTCGACCTGGGCAAGGCCGCGGTGAAAATCACGCGCGTGGCGGTGTCTTCCGCGACGGCGGGCTCGGATTTCACCGAAGTCACCCTCCCCGCGCTGCCGGTGGCGGATGCGCCCGGCGTGTTTGCGGCCACCTTCACCCCGCGTGATGCAGGCGCGTACCTGGCCGATGCGACAGTGACCGACCGCACGGGCAAAGACATGGGCCATGCGCAGACCGGCTGGGTCAACGATCCCGCCATCGAAGAATTCCAATCGCTGGCGCCCAACCGCGCCCAGATGGAAGAACTGGCGCGGCGCACAGGCGGCCAGATCATCGACTGGGCGCAACTCGACCAACTCGCCAAAATCCTACCCAACCGCTATGCACCTATCACCGAGGAGCAAACAGAACCCCTGTGGCACCAAAGCGGGGTGTTCCTGGCGGTGTTGCTGTGCTTCCTCGCGGAATGGGGCTGGCGCCGGTGGAAAGGACTGCCATGAAGACTCTTTTACGCCTCGCATTGATGTTTGCCTTGGGCGCGACCCTGCCCGCCCGGGGCGCGGCACCCACGCAGGAAGTGTGCGTCATCATCGGCGCCGCCGGCGACGACACTTATGCGCCCGGTTTTCAAAAAGCGGCGCAAACCTGGCAGGACAATTGCAAAAAAGCCGGTGCGCTATGCACCGTCATCGGCCTTGATGACCAAAAAGGAGCCGATCCGGAAAAAAACACACTGGACCGCGACAAATTGCACGACTGGATCGCCAAACTGGCGGCGGAGTCGGGCACCCCGGTATGGATCATCTACCTGGGCCATGGCACCTTTGACGGCAAGGACTCGCGCCTCAACCTGCGGGGCGAAGATGTCTCGGCGGCGGAATTGGCGGCATGGCTCAAGCCCTTGCAACGCCCGCTGGTGGTGATCGACGGCAGCTCGGCCAGCTCGCCCTTCATCAATGCGCTCTCCGGCCCCAACCGCATCGTGGTGTCCGCCACGCAAAGCGGCCGCGAGGTGGACTATGCGCGCCTGGGCGAAAAATTTGCCGAAGCGATTGCCGACCCAGCGGCGGACATTGACCAGGACGGCCAGGTGTCGGTGCTCGAAGCCTTCATCATGGCGAGCCAGCGCGTGCAGGATTTCTATGCCGATGCCAACCGCATGGCGACCGAACACTCCCTGCTTGATGACAATGGCGACAAACGCGGGACACCCGCCAATTTTTATGAGGGCACGCGGCTCGTGCGCCAGGCCCAAAGCAAGGCCCAGCCCGATGGCGAGCTGGCCCGCAACCTGGCCCTGGTCATCTCGCCGGAGGAGGCATCGCTGACGGCGGACGACATCAAACAACGCGCCCAGTATGAAAACGCCCTTGAAAAACTCCGGGCGGACAAAGCCAAGATAAGCGAAGCAGCGTATTACGACGAACTGGAGAAAATCCTGCGGCAGTTGGCCGGGATTTATGTAAAGCCCCAGGCAGCCAGTGCGCCCGCGGCTCCAGCCTCGCCCACCGCACCGGCAACCGCGGCTGGGGGCCAGTGATTACCGGCTGGCTTTAAGGACGGCGTCGTAATCCCACGCGATGCCCACGTTCTTCAAGCGCAGAACCTCACTTGTGCCGTCGAAGGCCGGGCGGGCGGATTTCTCGAGGAACAGCGGCGTGTCCGCACGCAGGGGAAGAATTTTCAGGTCAATCCCCTTGGCCAGTTCTTCCGGCGTGAAGCGCCACAAGCCGAGTTCCCAGGTGGGGCCTTTATAAAAATTGTCGTTCACAAAGCGGTCGCCGGCGTACACCCGGGCGACATCGCCTTCGTAATTAATCTGGAGAACGGGATGGCGGTCCGGATGCGCCAATAAATCCGCGGGAAAATGCAGCGACCAGGCGGCGGCCTGGCTGAAGTCGGCATCGGTGGGCTCCATGGCCACACGGCGGCGGCCCATGGGGGCAGGCTTGGTCGGCCCGGCGGAATAAATTTGCTTAAGCTCCACCGACCCTGCGACCGGGGTTACCTGTGCGGCATAATTTTTAAAGATGCCCTCGGTGCCGGCGTCGGTGAAACCCGCAGGCTGGCCCATTAGCGCCGGGAAGATGCCGACCTTGAGATCGGCGGGATTGCGCGAACTGAGGTGCACGGCCTCCGGAGTGAAGAACAGGCCGGCGGGGGAAAGAAAGAGACGGTCGCGCCCGGCGAGCGGAGCTTTGTAAAGCTGCAATGCCTGGTCACGGGTGAGGACGATGATTTGCGAGGTTTTGCCATTGTGCACGACCTCGATGGCCTGGTTGGCAGAGGGGGCTATACCGCTGATGTAGGTCAGACCATTGTCATCGACAATATTCACCGAATTGGAGGTGCTGCCCTTGACCGAAATTTTGTACGCCGGGGAAACTTTGAAGGCGAACTCCGGTTTGGTGCCCGGCCAGGCAAAGAAGACGTAGGTATCGGGGTCGGCGAGATGGCAGACCAACTCGGCGGTGGCGTATTGCAGGGTGATGCCGCCCATATCAAAATTCACTGGCCAAAAGGTGTATTCGCCGTTGGGGATGGTGGTTGGCGTGCGCGGGATGGTCAGGGTTTCGCCCGGCAGCTTGAGGCTGACTTGGAAATCCTTATGCTCGGCGAGTGGGTAGTTGCGCTCGTAGTTATTGATAAAGACAAAAGCGGCTTTGCCATCGGAACGGGCCGCCACGCGCGCGGTGGCCATATCGTTTTTGCCAGCGGGAGGCTGGCTGGAGAAATAAGCCGCCATGGGGGCGAGCTGGCCGCCAAAGTCATTCAGAAACAGATGAATGGCCTTCATCGTAAAAAACGAAGGGTGGAACTGGCCAAATTCGCCGAGCGGCGCCTGAAAGTCATAGGACTTGGCCTCCATGTCGTTATAGCCCGCGCCATCCGGTTGCGACTGGGTTTCCTGGATGGAAGTCAACGTGGCGGGGGTCTGGCCATCGGGGTTGGTGCCACCGTGATACATATAATAGCCCAAGGCAGTGATGCCGGAGCCAAGCTTCACCAAGGCGGCGGCGGTGGAGTCATCCGCGTACATGATGGGCCGGCGATGGTAGGCAATGGCCATGCCGCCGCCCATTTCCGCAGTCAGGAACGGATAGTCAGTGTACTTGGAGTTATAGGTGGCGTTCTTGGGAGTGAGGTCACCCATGACGTTGTCTTCCGCGCGGATGTTGGTGAAGAAAAAGTTGCCGTTGGGGTCGAGCTCCTTGGTGCTGTTGCTCCAGAATTGCTCGGTGTAGCCGCCAAAGACCGGCAGGAAGCCCGTGGCCGGCACAACAGCGTTGTCCCACCCGGTTATGGTGTAAAACGGAGCCGTGAGGCCAGCGTCCTGCGCCAGTTGGAAAAGCTGCTGGAGATGCTCCAGGCCGCCGCGGCCCGGATGATACTCATTCTCCAACTGCACGCCGATGATGGGGCCGCCATCCTTCCAAAATTCCCCCTTCAACTGCTGGCCGATCTGATCATAGAAGGCTTTCACATAGCCCAGATAGGCCGGGTTGTTGGTGCGACGGGCCGGCACCTCCGAAACCAACCAGTCGGGAAAACCGCCATTGCGGGCTTCGCCATGGTCCCACGGGCCGATTCTGGCCCAGACATACAGGCCGTTTTTGGCGCAAAGCTCGACAAACTTGCGCAAGTCGCGCTGGCCCGACCACTCAAATTTGCCTTTCACATCCTCATGGAAAATCCAAAAGATATAGGTGGCGACGACGTTGATCCCGCTGGCCTTCATCTTGAGGATTTCACTCTCCCACTCCGACTCGGGATAGCGGGCGTAATGGAACTCGCCCATGACTGGGAAGAACGGTTTGCCATCGAGCGTGAAGTACCGGTTGTTGACCGACCAGTCATGGCCGGCCGGGGATTTGCCACCCACGGGAAAAGGCAACGCCGTGGCGGCGGGCGGCGGGGTGCTGGCATCGATAGTCACCGTTTCCGCGCGGGCCGGGCCGGACAGCAGGGCCAGCATGACAAAAAGACCACTGACACGGGCAAGGGGGTTGGCGAGGTACATCATGCCAGGAACCGTAGGTGAGTTGGCCCGCATCCCGCAAAACAAAAGTGCCGGTCACCCCTCGAGGGTCATGGGACAAGGAGAGACAATCAAACCCTGGCTTTTTACGGAAGCTTTACGGAAATTTTCTGGGGGATGGTTGCAAACTGGGCCAAACTGGCGCTAATATATGCTTATGAAAACAACCCAATGCCTTAAAAGGATTCTGATGGTGTCAGTGCTGTCCGGCAGCCTGCTGCTGAATTCAGGATGCTGGCTGGTGGTGGTGGGCGCGGCCGCAGGCGCGGGCGCGGCGACCGTCGCCTATGTGGATGGGGACTTGGAGGTGACGTACGTCAACAGCTATGAAAGCGTGGTGGCCGCCGCCAACAGCGCCGTCACCCAACTGGGCTTTGCGCGGGCGGAAGAACGCAAGGATGCCGCCACGGACATCCTGAACACGCATACAGCCAAGGGCGACAGTGTGCGCATCGCCATCACCAAGACGAGTGACAGCATGACCAAGGTGAATATCCGCATTGGCACGTTCGGCGATGAACAGCTGTCGCGGACCATCAACGATAAGATTAAAGCCAACCTGCCGTAAACCGCGGCGGGATGGCCTCAACCCAACCCTGGAGGAACGGCCATGAAAATCATCCCCACGATACGCAAGACGTGTCTGACGCTGGCTTTGGCGGCTGGCTTGTTCGGTCTAGCTGGTTGCCGGTTGTTTGTGGTCGGCGCGGCGGCTGGCGCCGGAGCGCTAACGGTGGCGTACATCGATGGCAAGGTGGTGGCTGACTATGGGTACAGCCTGGACCAGGTAGCCGCAGCGGCGCGGCAAGCCATCAGTGACCTGGGTTTTGCCCAACCGGAAGAGATCAAAGACGAAACGGCCGTGACCTTCAACACCCACAATGCCAAGGGCAACAGCATCAAAATCGCCATCACCCGCACCAGCGACAAATCGAGCAAAGTGACCATCCGGGTGGGCACTTTTGGCGACAAGGAATTGTCCATGCTGATCAACGACAAGATCAAGGCCGGTTTGCAGTAGGGCTGGGCGGCTTGAAAAAAACAAGGCCCGCCGGATTTCTCCGGCGGGCCTTGCCAAATGGGGTGCAGGGGCTGGATTTGAACCAGCGACCTTCAGGTTATGAGCCTGACGAGCTACCAGACTGCTCCACCCTGCAATAAATTGGACTAAGCGGGTCACAGTGCTTTTTTCGGGCACCGGTGTCAAGGCGGCATTTCCTAATAGGCCGTCTTGGGCGGATGCAGAACCTGGCCGATGGTGCGAAATACGATCTGGATATCGAGGCCGAGCGTCCAGTTGTTGATGTAATCCAAATCGTAGCGCACGCGCTTGCGGAGCACCTCGACATCGGTGATCTCACCGCGATAGCCGAGCGACTGTGAGAGACCGGTGATGCCGGGCTTGGCAAAATGGCGCATGGGGTACACCTCCACGTATTGATGGAAGAGCGCATCATGTTCGGGGAGGTGAGGACGCGGGCCCACGCAGCTCATTTCCCCGCGCAACACATTGATGAACTGGGGAAACTCATCCAGGCTGGTGCGCCGCAGCCATTCGCCAAAGGGGAAAATGCGCGGGTCGTGCTTGGTGGCCTGGCGGGATTCCTGGATAGGACGACCAGAATCCAGGTGCATGGTGCGGAATTTATACAGCACGAACTCAACCCGGTTATACCCGCGGCGACGCTGCTTGAAAAACAGCGGGCCGGGCGACTGCAGGCGGTGGCCCACCCAGACGATGGGAACAAGCACCGGCAGCACAAGGAAAACCACCGGGATGCTCAGCAGCAGGTCGAAAACACGCTTGCGGAAACGGTTGGAAAGATTTTCCAAGGGCTCCTCGCGCAACATGAAAAACATATGGCCCGACTCGGTGACGGGAATCAACGGTTGGGGGAAAATGCCGGCCCAGGGATTGTAGATGAGGAGGCGGCAGCCCTCGGTGTCGCAGACATTGGCCACGCGGCGCACCATCTCGGGCGATTCGCGGGTGCCGAGGAGGATGACCTGGTGCACGCCGCGGTCATGCACGACGCGCTCAATGTCATAGACGGAGCCCAAGATGGGCCAGGGCGACTGGCCTTCGCCACTGCCATGCCAGGTCAACAGGCCCGTCACCTCGTAGCCCACGGCGGTGACGGAATCGATCCAGTCCCGCACGCGCAAAGCCGACTCCACACTGCCCACAATGAGGCAGGAACGCAGGTTGCTGCCGGAGAACATCCACCGCGCGAGCCGCATCGGCGCAAAAACATTGAACAAAAACAGCACCAGCCAGGCGATGAGGATATAGCTGCCGAGCATAATACGCCCGATGCCGTGGTCCTTGGTGGCGTACACCAGACCGAACATCAACATGGAGAGAATGGCGATCTGGCGGTAAGAAACCTTCCAGGCCATTTCCAGCCGGGGGATGGGGCCGCTCTGGTCGTGATAAAGATTAAAGCCCACCAAGCCGGCCACCGCGGCGGCGCCCATGTACACGGGCCAGTTAAAGAGGGAAAAGGTAACGCTGCGCAACACATACTCGCGAACCAGACAGACGGCCAAAAACAACAGCGGCAATAGCAGAACAACAATGGCGCCCAAGATACGGAATAGGCCCCTGGTGCGGTGATGAATCATCGGTGATCGAGCAGTCGGTGGTGGGCCATCTATATATGAAGGCTCCACCCCAGGGCAATTCTGAAAGCGCCCAACGAGGCCGCGCAACGCCGCGGAATTTGATAAAAATTTGTAATAAATGGGTTTGGAGTGGGTTGTCCGAACTTTTCATTTTTTATTGAAATAATTGTACTTTGTGCTAAAGTAGGACGAATGAAGACCGTGCTCAAAGCTCCGGCCCGCCGCCGGGGGACGCGCCCGGGTTTGAACCCCGCGACCACGGGACCGCTATCGCCGCTGGAGCGGGAAGTGGTCAGCCTGGCGATGCGGGCGGGGCAAATCCTGGGGCTGCCCAAATCCGTTGGCGCCATTTACGGGCTGCTCTATCTCTCGCCCAAGCCACTGACGATGGAGGAAATCATGGGGCGGCTGCGCATCAGCCTGGGCTCGGCCAGCCAGGGTTTGCGGCAACTGCGCTCGTTCAAGGCGGTGCGCCCGGTATATGTGCCGGGAGCGCGGCGCGAGCACTTTGAGGCGGAGGACCAATTTCGCAAATTGATCGGCAATTTTCTCGATGACGAAGTCACCGCGCAGCTGGAGCAAGCCGGCGAGCGCCTGGGCGGACTTTCGAAGCTCATCGAGCACGAGCCAGCCGCGAACCAGGCATGGCTGCGCCAACGCCTGGAAAAACTTGAAAATGTGAACGCCAACGCCCGCCGCCTGCTCACGCTGATGGCCCGCTTTTTGGCCTGAATTTTTCACCCATGCCCGCTCCGGAAACGCTCGAACAGCCGATGCTCTCCACCGAGGAGCGCTGGTACTGCGTCAAGACGCAGCCCAAGCGTGAAAGCGTCGCCCATGGAGCACTGGCGACGCTGCCGGAGGTCGAGGCATTTTTCCCGCGAGTGCGTTTTCAGCGGGTATCCGACCGGGGCAAGCGCCAGGTCACGGAGGCGTTGTTTCCGGGCTACCTCTTTGTGCGGTTCTCCCCGGCGCGCCGCATCCGCGCGGTGCGCTATGCGCGGGGGGTCTCCTACATCGTCAAACGCGGCCGTGAATTTGCACCGGTGGCGGATTCAATCATCACCGCCCTGCGGGAGCTGGCGGCCACCCAAGTGCTGGATTTGCCGCCGGAGCCGTGGAAGCTGGGCGAAAATGTGCGGGTCATCGCGGGAGTCTTCCGCGGTTCCAGCGGGTCCATCACGGGACTGGTCCCCGGCCGCCAACGTGTGCAACTGCTGCTGGAGTTGCTGGGCGGAGAAAACCGCGTCGAACTACCCGTGGAGGCACTGGAGCAGCGCCATGTCCACCCCCTGCAGGTGAGCAAGTCATGAAATTTCCGATCCCCACCCCCGCCCTTTTGTCCCACCGCCGCGCATCCCCAGCGGCGCTGGTTGCTTTCCCGCCGAGGGTGCGCCTTCCGCGCGCCCTTGTAGCGGGCCCATAACTCCGATGACCCAACCACGGGTCTGCCCGTTTGCCGAAGGCTTGGCCGGTTTGCACCGGCCACCGGCCAAGGGCGGCAGCTTGCACGGAAAACAGCCCTCATGAACGCACCCACCGCACCGACCATCGTGATCACCTCACGCGGCATGACGAGCCTGGCGGAATGGCGCGAACTGTGGGCGGCGCGCGATTTGTGGTGGTTTCTCGTGCGGCGCGATTTGAAGACACGCTATTCGCAGTCCGTGCTGGGGCTGGGCTGGGCGGTGGTGCAGCCATTGTTCACGACGTTCGTGTTCACGATGATCTTTGGCCGGCTGGCCGGCATTGATTCGGATGGCGTGCCCTACTCCGTCTGGTCACTGGCGGCGGTGGTGTTGTGGACATTTTTTCAAACGGCCACCAACGAAGCCGGCAATTGCCTGTCGGCCAACATCGGTGTGATCACCAAAGTGTATTTCCCCCGACTGGTGCTGCCGCTGGCAGCCGTGGCGGGAAAAATTTTCGATTTGTTGATCATGCTGGCGCTGCTGGCGGCGGGGGTGCTGCTGATGCATGGCCAATTGCTGCAAGCCGGCTGCCATGTGAGTATGGCAGCGTGGTGGGTGATACCGATGGTGCTGCTGGTGACAGTGGGGTCCTCACTGGCGGCGGGGCTGTGGCTGGCCGGGCTTTCGGTGCAGTATCGCGATGTGCGCGTGGCGCAAGGGTTGCTGCTACAGTTGCTGATGGCCGCATCGCCCATCATTTATTCGTCCAACCGCATCTACACCCAGCAGAAGATTCCGGCGCCGTGGCGCGAACTGTACTTTCTGAACCCGGTGGCAGACGTGGTGGAGGCGACGCGCTCCGTCCTGTTTGGCACCACGCCGTTGTCCTACACCCACCTGGCGATGGGTGGCACGGTGGCGCTGCTGGGTTTGTTGGGCGGGCTGTGGTGCTTCCGCCGGGCGGAAAACCTCGTCGCCGACGTGGGCTGAACTTTTACCGGACTACCCTCCATGGCCGCACCCATCATCCGCGTAGATAGCCTCTCGAAACTTTACCGTCTCGGGAAGAAGGACGAGCGCCCGCGCACGTTGATCGAGTCACTGGGCCGCTTTGCCAGCTCGCCGGTGCGCAACTTCCGCCAATTACGCAGCCTGACGCATTTTGACGATGCGGAAAAAGCCAGCGATGTGCTGTGGGCGCTGCGGGACATCTCCTTTGAAGTCGCCCCCGGCGAAGTCGTGGGCCTGATCGGACGCAATGGCGCAGGAAAGAGCACGCTGCTAAAAATCCTCTCCCGCATCATGCCGCCGACGCGCGGGCGCGTGGAGATCCACGGGCGGCTGGCCAGCCTGCTCGAAGTGGGCACGGGCTTCCACCCGGAATTGTCCGGACGCGACAATATCTTCCTCAATGGCGCCATCCTGGGCATGACCCGGCGGGAAATCGCGCGCAAGTTCGATGAAATCGTCGCCTTTGCGGAAATTGAAAAATTCATCGACACGCCGGTGAAGCGTTATTCGAGCGGGATGTACGTGCGCCTGGCCTTCGCGGTGGCCGCGCATTTGGAGCCGGAGATACTGGTGGTGGACGAAGTGCTGGCCGTGGGCGATGCCGCCTTCCAGCAAAAGTGCCTGGGCAAGATGCAGTCCGTCTCCACGAGCGAAGGGCGCACGGTGCTGTTTGTGAGCCATTCGATGCAAGCCATCACGACGCTGTGCAACCGCGCGGTGTTGCTGGACGGCGGACGGCTGGTGGCAACGGGACCAGCACAGGAAATGGCCGGACGCTACCTGGAGATGCTCGATAGCGCGCAGGAAACCACCGTCTGGAAGGGCGACAGTGGGGACAGCTCCTTCCGTCTGAAGCTGGCGCGCGTGGTCGGCAGCCGGGAAGGGGCGTTCACGACAGATGAGCCGATCCGCCTCCAGCTCATTGGTGAAGTGCTGAAGCCCATCCTGGGGCTGATTTGCGCTGTGGAAATTTATTCGGGCCACCGCCAATTGCTCGCCTACACCGCCCATGACGATGCCCAGACACCGCCACCGGTGGCAGTGCCCATGGGGCCCTTTGCCTGGGAATTGACCATCCCGCGCGACACGCTGGCGGCCGGGTCCTATGAATTCCGCATCGATATCGGCATCCACAATGTCAAAAAGCTGGTGGAAGAGAAAATCGGCTTCTCCCTCACGCTGGAAAACACAGCGGGCATCGGCCGCCGCTACCAAAGCAGCTGGACGCATTGTTTCCGCCCCGCCTGGCCCTGGCGCAAATTGAGTGTTGAGGAAATAAACCAGGCCAGCCGGAACACCTGACCTCTCCTGCCCTTTTCGCATGGCTGCATCGTATGTCATCATCCTCGCCGGCGGCACCATCAGCAACAAGCTGGGGTTCCTGCGCAGCCGGTGTCCAAGCCCGGCGTTGATCCCGGTCAACACGCGGCCCTTGGCAGCGTATCTGGTGGACTTTTACTCGGCTCACAAGATTACCCTTATTCGTTTGGCGGTGAATGCAGAAGTGGCGGACGCCGTGCAGGCGGAGTTGGGCGGCCTGCGGGAAAAGTACGAATTGTTCCCGCTCGCGCCCACCGCGGGCGTGGTGGAATCGCTGGCACAAGCCTGCGCCGACCTGCCGGACGAAGCCGAAGTCGTGGTGAACCTTGTCACCACCGTGCCCACTCGGCTGGCGGAAGCGGGGGAAGTGCTGCTGGCACGCGAAAGCACGCGCAGCGGCCATTGGTCGGGCGTGGCGACAAGCAACGGTGAGGCCCGGTTTTCCTACAAATCCAATCCACTGTCCGAACCAAGCCAGGCATTTACCGGCGTGTTTGCGTGCCGGGCCGGAGTTTTGAAAGCGGCGCTCAAGGCCACCACGATTAAAACGGACCTGCTGGCCGTGGTGGCGCAAGTGCAGGCCCGGCAACCGCTGCGCTTCATGGCTGGCGATTGGATTGATTGCGGCCACGAGACGAACTACTACGATGCCAAAGCCCAATTGATTTCAAGCCGCTCGTTCAACCGCATCCGGGTGTCGCTGGATGATGGCGTGTTGGCCAAGCAGTCGGAACATGGGGAAAAGCTGGGCCGGGAAATCGGCTATATGCAAATGCTGCCGGCGGCCATTCGGGTGTATTTCCCGCGCATTCTTTCATCGACAGCGGCCAGCCCCGGCGTGCCCGCCACCGCGCAGATGGAATACTACGGCTATCCGACGGTGGCGGAATACTTCCTGTATTGGGAATTGAGCGGCGATAACTGGCGGCGGCTGTTCTCCCGCCTGCAATCGGCCCTGCAGCGTTTTTCCGCCTTTCCCTATGCCATCAGCCCGGCGGCGTATTCGGAATTTTATTTCCAAAAGACCACCCAGCGCATTGACGACTATTTGCGCCAGGTGACACCCGAACTGCGCCAAGTGCTGGAAAATCCCATCACAATCAACGGCCGCCGGTGCCAGCCGTTTGCGAAGCTGGCCGCGAAAACGCAGGCGCGCATCGCCCACCTGTACCGGGAAAAGGACTTCTGCGTGATGCACGGCGATTTCTGCTTCAACAATATCCTGTATGATGTGCCTTCGGGCATTGTGCGCCTGATCGACCCGCGCGGCAGCTTTGGCGAGCATTGCGTGGGCATCTATGGCGACCAGAAATACGACCTGGCCAAGCTGAAGCACTCGGCGGAATACGGCTACGACTTTTTGGTCAACGGCCTGTTCACCCTGAAGCGCGCCGGCGATGTTTTTGACTATACGCTCGCAACGCGCGAATGCGGCCCGCTGGTGGCCGGACTGGCGCGGGAGTTGGTGAGCGCGCTGGGGCATGAGAACGGCGACATTGATCTGCTGACGAGCCTGCTCTTCCTTTCCATGTGTCCGCTGCATGCCGAGGATCCCACCCGCCAACTGGCGATGTATGTCCACGGGCTGCAATTACTCAACCAGTGCCTGGAGAAATAAAACCATGTCCATCATCTGCATTGATCTCGACGGCGTCATCGCCGACTTTAAAAAAGAAGGGCAGACGTACGCGGATGTCGCCCCCATTCCCGGCGCGGTGGCAAAGGTGCGCAGCCTCAAGGCGGCGGGACACCATATCATCATTTACTCGGCCCGGCACATGAAGACCTGCCAGGGCAACGCCGGCCTGGTGGTCGCACGCATCGGCGGCATGACGCTCGACTGGCTCAAGCGCCACGAGGTGCCGTACGATGAAATCTTCTTCGGCAAACCCTGGGCGGATGTTTACATTGACGACAATGCCATGCGCTTCACCTCATGGCAGGAGATTGCCGCCGATGGGTCCAACCTGCCCTCCTCGACCGAAAGCAAGCGCGCGGCGGCGGCGAAAAAGTCCTGATGACCATTGTCATTCCCATGGCCGGGCGCGGGCAGCGGTTTGTCGAGGCCGGCTATACCCTGCCCAAAATGCTGATCGAGGCGCATGGCAAATCCCTTTTGCAATGGAGCGTGGATTCGCTGCCGCTGGCAATGGCGGAGCGGCTGGTCTTCATTGGCCTCGCTGAGCATGAGGATGCCTTTGCCCTCTCCACCCGCATCCGCCAGTGGTATGGCGCAGGGCCGCACCTGGAGTTTGTTTTCCTCCCCGGTGTCACTGGCGGGCAGGCGCAGACGGTGCTGGCCGCGAAAAAGTGCATTCCCGTGGAAAAGCCGCTGCTTATCTTCAACATCGACACGGCCTTCCATTCGCCCACCTTGCCCCAGGCCCTGGCGGCCAAGGACAATGACGGTGTGCTGGGGGCGTTCTCCAGCCGTGAACCGCGCTTTAGTTATGCCGCGATAGATGATCGCGGCACTGTCACCCGCGTCACGGAAAAAGAACCCATCTCCCACCATGCCCTGACGGGACTTTACCACTACCGCCGGGCGGGCGACTTTCTGGCCACGGCGGAGGAAGCAGTGTCCCAAAACCAACGGGTGAAGGGGGAATTTTACGTGGCGCCCCTGTATAACGCGCTGATTGCACAAGGCAAACGCCTGGTGGTCGATCCCGCGGTGGCGCATTACATCCTTGGCACTCCCGCCGAACTGCAGGCATTCCTCGCCCTGCCCACGGACGAAGTGCGCCGCAAGCTTGCGCAAAAAACATGACCGGCACGCCGGAAATTTCCTATTGCCTGCCGACCTACAACTCGGCGGCGCGCATTGAACGCTGCCTGGGCGGCGTGCTGGCACAGCGCACCATCGCGCGCGAAATTGTGCTGGTGGACAATGCGTCAACCGACGACACGGTGGCCCGGGCGCGGGCGATGCTGGCCGGAGTGGCCGGAGTGCGCATCATTGTCAATGAAACGAACATCGGACGCATTGAGAATTGGAACCGCTGCCTGGAGCTGGCCACGGGGCGCTACCTCAAATTTGCCCTGGCCAATGACGTGTTGATGCCCGGCGGGGCGGATATGCTGATGGCCGCGGCGAGGCGGAACCCCACCGCAGCCATCATTTGCTCGGGCCAACAGGATGTGGAGGCCGTACCGGCAGCGCCCGAAAGCGCGGCCACGAATCCACCGACGGAAAAGCTGGCACCCGGCGAGGCACTGCTGCGCTTCTGCACAGATGGCAACAATTCCGGCGGGCTGGGTGGTATGTTAATCGACGGCGAGCGCGTACGCCAGGCCTCCCTGCGTTTTCGCGCCGACATCCCCTATTGGGCGGATTTTTACTTCGCCATCGAACTCGCGGCGCTCGGCGGGACGGTGTATGTGTATGCACCGTCATATTTTTTTGATAAAAGCATCAAGACGCGCTTTGCCAACGCGGGCACGGGGGCCCACAGCCGCTCGCTGTGCTTTGAGGCGCGGGAATGCTCGCTCCTGCTGGCCAAATTGCTGGCGGAGCATGGCCTCGACCCCCGGCGCGGTTTTGAATACCTGCACGCCATCTACACCGGCACCAGCTGGTTTGGACAAGTGCCCATCCTCTCGCAGCGGGAAACGCGGGCGCTGTTTGAAGGCGCCGGCCGCCTCCAGCAAAGCGCACTCAAATACCGTTTCTGGAAAAGCCTGGGCCGGTGGGAACACCCGCTGCAACGCGCGCTTTCCACCGTTGGACTGTACTCCTATCCGTGGGAAAAGAAACCACGCTAGGCTGACCCGCGCGAGCAAACAATCCCCGCAGCCCCGCAATGGAATTCATCAAAAGCGTCATTGAACTGCTGACCAACCGGCCCGACTACTGGCCGTTGATCCTGTGGCTGCCCTTGTTTTTGGGGCTATGGGCCTTGAGCACCACGGATGGCGGCGAGCGATTTTTAAAACGACTGGGCCCGGCCCTGCCCGCGCTGGCGGTGCTGATGCTGGCGCTCTTTGCCTGGTTCAACTGGGCCTTCCAGCGCAGCACCCTGTATCTCGGGCCGATGAGCCATCTGCAGCCGCAGATTGCGAACATCTCCTGGTATTTTGCGAACGGCAAACCGGTGTACCATGGGGCCGACTCGCCGGAAATCTATAATCTGCTCTATGGGCCCTGGCTGTACATCATCACCGGCACCTTTGAAAAAATACTGGGGCCGGGGATTTTCGCGGCGAAACTCAGTGGTGAATTGGCGCTGGCCGGGGCTTTCGTCCTGTTATTCCTGCTGCTGCGCCGACAGACAAACACCGGCTATGCGCTGACCGCCACCGGGCTCTTTGCGGCGCTTTTGATGGCGCTGGACCCAGTGGAGAGCCTGGTGCGCGCGGATGCCTATATCACGTTTTTCCTCATCATCGGCTGCTGGGCGGCGCAGTCACCCGCGAAGGCCGCGCCCTACGTCTTCGGCATCATGGCGGGCATCTGCTTTAATTTTAAAATCCACGCGCCCATTTATTTCTTTCCCCTGTTGTGGTCCGCCTGGCAGGCCGGCCACCGTTGGCCCAGCCTGCTGAAAGCCATGGCCATCGCCGCAGTGACGGTGGCGCTGCCATTTGTGTTGTTCCCGAACATCTCCCTGCAAAATTACTGGTGGACGCTGCGCACCGCCAGCGGGCATGGCATGGACCCCTTCCGTTTCCTGGAAAGCATGGAGTGGTTTTTCCTGCTGGGGCTGCCGATTGCCGCAGTGGCGGGGCTGGCCTACGTGCAAAACCCGGAGGCCACCGGGCAAAAACTGAAAACCCTGCGGCCCTTCCTCGGCTTGATCCTCACCGCGTTCATCCTGCTGCTGCCCTTTGCCTCGAAATTTGGCGCGGGCCGCCACCACCTGCTGCCGTTTATTGTCATTCTGCTGCTTTTGGCTGGGGAACTGGCGCCACTGGTCCGGCGCTGGTTTGGCAGCACTTCGCTGGTGGTGCTGGGCACCCAGGCTGCGCTGCTGTCGTGGCTGGGGGCGTGCTTCGCCGTCGGGATGACGCGCAGCTACCAAGACACGGCGTGGTTCAAGGCCAGCGCCGCATGGGGCGACAGCATCAATGCCGATCTTGACGCGGTACTGGCGAAATACACACCCAGCCATGTGGTGCTGATGGGCGTGGGCGGTGACAAGGATTATATCTACACCTTCTTTCGCACCCGGCTGGTCTTTGCCGGGATGCCTGACGGCATTGAGCCGGGGCCGTTGATGGAGTTTGCCGCCATCGGCAACTATGCCCCGGACCTTAACCGCCTGGCCACGGCGCTCAACCATGAGCAACCCGGCAAAAAAATAATGTGGCTGATTCCCAAAGGCAACGAGCCCTTCACCGTCTCGAACTACTACACCCCCGTGGTGCGCGGCGACTACCTGAAGCTGAAGCCTTTGTTCGACGAGCATTTTGTCGGCGACTTCAAACGCGCCTACCATCCGGCGGGGTCCACGCAGTTCTACGATTTGTACGAATCGAACTAGGAGTTCCACCATGCATATCACGGTCCTCCTCTGCACCCATAACCCGCGCCGGGACTTCCTGGAGCAAACGCTGGCGGCGCTGCGCGAGCAAACCCTGCCGACGGCGGATTGGGAACTGATAATAATCGACAATGCGAGCGCCACACCGGTTGCTTCGTGGGTGGATTTGGGCTGGCACCGCCATGGGCGCGTGGTGACGGAGCCCACATTGGGACTCACTCCGGCCCGTCTGCGCGGCATCCGTGAAGCACAATCGCCCCTGCTCGTCTTTGTTGACGATGACAATGTGCTGGCACCCGACTTTCTGGCCGAAGCCGTGCGGTTGGCGCAGGCGCATCCCTTCTTGGGCGCGTTTGGCGCGAGCATCCGGCCCGTTTATGAAAAACAGCCGGAGGGAGATGCCCGCCACTGGACCTGGCTGTTGACAGTGGGCGAATTTCAAACTGTGCGCTGGTCCAATCTGGGGCTGGCGGGGGGCGAGGTGTTCACTTTGCCAAGCGGCGCTGGCTTGGTAATTCGCGCCAGCGTGGCCCAGCAGTATGCGCAGCTGGTGGCCAGCGACCCGCTCCGCGCGAGCCTCGACCGCCGGGGAGGCGACCTGATGGGCTCCGGGGATCGCGACTTGTCGTCCACGAGCCGCAAATTGGGCTTGGGCACGGGAAAATTCCCCAGCCTGAAGCTGGATCACCTGATGACCGCTGGACGCGTGGAGCCAGCCTACCTGATCCGCTTGGCCGAGGCGACAGCCTATGGCGAAACGTTGCTGCATTTTATCCACGGCCTACCCTGGAAGCCGTCACCCGCATCGCGCACCCGGCGCTGGCTCGCCCTTTGGGAAAAGCGGCATCTGCCGCCGCTGGAACGCAAGCTGCGCGAGGCTCAAGAGCAAGGAAAGGCACGCGCGCTAAAAGTGATTGAATCGCTGCCGAAAGAGTCCTGGCCGCCGACGGACGTCGTCTAGCCCGCGCCTTACCCATGCGACTTTTGATTCTTGATGAAGCGCCGGAAGTGATCGGCGGGGTTGACACCTACCGGCGCTCCTTCCTGCCAGCCGTGCTGACGCAGGCGGAAAAAGTCGTCTGGGCGTGCTCGGTGGAGCGGAGCCGGAGGGTCATGCGGGATTACCATGTGCTGGGATTGGAGGTTGTGGATCTGCACCCACCCACGCGTTCCTGGCGCGGGTTAATCTGGGCCGGGTTGCGCCGGTTGCCCGCCGCGGTTTTTCCCTGGCGTTCCCAAGCGCAACAATGGCTGTCGCACTCCCACTTGCGCCATATTTGCCGCCAGCAACGGTTGACCCACGCCCTGGAGATTTGCGTGAACCACCAATCGTTCCCCCACCTGGGGCTGCCCACGGCGGGCGTGGTGCATGACCTAAGTTTTTTCACCCGCGGGTCGCCGGCAGTGGAGGCATCCATCCGCAGCTGGCTGAAAAACGCCGTGCATATTTTTTGCGACTCCACGCAAACACGGGCGGATTTGCTGGAGGTGGATCCCTCGGCGGCATCGCGCCTGGAGGTCGTGCTGCTCACCTCGCCGCCGGTGCAAAGTCCGCCGCCCGGCGCCAACCCCTTTGCGCGGCCGGAGCCGGTGCTTTTCTACCCCGCCCGCACGACCTGGCACAAAGGGCATGACGTGCTGCTGGCGGCATTGGCTAAACTAGCCGGCGCCAATATCCGCTTCCACTGCTACTTCAGCGGCCATGGCACCAACCGGATGTTCGATGACCAGGCTTCCCCCGAGCGTGACACGGATGATGTGCGGCTGGCCTGCCGCAAGTACCGTGAAACGCTGGCGGGACACGTGACGCTGCTGGGGCCGCAACCCTGGCCGGTGGTGGAACAACTTTTTCAAACCGCCAACCTCATTGTGCTGCCCACCCGCTTCGAAGGCTTCGGGCTGCCATTGAGCGAAGCCCTGCGCCGGAACAAGCCCATCCTCGCCGCGCGCGTGCCCTCCATGGAGGAGCAAGTGGTGTTTTATGACGCCGCCGAGCAAGTCCGCTGGGTACCCATCGGGGATGAACACGCGCTGGCCGAAGCGCTGGCGGAGTATCTGGCTGGACGGCTGCGCTTCCCCGAGTTTTCCCCGGCACTGCGTGAACGCATCGCCGCCTGGACATGGGAAGCCGTCGCGCAGAAAGTGGTCACATCGCTGGCCGCGGCATCACGCCCGTGAAGATTGCCCTCATCAGCCACGGGCCGCCCGATGATCCCCGGCATTTTTCGGGTATCGCCTGGCACATTTTGCAGGAATTGCGCCGCCAAGGCCACGAAGTGACCCCCTTACACGCAGAACCAGCCGGCTGGGCCCGCAGCTGGGCGCAATATAAGAACCTGTGGTCCTTGAAATTCTCGGGCCAACCTCATCACCCCGAAGCCGACAAGTGGGTCTTGCGCACGCGCTCCCAACAGCTGAATGAAAAAATCCGCGCATGCGGGCCCGAGGCTGTTTTGTGCGCGGGTTTTCCCGAGGCGGCGGTGGCCGTCTCCGCAACCTGGCCGCTCTATGTGTGGATGGATGCGTTGTACCCGACCGTGCGCCGCTGCTATGCCTATTTTCAGGATTATTACAGTCCAAGGGATGCGCGGGTCCTGCAGCAGATTGAGGATAAGGTATTGCAACGAACGCAAAAAATCTGGTTGAGCAGCACCTGGGCGGCAAACGAATCGCGTGCGGATTTTCCCGATGCGGCCAACCGCATTGCCGTGCAATCCTTTGGCGCAAACCTGGCGGAGCCACCCACGGGTCTGGAGGTGACCCAGGCGATCACCACGCGCAACCTGGCCGAGCCCACCCTGCTCTTTCTCACCACCGAATGGGTGCGCAAAGGCGGGGATGCCGCCGTGCAAACCGTGAAGCAACTGCGCAGCCTCGGCTGTCCGGCCAAGCTTGCGGTCATCGGCTTGGGAGACCGTCCAGCCTCCGTGCCCGAGGAGCCTTGGGTGGATTGGGTGGGCCGGCTTGATAAAAACGAATCGGAGGAAGCCCGGCGTTTGAAAAAATACTTGTCCGAATCCGCCTTTCTTTTGCTGCCCACCACGGCGGACTGCACGCCCATCGCGTGTCATGAAGCCACGGCGTACGGGCTGCCCGTGCTGGCCACGGAAGTTGGCGGGCTGGCGTCCACCGTGGACACGGGCAGGACGGGTATGCTTTGGCCCCGGCAAAAGTTTGTGGAGGAAGCTTCCGTCTGGCTGAACATCCTCCTGCGGGACCGACCCCGTTATGAGACGCTGGCCCACGCCGCCCGCCACCGGTTTGAGACGACCGGCAACTGGGCGGTGAATGTCCGCGCCGTGGCGGAAACCATGGCCGCTGATTTGGCGAAAAAATAATTCCCCTTATGAATAAACCCCGCCCTGCCGCCAGCCTGCCCGTGCGCGCGCTCCTGCAAGTCCCCGGTCTGCGCCGCCGGCTGGCGTTTGCCATTGCGCATG
Organism: Verrucomicrobiota bacterium; assembly: GCA_048497935.1. Taxonomy (GTDB): domain Bacteria; phylum Verrucomicrobiota; class Verrucomicrobiia; order Opitutales; family JABDGR01; genus JABDGR01. The sequence goes on from JBEHYY010000003.1 coordinate 149,498, forward strand.
ATCATTTTGAGGACCTGCATTTCCGCATGCCACTGGGTTGGAATTTGTCCGCCCCGCTGGACCACCCCGACGCGGTGGAGGCGTTTTCAGAAACGTTTTTGGGCGATGAATATGGCGACCTATTGCGGGACCAGCCGCTGCCCCAGCGGTGGCTCGATTTCGGCGCACACCGCGGTTTTTTCTCCCTATGGGTGGCGTGGGAGCGGGCCCGGCGCGGAATTGAAGGCGCGGGAGAGGCTTTGCTCATCGATGCCGATCCGCGCGCGCAAACCTGGTTCAGCGAATTACAGAAATTCAACTCCTCCCTGCGCACCTTCCAACTGCTCAACGCCGCCGTGGCCCGCCCAGAGAAAGGCGACCGGGTGGACTTCGCGCAACGCCCCGGCATGGGCTCGCTGCATCCCGGTGACCTGCCGGTGGATGCCGAGCATTTGGTGAGCGTGCCGCGATTGCGCGTGAACGACATCACCGCGCGGCTAGCCCCACCGTACGACTTGATCAAAGTGGATATTGAAGGGGCGGAATACACGCTGTTTGAAACGATGGGCGACCTACTGCGCCAGACCCGCCAAATCGCGGTAGAGTGGCACGGCTGGGGGGAGGACGCCCCGGCTGCGGAAGCCCGCCTGAAGCGAGCCGCGAGCGGGCTAGGTTTTGGCGAGCCGGTGTTGCTGCGCCCGGTGCGCTCCTTTGAAACAGGCGGCGGGCGGCTGACCAGCGGCACGCTGCTTTACCGGCGCAAAGATTAAATTCAAACTCCGAACCGGTGGCTGAAAAAAACATTTTGCCCATGGCGCGGCCCATCTGGCTGCGGCCGGGGCCCCGGGCGCACAACCGGGGCGCCTTGCTGGCCTACAGCCTGCGCAAACGTTGCGAACGCTGGGGCCACCGGCATATGGACTGGCTGAACCGCTGGGGAGCGGGCTTTACGGTGCGCGATTTGTATGGCGCACCCGGCGACACCCTGCTGGCCGCCACCGTGGCCCGGCAGATTAAAACACGCTGGCCGTGCCTGCGGGTGAATTTTGTCACCAAAAACCCCGACTTGGTGCAGCATGATCCAAACCTGGATTCGCTGAATGCCGCGCCGGGGATCTTCGGCCTCGATTTTTGGTACTATGATTTGCAAACGCGACGGGACACCCAAACCAACCTGCTGGCGCCGACCTTTGCCACGCTCGGCCTGATCGAAGGGCAATACCGTGGCCGGGTGTACCTCTCCGAAGCGGAACGGGCGGCGGCCAAGGAAAAACTGGCCGGCCTTCCGCGCCCGATCATCGCCATCAGCACGCTCAGCGCCCAGCCGGTGAAAAACTGGCCCGTGACGCAATGGCGCGCCCTGATGCCGCTGCTGGCCCAACGCGGGTCGCTGGTGCAGCTGGGCGATGCGCGGGAACCGGCATTGGCTCCCGCCAGGAGTTTCGCGGGACAACTGAACAAACGTGAGTCGATGGCCATACTGGGGGAATGTGATCTTTTTGTCGGCCCGGTGACGTTCCTCATGCACGCCGCCAATGGCCTGGATGTTCCCGGTGTGATTATTTTTGGCGGTTCGCATACTCCGGCCAACGCGGGCTATGCAGAAAACACCAATCTTTATGCGGAACTGCCTTGCAGCGGTTGCTGGCTGACGGGGCATCCCGGCTCCGAATGCCCGCATGAACTGGCCTGCATGGCAGCCATCACCCCCGCCATGGTGGCAACCTCGGTGGACACCCTTCTGGCGCGCGGGAAAAGCAACCCGCGGATTTCAGCGAACCCATGAATACCCGAGCCATCGAATTGATTGGCTGTGGCGCGCTGGCCGAACAGGTTTACGCCCCGGTGCTGGCGCATTTGGAGCGCGCCGGCACGGTCCGCGTGACAGGCCTGGTGGATCCCTCGGCTGAGCGCCGGGCCCAGGTGGCCCGGACATTTCCGCATGCGCAAGCAGTGGCACGGCTGGAAGATTTGCCGCCCGCTGCGGATGCGCTGGCCGTCATCGCCACGCCGCCGGGCCTACACGCGGCCCAAACCTGCGCCTTACTGAAGACCGGCCGACATGTGCTGTGTGAAAAACCGCTGGCCGTTTCGGCCACAGAGGCAGAAACGATGGTAGCCACTGCCAAGGAAACCCGCCGATTGCTGGCCGCCGGAATGATGCGACGTTTTTACCTGCCCGCGCAGGCGCTACGGGAAAACCTGGCCGCAGGCACCTGGGGCGACTGGCAGCATATCGACGTGGTGGAAGGCGGGCGCTTTGGCTGGAATGCGGCTTCGCCCAAATTTTTTGACCCGCGCAATGGCGGCGTGCTCTTTGACCTTGGCAGCCATGTGCTTGATTTGCTGTGCCATTGGCTGGGCGCGCCAGCTGACACAGAATCGTGGAACGACACCGCGGGCGGCACCAACACCAATTGCGTGCTCACCGCGCGGTGGACCGCGGGTCAAACAGCGCGGGTGCGCTTGAGCTGGGATACCGCACAGCTGCCGGCAGGCTGGCACATCCTGACGACTCGCGGAGAATGCCGGTGGAATGGCTCGCCAGACGGCCCAGTGAATTTCCGCCCCCGCCAAGGCCAGTGGTGGCTGCAAGCCACGGCCCAAACCACGGCGCAGGACGCCGGCCCGCGAGCTGTCTCCAGCTGGGCGGCGGCATTTGTGCGCCAGTTTGAAAATATCCTCGGCGCGATGGAGGGGAAGAATCCCCTGCTGGCACCCGCCGCAGATGTTTTGCCCAGCCTGCACTGGCTGGAGACAGCCCACCGCGAGGCCCAACCGTTGCCGCAGCCGTGGTTGTCCCCGGCAGAACAGGCTCGCCCATGAAAACTGTTGCCGTATTAGGCGCCTCCGGTTTTGTCGGCGTGCGGCTGGTGGAGATGTTCCACCTCGGCGGGCGCGCAAGTGTGCGGCCCATTGTGCACCGCACGGCCAGGCTGGCCGGGCGGCCACC
>JBEHYY010000004.1:0-121088 GCA_048497935.1 Verrucomicrobiota bacterium
CATGAAGGGGAGTCTTATAAATTCGTCATTATGACCATCCGACGCTGCATTCTCGTTGCCGGGTTGGTGATTTTACTGCTGGGCGTGATGAAATTCGCAGAGATGCGCACGCACGGAAATCCTCCGGCGGATGCCGCACAGACCACTCCTAAGCTACCAGCGAAAACAGCAAATCCGGCCCGCTCCGAAGCCGGAAATTCCGCCGCAGTCGAATCGCCGAAGGTTGCCGCCGCGCAAGCGGGTGGCGGACTGGCCGACCCAGGGATGCCTCCCACACCCCCGGGAGACCCATTACCCCTCACCGATTTCGGGGAGTTGGAAATCACGGATGGCCTTAAAATCACCCGCACGCTCATCACTGGCGAAAAATGCGTCATCACACCCAGCGTCATCGAAGGCAGCAATGGACCGCAGCTAGCACTGCACATGGAAATAACCAGCCAAAAAGGCGCGGTTATGACCACGCAAGTTGCCACCGTGCCAGGCTCTGAGACGAGACTGGGCATTAATAACACCACGATTGCGCTCACGCCCTATCTGGCCGGCACACTGCCACCCTCCGCCAAAGCACCGCCGCCAGCTCGCGGGGACCCCTTCGCCTTGCCCAGTAAATAATAGAAGCGCGAATATCCGTTATTAAGCAAAGCAAGCGAATCCCGAGGGAGCCATTGCGCAGCCAAGGGGGATTCGTAACGCTTTGCGCAAATTGCGTCCTTGCCCAGGGGCAGTGAGGGCGTAGAATGCGCTTCCCCTACCCCCTCCCCCTGCCCCTATGAAGTATTCGACCGTCTGCTTTGCCCTCGGTGCCGCCGCTTTGGCGACGTTGAGCACCAATCTCCTGCAATCCGCCGCCGCTGCTGATGCCGGTGCCGCTCCCGCGCTGCCCCCCGGCGTGACGTTGGTGCCCAGCACGCAGCAACGCGTGGCCCCGGTGCTCAACCCGCACCTGCCCGCCGGCACGATCAATTATAACATCCGCGACTTCGGCGCGGTGGGCGACGGCCTGACCGTCGATTCCGACGCTGTGAACCGCGCGATCGACGCAGCCGCAGCCAACGGCGGCGGCACAGTCTATTTCCCGGCCGGCTATTATCTTTGCTACTCCATCCACCTGAAAACGAACATCACGCTGTACCTTGACCAAGGCTCGTGGATTGTCGCCGCGGAAACGCCGGCGGCCATCACAGCACTGCAACCCCGCGGGGGACGCGGGGGCGCGAATGGCGGCGGCGGAGCACCCGGTGGACGCGGTGCCGGCACCGGCCGCGGCGGCTTTGGCGCGCCCGCAGCGCAAACCCGCGGCGGCGCAACGGTGAACACCACCTCGGTGGCCAGCACGGGCGCCAACACTCCTCCGACAGCGCAAGCCTTGGCCGGCGCTCCCACGGTGCCAGCCGCTGCCCAGCCTGCCACCGCTACCACCGCACCCGGCCAACCCTCGGTCGGGGCGGACTTCCCCGCGCCGGCGCCCGAAGGCGCCCGTGAGGCGTTCCTCAGCCAGGTGCCAGCCGGCGCGAAAATGTACGACTTGATCGAAAAAAACCAGTGGTACCCGCTGCGCAACTGGAACCGCCCAGCCAACGCCGGGGAAGGCGCCACCCCCGCGCCCATCGACAAGGTGGGCCCGGCGCCAATCATCGCGCAATATCAGGACTTCGGCCACAGCTTCTGGCAGAACAGCCTCATTTGGGGCGAGAACCTGAGCAACGTCAACATCCTCGGGCCCGGCATGATTTACGGCCGCGGCCTCTCCCGCGGTGACGGACCGACCAACTTTGGCGGCGGCAACAAGGCCATTTCGCTGAAAAATTGCCGCAATGTCATCCTCAAGGACTTCACTGTTTATCAAGGCGGCTGGTTCTGCCTGCTGGCGACCGGGGTGGACAACCTGACCATCAGCAACCTGAAGATCGACACCAACCGCGACGGCTTTGACATCGACTGCTGCAAAAACGTCCGCATCTCGGACTGCTTTGTCAATTCGCCGCAGGACGATGGCATCTGCCTGAAAAGCTCGTTTGCGCTGGGCTATGCGCGCTCGACGGACAATGTGACCATCACCAACTGCCAGGTGAGCGGCTATGTGTGCGGCACCCTGCTGGACGGCACCTACAAGCCCTACTCGGGCCGGAGTGACGGCGGCGGCGAAGGCACCGGCCGCATCAAGTTCGGCACGGAGTCCAATGGCGGCTACCGCAACATCAGCATTTCCAACTGCGTGTTCATCAACTGCCGCGGGCTGGCCATCGAATCGGTGGACGGCGCCGTGATTGAAGACGTGACCGTGAACAACATCGCCATGCGCGACATTGTGAACGCGCCCATCTACATCCGCCTGGGCCGGCGCCTGCGCGGGCCCGCGGAAACCACGACGGTCGGCGTCATCCGCCGCGTGAACATCAGTAACATCGTCGTTTCCAACGCGGTCAACACCTCCTCGATCATCATTGCCGGCAGCGAAGGGCACCCGGTGGAGGACGTGCGCCTGAGCAATATCCGCATTCTCTACCAAGGCAGCGGGGCCAAGGACCTGGCGCAGATCAATCCGCCGGAAGACGAATCGCAATTCTACCCCGAGCCCGGCCGTTTGGGCACCATGCCGGCGTATGGCCTGTTTGCCCGCCATGTCAAAGGGCTGCAAGTTGACCATGTGGAGCTGGGCTACACTGCGCCGGACTTCCGCCCGCCGGTGGTTCTGGACGATGTATCCAACATCGCCTTTGAGCACTTCACCACCCAGCGTGAGCCGGGCGTGCCGATCTTCATGGCATGGAACGTGAAAAACTTCAGCACGCAGAGCACCGCGGGCATGGCCGACACGCACATCGACTCCCTCACGGAGCAATCCCTGCCGGCCGCGGCCACCGCCACCACCGTAGTGCCATCCACCACCACGGTGACAGCGGCGAACTAATCTTAATCACTCAACTCCCAGCCCTCTGACATCCATGAAAAATCTTCCGCATCTTCGCGCCACGCTGGCCGCCGCCCTCGCGGCTGGCGCCTGCTCCGTACTCGCCGCGCAAAATGCCCCAGCCCCCGCGGCTGGCGCTCCGGCTGATTCCGGTGCCGCCCGGCCCGCGCGCACCCCGGCCGTACAGCAAATCGGCGGCATCCAGGCCGATTCGCAGACCTCCTCCTATAAATTCTACTTCGGCACGGGTGACGCACCCGCCGGTTACACCAAGGTCGCACCCACGACTATCTATAGTGATACCGTGGGCTATGGCTTTGAGCCCGGACCCGCCATCAGCATCCTCAATAAGGCGGAAGCCGGCCAGACACCCGTAAGCGTCGCCACCAACGACAAGCAGTTCTACTTCTCCACCGCGCTGCCCGAAGGCAACTACAAGGTGACCGTCACCCTCGGCAACCCGAACACCGCCACGGATGTGAGCGTGAAGGCTGAACTGCGCCGCCTGATGTTGGAAAACATCAAGACGAAGGCCGGCGAATACGTGACCAAGAGCTTCATCGTGAACACACGCCGCCCCACGTACAACGGCGGTGTCGTGAACCTGAAAGCCACCCGCGAAACCATGGATGAGGCAAAGGACTGGGACAAGGGCCTGACCCTCGAATTCATCGGCGACCATCCGAGCATCAGCAACCTGCAGATCGAAAAGGTGGACGTGCCGACCGTGTACATCGTTGGCGACTCGACCTCGTGTGACCAGATGGTCGAGCCTTTCAACAGCTGGGGCCAGTCTATCACCAATTTCTTCAAGGCCGACATCGCCGTCGCCAATCACGGGGAATCCGGCGAGACCTTTGCGGACTCCCTGGGTCGCCACCGCTTCGACAAGGTGTGGAGCCTGATGAAGCCGACGGACTACCTTATCGTGCAATTTGGCCACAACGACATGAAGGCCCCTGGCACCGTCGAAAGCTACCGCAGCGCGATCCAGCGCGTGGTGGACGGCACGAAGAAGACAGGTGGCACCCTGATCATCGTCACGCCGATGAACCGCCACACCTTCTCGGGCACCACGGTGACCAACAGTCTGAACGGCTATCCCTACGCCGCCTGGGAAATGGCCAAGAACAACAGCGTGGCCTGCGTGGAGCTGAATGGCATGAGCAAGACCTTGTACGAGGCCTTTGGCCCCGAAGGCTCGCAGGTGCTCTTTGCGCAAACTGGCGCGACGTCCCACGACGGCACCCACCACAGTGACTTTGGCAGCTATGAACTCGCCAAATGCGTACTCGTCGGCATCCAGCAGGCCAAACTCGACCTGGCCAAGCACATCGTGGATGGTTTCAGCTTTGACCCCGCCAAGCCGGACAAGTTGGAGGACTTCAAGGTTGTCCCCACGCCCAAGCGGAGCGCCGAGATGGACAAGCCACCTGGCAGCTAACCCCTTCTATGAATTCATGCCGGTTTTTTGCCGCAGCGCCCCTGGCGCTGCTATTCGTGGTGGCGTCGGCCCGCGCCAATGTCACCCTGCCGAAAATTCTCGGTGATAACATGGTGTTGCAGCGCGAGCGCCCGGTGGCCATCTGGGGCACGGCGGCGGCGGGCGATGCCGTGACCGTCAAATTCGCCGGACAGGAAAAACATACCCAGCCGGATGCAGAAGGCCAATGGCAGGTGCTGCTGGATCCGCTCAAAGCCTCGGCCACACCGCAGGAATTGATGGTTACCGCCACCAATGCCGCCAAGCCGGAAAGCAATGGCGAGGTGAAGCTGAAAAACATCCTGGTTGGTGAAGTGTGGTTTTGCGGTGGACAGTCGAACATGGAATACCCCGTCGGCATCACGAGTGCCGGCGCCGGCCCCGCCACCGCCAACGACGCCCAATTAGTGGAGGAGTTGAAGACCGAAACCTATCCGCAGATCCGCCTTTTCCGCGTGGAGAAGCAAACCCGCACGCCGGAAATCACCTCGGACGGGTGGGTGGATTGCGCCGGGGATGCGCTAAACAAATTTTCCGCGATCGGATTTTTCTTCGCCCGCAACCTGCAACGCGCGCTGAACGTGCCGGTGGGCATCGTGGGCTCCTACTGGGGCGGCTCGCGGCTGGAGCAATGGGTACCCTCGGAAGCATTCCAGAAACAGCCGGCCTTCGCCAAAGAATCCGCTGTAGCCGGGCGGCTGGTGATCGACGGCCGGCCGGCCGGGGACTACTTCAACAGCATGATTCGCGGGCTCGCGCCGTTTACCCTGCGCGGGATGCTGTGGTACCAGGGGGAGTCCAACATCATCGCCTCGAACGACGGCGTGCGCTATGCGGACAAAATGCAGGCACTCGTCGAATACTGGCGCGGATTGTGGCACGACCAAAGCCTGCCTTTCTATCAAATCCAGATTGCGCCGTTCAAATATACCGCGCGCAAGGATATGCTGGTGGACAAGGTGACACCGCTGCCGCACGGGCCGGATGAGCTTCCGAAGCTCTGGGAGGCGCAATGGCTTGCCACGCGCTTGCCCCATGTCGAACTCGTGCCCACCACGGACCTCGACTCGCACTTCACCAACATCCACCCCAGTGGCAAGCGTACCGTCGGCCAGCGGCTGGCCAACCTCGCGCTGACCAAAGTTTACGGCCAGACAGCACCGGCCTGGCAAGGCCCGCTATTTGACAAGGCAACCCCGTCGGGCGGCAACCTCGTCGTCACCTTCACCAATACCGGCGGGAAATTGTCCACCCGCGATGGCCAGGTCCCGGTACTTTTTGAAATCGCCGGGACAGATGGCAACTACAAGCCCGCCACGGCCACCATCACTGGCGAGACTGTGGTGCTTCACAGTGATGAGGTGAAAGAGCCGGCGAGCGCGCGCATGGGGTGGACGGAAACCGCGCAACCCAACCTGGTCAACAAAGATGGCCTGCCCGCCTACCCCTTCCGCACAAACGGACCGGATTGGAAGCCGGCCAAGAACAATTAATATTCCGCTATTTCCATGCGCCCTGGCTTTGTATATCCCCTGTTGATTGCCATGGCTGCCCTGCCCGCCACCCCCGCCCGCGCGGTTGACCGCCCGCCGTTCTACAAGGTCTTTCAGTTCCCCGCCGATCAGATCCCGCGCATCGACGGCGAGACGGCGGACTGGGACATTGTGCCCGACAGTTATGCCATCGGCATGGACCAGATGGTGGAGGATACCCGGCCCAACACCGCGCCGGACCCCAAGAAACTCGACATCAAGGTCAAGGTTGGCTGGGTGAAGGGCGAAAACCGGCTCTATTTCCTCTACGAAGCCTACAAGGATTACTGGGACTTTTCCCTGCCCGGGCTACATAGCGATATTTTTGAGTTGGTGGTGGACGGCGACCGCGATGACAAAAAATTCATCGCCCGCTGGCGTCCAGATGCGACGGTGCCGGAATTTGATGCTTATTTCGCCATGCAGGGGGTCACGGCGCAAAACTATCATATCTTCACCCCGGCGCTAAACAAAGACTGGTGCATGGCCTGGGGCCCGCAGCAATGGCTCAAGGAGCTGCCGTATGCCAACCACGCCTGCAAATACAACTTCAAGCCCGGCGAAGGCGGCAAGCTGACACTGGAATTTTACGTCACCCCCTTTGACCTGGCCTCGCCGGAAGGGCCGGAGAAATCAAAGGTGTCGCAACTCGAGGAGAATAAAACTGTCGGCATCAGCTGGGCGGTCATCGACTATCGTGGGCCGCAAAGCGAGCAGCACGCCTTTTGGAACCTGGCGTCAGATCCCGGCGTGTTCGCACCCCGCGGCACACCGGGAGCCTCCGCCGCCGGTACCACGCTCGCCGGCCATATGATGTATGGCGACGCCGCGCGGCTGCGGGCATTCAAGCTCATGCCGCTCGAGGCGAAGTTCGCCAAACCGTTCGAAGCCAAATGGACCTACACGGTGGTGGACATGGCCAAGCGTCTCGTAGCCTTCAAAGATCAATCCGCGGGCCAGGTGACCTCATGGCATTGGGATTTTGGCGATGGCGCCAGCTCGACGGAACAAAACCCGCAGCATACCTATAAAGACCCCGGCAATTATATTGTCGTCCTCGACATTGAGGGACCCGCCGGCCACTCGCGCTTTTCCAGAGTGTGGGATGTCACCGTCAAATAAATACCCCCATGAAAATCCGTTCCGCTCTTCTTGCGCTCGGCTTGATGCTCGCCCCGCAGTGGGCCTCCGCGGCTGATGCCCTACCGCCGATAGACCGCCAGGCGCTCATCACCCGCCACAACCCCACCCTGACCAAACTCGATCCGCAGTCGCCATTTTCCGTGGGCAATGGCGCGTTTTGTTTCACGGCGGATGTCACGGGCCTGCAGACTTTTCCGGATGCCTATAACGGGCCGAATGACATCCCACTCTGCACCATGGCGGACTGGGGTTGGCATAGCTTCCCCAACCCGCAGAACTTCTCGATGGCGACGTATGGTTACAAAAACTACGATACCCACGGCCGCGCGGTGGGCTATGCCGACCAGAACAGCCGCGACCCGGCTTCCAACTATCTCCGCGAAAATCCGCACAAGTTCAATCTCGGCCAGATTGGTTTTGTGCTGACCAAGGCGGATGGCACCGCCGCCCAGCCCGCGGACATCACGGATATCAACCAGACACTCGACCTGTGGAATGGCGTGCTTAAAAGCCATTTCAAATTCGACGGACAGCCGGTGGATGTGCAAACCCTCTGCCAGACGAATGGGGACACGATTGCCGTGCAGGTGGAGTCGCCCTTGGCCAAGACCGGCCAGCTCCAAGTGCAATTCCGTTTCCCCTATGGCAGCCCCACGAAGACCGGCTCCGACTGGAACAAGCCCGCAGCGCATAAGTCGGAATTTCGACCCGCCACACCCGGCTCTTTCGCAGGCAACCCGGCGCCGGTGATCATCACCCGGCTGATGGACGATGCGCACTATACTGTGGATGTGGACTCGCCCGGCAGCACCGCGAAAGAAACCGCGCCGCATACCTTCCTTCTCCAGCCCGCCGTGAACGCGAACAGCTTTACTTTCGCCGTTTCATTTGCGACTTCCTCAAAATCATCAAATTCGGAGACACCCTCCCCCAGCCGTCTTGCGCCATTTGCGGAAACAGCCGCGGCCACCAAGGCCTACTGGAACCATTACTGGTCCACTGGTGGCGCCATTGACCTTTCGCTGAGCAAGGACCCGCGCTGGAAGGAACTGGAACGCCGCATCGTCCTTTCCGAATACCTGACCGCCATCCAATCCGCCGGACAAAACCCGCCCGCGGAAACAGGGTTGACGATGAACAGCTGGTATGGGCGTTTTCACATGGAAATGTATTGGTGGCACGACGCCCATTTCGCCCTCTGGGGTCGCGCGCCCATGCTGGAAGGAGGCATGACCTTCTACCAACGCGCGTTGCCCGCGGCCTTTGCGAACGCGAAACGCCAGGGCTACGAAGGCGCGCGCTGGCCCAAGATGGCCGAGCCCAGCGGGCAGGATTCGCCCTCGTCCGTCGGCGCCTTCCTGCTCTGGCAGCAACCGCACCCGATCTACCTCGCCGAGCTGCTCTACCGCGATCATCCCGACAAAGCCACGCTCGACAAGTACAAGGACGTCATCTTCGCCACCGCTGATTTCATGGCGTCGTTTGCCTGGTGGGACGCGGCCAACCAACGCTATGTGCTGGGTCCGCCGACGCAGGGCTCGCAAGAACAATTTGACAAAGCCACGACCTACAACCTCACTTTCGAGCTGGAATACTGGCGTTGGGGCCTGGAAACCGCGCAAGTCTGGCGCGACCGGCTGGGCCTGCCGCGCAGTGAGACATGGGACAAGGTGCTGAAGAACCTCTCGCCCCTGCCCATGGCCGACGGCAAATATCTTTTTGCCGAGAGCGCACCCGATTCCTACACCAGCGCCAAGTACCGCACCGACCATCCCTCCGTCACCGCCGCCTACGGCATCCTGCCTGGCAAGGATGTGGATAAAGCGGCGATGCTGCGCACGTTTGACTGGATTTGGCAGAATTGGGACTGGCCGGGCACCTGGGGGTGGGACTACCCGATGCTTGCGATGTCCGCCGCACGCTTGGGCGATGGTGAGCGTGCCATCCAGTCGCTGCTTATTGAAACGCCCAAGAATCACTATCTTCCCAATGGGCACAATTTCCAGCGCGGAGGCACTGGCGACACTTCGCTGCCACTCTATCTGCCCGGCAATGGCGGGTTGTTGACCGCCGTGGCCATGATGGCTGCAGGCTGGGATGGTGCGCCCCAGCGCAATGCTCCGGGGTTTCCGGATGACGGCAAGTGGGTCGTGCGCTGGGAAGGCTTAAAGCCCCTGCCGTAAGCCGGGCTAGCCGACGATGCCACCGCTGGAGAGGAAGATGCCCTTGAGGTTCATTTCCAGCGCCTTCGGATTGGGTGAAACCTCGAGGCCCGTGGCCTTGGTGATTCTGCCGGCCTTGATGAGATTATAGAGGTCCTTGTTGAAGGACTTGGAGCCGATGTCGCCACCCGCCTCAATAACGGCGGGAATGCGGTCGAACTGGCCTTCTTGAATGGTCGTACGCGCCAGCATATCCACGATGAAGAGCTCGACGACGGGCACGCGGCCGCCGCCTTCCATTGCGGCCACCAGCTTTTGCGTGATGGTCGCCTTCAAGCAGCCGGCAATGGTGCGGCGCATACCGATTTGCTGCTCGGGCGGGAAAAAGTCAAAGAGACGCTGGACGGCCTGCTGCGCATTGGCGGCGTGGAGCGTGCCAAAGACCAGGTGGCCCGTCTCGGCAGCGTGGATGGCCGTCTCGAAAGTATGGGCATCACGCATTTCGCCGACGAGAATGACGTCCGGATCCTGGCGCAGGACGGCCTTCAGCCCCATGGAGAAGGACGGCGCGTCCAAGCCAATCTCGCGCTGGTTGATGAGGCTTTTGACATCCTTGTAAATATACTCAATCGGATCCTCGAGCGTGACGATGTGCAGGTCGTAGTTCTGGTTGATGTGGTTGATCATCGCCGCAAGCGTCGAGCTTTTGCCCGAGCCAGTGGCGCCACACACCAGAATGATGCCGTCGTTGAGTTCGCAGAGTTTCTTCAGCGCATCAGCCTCATAATTGAGCTGCTCGAAGGTGGGGGGCTTGTCCTTGATGTGACGGAAGACAATGCTCGGCGTGCCCCGCTGGAAGAAGGCGTTGACGCGAAAACGGCCCAGCCCCTTGGCCTCCAGATCGTTGTAGCAATAGTCCACCTGCATGTTTTTCTTCCAGTCGTCGGCAAACTGCGGCGGCACGGACTCGTTGACAAAAGCAAGCACCTGCTGGTCGTTGATGGCTTCCATCTCCACGGCATCCAGATGCCCGTGCATGCGCAGGTAGGCGGGCTTGTTCGATTTGACGTGGATGTCGCTGGCCTTGTTCTCGACGGCCAGTTGCAGCAGGCTGTTGAAAATATCGATGGCTTCGGACATGGCGGCAGGTGGGGTTGGCGGACGGAAAAAGGAGAAAAATCGCCTTGAGCGGGACGGCAAATTGCGCGAGCATCAACCGTTACACGCGCGTTTCCAGTGTATTCGCGCCCCTTGCATGAAGACAACCCCATTTTGCGGCGTGCACACAGCCATAGCCACCCCCATGAAGGGCGGCGCGGTGGACTATGCCAGCCTGGGCCGGCTGATTGACTACCAAATCGCCCAGGGCATTCAGGGGCTCATCCCGGTGGGCACCACGGGCGAATCACCCACGCTGGACTACGACGAGCACGTTGAAGTCGTACGCTTCACCGTGGAGCGGGCGGCCGGCCGCGTGATGGTGATGGCCGGCACCGGCTCCAACAGCACCAGTGAGCAAGTGGAGCTCTCCCGCCGCGCGCTGGACGCCGGCGCCCCGGCGCTGCTGCTTGTGGCCCCGTATTATAACAAGCCAAACCAGGAAGGGCTTTTCCGCCATTTTGCGGCCATTGCCAAGCTCACCACCAAGCCCATCGTCCTTTACTCCATTCCCGGCCGCTGCGTCATCGACATCGCCATTCCGACTGTCCAACGCCTGCGCCGGGAGTTCCCGCACATCGTCGCACTCAAGGACTCGGGCGCGACGACCGACCGCGTCACCGAGATGCGGCGCGCCCTGGACCCGAAGTTTGTCATCCTCTCGGGGGACGATTCGCTGACCCTGCCCATGATGGCCTGTGGCGCACAAGGCGTCATCAGCGTGGCCTCGAACATTGCGGTGAAGCCCATTGTGAAGATGGTTCGCCTGGCGCTGGCCGGTGACCTGGCAGGCGCGCAAAAGCTGCACCTGCAGTACTACCCGATCTTCAAGAACATCTTCACGGAGCCCAACCCTGCGCCCATCAAGTACGTGCTGCACCGCGCGGGCCTTATCGCCTCGCCGGAGGTGCGCCTGCCGCTTGTCGAAGTGGCGCCCGCCACGGCCAAGTTGCTCGACGCCACCCTGCGCGAATTGAAACTGGCCTGAGCCTGCTTCTCCCGCCATGACGCCGCCGATTCTCCTGGTTACAAATGACGACGGCATTGATTCGCACTTTCTCCATGTGCTCGTCGAAGGCCTGCAAAGCGCGGGCTTTGAGACACGGGTGGCCGCGCCGATGGGCGAGCAAAGCTGGATCTCCCGCGCCCTGAGCCGCCGCCGCGATGTGCATATGGCGGAGTTCTCCGGGCTGAACTGTCCGGCCTGGGCGCTCGATGGCACGCCGACCGACTGCGTCAACATCGCGCTGACTCACTTGCTGCCGCAACCGCCCGCGGCTGTTGTGAGCGGCATCAACTTGTCTACCAATGTCGGCTTGCCGCATATCCTGGCTTCCGGGACGGTGGCAGGGGCGCTGGAAGGCGCCTTCTGGGGTCTGCCCGCCCTGGCCTTTTCCATGGAGCTGCCGCGTGCGCGGCTGGCCGAGATGCGCCATGCCCACGGCAAAGTCGGCGGCGCGGTGGAGGAATCGCTCCGGGCGGCAGCGACCCATGCCGGGGAGTTTGTGCGCAAACGCCTGGCGCAGGCCGCGCCCGACCCCGCGCCGATGGTGCACAACATCAACTTCCCGACGGTCACCACTGCGGTGACGCCCATCGTGCAGACCCGCCCGGCCAATATAAAGCTTGGCGCCCTTTTCGCGCGTGAAAGCCCGGCGTGCTTCAAGTTCCACTACCGGCACGAGATAACGCCCGACCCCGCGCCGGATGCCGACGCCACCGTCATTGAGCGCGGCTGTATCAGCCACAGCATACTGGACTACAGCTTCCTGGGCGCCTAAACCCTAGCGGGCATAGACAAACGCCGGGTCGGAGGCACCCAGGCTGGTCAGCGGCTGGTCCTTCTTGGTCACGCTGTCCACGATATACAACTGGTCCATACCCTTGACGTGCTTGGTGTAAATAATATGGCGGCCATCATTGGTCCAGCATGGCTCGAAACCATCCGCGAGCACGCTGACCACGCCGGATTTGAAGTCGAAAGTGAGCACCTGCATCGTGCCGTTGGCCATTTGCTGCATGAAGGCGATGACATTCGCATCCACCGGGTTCCATGCGGCCTCGGCACTGTAGGCATAGACCTTATTCTGCACCAATTGCAGGCTGCCGCCCGCCGCCGGAATCTGGTAGAGCAGCGGGTAACCCTGGGGGTCGGAGGAAAGCATGATGCGCGCACCGTCGGGCGACCAGGTGGGCGAAGACTTGCTGGCCAGCTTGCCCGCGGCGTCGTGCGTGAGGCGGCGGACATTTTTACCCTCGGCATCGGCCACATACAATTCCGTGCCGCCTTCCTTGCTCGACAGAATCATGGCGACGCTGCGGCCATCGGGGCTGAAGGTGCCGCCGGTGTTGGTGCCCTGGTAGCCGGCAAAAACGGAGCGCGAGCGCGTGGCCACATTGTAAAGGATGATGTCCGGAAAGCCGGAGCGGTAATAGCCGGTGTAAAGCAGCTTGGAGCCATCCGGCGACCAACGCGGGTTGGCCGACACGGAGCGATCCTGCGTCAGCTGCACCACGGACTGCCCTAGAATGTCGCTAAAGTATAATTCGCGGTAGCGGGTGCGCTGGCTGACAAAGGCGAGCTTGCCCGCGAAAAAGCCCGGACGCTGGGTGAGGCGCTGCACAATGGCGTCGCCCGCGCGGTAGGCCGCCTCGGTGAGCGTCACCCCGGTGGCCTGAACTTGGAAAGAGGCCCCGGGAGTCTTGGTCTCCGCCGTGGCTGTCACGCTATTGCCGCCCGCGGGGGCGAAGCGAAAGGTGTACTCCACATGGTCAGCCGCCACATTGGGGTTGAAGGCGCCATGGATGGAAAACGCCCGGCGCATCAGCCGTTCGAGCTCGGGCGAAGAGGAAGCGATGCTGACGCCAATCTGGCGGGCGGTCGGGTCATAGCGGACCTCCAACGCGCCATCGTTGGCCGGGGCGGCGGCCACCGCCAGCTGCGGAAGCGCGAGCACGAGCACCAGCCAGGCCAGCAAACGGACCCAGCCGATAAGGATGTTTCTCTTGGGCAAAACCATGGCCGATGATGGCCGGACGCCGGTCCGGATGCAAAACTTTCCGCTGAAAATATGAAATTTATTCTTCATCCGGTCGAGTGCTTGCGCCATTGTTGAGCCATGAACCATGACATCGAAGAAGGCCGGGAGTTGCGGCTCGATTTCACAAAATTGAAAAAAGTCGCCGCCTGCGGGCAAGACTTGGTGCCAGCCGTGGCGCAGGAGCATGACACCGGCGAAGTGCTCATCGTCGGCTATGTCAACGCACTTGCCCTGGAAACGGCGCTGCGCGAACGCAAGGCCACGTTCTGGAGCACCAGCCGCAATGAACTCTGGATCAAGGGCAAGACCTCGGGCGATTACCTGGAGCTGATTGAGGTGCGGGTGAACTGCGAACAGAACAGCCTCCTCTACCGCGTGCGGCTTGCTGGCAAAGGCTCCTGTCACACCAAGGGCAGGGATGGCAAACCGCGTTTGGGCTGCTACTACCGCAAGCTCGCCGACGACGGTAAGAAACTGGAATTCGTGGCGGGGCAGGAATAGGCCAGTATAGCCCAGGAGAGGCTATTTCCTTGCACTTGTTGCTGGAAGTAGAGGGGAGCTCAAACCTTTGGGTTATTTTAAGCCCTGTCTTAAAATGCGCGGCAATATCGCACGTGGATTATATACTTGAATCGTTCAGAAAAAAATGAATGATTTGCTTTTCTGCATTTAAGATAACTCCTAAATGGCTGTTCAATAAAGTCTTCTGTTTTGAGCGATACCCCATCAGCGATATCCTCTACCCAGCTCTCTCCTTGGGAGCAGGCCTTGATTGATTTCTTTATGCAGGTGGCGCAATTTTTGGGCCTACCTAAATCAGTGGGCCAGATTTTTGGGCTAATCTACGCCTCGGAGCAGCCTCTGTCGCTGGATGATATAGCCGAGCGGTTGCAAATCAGTCGCGGCTCGGTGAGCACGGGGTTAAACTACCTGCGGCGCTTCGATGCGGTGCGCACCACCTTTGTCCTGGGCGACCGCCGCGAGTTTTATCAAGCCGAGATGGACACTGCCCGCATTGCCCAAGGGTTTCTGGCGGACCAAGTGGACCCGGACATCCAGTCGTGGGGCGAACGCCTGCGCTTTGGCCGGGAGCTGCTCAAACTCGCGGGGCCGGCGGCCGGGCCGACCCCGGCGTTTGCGGAAGATCGCCTAGCCAAGTTGGAGCAATGGCATGGCGACATCGCCGGCGCAGTGGCGTTGATGCACACGCATTTCCGGCGTCCAACCGATTCCGCGGGCTCGCGCCCATAAGCATCCATCCCTCCACCATGTCCACCACGGCCAATGAGCAGACCGGCAAGCTCGCCTTCCAATTCGAGCAATGGGCGCGCTACCGCGACATCGTGTGGTACCGCACAATCGCGGGCCTGAAGTCCGAGGCGCGACAGAATTTTCTCGGCTATATCTGGTTCCTGCTCGAACCGGCCATCACCACGGCCATCATGTACCTGGTTTATGTGCTGATTTTCCAAAGCTCGGGCCGGGACAAGGTGGCGCTGTTGCTGTTGGGGACGATCCTGTGGCAGTGGTTTGAAAGCTCGGTGATGCAGGGCATGATGGGCATCAAGAGCAAGCTGCACATCATGACGCACTTCACGCTGCCCAAATACATTTTCCCCATGGTGGGCATCTTCACCAACACGTGGAAGTTCCTCTGTGTCTTTTTTGTGCTGCTGGTGTTCTGCGCGCTGTCGGGGTATCCGCCCAACGTGCAATTCCTCTGGCTGCCGCTGGTGCTTGGCATCCAGTTGGTGCTCATCGTGGGTTTGGCGATGCCCCTCGCGGTGGGCGTGGTTTACTTCAACGACCTTACCACGGTGACGAGCTCCATCTTCCGCCTGTTGATGTTTCTTTCCGGAGTGTTCTATTCTTCGGAAATCGTGCCACCCGCGGCCATGGTGTATTTCTACGCCAATCCGATGGCCGGGCTGATTGAGTCCACCCGCAACATCATCATGCACCACCAAGCGCCCAATGTGGCCATCCTGGCCTATGCCCTCTCCTGCGGGCTGGCCTTGTGCGGGCTGGGCCTGTGGGTGAGCCACTTCATCGACGGAAAAATCCTCAAACGCGTCAATGGCTGACCTACCCCCACCCCTGATTGCCCTGCGTAACGTGGCCTTGTGCTACCGTTACCAGAAATCCATCTTTGCGCGGCACAAGACCAAGATCTGGGCCCTGCATGACGTGTCCTTCGAACTGCGCGAAGGCGAAAAGCTGGGCATCATCGGGCGCAATGGCAGCGGCAAGAGCACGCTGATGAAGATACTCGCCAAGATCTTTGAGCCCGATGCCGGCGAGGTTGTTTACTCACGGCCACTCCATGTGCAACTACTCTCCCTCGGCGTGGGTTTTGAAGGTTCGTTGAGCGGGCGGGAAAACGCGGTGCTGAACGGCCTGCTGCTGGGCAAGAGCCGCAAGCATATGCTCACGCGCCTGGAGAAAATCAAAGACTTTTCCGAATTGGGCGAATTTTTCGATATGCCTGTCTCGACCTATTCCTCGGGCATGGGCGTGCGCCTGGGCTTCTCCGTGGCCATGGAGACGGAGCCTGAAGTGCTGCTGATTGACGAGGTGCTCGGCGTGGGCGATGCCCGCTTTGGCGAAAAATCCCAGCTCGCCATCCAGGAAAAATTCTCCTCCAAACACACGGTGGTGCTCATCTCGCACGATGCGGGCACCGTCCGCCGGATGTGCAATCGCGCGGTGTGGATTGAAAAAGGCCGCACCGTTATGGAGGGTGATGTGAACACAGTGACGGACGCCTACATGGCGGCGGTCAATTCCGAGAGCATCAACACCGTCCACGAATTGCGGCCGGATTAGTCGCTGGGGCGACCGGAACGCACCTGCTGGATCATGCCGTAAAATTCCCGTCCGGCCTGGTCCCAGGTTTGCCGGGGATAATTAATCGAGACCGGCCGCCCCACGTATTCAGCAATGGCGCGGCGAATGGCGGCCGTCCAGGCGGCTTCATCGCCGGGGTCCAGCAATGTGGCCAAGCCCTTGGCCACTTCCGGCAGGGAGGAACCGTTGGAACAAAGCACCGGACGACTGAAGCTGAGGCCCTCGGCCACCGGCAACCCCCAACCTTCATAAAGCGACGGATAGACGGAGAAGGCGCAGTGTTTGAACAGCCAGGCCACCTGGCGGTCGGATAAGGCGGGCAGCCAAAAAACCTTTTCACCATAAATCGGCAGACGTTGCATATCAACGATGATGCCATCCACACACCACCCCCGCATCCCGGCGATGACCAGCGGTGGCAAATCCAGCCCGGACTCGCGGCTGAGCGTGGCCCAGATTTTCAGGATTAAGCCGTGGTTCTTACGCACTTCAAAAGTGCCCACCATGGCGACAAACCCGAACTCTTTGAGCCGCGCCAGCGTGGGATGCGCACCCGGATCGGGCAAGGCGGTGGCCACACCGTCGCACCCCAGCTCCAATACTCCAGTGGCGACGCGGCACCCCTCACGTTGGGCAAAGGCGTTGATATCACGCTCCGTGCAGCGCGAAATACAGGGAATGAAATCCGCCAATCCCACCATCTGCCTGAAACCCCCGGCCAGCAACCGCCCGAAATCCGACGGGTAAAACTGCGGGAACAGCACGGCGATAATATCGTAACCTATAATGACCACCTTGACGCCCTGGGCGCGGGCGGCTTCGACGGCCCGGCAATGCTCCGCATTCAGAATCATCGCGCAATTCACATAGACATCTCCCGGTTGAAAGGCATAAACCGGCAGCTCGTCCAGATAGGAAAACGGGGGCGGGGGCGGCGGGACAAAGCGTCGGTATATTTTCCGGCTCGCGCGCCAAAGATGGAGTGTCGTTGCGCGGTCCAGCCGCCGCCAAACCTCGCGCAGGCGATGACGCCAGCCAGCGGGCACCGTCTCCTCACGGGGCGGCGCATCCGGCGGGTCGGCAATCCACTCGGCCACCTTGTCTTCCGGCACCAGACGAAAGCCCTGCCGGTGCCAGACAACGAAGCGGATGCCATCATCTTTGCGATCGAGCAAAAAGCGCGTAAGTCGCCGCTCGGTGCGCACCACGCCGGTGGCGGTCGTGCGCAAGGTGGAACTCAAGGTAAAGTCCAAAACAATACCACCCGTTGTCGCACCTTCAGCCCTCGGCAGGGCCGCAGGCGATGACTGTTGGGTTGAAGGAAGGCCGCGATGGGACATGGACGGTCGGTAATCAAAAAATGCGGCTGTGCGTGGGGGGTGATTTGACCACAAACCCGCTTAACGCGCAACGGGATAAGCAAAGCACCGGGGATGGGACTTGCGTCTGCGAAGGGTTTTTTGGAAAATTTATTCTTACGCAAGCTGCGGGTTGATTGAACTCCGGCGGTCGCATGAAAGTACTCATTGTTTCCAACAAATTTCCGCCCAATGCCCATGGCGGCTATGAGACCAGCGCCGGTGTGGTGGCCCAGTCCCTCCTGCGGCTGGGGCACCAGGTAGTCGTCGCCACGTCCCGGCACAACCTGGGCGCGTGGCAGGCAACACCGGAGGCCCGTGTGCACTTCACTTTCCGTCCCCTGCCTTGGTACACGCCATCCACCGAGCCCCAGGCGACCACCCTTGCAGACTTTACTCCAAGACAAATTGCCGAAGCCCTCACGGGAAATGTGGCGGAACATACCCTGGCGCTGGCCCGGCTGATTAAGACTGAACAACCTGACCTCATCTGGGCCTTCAATATCCGACGGCTGGGCCCGCTGGGCATCATGCTTGCCTGCCTGGGATCCGGTGTGCCGACACTCTTTCACACCCAGGATCACTTTGACGCCGACTTCACCGAGTTCGCCACCAAACCATCGGAGCTCGCCGCCTTGCGCGAACTAAAGCAGCAGAGCTTTGCCCTGTTTTGCTCCCGCGTGTGTGCGGAGCACAGCAGCCTGATCGGCGCCTTTGGCGCCAGCCAGGTTATGCTAACGTATGGGCCCGAGCCATTCACCAGTTGTCCCGCGTTTCATGATTACACCCCGCCCGGACGCTTGAAAATCGTGCACTTCGGCACTCTCAGCAAAGAAAAAGGCACGGACGCCGTGGCGGAAGGATTTGCCCTGCTTGCAAAAAAGCATCCGGGGCGCGCGCAACTGCAACTTATCGGCAGCGGCAACCATCTCTTGATCCAGCGGCTTCAACAGCCGGAGGTGCAAATCGTCAAACATCTGGAGCCCGCCGCGGTCCTACAGGAAGTGGCGCACAGCCATGTGGCGGTGCTGCCACTGCGGATTGAGGAACCCTTTGGCTTGGTGGCGCTCGAGGCTGTGCGCGCGGGTTGCGTAAGCCTTATTGGCGCGCAAGCCGGTTCGGCGGAGATGCTGGAACCCGGCCATAACTTCATCCCACTCTACACCAGGACAGCCGAAGAAATTGCCCAAACCCTTCAGAGTATCCTGCTGGCACCGGAGGATTATCGGACCCTGGCAGCCAACGCCTGGGCCACGCCAGCCATGGTGACTCCCGACCAATTCGTGCGGCAAGTGCTGGCATTGAAAGGCTCACTCCCCGCCCCCACCATCGCCATATTGGCCAATGCCGGTAAATTAATGGGTGTCTCTCTGCCGGTGGCATCTTAAGCTTTTCACCATCCAGCCATGGCCGCCACCGCGCAAATCATCATTTTCAGCAAAGACCGCCCGGCGCAAATCGAGTTGCTGCTGCGTTCGCTGCACGTTGCCCTGCAGGATCCGGAGTCGGCCAAGGTGGCCATTCTTTACCGCAGCAGCCCCGCCTACCGCGACGCTTATGAATCCCTGGCGCGCAGCTATGCCGGGTTTCAGTTTGTGGACGAAAGTGCGAGTGCTTCATTCTGCATGGCATTGCGACAGACGCTGGATACTGCGGCCACGACATACCTCTTTCTCGTTGATGACCAAGTTTTCCTGCGGCCTTTCCGCCTGGGGCCGATCTTACAGCAGTTTGCCCAAGCCGGCCGCGACTGTGCGACGGTTTCGCTGCGGCTGCACCCCGGGGTCAATTACTCCTATTGCTTTCGAACCCACAGTCCCGCCCGCACCCTGGACCCCGCCACCCTGCGTGTGCGGTGGGCAGACGAGCCGAATAATTCCGACTGGTCGGTGGTCATGTCGCTTGATGGCAACCTTTACCGCCGCGAGGATGTACTCCCCATTCTTAACGAAACCGAGTATGCCAATCCTTGTTTTTTAGAACACCAACTCGTCAAACACACACCCTTTGCAGCCGATTCTTTCTTCCTGTGCCAGCGCGAGCCGATTTTGGTGACAGTCCCTCTCAACCAGACGCAAACCACCCACCACCATCGGCATGGCGGGCTGGTGGACCTTGCCGCCCTGAACCAAGCGTATCTTGAGGGCGCGCGATTGGCGCTATTGCCTTATTGGGAAAGCACAGGCACCATGGTCCACCGCGAGCAAGCGCCTCTCCTGCTGCGGCCCAAGGATGCTGCAGCCGCGGTTGCTGAAGTCATCGTGGTGGATGGCAGCCAGCCGCTGCCACAACTCTTGCTCACGCTCGAGTCCGCCGCGCTCCACGAACCACGGACTGCGGTGCGCCTGCTTCATGCCGATGCCCCAGCGTGCCAGCGATTAGCCGAGGCCTATGGATATGCCGTGGACATTACACAAGCTGGCTCGATGACAATGGCAAGAGTCGTTGAATCTGGATTCTTTGCCGGTGGCGAAGCAACCAAACCGCAAAAGTTAGGCGAATGGCGGGCTGAATTACTGGCAAATGAGGAACGCGTCCGCACCGGGCCGCAACGGCCGCTATCGCAATACACCTGGAGAAATCTCAAGCCCACCCCGCCACCGACATTGACGTGGGCGTCGCGCCTTCAAAAACGCCTGAATGAAGCCTGGGGCAAAACTTTCCGCACCTCGCGGCAATTAGCCTATGACGCATCGTCCGCCCTCGCTTGGCGGGTGGGCCAACCCGCTCCTGGAGGTGTGCGCCATAAGCTAGTGAGTCTATTTGCGGGCCGGCCCGCCACCTTGGTGGAAGTGCAGCGCAACAAGCCGCCGCTGACTCCGTGGAAAATCATCAACGGCTGACTCTATTGCCTGCCGTGGGGTTTAAACCAAATGACCGCCAACGACGGCATCACCAACAGGTTGAGCGCCGTCGAGGTGAATAAACCGCCGAGGATGACAACGGCCATCGGGCCTTCGATCTCGCGGCCGGACTCCCCGCTGCCCAGCGCCAATGGCAACAGGCCCAGAGCGGTGACCAATGCTGTCATGAGAATCGGATTCAGGCGCTCGCCCGCGCCGCGAATCGCGGTGGCGAGGTTCCACGGCTGCCGCTCGTCAGTGACCAGATGCTCGTAATGCGACAAAAGCATGATGGTATTGCGGGTGGTGATGCCGAACAAGGTGACAAACCCAACCCAGGAGCCCATGGACAAATGGCCCGCGCGCCCGAGGTGAAGAAACGCCTGCACATGGGAAAGCATGGCGTATAATCCAGGCAAAAAGCCCGCCGTATCGTCCGGCTTGGCCAGTGCGCTGGTTGCATACGCGGCAAAGACGCCGCCCACCAGCGCAAACGGCAGATTTATCAATACGAGTGAAAGATTGCGCCAATTACCTAGCACCGTATAGAGCAGCATGAGGATGCCGATGAAGGCGATACCGCCATGCAGGAGCAGTTCGTTGCGCGCGGCGGCGGCGGCTTGGGCCTCGCCAGCGTAGTCCAGATAAACCCCTTTGGGCAGCGTGACCTGCCGGGCGATGGCCGCCTGGGCCGCGGCGACAAAGCTCGTCACATCCTGGCCGGGCGGCGGCGAGCAAGTAACCGTCTGCAAACGACGAGCGCCATTGTGCAAGATGTCATAGCGCCCGCTCTGGAGGGATACTTCGGCCAGCTCGCGCAACGGCACCAGCAAACCACCTGGGCTGCGTAAGAGCAGCGAACCCACCTCCGCCGGATTGCGGCGGCTGGCGGCGTCGAGCATGACCGTCACGTCGGAAACCTGGCCAGCCTCGTAAACCTGGGCCGCCACCGCACCTTCATAAGCGCTTTGCACAGCCTGCAGCACCTCGAGCGGGCGGAACCCCAGCTCCGTGAGCCGCTCGCCGCGCAACGCGATATGAATGACCGGCAGGCCCGGCGGCGCGGAGACTGCGGCATCCGGCGAGCCAAGCTTCGTCAAAGTGGCAACAATTTCATTGGCCTTCTGATCGAGCGCATCCAGGTCTTCGCCATAGAGGTTGATGACCACCGGCTGCGTCTCGCCACCGATTGTTTCGCCAATGCGGTCACCGAGAAATGTCTTCACCTCACAATTGACGCCGGGAATTTTGGCCAGCAATTCGTTGATTTGATCCAGCGCCTTCTCCTCGTCCGCCGCGGAAAGCGGGCCGTATTCTGGCGGATGCTTCAGTTCGACATGGAATTCGGATTGGTTCGGGCCCCAGGTGTCCTCCCCGCGCTCGGCGCGGCCGGCCTGCTGTTCGCTGGTGGCTACTTGAGGGATCTTTTTCAAGCCGGCGGAAATCTCTTGGCCGATGCGCATCATCTCCGGCAGTGAGGTGCCGGGCGCGGCTTTGACGCCGATGACAAAATGGCCCTCGCGGAAATCCGGCAACAATTCGCCACCCACAAGGAATGGCAAAGGGGCAGCGGCGAGCACGCATAACAGCAACGCCGCGCCAATAATCACCACGGGGTGCCGGGCCACGCGTTCAAGCACCGCCACATACATCCGCCGCAAAACCCGTTGCACCCAGGGCGCCTCTGTCATGTCCACGTGATGGGCGAAGAAAAGATAAGTCATCGCGGGCGTGACCGTCAACGCCACGACCAGCGAAGCCATGACGGCGAGAATATAACTCAATGCCAGCGGGGCGAAAAAGCTGCCCGAGAGACCCGAGAGCGTGAGCACTGGCGCAAACACGAGCGCCACCACAAACGTGGCGTACACAACGGCGCTGCGCACCTCCAGCGAGGCATCGAGCACCACATCCATCACCGGGCGGGGTTGGGACAGACGCTGGTTCTCGCGCAAACGGCGCAGGATGTTCTCCACATCAATGATCGCATCGTCCACCACCGCGCCGATGGCGATGGCCAAGCCGCCGAGTGTGATGGTGTTCAGGTTGATGCCGGTGCGGTTCATCACGAGAATGGCCGCCAGCAGGGACAACGGAATGGCCGTGAGCGAAATCAGCGCGGTGCGAAAATGACCGAGGAAAAGAAACAACACCACCGCCACCAGGACCGCGCCGAGGATGAGCGAATGGCGGATATTCGCCAGGGAAAACTCAATAAAGGTCGCCGGCCGGTGCAGCCCACCAAAGAGGGTGATGTCTTCCCGCGCAAAAACGGGCTTCATTTCATCCAGCGCCTGCTCCAACCCGTCAGTCACTTCTTTGGTATTGGAGCCGTACTGGTTGGTCATCGTTAACAGCACGCCGGGTTCACCATTAATCAGCGCGTCACCGAACTTGGGCGCGGCTCCCTCCTCCACACTGGCGACATCCTTGAGCCGCACCGGCACGCCGTTGGCGCTGGTGGTGACGACCACATTGCCCAAGGTGGCTGCGGAGGGCGCCGGGCTCTCCGTCTGGAGGATGAGGCGCTGATTGTCGTTTTCCACAAAGCCCGCGCCCAGCACACCCGTGGAAAGCCGCGCCGCCGCCAGCACGTCATCGAGGCTGACATGATGGGCCACCAGCAGATCCGGGTGCACCTGTACCTGCCATTCACGCACCTCGCCACCGAAAATCTTGCAATCCGCCACACCCGGCACTGCGAGCAACCGGGGACGCAGCGTCCACGTGGCAAAGGTGCGCAGTTCCATGGGCGAAAGCTTTTTGCTCACAAGGCCGATCTTCAGCAAATCCATGGTCGGGGAAGTCAGCGGCGACATGGTGGGCGCCTTGACCCCCGCCGGGACGAGGCCGGCCATATCCACCATTTTCTCGGCCAGCAACTGGCGGGCAGGCAAGATGGGCGTGCCTTCCTCAAAAACAATGGTGATGACGGATAATCCCTGGATGGATTCTGAACGCAGGGATTTCTCGTGTCCGAGGCCGTTAAGCTGGTTTTCCAGCGGACGCGTCACCAACGTTTCCACCTGCTCGGCGGAAAGCCCCGGTGCTTCGGCCTGGATGGTCACTTCCGGGGGCACGAAATCCGGAAAAACATCCAACTTGGCCCGCGAGGCATCATACAGCCCGTAGGCCATGATCAGGCACGCCAGAATCACGACCATGCCCCGGAAGCGGAGCGAAAATAGCACGAGTGACTTAAGCATTGCCGTAAAAGTAAAAGTGAAATGGAAAGCGGCGGAAGCGAGGACTAGGGACCTCCGGTAGCATCCTTCAGTTCATCGGAAAGCACTTGCGCAGCCCCTTTGACGACGATGTGGTCGTGCGCTGTCACGCCGCTGGTGATGAAGACGCTGCCATCACGCAATTCCGCGCCAACCTTGATGCGCCAGCGTTCAAAATCCTCGCTGTTGGTCTGCGCATAGACAAACGTGTCGCCCTCGTAGCGGATGACCGCTTTGCCCGGCAGGCTGAAACCCTTCTGCGGTTCCTCCGAACCAGTGATAAGCGCCACCATCATGGTGCCCACAGGCGGCGGATGCTGGCTAAGCACGGCGAGGAAAGCGCTGCCTTGCGCTTGCGTGTCCGCCGCCGGCGCCGGGCCCAGGAGCTGCACCGGCAGCGGGCTTTCGCCACCCTGGATGGGCGCGACCCGCACAGCCAGTGGCTCGGGCGGCAGTTTCTCCCCGCCGGGCACATCGATGCGCACCAAGGCGGCCTCGCGCGCCATAACCGCGGCGGCCAGTTGGGATAAGTCAGCGCGGTTGGCAAGCGTTGCGCCCCATTCGGTGAGCAGGCGGGCGCGGGCGGCTGTGAGCTGCGCCTGGTCATGCTTCATCGCCGCCTCCACAGTTTCGAGGGCCTGGGCAGAAGCGTTATTCGTGGCCTTGAGTGTCTGCAGGCGCGCCAGCTCTTTGGTGGAGGCATCCAAGGCGGCGGCGCTTGATTCGATATCGGCCAGTTCGCCAGCCAGCGTAGCCGGGTCAAGCACCCGGGCATAGCCTTTGGTCTCCACCCGGTATTCCATGGCCACGGGCTGGCCTGTCTGGATGTCGGCCTTTTCCTGCTCGTCTGTTTCGATATGCACAGTGCCCGGCTCCGGCTCGGGGGCGGCGGCATCCGGCTTGGCGGCTTCGGGCTTGGCCGGGGCCGCTTCATGCAGCACGAGGAAGGTTGCGCCGGCGCCGAGCGCCAGGCCGAGGAGGATTCCAAATAATGTTTTTTTCATGGCTGGGCCGAAATGGCGGATGGGCGCGGGCTGTTCTGCACCGCGGGCAAATTGGCAAAGGGAACCTGCAGTGCGTCTTCCAACTGGCCGGCAGCGACGGCGGCCTGCGTCTGGGCATCAAGCAACGCCAGCTGGCTGGCATCCAAGTCCACCTGCGCTGTTTGATAGTCCAGCTGGTCGCCCGCACCGGCTTCGATCTGGGCGCTCACCCGCGCGAGGTGTTGCTGCAGCTCGGCGGCCAGCCGGGGCAGATCCTGCAACAGGCCGACAGCAGCGGCATTGGCGGCGGCCGCGGAATCGATCTGCGCAATGATGCGGGCCTGGGTGGCGAGCAACTGCGCCGCGGCTTGCTGTCGGGCGGCTTCGGCCTCGGCAATCGGACCTTCGTTATGGTTGAAAATGGGCAAATCAATGCCGAGCGAGAGATTCCACTTGTTCTCGCCCAAATCATAAAGGTAGCCGCTGCCAATATGCAGGTCGGGGTATTGCTTGGCGATTTCGAGCTGCAATGCTGCCTGGCTGGCCTGGTAAGAGGCCAAGGCCGACTGCACATCCGCCCGCGTGACCAGCGACACCTTGCGCGCGGCGGCCAGCTCGTCGCTGGTGAAGGGCCGCGCCGCCAATACCTGGTCGTCTTGAAAATTTTGCCCATCCAGCGCGGCAGCCGAAACCCCCACTGCCGCCGCCAGATGGCTGCGGGCGAGCGCCAGGGCGCGGGCGGCGGCGCCGGCATCCGACTGCGCCCTGATCAAGGTCAACCGGGCCAGGGAAACCTCATCCGCGGCAATCGCCCCAGCATTAAACCGCTGCTCCAGCAAATCCGTGACGTGCTGTTGGGCGGCAGCCTGGTTGCGGGCCAGCTTCTCACGCTGGATGGCGGAGTTCAGCTCGATAAGCGCCTGGCGCAAATCGCCCCGCACCTGCCAGGCCGCCACCAATACATTTTGCCGCGCCGCTTCGGCCGCCCACTGCGCCTGACTGATGCGCTTTTCACGTTTGCCGGCAGTCTCGATGGGCACGTCAAAACTGCCGCCCAAAAACCATGGCGAAATGGTCCCAGCCGCCGGATTGAAGTCGTAACCGGGAGAGAAATTGACCGAGGGGTTGGGGCGCTCCGCACCCGTGACAATGCTGCCGCGGGCCAGAGCCCACTGCGCACGGGCCACTTCCAGCGATGGGTTATAATAGAGCGCCACCCAGTTAAGTGTCTCAAAATCCCATGCTTTCGGCGGCCATGCTGTAAAATCGCGCCCGGTGTTTTCCTGAAGAAATTGCCGAAGCTCCGGACTGGTGAGTGTGCGGTCCAGCAAGCGGGCAGCGGTTTTATCGGCAGCCAGCGGCTGGTCCACGTAGTGCTGGCAGCCCCCGGCGAGGAAAGCGAGGGCCAAGGCCGCCAACGGGGGAAAATAGCGGGATCCGGAAGGGGCCATGGGGTAAACCATTCAACGTAAACTAATGCAGATTACAAGAACATGACGGCCCTTACGAAATCCCCCGCCCCTCATCCTAGTTACCACTGTTGCCGTTGATCTTCTGCAAAGCGGCGGCCACCGCCTGTTTTTGCGCGTCCGTCAGTGCCGTGGTGGTGGCCAGGAACTGATTGAGTGCCGCAGGATCCTGCTTGTTCCACTGCTTGGCTGCCTGCATGAAGGCACTGGCTTGGAGCTTTGTATCGCCCATGGTGGCCACCCATTTGAGCGCCGCCACCGGGTCGTCTTGCGCCGCACGCGAGACGAAGCTGGCAATGGCGGCGTCTTTCGATGCGGAAGGAGGCAATTGGTTCAAAAACTGACCGGCGGTATTGAGGTCGTATTTGGACCAGACATCAATGGCGTTGGAGAGCAAGCTATCCGCATTGTTGCCATTGCCAGTCGCCCCGGCGGCGGGAGCTTGGGCATCCATCTGCGCAGCCCATTTGGCGGCGGCCGCGGGATCCGTGGCGGACCAGACATCCGTCAGGCTCTGACCGAGGTCATTGACCAACTTGGGATCCTGCACAGTGGCAATATAGCCGGCGGCATTTTGCGGCGCGATCACGGCCCAATTGTCCACTAATTGTGAAAGTGCGTCGTTTTGCAGCTTGCCAGACGGCAACTGGTTGAAGAGCGCGACGGCGTCGGCAAACTTGCCCTGGGTGGCCAGGCCATCCGCGAGCCCTTCAATCGCCTTGGTTTGGACCTGACGGTCATTGGGCGTGCCGTCGCCCAGCGCCAGGACGGCGTTGATCGCGCCCACCGGGTCCACGGTGGCGTAGCCGTTCATGAGTTGGGCCATGCGGCGGGCCACATCGGCATTCGAAGCGTTGTCCGAATTTTGTTTAATCCAATCCAATGTCTCCTTCGGGTTGCTGGCGCCGAGCTGTTTGAGCGCGTTCTCCACGCCGTTCTCACGAAGCTTGGGAGCCTGGATGCCCGCCGACCCGGCCAACAGGCCCTTGGGGTCTTTCTTGGCCCATGCATTCACGAGGGCCTTCAAGATGTCGTCGCGCGGCTCGCCCACCGGCAAGTCCTGCAGCTGCTTCATGTTATCCAGGCACTCCTGCAAGCTCAGGCTCTTGGCCCAGCGGTCGAGCGCCTCGGTGTCCGGGTGTGGTGCGCCGCCTAGAAAGCCACCCAGTGTTTCATTGGCCCCCGCCCCACCCTTGGCGACGAGAGTGATGTTTTTGCCGGTGGCCGCGGACTTCTTAGTGGCGGCCCCTGACTCGGCGGCATTTCCGCCGTTGGCGTATCCCGCCCAATAGGCGGCGCCAGCTATCACTGTTCCCAAAACAAGGGCCCCAAGAATTTTTGCAATGCGTGAGTTCATGGTAAATCGTGCGCAGACATTATGTCTGTCATGAATGCCATTGTAGGCCAACCTCAATTACCATCCCATTACTTAACAAAATAATTTAAATTGTCGTGCGTAAGCTTGCCATCATTTAACTTCCGCCACCGGTCCGGCCAAGGTGAACGCCAATTTCCCGCCGGACACCAATTCCGCCGACAATGTCCAGCCCATGGCCTCGGCAAACATTTGCGCGAGAGAGAGGCCCAAACCAAAATGCCGACCGCCACTGCGGGCCTCCTCTTTACGCCAAAAGCGGTCAAATAACCTCGCCACATCCGCGGCATTCAAATTCTCCACGGCGTTAACCACCCGCAAGCTGGCGGTTGGCCCGGCCACGGCGAGGCTTACTTCAACGACCCCGCCGGCGGCGTAATCCGCCGCGTTTTCAAACAAATTGCCCAAAATGGAGCGCAGCAAAACCGGGTCGGCCAAAACGGCAGCCGGTGTCAGCCGCCAAGCCACGACCAAACCCCGCTGCTCCGCATGCATGGCGTGTGGAGACCAAGCCTCGCGCGCCAATGTGGCCAAATCGACCGGCACGGCATTAGCAACCAACTGGTGCTGCTCCGCGCGGGCCAAGGCCAGCATACTGGTGACAATCGCCTGCATCTGCGTGGCCGCGGCCAGCACTTCCGCATCGGCCGCACGGTCACGTGTCTCGGGCCATTTCAAAGAGCATTCGGCCAGGCTGCGCAACTCCGCCAATGGCGTGCGGAGCTCGTGCGCCAAGTCCGCGCTAAAGCGGCGTTCGCGCTCAAAGGATATTTCCAGCCGGGCCAGCAATTCATTGAGACGACCGGCGATGGGCGCCAGCTCCGCCGGAATGCCCTCCACCGCAAAACGCGTGGTGAGGGACTCGGCGTTGATCTGGGCCGCCTTTTCCGCAAGTTGCGCCAGCGGCTGCAGCCCACGCCGGAGGACGCGGGAAACCAGCCACACCGTTGCCCCCAGCCCCAGCACGCCGCAGACAGCGCCAATCGTCACCAGCTCCGTCAGTGCCTCCTCAAGCGGTTCGCTGGCGCTGGCGACGGTGAGCGTGAGCTTTTCCCGGGGGCCGTGCGCATGATGGTCGCCCTCCTGGTCCGGGGTAAAGACGATCGTCACCGCGCGGCCTGGACGGCCATGCGGCAAGGCTAGATTGCGGATATGAGGAAAAACCGCCTTCTTGTCAGTCGGCTCCAAGTCCGCCCCCTGCAGCGATTCCGACCGCTGGGCCACGGCGCCGCTTCCCCGCCAGATTTCAAAATAGTCACTGGCGTCATTCTTGCCAAAACTGCGGAAGAGCTGGTCGGACACATCCAGCCTGACGCGGTCGTCATCCAGAAAGGCCAGGGAGCTGATGGCCGCGGCCTTGGCGCGCAAGGCATCGTCAAACTGCTCAATGAGTTCGTCCCGTGCGGCAAAATAAAGCGCGGCCAGGGCGCCACCCAACAAGACAAAAAACGCGATCAGCAATTCACGCGTCAGCTGGCGGCGGATGGAAATCATGAGGTCACCGCCGCGGCCGATGCTTCCTCAAGGGCATAGCCCAGCCCGCGACGCGTGTGAATCAAGGAAGTCTCCCCGGCACCGGCGAGCTTTTTGCGCAGGCAGCAAATGGCGGAATCCACCACATTGCTCATCGGGTCCACCTGTTCATCGTAGATATGCTCCTCCACCTCAGCACGCGAGACCACCTGGCCGCGCCGCCGCGCAAGGTATTCCAGCAGCAAATATTCGCGCGCGGAAAGCTCGATCTCCCGCCCGGAACGCCGCACGCGACGCCCCAGGGTGTCGATCTCCAAGTCGCCCACGGTGATGAGCGCCTGCTTGTTGCCGTAAGCGCGGCGGCACAGCGCCTCGACCCGGGCCAGCAGCTCATCCAGCGCAAATGGCTTCACCAAATAATCATCCGCTCCGGCGCGCAGGCCGCGCACGCGGTCGGGCACGGTGTCGCGCGCAGTCAGCAAAAGCACGTGGGTGGCTTTGCCGCGTGTGCGCAATTCGCCCAACACGGAGAGACCGTCTCGTTTGGGCAGCATGATGTCGAGGATGATAACATCATAGTCGTGCGACTCCGCCATCCATAGCCCCTCTTCGCCATCGCCGGCCAGATCGACGGCATAGCCAGACTTGCGCAGCGCGGTGCCGATGGTGCGCTGCAATCGCGGCGAGTCTTCGACAATGAGTAAACGCATGGCGGCTAGCGGGGAAGGCCAGCCACACTAGCGGCCGGCAAGGGTGTCTCAATATAGCACAATCTGGGCAAAAGAAGGTTCCAGGAATTATTTTTTCGCATCCAAACCATAGACTAAAACGCGAAAACTATCAGCCACGGCGTTAGGACGCGCGGCGCGGCCGCGTGCGCCCGAACCACTGCCCGCAGCCGGGGCCGCGGCTTCATATTTCACAGTGGCGGTGTAAATCTTGTGCGTGGCTGGGTCGAGCGCGAGGGTTTTGGCGCCGGTGGCCGTCGGCAGGGTTTGGACGAGCGCCAGCTTGTCGCCGTCCACTTTTGCGACCGTTACGGTGCCAGATTGGCCACCGGGCACAAAGGCATAGCCGGTGCCGGGGTCAAACGCCGCGGAGTCTATGCCTTTGGCCGCCGGAAGGGAAAAAAGCACTTTGCCCGAGGTACTGTCCATCATCGTCAGCGTGTCGTCGCCGCAGCCGAGAAAGAGGTGGTGGTGCTCGGGGTCAATCGCCTGGCCGGAGGCGCCGGCGGCCGGGGCATTCTTCCAGGTGGCGACGACTTTGTGCGTCTTCATGTCGATGACGGCGACCTCGGCCTGGTCTTCAATATTGTTATAGACCCGGCCCGCCTTGGCATCGGCGGTGGCGGCCTCGGGCTTGCCGGGCAATTCGACAGTGGCGGCGACTTCGCCTTTGGCGACATCAATTACAGTGGCCGTACGGCTGTTGCCGTTGAAGGCATAGACTTCGTTCTGCGACGGCTCGAAGAAAATCCAGTCCGGGTTGTTATCAGTGGGAATGGTCTTTGTGACCTTGAGAGTCTTCAGATCGAACACGCTGACATTGTTCGCCCGGCCATTGCTGATGTAGCCCAAACCCGCCTTGGGTGCGATGGCAATGCCATGCACACCATTCAATCCCGTGATGTTGCCGACGACCGCGTCTTTCTCGGTGTCGATGATAGCGACCTCGGTGCCATGGCTGACGTAGAGGCGGTGGTTCTCCGAATCGACGGTGAGATAGTCCGTGCTCGGTGCGCCACCCACGTGGATTTCTTTGAGCAAATGATAGGGGCCGGAGGCTGCCGCAGCCGGGGCGGGAGCGGGGGCATCGGCAGCCCGCGAAATTGAAATCAAACTGAAGACAGGCAAAGCCAATAAAACGTGTTTCATGGAAGGTAAGCGGGGTGAAAAATGCCACACCGGGGAGGTTATGGTAAACCATCCCGCATTACGGAAACATGATGCCTCCACCGCGGGGCCCCGCCTCACTTGGCCAAACCCCAGCGGGAGGAGAACGGATAGACGATGAAAACCGCGCGCCCCACAATGTTCTGCGCGGGCACCGGCCCCCAATAGCGGCTGTCGTAACTGGTGGGTGAATTATCGCCCATGGCAAAATAATAGCCCGAGGGTACCGTAAAAATATCACCGGGCGCAAGGTACTTGCTGTTCGCCAAATCCGGGCCGGGATTGCCGTTGGTGTAGCCGGGGTATTCGCCGTCGCGCAGCGCATTTTTGGCAAAGGCCGGGGCGCCCGTGGCAGGCACCCCGTTACGGAAAAGCTCGGGCGCGCGCACTTCCAGATGATCGCCGGGAACACCCGCCAGACGCTTGATGAAATACGAATCAGGCGAGGGCCGGCCCGTGTCTGTGTCAACCAGGTCGGTGAGGCCTGCGGTATGGAAGACGATCGGGTCGCCGGGCTTGGGAGAGACGAAATTGTAGGAGATGCGGTCCACAAACAGCATATCGCCCGTGCGCAGGTCGAAGTCGAGCACGGGGTCGCCCGCATGGGCGATATGGCCGGTGTGGAGGGCGAAACCGCCGCGCCCATCCGGGCGGATGTGGCCGTGGGCAAGCAGCAATTGCGGCAGCAGGCGCTGGGGATCGTGATGGCCGGCGGCGTATTCCTCCGGGAAATATTCGGCAACGAACGCCGCTTCAAACTGATATTTGAAATCGTCCGGCACATTCACCACCACCGGGGCGTTGCCAACATAGAAGGTGTACTGGCGCCGCGGCGTGGTGAGCAACCACAGGCGCGACCAGGTGCGCGCCTCCATTTGTGTGGCCGGTGAAATGAGCGACGGGCCGCCCGCGATATTTATCAACGGGAGCACAACCTCGCCCGCCGCCGGGGCGCGGAGATCATAGTGCACGGCGCCGAGGGTGAGAAAATTCCAGACCTGCTGCGCGGCGGAAGGACCCGCCGTGTCAATCGGATAGACGTAGGGCGTCATGCCGTTGTACGTCGGGTACATTGAATTGGTGGGGATCTTGAATGGCTGGATGAAAAAAGTGCGGATGCCAATAACGACGATGGCCGCGACCATGATCATCTCCGTGTACTCGCCGGCGAAAGTCAGCGGATAAATATCGCCGCCACACGGCAGCATGGTTTGGTGCAAGGTTGCGGTGGCCTGCTCCAAGGCTGCGGCGGGAGTCGCCGGGGCCTCGCAAAGCGCATACAACTGGCGGGCAGCCGCCCGCATGGCCTCCAAGGCCGCAGGGTCGGCGACATCCCGGCGGTAGCAGTCCACCTTGTCTGCCAGCTGCAGGAGGTTGAGCGCTTCCTTGCGCTTGGCCGGCGCAGCGTACTTGGATTTGAAAAAAGAAAACATCGCCGAAAGTCGATGATGGGGATTTCCAAGCGGCGTACAGCAAAAATCTCGCTAGCTGGACTGGGTATGCAAAATTTTTACAAACGCCTCCTGCGGGATGGCGACCTTGCCGATCTGCTTCATGCGCTTCTTACCCTCTTTCTGCTTCTCCAGCAGCTTGCGCTTACGGGAAATGTCACCACCGTAGCACTTGGCGGTCACGTCCTTGCGCAGGGCGGAAACCGTTTCACGGGCGATGATCTTGCTCCCGACGGCCGCCTGGATGGCCACCTTGAACAATTGCTGGGGCAAAATCTCCTTTAGCTTTTCGCAGAGGGCCCGACCGCGGCCTTCCGCCTTTTCGCGGTGCACAATCGAGGCAAAGGCGTCCACCGGGTCGTCGTTGACCCGGATGTCAAGGCGCACGAGGTCGGAGACCTCATACTCGCCCATTTCATAATCCATGGAGCCGTAGCCGCGGGTGATGCTCTTGAGGCGGTCGTTGAAGTCCACCAGGATTTCGTTGAGCGGCAGCTTGGCGTGGAGGAGGATGCGCTCCTCGTCGAGCGTCTCCGTCTTGTCGCAGATGCCGCGCTTTTCGGCAATCAGGGCCAGCAAGTCGCCAATGCAGGCATTGGGGGTCAGGATGGTGGCGCGGATGGTCGGCTCGGCGATGGTCAAAATGGTGGACGGGTCGGGCAGCTGGACGGGATTGTCGATCTCCAACTCGGTGCCGTCGGACTTGGTCACGCGATAGACAACACTCGGATAGGTGGAGATGATGTCCACATCGTATTCGCGGCGGATGCGCTCCTGCACGATTTCCATGTGGAGCAGACCCAGAAAACCGCAGCGGAAACCAAAGCCCAGGGCGACGGAGCTTTCGTTCGTGTAAACCAGCGCCGAATCATTGAGCCGCAGCTTGGCGAGGCTGTTCTTCAGCTTCTCGTGGTCGGAAGTGTCAATCGGGTACAGGCCGCTGAACACCATGGGGCGCACTTCCTTGTAGCCGGGGAGCATCTCCTTGGCCGGCTCGGCAAAATGCGTCATCGTGTCGCCGATCTTGATGTCGTGGACGTCCTTGATGTTCGTGACCACATAGCCGGTGCAGCCAGCTTCCAGCGTGGCCTGGACTTTGGGGCGCGGCTCGAAAATGCCGACTTCCTTGACCTGCACACGCGAACCCTGCGACATCATGGTGACTTCGTCGCCGGCCTTGAAACTGCCGGAAAACATACGCACGTAGCTGATGACGCCCTGGTAGCTGTCATACGTGCTGTCGAAAACGAGCGCGCGCGCGGCCGGGTAGTCCGCCC
Source organism: Verrucomicrobiota bacterium (assembly GCA_048497935.1). Classification (GTDB taxonomy): domain Bacteria; phylum Verrucomicrobiota; class Verrucomicrobiia; order Opitutales; family JABDGR01; genus JABDGR01. The sequence continues at coordinate 33,629 of JBEHYY010000004.1, forward strand.
AACGGGGCGGCGGCAGGCGCTTCACCACGGCTTCCAAAATATCCTCGATGCCGATGCCCGCCTTGCCCGAGGCGAGGATGGCATCCTCCGCGGGGATCTGGAGCACTTCCTCGAGTTGCCTTTTGGCATGGTCCACACGCGCGCTGGGCATATCCACCTTGTTGATGACCGGGATGATGGTCAGCCGCTGGTTGAGCGCGAGCTGGGCATTGGCGACGGTCTGCGCCTCGACGCCCTGGGAGGCATCCACCAGCAGGAGCGCGCCTTCACAGGCAGCCAGGCTGCGCGAGACTTCATAGGAAAAATCGACGTGCCCCGGCGTATCAATGAGATTGAGCAGATACAGTTCGCCGTTCTTGGCGCGATACTGCATGGCGACCGGGTGGCACTTGATGGTAATGCCGCGCTCGCGCTCCAAGTCCATCGCATCCAGGTGCTGGGCCGTCAACTCACGTTGCGCGACGGTGCGCGTCGCCTCCAGCAGGCGGTCCGACAGCGTGGTCTTGCCGTGGTCCACATGGGCGATGATGCAGAAGTTGCGGATATGCGCCAAATCGGGCATTGGAAACCGGACAGAACACCATTTCCCGAGGGGGATGGCAATGCAAAAGCTCCCTCAGCCAGGGGCTGGATACGGGCCTTCCCAGACCAACCTAAATCTCAAAAATCCGTCCACTCGCTGGCGGGCTTGATGACGATGGCTTTATCGATGCGTTTGGCAAAGCCGGCGAGCACGGCGCCGGGGCCGCATTCGTAATACTCGGTGACGCCGAGGGCGAGGGCGCCCCGCTGGCAGTCCTCCCACAGCACGGGCGAGACTATCTGCTTCACCAAGGCGGCCTTGATGTCCGCCGGCGCGCGCACCTCGCGGCCCGTGACATTGGTGAAGACGGGGAAGCGGGGCTCCTTGAACACCCCATCCTTCAAAACATCCGCATACGCCGCACTGGCTGCGGCCATGAGGCGGCTATGGTAGGCACCCGCGACTTTCAACGGCATGGCCATCTTGAAGCCGCGTTCCTTGGCCAGGCTCGCCGCCTTGGTCACCTTGTCGGCCTCGCCGGAGATGACGATTTGTCCGGGGCAGTTCAGGTTGGCCAAATCAATGTCGCAATCTTTTGCCAGGGTTTCCGCCGTGGGGCGGTCGCCGCCGATGAGCGCCGCCATGCCGCCCTGGGTGGCCTCGCAGGCCTTTTGCATCAATTCTGCGCGGGCGGCGACGAGGCGCAGGCCCGTGGCAAAGTCAAAAACACCAGCCGCGGCCAAGGCCGTCAATTCGCCGAGGCTTAACCCTGCCGCGCAGGCGCACTGGTCCAGCTTGCCTTTTTCGGCGAGAATCTTGGCGGCCGCAAAGCCGAGGACATAAAGAGCGGGCTGGCAGACGCGGGTCTGCGTCAGTTCCTCCATGGGCCCTTCGAAGCAGATTTTTTTGAAATCATAGCCGAGAACGGCATTGGCCTCGTCGTAGAGGGCACGGGCAGAGGCCGCATTGTCGTAGAGGGAGCGACCCATGCCCACGTGTTGCGCGCCTTGACCGGAGAAAAGCAATCCAAGAGCCATGCCGGAGCATGGCCGATGGAGGGCACGGCTGGGAAGCCTGTTTTTCGAATGGGGCCAAGGATATTTATTCCTCCATTGCGGCAAGGCAGATGGTCCGCCACAATCACGGGCAATCCATCCCTGCCCCCTCCGGCACCATGCCTTCCCCACCCATCGCCTCCCTGCTGCTCGAGCCGTTGTTCATGATGCCGTTTGTGCTCCTGACCTCGAAGTTCCTGCTCGGCGTGCTGATGATCGGTTTCTGGATATGGATACTTTCCGACGCGGCCACCAAGGAGCCCGCCGCCGGCCACCAACGGCTCGCGTGGGTGCTGGTCATCCTCTTCACCACCTGGATTGGCGCGGCCATTTATTTCATCGCGCGGCGGCCGGAGCGCCTGCGCAAATATGGCCGCTAAACGAGGCTAGAATTTTTGCACATGGAGCCAAGCCATGGCCTGGTCCTTCCATGCGTCAGTGATGCCAAAGCCGTGGCCGCCCATCGGTTGGCGGATATAGACGTAGGGAATGTTGTGCTTCGCCAGGGCGTCCGTATAGTGGTCGGAATTGGCAATGGGCACGGTGCGGTCCTGCGTGGAGTGGACAATGAAGGCCGGCGGCGTGTCGGATTTCACCTGGCGGTCGTTGCTGAGCAATTCGAGCAGCTCCGGCGCGGGGTTGGCGCCGAGGAGATTGGTGCGCGAGCCTTTTTCGACGATGGGCTCGTCCATCAACGTCATCACCGGATAAAGCAGGATATGGACATCGGGCCGGGAACTGACGCGCTCGATAGGGTCGGGTGAGTCGGCCTGGCCGGCATCGAAGTGCGTGGCGAGGGTGCTGGCGAGATGGCCGCCCGCGGAAAAACCAATGATGCCAATGCGGTGCGGGTCGAGCCCCCAGGCGGCGGCGTTGGCGCGGACATAGCGCACGGCACGCGCGCCGTCGTCAATCTCTGCCGGGTAATGGTAATTGTTTCTGCCCACGCGGTATTTGAGCACAAACGCCGTGATGCCGTTGGACGCCAGCCATTGGCCGCCCGGGATGCCCTCGCGCGGGGAAACGTGGTCGTAGCCGCCGCCGGGAATAACAACCATGGCCGCGCCACTGGCCTTGCCATCGGGCGGGAGCATCACCGTGAGTGTCGGCACATCGATGTCAGCATTGGCGCCATGCTGCAAGGGGGCCTGGTCGGGCCAAAGCTTTAGGACCTGGAGGTCGGCGAGCTTGGCCGGCGGGGTAGCAAGGAGTTCCGCCTTTTTGCCATCGATAAGAAAGTAAGGCGAAGAGGCGTTGATTTGCGCCAGCGTCACGTTGGTGAGCGCGAATGGCGCCGCCGAAGTGGCGGGTGCCACCGCGGCAGCGGGTGATGCCGCTGGGGCGGCATCGGTGGCCGCTGAAGCGGGCAAGCTGAGAGCCATGGCCAAGAAAGCGAGGAAAACACGCATGGGAGAAAATCCTATTGGACTTTAAAGGTGAAAGATACACTGCGCGAGGTTTCACCGGAAACCGTTTTAGTGGTTCCCTGGGGGCCAAGCTGCTCCTGCTGCTTGCCCTTGTCACGCATGGAGGGGATGACATCGAGGAAGGACAGGCCGGTCTTCGGCAAATCCAGCAAGGGGCCCACCGTGCCGTCCCGCGGCGAGTAAATGCCGAGGAAGGACCCCAGCGGCTCCAGATTTCGCACGGTGATGGTGCCCTCGCTCGTTTCGAGCGCCGCCCAACGCCAACCGCGGAAGTAACCCTTGAATTCCGGATAGGTCCAGACCTCGCCGGGGATGGCATCACTATAGCTGTTGTGCCAGTCATCAAACGTGCCGCCTTCCATGCGATTCTGCCAGACACGGTAAGGACCGTAGCCTTCCCAGGTGATGGCCTTTACCTGCGACTCGGGATAATCGAAATTCACGCCGAGCAGATCCACCTCGCCTGTAAAAGCGTAGGTGTAATCGAGCCGGGCATTGCCGTGGGTGTCGATGGTCCACGTTGCTGATTTGAGTGGGCCATCATACTTGGTTTCGACCACCACGTTGTTTCCTTGGTCCGTGTGCGTCGCCAGGCTGGTGAGCTGGCCCGGTCCAGCCAGCTCTTTAAAGACGGTGGCCGGCGAACCCCCGCCGACTCCGGCACCCGTGCCGCGCTCATGATGATAGGCGAGGAAATGCGGGCCGTTGGCCAACGAGAGGGGCTTGCCGCCGACAGACACCCCCGCGAGGAGGCCCGTCTTTTTATCGAAGCGCAGTTCCGCCGCCGATGAGGACACGATTAATTGCTCCGCCTCATCGCGCACGGCGGCGGGCTTCTCATTAAAAGCAAGGTTGCCGCTGCGATACGCGCCCACGACAGTGCTAGGATACGACCAGGTCCACAAAACGCGTCCGGCCGGATCCTTCGCCGTGATGTACAGCACATCGCCCCAGCCGTTGCTCGCGGCAGGGACCGGGAGTGACAAAGTCCCGCTGGCGTGCGGGGCGACATCCGGGCTGGCGAGCGTGCCCGACTGACCTACCCGGTGGCCAGCCTTGGCGTCCTCCGGCCTATTCAGCAAGCCAGCCTCCCACGTGAAGGTGCAATCCTTGAGATTTGTGAAATCAAAATTGTTTTCGACCGGTATGGTAAAAGCGCCGTCTTTACCCGTTGGCTCGCCCAGTTGCACGGGCGACCAGATTTGACGGATGGTGTAAAAGCTGCCCTCCTTCTCGCGGTGCGGGCCGACGATGCCGTCCGGCGCCAAGTTGCCCCGCGCATCCACCTTGCCGTTCATATCCGTGCGCACCACGCCTTCATCCAGCAAGGCCCAGATGAACATACCGCCAAACGACGGGGCTTGGTGCAACACCTGCCAGAAATCGTACAGCCCCACCGCGCCGCCGCCATCGTACAGGCCATGCAGAACCTCGGTGAACATGAAGACCTCCTTATTGGCGCTGTCCTGCTTGACGGTGTCGTAGGTGGGATAGTGCTGCGTGTTAAGGACGCCCAGGCGGGCCCAGGGGTGGACGACGGTGCGCACCTGCGGGTCCCACTTGGCAAATTCGCCGTCGTTGGCCGCATTCCAACCGCCTTCATTGCCATTGTCCCAAAAAAGAATGCTGGGATGATTGACATCGCGCCGCACCATTTCGCCGATGAGCACCTGGCCCGTGGGCGTGTCGTAGGCACCATGCCAGCCGCCCAGTTCATCCAGCACATAGAGGCCCAGTTCATCGCAGGCTTCCAGAAATTCATGGTCCGGCGGGTAGTGCGACATGCGAACAGCGTTCATATTGGCCTCCTTAATGAGGCGCACATCGTCGTAGCAGATTTTGGCGTTCAGGGTGCGGCCCGTCTCAGGCGAGAAGCTATGGCGGTTCACGCCTTTGAGGACGATCTTTTGCCCATTTAAATACAGGCCGTCATTGGCCCGCACCTCAAACGTGCGAAAGCCAAACTTGTCCGCCACGGTGTGCCCGGCCTGGCCGTTGGCTGCAAGTGTGAAGCGCACGTGGTACAGGTTCGGTGTCTCCGCCGTCCACAACTTCACGCCGGCTTCCGTGGCACGAAGCACGGCGGTGTCCTGCCCCGGCGCAACCTCCACCGAAATGGGCGCGCCGACGGGCTGGTCCTTGGCGTCAAAAATCTGCGCTGTCACCGTGGTCGGCGCGGTGGCCGAGGCGCCAAGATGCACCTGCGCGGCAAAAGTGCCGTCAGCCTTGGCATCAATCGCCGTCCAGTCGATAAACTGCGGCGGGAGAGCCTCCAGGTACACCGGTCGGAAAATGCCGCCGAAATTCCAATAGTCGCCCTGACGCTCGGCCCGGTTGACACTCGCATTGGCCGATGTTTTGTGGACGGTGACCTCCAAGCGGTTGCTGGCGCCAAATTTAAGCAATGGCGTGATATCGTATTTGAAACGGTAGAAAGAGCCCTGGTGCATGGGGCCGGCGGACTGGCCGTTGATCTTCACTTCGGTGTCCGTCATCGAGCCTTCGAAGACAATGCGCACCGTCCTGCCCTGCCAACCGGCTGGCACCGTGAAATCATGGTAGTACATACCCGTCTCGCGGGCAAAACCGGGAGAGTTCTCCGCACCGGTGGCGCGAAATTCATAACCGTAATTGTAGGTGCCAAAGCCCTCCTGCTCCCAGCAGGAAGGCACCTTGATGGTCGTCCAGGTTCCCGCCCGGCGACCGTCATTGCAGTAAAAGTTCCACGGCACGGCATCATCAGAGCCATGGCCGGAAAGATAGGCCGTCTGCGTTTCAACGCCCGGCGTAGTCGCGGCAGGCAAGCGGGCAGAACAGAGGCAGGCCAACACCAAACCAAGGAACTTTTTCATGGGGGTAGGCCGCCCAATCTAGGGGCTGTTCCAGAGTTGGCAAAATGATAAATACGTGCTTAGTTATTATTTCCCCCCTCGCTTACCAATCCATGAAAACCCTTGCTGCCCTGATTATCGGCGCCGTTCTCGGCGTTGCCGCCACCCAAGTGCAAAATACCGCCGCCCCCTCCCCTGCGCCGACTCCGCCGGCCGCTTCGTCGTCCGCCCCTGCGGCCGGGTCGGCTGCGGCTGCCGCCCCAGCGCAAGGCACCGGCAACATTGTCCATCCCATTTCCAAAAACATCACCGAGCGCCTTACCAAGTCCACCCGTCATGTGGACATCGTGAAAATCAAGCAGGGTGACCGTGAAATCGAAACCCAGATCGTTTACCCCCTGAACAAGAACAAGGCGATGGTGGTGATCATGATTCACGAAATTTTCGGTGTGAGCGACTGGATGCGCGCCGCAGCGGACCAAATGGCCGAGGCGGGCTATATCGCCGTCGTACCCGATTTGCTCTCCGGCACCGGCCCGAACAAAGGCGGCACGCTTGACATTCCGATCAGCCAGGTCACCACTTCCGTCCAACGGTTGCCGGCGCCCCAGGTGACGGCCGACCTTACCGCCGTGGTGGACTATGCCAAGAAGCTGGAGGCCTGCGACGGCAATGTCGTCGTCAGCGGATTCTGCTGGGGGGGCGGCAAGTCATTCGCCTTGGCCACGGTCAACCATGACATCAAGGCCGCGTTTGTGTTCTACGGCGCCGCCCCGGCGGTGGCCGACATGGCCAAGATCACCGTGCCGGTCTATGGTTTTTATGGCGGCAACGACCGCAATCTGGCGGCAGCAGTCCCCGGCACCGAAGCCGCGATGAAAGCCGCCGGCAAAACCTATGAGGCGGTGGTTTATGAAGGTGCCGCACACGGCTTTATGCGCTCGGGACAGATGGACGAGGCCTCCGCCGCGGATAAAAAAGCGGCCGAGGAAGCCTGGAAGCGCTGGCTGGACCTCCTGAAGAAGATTGATGCGCCCGCCGATGCCAAGCCCGCGGCCGCGGCCAGCACCGCCAAGTAGGCGGACGGCATTCCACGCATTGCATCACCGGGCAGGCGTGCTATAGTAGCCGTAGCAATGCGCTTTTATTCGGATAGCCGCAACAACACCCCCCTGCGCTATGTCGGGCGGTGGCCGGTCTATGCTTCGACCATTCTGGCGGCGTTGTATGTCGCCGGGATGTTTGCGACCGTGGTCCTGAACACCGTGCGCGGGCCGCTCGACCTGTTCACCTTCTCCACGGAGGATTTTTTCCTCCATTTCTATCTCTGGCAGATTTTCACCTGCACCTTTGTCAACGGCCCTGATTTCTTCTTCCCCTTCGCGATCATCTTTTTCTATATGTTCAGCGTGGAGCTGGAGCAGTATTTTGGCCGGCGCACCTACTTCACCTTCTATGGATTGCTGCTGGCCTCGATTGTCGCGATTCATGGCGTGTGGCGGCTGGCGGGCTACTCAGCAGCCTATGCCGGCCTGAACGACATCGTCATCGGCCTGTTTGTCGGCTACGCGACGCTCTACCCCAACCTCGAATGCTTTGGCTGGGTGCCGATGAAGTACATGGCCTTTGCCTGCATCTTCATCGATGCGATGAATTTTCTCAGCGGGCCGATGGGGCCGAACTGGCATGGCCTGTCCATCCTGCTCGGCCTGTGCGGCGCCAGCTTTGCCTTCATCCGCCATGCCAAACTGGGAGGCACCGTGGAGTTGGGCGAGTGGGCGGGCAAGCTCAACCCCTTCCGCCGGCGGCCAAAATTGCGCGTCATGCCTTCGCCGGAGCGTCCCCTGCAGCGCGCCACCACGGGCCCGCACGATGTTTTTGCCGTGGATGCCATTCTCGACAAAATCGCCCGCGACGGCTTTGCCAGCCTGACCCAGGAGGAGCGCGACCAATTGGAGCGCGCGCGGGATATCCTCAACAAAAAGAAAAACTAGTCGTGCTCCGACAGCCAGCGCTCGGCCTCGATGGCCGCCTGGCAGCCCATGCCCGCCGCGGTGATGGCCTGGCGAAAGACATGGTCCGCGCAGTCACCCGCCACAAACACGCCCGGCACCTTCGTGCGCACCTGGCTGCCCGCTTCGGGAACGAAATAACCCAGCTCATCCAGCGGCAGCGCACCCGTGAAGGCCTGCGTGTTGGGCATATGGCCAATGGCGACAAAGACACCCTTGACGGCCAGCTCCGAGGCCGAGCCGGTCTTGCGGTTTTTGAGGGCGAGCCCGCGCACGTGGCCATGGTCGTCCGCCAGCACGCGTTCAACCTGCGTGTCCCAGACCGGCTGGATTTTCGGATTTTCCAACGTGCGCTTGGCCATGATGCCGGAGGCCCGCAGCTCGTCGCGCCGGTGGATAAGGTGAATTTTTGAACAAAAACGTGTGAGGAAGAGGGCCTCTTCACACGCGGAATCGCCCCCGCCCACCACGGCGACTTCCATGTTGCGGTAGAATGCCCCGTCGCACGTGGCGCAGGTGGTCACACCCTTGCCGCCGAACATTTCCTTCTCCCCGGGCACGCCGATCATGCGCGGCGAGGCGCCGGTGGCGATGATGAGCGCGCGCGTGCGGTATTCCTGGCTGGAGGATTTCAAGATTTTCTCCGGACCGGACAAATCCACCTTTTCAATAAAATCGCTCTGGAAGCGTGTGCCGAACTTGGCGGCCTGCTTGCGCAGACGGTCCATCAACTCGTAGCCATCCACCCCCTCGGGAAAACCGGGAAAGTTCTCCACCTCGGAGGTCGTGGTCAACTGGCCGCCGGGCTGCACGCCCTCGATGACGAGCGGGCGCAGGTTGGCGCGCGCGGTGTAGATGGCGGCCGTCAGGCCGGCGCAGCCGGTGCCGAGAATGAGGACGTTTTCCATGGAGCCCAAAAGTAAGCAAGGAAACCCCCGCCGGGCCAAGGAAAATAACTGGCCGCTTTTTCAACCCCCATGCTTGGTGTTGTCATCTGACGGCCAAACACTCAGAACTAGGGTGGCCATGCTGATCGACACCCATTGCCACCTGGCTTCCTTCCATGCGCGCGGCGATATGCCAGCGGTGCTCGACCGCGCGGCGGCGGTGGGCGTGGGGCGGGTCATCACCATCGGCACAGGGGTGGATGACTGGGATTTATATGCATCCCTTGCCGCCCAACACCCCGGCCGGGTGGACTACACAGTTGGCCTGCACCCCTGCGATGTGCCGGCGGATGATTCATGGAAGGATATGGTAAAAAAGCTGCCCGCCTATTTTGAGCGCAAAAATAGTACGCCCCCGGTGGCGCTCGGTGAAATCGGGCTCGACCGCTTTCACCTGCCCAAGGAACCCGCCCAGGCCGAGGAAATTTATGCGCGGCAGCGGGAGGCCTTTCACATGCAGCTGGCGGTGGCCAAGGCGTTGGATTGCCCGGTGGTCATCCACTCGCGCGAGTCCTTTGCGGATTGCGTGGCCATGATCGACGCCAGCGGCGTGGACTGGCGGAAAATCGTCTTCCACTGCTTTGCGCATGGCGCGGCGGAGCTGCGCCCACTGGCCGAGCGCGGTGGGCGGGCTTCATTCACCGGCATCATCACCTACAAAAACGCCGCGCCGGTGCGCGAAGCGCTGACGGCCCAGGGGTTGGACACGCTGATGCTGGAAACAGATGCTCCCTACCTCGCGCCCATGCCCCACCGTGGCCAGCCCAATGAACCGGCCTACCTCGCCCATACCGCCCGCGAGGCCGCACGGATTCTCAATGTGGCTTTTGAAGAATTGGCCGTCCGCACGACGGCGAATGCAGTGACGTTTTTCAGTTTGAAATAGGGAGCGCGCCAAGGAACCCGCGGCCCAGCTGCCCGGTCAAAAAGCATTGCCGCAGGCCGGGGTTCTCCCTAGGCTTAACCCTCACGGACTGCGCCAGTTCCCATTGTGTCGTGAAAGCGAACCTGACCCTTGCCGCCGCGCCGGAATTGCGGCTCGAGCAGCTCCTGCCCAGCTGGCGGGAGGTGCCGCTCTACAGCCGCGTGCTGACTCCCCGCCAGGGCGCCGACTTTGATTTTCGCGAAGAGTTTTTCCGCCTCCCCTTCATCACCAAGCGCGAGATGCGCGAGGGCTTTCCGCGCAATTTCCTGCGCGAAGGACAAAAGCTGGAGGCTTTGCTCGCGGACGAGACCGTGGAGCTCGAGCATACCTCCGGCACCTCCGAGGAGCAGACGCCCGTGCTCTTCCGCCGCGGCTGGTGGAACGAACAGGAAGAACGCGCCCTGCGCCTCAACCCCGTCGCCGCCAAGGTGCTGGATGAATTTCCCCACGCCCGCCGCGCGACATTGACCACGCCGACATGCAACGGCTCGGCCTGCCATACAAGCTGGATGTCACGCACCGAGCGCACCCTTGGCCAGACTCTTTACGTCAACGTCTCACGCATCCCCTTTTTGCTCAAGGAAGATGTCCATGCCCGCATGGCCGCGGAAATTGCCGACTGGGCACCACAGTTTTTGGACACCGACCCCGTGCATGCCGCCTGGTTCGCGCTGTATTGCGAAAAGCACGGACTGCGCTTCCCGTCGCTGAAGTTCATCCTGTGCAGCTATGAATACGTCAGCGTGGTGCATAAGCGGATTCTGGAGCGCGTGTTTGGCGTGCCGGTGCTCAATCTCTACGGCTCGACGGAAACCGGCCATCTGCTCATGGAGGATATGCATGGGGCCATGCGGCCCAGTTGGGAAACGGCGTTCCTGGAAATCGTCTCCCCGGACCAAGCGGGGGTCGGCGACCTCGTGGTGACCACGTTGAGCAACGACTTCATGCCGCTGGTGCGCTATCGTATCGGCGATCTCGTGCAACAGCGCGGGGCCAATTATACTGTGCATGGCCGTGCGCGGGACGCCCTGCGCCGTGCGGATGGGCAGCGCGTGACCACCCACGATGTCGACCAGTGCTTCATCAACATGACGGGCATCGCCCATTACCAGTTGCGCCAGGAGGCGGATGGCGCGGCCCGACTGGACATCATCCCCGAAGGGCCCGGGCCGGCCGCTGATGCACTGCGCAAGCTTACACAACACGTGGAAGCCCTGCTGCAAATTGCCCAGCCTTTGCCCGTGCGGATTGTTGACAGCCTGCTGCCCGCGCCGTCCGGCAAATTCCGGCTCACCCAGCCGGTTTGAGAATTAACGGAAATGGCCATCGCCCGTGTTCAGCGTTGAACCCCGTCTGCGAACCATTTAAAGGCCTGCATGGCTTGGCGTCTTTCCCGTAGCAGTTTTACCCCCTTGGCGTTGTTATTGGGCGCTTTGGCCGGGTGCACCCGTACGGCCCCGCCCGCCCCACCGCCGGCTGCGCCGGTTCAATACACCTACGAGGTCGTGCACGCCTACCCCCATGACACTGACGCCTTCACCGAGGGTTTGGTCTTTCTCAATGGGCGGCTCTTTGAAAGCACAGGGCTGAACGGCCAGTCCACCTTGCGCGAGGTGGATTTGGCAAGCGGGAAAGTCCTGCGCGCCACGCCGTTGATGCAGGAGTATTTTGGTGAAGGTCTGGCCGTGCTCAATGCGAAGGCCTACCAGCTCACCTGGCAGACGCACAAGGGCTTCGTCTATGACCGCGACACCTTCAAGCTGGAAAAGGATTTTGCCTACACCGGCGAAGGCTGGGGCCTGACCACCGATGGCAAATCGCTCATCATGAGCGATGGCACCAGCCAGATTCGTTACCTCGACCCGGCGACGTTTGCCGTGCAGCGCACCTTCACCGTCACCCGTCAGGGCCAGCCGGTGGACCAGGTTAACGAACTGGAATACATCAAAGGCGAAATTTACGCGAACGTCTGGAAGACAAATGACGTGCTGCGCATCGACCCGCAGACCGGCCATGTCACGGGCGTGATTGACTTCTCCGGCCTGCTGCCGCTGGAGGACCGCCGCTACAATACCGATGTGCTCAACGGCATTGCCTATGACGCAGCCGCCGACCGGTTGTTCGTCACCGGCAAAAACTGGGACAAGCTCTTTGAAGTGAAGCTCAAACCTTCGCCTTCGCACCCGTAGGCTCAACCGTCAGCCGCACGCGCGCCTCGGGGCGCAGATATTTTCGGGCAAAGGCCTGCACGGCCTTGGCATCCGCGGCATCGTAGGCCGCCTCCCGCAAGGTGGCGTCGTTGATGGGCAGATTGTAGAGCGCATTCAGCGCCGCCTGCTGGGCACGGTGCGAAGGCGTCTGGCGGCCCACCCGCAGATGCGCCTTTAACCGCGCGCGGGCGCGGGCCAATTCCACTTCCTCCACCGCACCGGAGCGCAAGCGCGCGACTTCGGCGTCAAATTCAGCCAGCACGGCCGCACACGTCTTTTGTTGCGTACCGGAATAAAGATAGAACATACCGCCGCGCACGCCCGTGGTTCGCGCCGCGCCAACGTAGTAGGCCAGGCCCAGTTCCTCGCGGACGCGGACAAACAGGCGGCTGGACATACCGCTGAGCAATTCATCCACCACTTCGCCGGTAACGTAGTCGTCCGCCGTCACCCCGCCATCCGGGTAGGCGTCGAAGACGACCGTCTGCTCGCGGTCGAGTTTCTCGACCACCGTCGCGCCCTTGGCCGGGCCGTGGTATGCCGGCTCCTGCCGGGCAAATTGCCCGCCCGGCGCGGCTTCCAGCACCGGCCCAAGCAAATCGAGCGCCTGCGCGCGGTCGAACTGGCCGGAGACGGCGACAACCAGATTGGCACCCACGGCCAACGCCCGATGGTGCTTGCGCACGTCGTCGATGGTTAGCGCGCCAACGGTCTCCAGCGTGCCCAGCGAACTGATTGACAAGGGGTGTTTCTGAAAAAACTTTTTGCGCAAGAGGCGCAAACCGTAGTCCACAATTTCGTCGTCCTCCTCCCGCAGCTGGGCCAGCTGGCTCTCCCGCTCGACCTGGAAGGTGCGCTCAGCGAAATCCGGCTTCCACAGGCCCGCCTTGAGCACGCGTGCGCCGAGGGGCAAATCGCCCTGCAGCGCCTCGAACGCCAGCGTGAGGCTGTTGTTGCCCGCATATTCGTGCCAGACGGCGCCAGCGTTCTCTATCTCCTTCGCAACGGCCAGGGCGCTACGACCACCCGCATCACGCGTCAGCAACGTGGCGAGCAGCGAGGTCACGCCGCGTTTGTCTGGGTTCTCATAGCATGGGCCGCCCTGCAGGGCTGCGCGCAGGTGTACTTTGGGCAGTGCGCCACCAGGTTGCAGCAAAAGGCGCGCCCCATTGCGCAGGCGCACTTCCTCAAAATCCGGCCAGACGCCGCCCTTGGATTTCGTCACGATCTCGGGCGCAGTCTTTTCGAGCTCCGGCTCCAACGCGATGGAGCTCGACTGCTCCGCGCACAAATAACGGGCGGCCACGGCCGCCAAATCTTTCGCGCGCACTTTCGCGAGGCGCTGGAAATACACTTTGGGGTAATCCAAATCGCCCAGCACGACCTCGCCATGGCCGAGGCGCGAGGCCTGGCCGCTGACGGAGTGCCGGCTGTCCACCTCGCTGACCAGAATCTGCCTCCGGGCGCGGGACACCATTTCCTCCGGGATGCCTTTTTGCGCCACGCGGGCCAGCTCCGCCGCCAAGGCCGCCTCGACCTCGCCGCGCTTGCCTGGGTCGCACAGATAGGAAATCCAGCATAGCCCGAAGTCGCCCGGGTTCCAATTGCCCGCGGAAATATGGTGCACGAGCTTCTTTTCCTCGCGCAATTTCTGCCAGAGAATGGACGCCTGCCCGCCGCCAAGGGCCAGCGCCAGCAAATCCAGCGCCGGGGCGTCCGGGTGCGCCAGGTGCGGCACGCGGTAGGCCGCCACCCCGCGCACAACGTTGACATCGCCGCGCTCCGTCTGCCGCCGGGCGGCGAGCTGCGCAGGCTCGGCCACGATGTGCGGCGTCGGGAGGCGGCGGGGTTTGAGCGCGCCAAAATATTTTTCGACCAGACCGCGGGACTCACCTTCGCTCAATGCGCCGCAGAGGACGACCGCCGCATTGTTGGGTGTATAGCGCGCGGTGTGGTAGGCCACGAGGTCTTCGTGCGCCAGGCTCTCGAACAACGGACGCACGCCGATCACGGGGTAGCGATACGGATGCTGCCGGAAGGACAACGCAAAGAGGCCCTCCATGACACGGTGGTGCGGGTCGTCGCGGCCCATGTCGATCTCGCGCAGGATGACGTCGCGCTCCTTGGCCGCCTCGGCGGCATCGAGCCGCGGGGCAAACACCATGTCGGCCAGCACGTCCATGAACAGCGCGGCGGACTCCGCCGGGCCGTCGATGTAGTAAACCGTGCGGTCAAAAGTTGTGTAAGCGTTGATGGTGCCGCCGGCAGCCTGCACCTCGGCGCTGATTTGCAGCGGCCCGCGCTTGGCCGTGCCCTTGAACACCATGTGCTCGAGATAGTGCGACAGGCCCGTGCCCAGCCACTGGCCCTCATGGATGCTGCCGCTACGAATCCACACCTGCGCGCTGACAAGCCCCGCCGCGCGGTCCTCTTTCGAGAGGCCGACCAGCCCATTCGGCAGCACCCAGCGCTGCACGGGCTCCGCCAGCAAGGGCTGGAGAATGCCAGCCGGGTTGGGCGCGGACGGTTTGGCCTTGGACGACGGGCGGGATTTCTTCACCCATTCCCGATGCCACGAACCCCGCCCGTTCGCAAAACAATTTCGCCTACACCACCGGCGTGTTCTGCTCAAACTTGAGGGATTCGCCGCCGGAGAAGGTGACGCGGATGGGTTCGCCCCGGCGGACTTCGCCGCGGAGGATGGCCTCGGCCAGCGGGTCTTCAAGGTAGTTCTCCACCGCGCGGCGCAGCGGGCGCGCACCATATTTTTCGTCCCAGCCCTTTTGGAGCAGGAAGTCCTTGGCGGCGGCGTCCACCTCGATCTCAATCTTCTGGCCGGAGAGGCGCTTGGCGACCTTGGACAGCTCGAGGTCCACAATCTTCGTCATGTGCTCCTTGACGAGGGCGTGGAAGATGACGATCTGGTTGATGCGGTTGAGGAACTCGGGCTTAAACTGGCGCTTCAGCTCATCCATGATGCGGGCCTTGGCCTTTTCGTGGTCGGCGGCGTCGCTGGCGCCCACGTCAAAGCCCATCGACGACGGACGCTGCAGCAGGTCCGCCCCGACGTTGGAGGTCATGATCAGGATGGTGTTGCGGAAATCCACGGTGCGGCCGAGGGAATCCGTGAGCCGGCCGTCTTCGAGCACCTGCAGGAGCAGCTGCACGACATCCGGGTGCGCTTTTTCGATTTCGTCGAACAGCACGACGGAATAGGGCTTGCGGCGCACGGCCTCGGTGAGCTGGCCGCCTTCCTCGTAGCCGATGTAGCCCGGGGGAGAACCGATGAGCCGCGAGACGGAGAACTTCTCCATGTACTCGGACATATCGATTTGCAGGAGGGCGTCCTGGTTGCCAAAAATGCGCTCGGCCAGAGTCTTGGCGAGGTGCGTCTTGCCGACGCCGGTGGGGCCGAGGAACAGGAACGAGCCGATGGGGCGGCGCGGGTCCTTCAAGTCCGCGCGCGAACGGCGCAGGGCCTTGGCGATGACCTCGGTGGCCTCCTCCTGGCCGATGACGGTGCCCTGGAGTTCCTTCTCCAGATTGAGGAGTTTCTGGCTCTCCTTCTGCTCCATGCGCGACAGGGGGATGCCCGTCCAGTCGGACACGACCTGGAGCATATCGTCCTCGCCCACGGTGATGGTGCGCAGCTCGCGCGAGTGTTTCCACTGCTCGATCTGCTGTTCGCGCTTGGCGCGGAGTTGTTTCTCCAAGTCGCGGAATTTCGCGGCCTCCTCGAAGTGCTGCTTCGCGATGGCGTCTTCCTTCTGCGCGCAGACCTTTTCGATCTCCTTGGAAAGCTCCTCAATTTCGGGCGGGCGGTTCAGGCCCTCGATGCGCGCGCGGGCGCCAGCCTCGTCGAGGACGTCGATGGCCTTGTCCGGCAGGAAACGCGCGGTGATGTAGCGGTCGGACAGCTTGGCGGCCAGTTCGAGCGCCTTGTCGGTGAAGACAACCTTGTGGTGCTCCTCGTACTTCGGGCGCAGGCCCTTGAGGATGAGGACGGTCTCCTCCACACTCGGGGCCTCGACCTTGACGGACTGGAAGCGGCGGTCGAGCGCGCTGTCCTTCTCGATGTACTTGCGGTACTCGGCCAGGGTGGTTGCGCCGATGCACTGGAGCTCGCCGCGGGAGAGGGCGGGCTTGAAGATGTTGGAGGCGTCCATCGCGCCTTCGGCGGCGCCGGCGCCGACGATGGTGTGCATCTCGTCGATGAACACGATGACGTTCTTGGCGCGGCGGATTTCATCCATCACGGCCTTGATGCGCTCCTCAAACTGGCCGCGGTATTTTGTGCCCGCTACCATGAGGGCGAGGTCGAGCGTGATGACGCGCTTGTCCAAAAGGATTTCCGGAACGATGCCCGAGGCGATTTCCTGGGCCAGGCCCTCGACAATGGCCGTCTTGCCCACGCCGGCTTCGCCGATGAGCACAGGGTTGTTCTTCGTGCGGCGGCAGAGGATCTGCACCACGCGGCGGATTTCCGACTTGCGGCCGATGACGGGGTCGAGCTCGCCGTTGCGGGCCAATTCCGTCAAATCGCGGCCAAAGGCCTTGAGCGCAGGCGTCTTGATCTCCTTCTTTTCCTCGGCGCTGGCGGCGGGCGTCTGCTGCTGGCCGGCGGAAGGCGCGGCGGCGCTGGCGGCTTCTTCAGCCTGCGACGGCGGGTTGGCCTCGCCGGAGAAGTTGGGATCGAGCTCGGCCAGAATCTCGCTGCGGCAGCGCTCGATGTCCACATCAAGGCTCTTGAGCACGCGCGCGGCGACGCCCTCGCCCTCGCGCAGGAGGCCGAGGAGGATGTGTTCCGTGCCGATGTAGGAATGGTTGAGCGCCTTCGCCTCTTTTTGGGCGAGGGCCAAAACCTTCTTCACACGCGGAGTGTAGGGGATGCTGCCCGTCGGCTTGGCCTCGGGCCCCGTGCCCACCTGCTTCTCCACGGCGTTGCGGACGGTCTCGAGATCGAGCCCCATTTTTTGGAGCACGTTGACGGCCACGCCCTGGCCAAGGTTGATCAACCCGAGCAACAAGTGCTCGGTGCCCACGTAGTTGTGATGAAAGCGGTCGGCCTCCTTGCGGGCCAGCGCCAGCACCTGCTGGGCGCGTGGCGTGAAGTTGTTGGTGGGTTCAGCCATGGGGGATATGCCACTGCAAAGGCCCGGGAAACGCAAAGGAAAAATCCCTTCCTCCGCGGGTCCCGCGCCGCTGCGGCGTGGGTTAGTTTTTGTCTAAGGCTCGGTCAAAATTGAGTTCGGGCAGCGTGGTCAGCTGTTCGCGAAGGAAACGCGCGCGGGCGAGGTCGCGTTTCTGGCCCTCCATGGGGCTCTTGGCGGCGAGCTGCACGTGGCCCGGCTGGCTCTCGATGAAAAGCCGGTCGATGCGGTGGCGCTCGACCTCCGGCAATAGCGAGAGATCCGCCGCCAGGCGCAGGAGGGACAGGCAGTTCATGGCCTCGACGGAAGTCAGCAAATGCGCATTGCGCACCGTGCCGTAGGCGCGGCCGATCTTGTCGAGCAGCTTGGCGGAGTCGCCCTCGAGCAGCTTGGCGCGGGCGTTCTGCTCCTGCTCGACGATGGTCTGCAGCACGGACGTGACACGCTTGATAATGTCCTCCTCGCTTTCGCCGAGGGTCTGTTGGTTGGAAATCTGGAAGATGCTGCCGCTGGCTTCGGAGCCTTCGCCGTACCAACCGCGCACGGCCAAGCCGAGCTGGTTGACGGCGCGGATGACGGCCTCCATCTGGCTGGCGAGCACCAGACCAGGCAGGTGCATCATGACGGAGGCGCGCAAACCCGTGCCTACATTCGTGGGGCAGGCGGTCAGGTAGCCCAACTCGGGCGAAAAGGCCAGGTCGAGTTTTTCCTCAAGGGCGTTGTCCAGCGCGTCGGCCATTTTCCAGACGCGCTTGAACTGGAAGCCCGGGCGCATCACCTGCAGGCGCAGATGATCCTCCTCATTGATCATCACCGCCAAGCCATGGTCGCGGCTGACCACCACGCCCGCGCCGGCGGAGGCCCCGGAGAGCTCGCGGCTGATGAGGTGACGTTCGACGAGCACCTGTTTCTCCAAGTCGTCCAACGCAGATAAATCGAGCACATAGGCCTTTTTCATCTGCGTGGCGGCATGGGCGGCCTCGACACACCGGGTAAATATTTCCCGCCGCTGTGCCTCTTTGGCCCACCCCGGGAAGGGAAAGTCCCGCAAATTCCGGGCCAGCCGGATACGCGTGCTCAGCACGATGGGCCCGGAAGTCGAACCTCCCGGCACGACTTCGGCCGGGGTGTCCAGTATGGGAAGGATTTGCATTTTAGCTCGGAAAGTTAAACCCCGAAGGGCTTAGGAAGTGGCGGCAGGGTCGGCGAGTTTGGAGCGGAGGGCACCCAGTTGGTCGCGGCAGCGGGCAGCGGCTTCAAAGTTCTCCTGCTTCACTGCTTCCTGCAATTCCCGTTCCACATTGGCCAGCTCGCGGCGCAAGCCGGCATGACGCCACTGGCGGGCGGGCAGCTTGCCCTTGTGGGCGATGTCCTTGTGCAGCCCGGTGATGAGCGGCAGAAGGGCTGCCTTCATCGCCTCATAGCAGGCGGCACAGCCCAGACGGCCTGTTTTCTTGAAATCGCGGGTGGAGCAGCCGCATTGCTCGCAGGTCAGCACCCCTGTGGCGGCAGGCTCCGGCTCCTCCACAGCCCCGGCAAAGCTCTTGGCCAGCAAGTCGGCCAAGGAGAAGCCCTCCGGGTCGGTGACGCCCTTGGACTGTGCACACTCTTCACACAGATCCACCTTCTGGATCTGGTTCTTGATGATTTGCGTCAGGTGGACCGTGGCGGGCTTTCCGCAGAGGTCACAATGGAGGGAGTCGCCCATGAGGGTAATGTATCACTTATCGGTCATTATTTGAAGGGCATAATGTGTGCCAAGTTACCCCAACCCCAAGTCCAAAAGAATAATTTGCCGCCCACCCCGGTGCTCCCCTAGCCTGCGCGGATGGCTGCTGCTACTCCATCCGCGTGGACCCCGCGCGACACCATCCGTTGGGGCATTCTTGGTTGCGGCGACGTGACCGAAGTCAAAAGCGGGCCGGGATTCCAGAAATCCGCCGGCTCCCAACTTATCGCCGTAATGCGGCGCGATGCTCAAAAAGCGGAGGACTATGCCCGTCGCCATGGCGTACCCAAGTGGTATTCCGATGCGGACAAACTTATCAACGACCCGGAGGTTGACGCCGTCTATGTCGCCACTCCGCCCGGTTCGCACCTGGAGTTGGCCCTGCGAGTGGCGGCAGCGGGCAAGCCCTGCCACGTGGAAAAGCCGATGGCGCGCAACGCCACCGAGTGCGACCAAATGGTGGCCGCGTTTGCCAAGGCCAAACTGCCGCTCTTTGTCGCCTACTACCGCCGTGCACAGCCGCGCTTTCTGAAAGTGATAGAATTGATTGAGACACGCCTGGGCCGCGTGACGCACGTGCACTACCAATTCACCGACCCACGCCACGCCGCCAAACCGGGCGAGCTCCCTTGGCGGCTGGATGCAGAAAATGCCGGCGGCGGATTTTTCCTCGATATCGGTTCGCACACGCTTGACCTGCTCGATTTCTTTTTCGGCCCGCTGGTGGAGGTCAATGGCCATGCGGCCAACCTCGCCTCGGCCTACGAGGTCGAGGACACGCTGGCGATGAGCTTCCGCACGCCCGCGGGTGCGCCGGGCACAGCGGCCTGGAACTTTGCCGGAACGGTTCACAAGTCGGAGGATTTCTTCCAATTCACCGGCACCGAAGGCCGTCTTGTCTTTTCCACCTTTGGCAATGAGCCATTGCGGCTGGAGCTGGCGGGTGGTGTTGTGGAAGAATTCTCCTTCACGCCGCCGCCCCATGTCGCCCAACCGCTGATTCAAACCGTCGTCGATGACTTGCGCGGCAAGGGCCAATGCCCGAGCACCGGAGTCTCCGGCGCGCGCACGACGCGCGTCATGGACCGCGTGTTGGAGTCCTATTATGGCGGGCGGGCCGATGCCTTCTGGCAGCGCAAAGACCGCTGGCCAGGCCGCAGAAAATAAGCCGGCGCGTTTAGGCTTCGGTCAGGCTGCGCACCAACTGCACCGTAGCCGGGCCGTTGGGAACGAGGCTCAAGGCCCGCTGCCCCGCCACCACCCGATGCTTGAGCATCGCGAGGCCGAGCACCTTGCCACCTTGGCCCGCGCAGGAGCGAAGTTCTCCGGCCTCTGCCGCGCCTATATATAAAGGTGCATTGGCTGGGAGCACCGCACCCTCCCACGCCACCTGCCACAGGCCACGGTTAACGTGCCCCATGCTATGCAAGCGGGACATGACTTCCTGCCCTAGGTAGCAACCCTTGTCATACGCCACGGCGGCCAGCCCCAATCCCGCCTCCTGCGGCAAATCACCCGGCCCCGCATCCACTGGCACCGCTGGCGAACCGGCGGCGATGCGCAGGCCGTGCAAGTCTTCCGCCGAGGTCTCGGCCACACCCAACTCGCGCAACTCAGCGATCGTTTTTTCCAGCAAAGGCTGCGGCACCAGCACATCCCACGCGCCAAACAATACCGGCCGGCGTCCAATCCACGATTCGCACGTCGCCGGGTCGGCCACTTTTTCCACCAATTCAGACAAATCCGCATCGTGCTCGACCGGCCAGAGGTGCAGAAGGCTGTAATTCGCCGTCTCATCGGCCAGGACCACCTCATCGGCAATGAGCCGGGACTCCAACTGACCCAACAACAGCGAGGCGGGACAATCGTAACTGACCAGGAGAAAATTCTCGCGTGTCTTTTGAATGATGAAACTGTCGGCCTGGATCTTGCCCTTGTGGTCGAGCCAAAGGCCGTAGGTCACCGGTTGCTCGACCTCGGGGTGGTCGAGATCGTTGGAATACTGGCTTTGGAGAAAGGCAAAGGCGTCCGGCCCGGTGGCGCGCAAAACCGCCGCCGGCTTGGTAACATGATAATAGACGTAAGTTTCCGACATAAGTGCGTTTCACTCTAGCTTCTGGACTTGCCCGGTGCACGCAAATTTGGCTTATTGGTCGGCTTCCCCCCAAGCGCGCCCGGCCTGCTGTATTCCCCGCGCGGGAGGGGCTCTTTTCCCTTTTCTCCCGTGCCTCAAGTCATCGACGTCAACATTTCCTCCAATCGCGCGCTGCCGACGCCCCGCGAGCTGCAGGGCCGTGTCCCGCGCACGCCGGAGCAGGCCAAGTTTGTCGCCGCCAGCCGCGAAGCCATCCACCGCATCATCTTCGGGAACGACCCCCGCTGGCTCGTCGTCGTGGGCCCCTGCTCCATCCATGATGTGGAAGCCGGCCGCGAATACGCGGAAAAGCTGGCCGCGCTGAGCCGCGAGGTCTCAGACCGCCTGCTGCTGGTCATGCGGGTGTATTTTGAGAAACCGCGCACCACCGTCGGCTGGAAGGGGCTCATCATGGACCCGCATATCGACGGCACGGGAGACATCCCGGCCGGTCTGCGCATCGCCCGCGAATTTCTCCGCACGGTGATCGACCTCGGCCTGCCCACGGCGACCGAGCTGCTCGACCCCATCACGCCGCAGTACATTGCCGACCTCATTTGCTGGTCGGCCATTGGCGCGCGCACCACCGAGTCGCAAACGCACCGGCAGATGGCCTCCGGCCTGTCCATGCCCCTGGGCTTCAAGAATGGCACGGACGGCTCCATCCAGACGGCCATCAACGCCATCAAGGCCGCCTGGGCGCCGCAAACTTTTCTCGGCATCAACGAAGACGGCCAGGCCTCCGCCGTGACCACACGCGGCAACCCGAACTGCCACCTCGTCCTGCGCGGCGGCAACCACGGGCCCAACTACGCCGCCGAACACGTCACCGGAGCGGAGAAACTCCTGCGCGACGCCGGCCTGTTCACCCGCATCATGGTGGACTGCTCCCATGATAATTGCGGCAAAAAGGCGGAACTCCAGCCTGCGGTGTTTGAGGACGTCCTCGCCCAACGGGCCCGCGGGCGCGACTCCCTCATCGGCGTCATGGTCGAGAGCAACCTGCAAGCCGGCAAGCAGCCCGAGCCCAAACCCGGCGTCAAACCACGCTATGGCGTCTCCATCACCGACGCCTGCATCGACTGGGCCACGACGGAGCGTCTCATCCGTGCCGCCCATGCGGAACTGGCCTCGGTCGTTTCCACATCGGCTTGATATTTCACCAACTAAACACTAAGCACTAGACCCTTCCCCCATGAAACAACCCATTCGAGTTGCCGTCACGGGCGCCGCCGGCCAGATCGGCTACGCCCTCCTGTTCCGCATCGCCTCCGGCGCCGTCTTCGGCCCCGACCAGCCCGTGGCGCTGAACCTGATCGAAATCCAGCCCGGCCTTGAGCCCCTCAAGGGCGTGGTCATGGAACTCGACGACTGCGCATTCCCGCTGCTGACGGACGTGGTGCAGACGGCGGACTTGAACGAAGGCTTCAAGAATGTGAACTGGGCGCTGCTCGTGGGCAGCGTGCCGCGCAAGGCCGGCATGGAGCGCAAGGAGCTCCTGGGCATCAACGGCAAAATCTTCACCGGCCAGGGCCAGGCCATCGCCAAGAATGCCGCGCCGGACGTGCGCATCCTCGTGGTGGGCAACCCTTGCAACACCAACTGCTACATCGCCATGCGCAACGCGCCGTCCATCCCGGCGGACCGCTGGTTTGCGATGACGCGCCTCGACGAAAACCGCGCCAAGGCCCAGCTCGCCCAAAAGGCCAGCGTGCCCGTCAGCCGTGTGACGAACCTCTGCATCTGGGGCAACCACTCGGCCACCCAGTACCCCGACTTCTACAACGCCAAGATCAACGGCCAGCCCGCGACGGATGTCATCGGCCACGAAGAATGGCTCAAGGGCACCTTCATCCCGAATGTGCAACAGCGCGGCGCGGCGATCATCAAGGCCCGCGGCGCCTCCTCGGCCGCCTCCGCCGCCAATGCGGCGATTGACACCGTGCGCTCCCTCGTCACCCCCACCCCGGCGGGCGACTGGACGAGCGTGGCGGTGTGCTCCGACGGTTCCTACGGCATCCCGAAGGGCATCATCGCCTCGATGCCCATCCGCACCGATGGCAAGAAGTGGTCCGTCGTCCAAGGCGTGCCGGTCAATGATTTCTCGCGCGGCAAGATTGACGCCAGCGTGAAGGAATTGCAGGAGGAAATCTCCCTGACCAGCGAGCTGGTGCCGAAGGCTTAACCGGTTTGGACCACGAGGGCACGGCGCGCGGGGGCCAGTGAGCTCCCTGCCCGCCGTGCCCTTCGTGTTTTAAGGGCCTGGAAAGACTGTGCTTTCAGCCTTGCCCTGGGCGGCCGGATTCGTATCTTCTGACCCTTTACACGCGTCCCCTTCGTCTAGCCCGGCCTAGGACACCAGGTTTTCATCCTGGCGACTGGGGTTCGAATCCCCAAGGGGACGCCACTTTTTCCGCTGGTCAATCCGAGGCTTGTGCGCGCTTGCCGAAAGTGCCACATTCCTGCGGTATAACATGAAGAAACTGCTCAAGGGCATTGTCGAATTCCGCCAAAACATCCGTCCCGGCTATCGGGAGATGTTCGCGAAGCTGGCCCTCCAGCAGTCTCCGGACACCCTCTTCATCGCCTGCTCGGACAGCAGGGTGGCCGTCAACGTCTTTGCCTCGACTGACCCGGGCGACCTCTTCGTCATCCGCAATGTGGGCAACCTCGTCCCCTGCTGCAATTGCGGCGGCCAACACATGGCAGAGGACACCTCCGCCGCGGCGGCCATAGAGTTTGCCGTGGTGCGGCTGAAGGTGTCGGACATCATCGTCTGCGGCCATTCAGATTGTGGGGCAATGCACGCCATCCTCAATGGGCGGGAGAAGATCTCCACTATGCCGCACCTGCAGTCCTGGCTGCGCCATGGCGAACCCTCGCTGGCCAAGCTGACCACGGCACCCTCCGCGTTGAGCCCGGTTAACACGCTTTCACAACTCAACATCCTCCAGCAGATCGAGCACTTGAAGTCCTACCCGGTGGTGCGCGAGCGCATGGCGGAGAAGAAACTGCGCCTGAATGGCTGGTGGTTCGACCTGGGCAATGCCGACGTCTATGCCCATGAGGAAGACACCGGCCAGTTCACCCTCATCAATACCAAGGAAGCCGAGCGGATTCTTGAGCGACTGGACTAGGCACAAAACGGGATCGCCGCACCTTTCATGGCTGACGCGGGGCTGCAAATGACGGTTGACCGCCAGACTTGCGAAAATTATGCCCAAGGCTATGCTTAAGGCGGATTTCACGTAAAAGTATAATCCTTGCCACGTAAGATTAAAACGTGTGTTTAATAATGCGCCGGTCGTGTGCTTATGAAGGACCTTCGCTCCCAATTTTGTCGCCTGGGCCTGTGGCTGCTGGCTGTTTTGGCATTAACTCCGGCGCTGATGGCCGCGGAGGCGCCCGCCCCCGTTGCCGTGCGGGAGACGGACCAGCTGATTGACTTCAACAATGGCGCCGTCGCCTTCACGCTCTACAAGCCCAATGGCATTATCTATTCCCTGCGCACCCAGGTGGATGGCACCTGGCGCGAATTGCTGAGCACCACGCGCCATGCGCTCTTGTTCGACTATGACACGGGCGACCCGGGCAAAGGGCACATCACTTTTGGCGTGGGTGAATCGCACGGCACGGCGCGCCTCGTCAGCAGCACGCCCGATGCCGCTGAAATGGCGGTGAAGTACGACCCCTCGCCGAGCTGCCCCTTCAACGTTGAGGCGCACTACCTGCTGCACCGGGGCGACCATGGGCTGTACCTCTACATCACCTTCCAGCACGGCCCCGGGCTGCGCGCCACCAGTTTTGAGCAGACGCGCGCCGTCATCTGGACTCTCGGCGGCACGGATGTCTTTACCAACTACGTGGTCGATGACGCCCGCAAAGGCCCCTACCCGGCCGGCGAGGTGCTCGACACGCCCATGGACACCTCCTGGCTCTACGCTTTCGACCACCAGGTGCATTCCAAATACGACTATTCGAAATTCATCGGCGAAGACCTCCTCCACGGCATCGCCGGCCATGGCCTCGGGCTGTGGCTCATCCAGCCCGGCCGCGAATATGTCAGCGGCGGCCCGTTGCGCCAGGAACTGACGACCCACCAGGATTCGCCGCAAACCCTGCCGCAAAACAACGTCGTGCTCTGGATGCTGCAAGGCAACCACTTTGGCGGCGCGAACAACGAAATCGCCGAAAATGAACTGTGGA
Organism: Verrucomicrobiota bacterium; assembly: GCA_048497935.1. GTDB lineage: Bacteria > Verrucomicrobiota > Verrucomicrobiia > Opitutales > JABDGR01 > JABDGR01. Next base: position 58,778 of record JBEHYY010000004.1, read on the forward strand.
CCCGTTTCTACGGCCCGGCCTTTGTGTACTGCAACTCCGGCGGGGAGGTGGACACCCTGTGGGAGGACGCCAAAAAGAAAGCCGCTTCCGAAGACGCCCAATGGCCCTACGCCTTCATCCATGATGCCGATTACCCGCTGGAGCGCGGCACCGTCATGGGGCAGCTGAAGATTGCCTCGGGCGACAGCGCAAAAAACGCGTGGGTGGTGCTCGCCTATCCGGGTGACACGGATTGGTGTATGTCCGTCAAAGGCTACACCTTCTGGGCCCGGGCGGATGCGGACGGCAAGTTCACTATCCCCAAAGTGCGGCCCGGCCATTACACGCTTTTTGCCACGGGCGGAAATCAGTTTGAGGATTTTCTGAAGGAAGGCGTCACCGTTCAACCCGGCGCCAACGACCTCGGCACACTTGCATGGACGCCGATTACGCATGGCCGGAAACTCTGGCAAATCGGCCAGCCCGACCGCTCAAGCCAGGAGTTCAAGGAAGGCCTGAACTACCGCCACTTCACCAATTATGTCCGCTACGGCACGGATTTCCCCAATGATGTCACCTACACCGTCGGCCAGAGCAAGGACAACGAAGACTGGGGCTTTGCCCAATGGGGCTGGTACATGAAGCAGCCTTACTGGAACGTGAGGTTCAGCGAGCCGAAAACGCTTAGTGGCCGCGCGACGCTCACCCTCGCCTTCGCTGCGTGGGACTACCTGCGCCCGATGGATGTCCTGCTCAATGGCCAGCTCATCGGCAAAGTGGACACGCTCCGCAAGTCGGGCATGGCGATTTATCGCAGCGGCGGGCAGGACAGCCTGCGGCAGACCGTGTATCTGGACTTTGACGCCAGCCTGCTCAAGGCCGGGGATAATGAATTGCGCTTTGCGCTCGAAGGTGCGCGCCTCTACGACCCCACCACGGCCAAAAGCGCCCAGGATGTCCTCGGCATCATGTGGGATGCGCTGCGCCTCGAAGTGGATGAAAACGCCAAGGCACCGTAAACGCATCACTCAATAGACGGGCTTGCCTTTGGCGGGCGGATGGCTTTTATTGTCCCTTCGTGTTTTTCCACGGCCCGATGGCGGAATTGGCAGACGCGCTGGACTCAAAATCCAGTATCCTCTAAAGATGTGTCGGTTCGACCCCGACTCGGGCCACTTTAAGTTTTTGGGTTCCCCAAGGTCCGGCTAAACTCACCAGCCAGTTGCTGGTTTTATGAATGCGGGGCGAAAACGAGGGCAATGCCAATCACAATGGTGGTTAACGCCAAAAGCCCTCCCATGATGTAGGCGTGACGGCGCTGTCTGGCATCCAACACCGGTCGCACCTTGCGGTCAAACATCAGGACCAGGTCAAAAAGAGGACCCGGCATCCAGATCATCAACAAGAAGAGGATGGCGATGACGCCAAAAATAGCCTGAAGCGGGCCGGTAATCGGTGCGTCAATGGCGGCGACGCGTAAAGATTGCATGACCATCACCAAGCCGATGGAGACAACCAGGCGAACAGGCTGTGCCTGTCGCGCAATCCAGAATTTGAATCCCAAGATTACGCGGTAGGGAGCATGCTGGGCTCTCAGCGCATGCACCAGCCCCTGACGATAGCTGGAATTGTTGGGATCATGCCGCATAGCCTGCAAAAAAAACTCCAACGCGCCTGCCGCATCCTCATTTTCCAGGCATGCCCAGCCAGCGGTATTGTGTGTTTCCGGCGCCTCCGGGTCCAGTTGCAGCGACTGCCGGAGGGTTTCGCGTCCTTCCTCAAACCGGCCGAGCCTGGTCAAGGCATGAGCGCGCAAATTGAGCGCATCCTTGTTGTGTGCGTCCTGTGCCAACGCCAACTCTGCCTCAGCCAGCGCGGCATTCAAATCGTTGCTCCGGCTGTGACACAAACCTAGGTTAATATGCGCCACCGTCGAGTTGGGGGACAGGCGCACCGCCTCGCGCATACATGCTTCCGCTGCTTTGTTGCGTCCGATCTTCAATTCAACGACGCCCATGAGCAAATGCGCATTTTCCCAATTCGGCGCGGCGGCCACCAAATCCTTGGCCACGGTCTGCGCCTCCTTGACTTTCTTCTGAGCCAGCAAGGCCCGGCCTAGCGCGTGCATCAGCCTTATATTTTGCGGCTCCTGCGCAAGACCCGCACGGGCTTCGCGCTCGGCATCGGCCGGGCGACGTGCGTCCAGCAGCATTTGCGCACGGATCAAATACGAGGACATGGCGGACAAATCCCGGGCTAGCGCCTGATCTTCATATACGAGAGCACTTCGTCGTAATGGCCGGCCTGATTGGCGTAGAGCGCGTAGTTCTTGGCGGTGGAGAACCATTCCACCGTGCTGGGCTTGATATGCTTGGCCGTCGCCAGGAGCTCCTTTGTGCTCAGGGGTTCGACCCGGCCAGTCTTCATCGCCGAGGTTAGCTTGGCCTCGATTGTCTGGTCGATTAATGCCTTGAGGTCGGCGCCGGAAAAACCGTCGGTGCGGTCAGCCACTGATTTAAAGTCGATCCCCTCGGCCGGTTTGCCGCGCAGCAGCACACGGACAATGGCCGCACGGGCTTCGGCATCCGGTGGCGGCACAAACACCAGTTGGTCAAAGCGGCCTGGACGGCGGAACGCCGGGTCGAGATGCCACGGGGCGTTGGTCGCCGCGAGAATCAGCAGTCCGTCATTGCTGGTGTCCAGCCCGTCCATTTCCGCAAGAAACTGGTTGATGAGATTGCGTCCGGCACTCTGGCGCAAATCCGCCCGGTTGGCTCCGAGCGCATCAACCTCATCGATGAAAATGACTGCCGGGCGATTGCGGCGGGCTTGCTCAAAGAGCTCATGCAGCTGTTTTTCGGACTGACCGAGCCACATGCTGAGGACGTCATGCAGGCCAATGGAAAGAAACGAAGCTTTAACCTCGCCAGCGGTGGCGCGGGCTAGATGCGTCTTGCCGCAGCCAGGCGGTCCATAGAGCAACAAGCCGCCACCCAGCTTCTTGCCGTAGGCCTTGAATAATTCCGCATGGGCGATGGGGTGGATGATTTTCATCCGCACCTGCTCCTTGACCGCCTCCATGCCGCCCACGTCCTCGAAATTCACCTTGGGCCGCTCAATGTCGGCAACGGCCTCGCCCGGCGCATCATCTGCCTGGGCCCGTACCCGGCCCAGCTCATCAACCTCGCCTCCGGTCGAAGGCCCGGAAGGGTTGCGCGACGCATCAGCTGCGAGTGGCGCGGAAAAAGGCTCCAGCCGGGTATCAAGATCGGTGTCCACCGCGCGAGGGTCCAAGGCCCGCGCCTTGCTGGCGTGCAACGCGGCTTTTTGCAGTTCCGCGTTTTCGCACAACAGCCGGGCGAGCAGCAAGTGCGCGGCCGCCGGGCCCTGGCCGGCGGCCAGAAAATCCTCCAGCAGGACCATCGCCTCGGCGTTTTTGCCTTCGCCATGAAAAGCACGGGCCAAGCCAAATTTTAATGCGGGGTTACGCGGTTCGCGCCGCAGCCCTTCGCGAAATTCCACTGCCGCCGCCCCAAAAAAATTATATTTAAGCAATGCCTCGCCCAGCAACTGCCGCAACGGCACATTGTCCGGTGAGACATTCACGGCGCCGCGCAGAGCGGTAACCTCGGCAGGTTCAGGGGTGGCGGACATAATGAGGTTACTATTCTAAAATAAGATATCTCCAAACAGGGCAAATTCAAAAAATACGGCTGTTTTCCCATAACATCCCTTGCGCTGGACCGTTTGACTTTTGGAGTGCGTCGGCGCATAGTGAGAGATGCTTGCGCGGACCGTCCAACCCGAATTGCTCGATGGTTTGCCGCCGGGACACCCGGATGCCGAGCATAACCGGCGCGATTTGCGGTTTTTCAATGCGCTGATGGGCAATTTTCGCTGGTTGGCGCGTGAACTTGCGGAAAATCTGCGGCCGGGAGACCGCGTGCTGGAGCTCGGCGCGGGCGATGGCGGGCTGGGCCGCAGGCTGCAAAATATATTAGCTGATTCACCGTGCCACTATACCGGGATCGATTTATGGCCCCGGCCAGCGGCATGGCCCGCGGGGTGGGATTGGCGGCGGGAGGACTTGGCGGATTTTCCAGACTATGGAGGCTACAATGTCATCCTGGGCAACCTCATCCTGCACCAATTCGAAGACAGCGTACTGAGGAATCTCGGCGCACAATGGCGCGAAAGCGCGCGGTTGCTCCTGTTTTGCGAACCCGCCCGCCGGAAGCTCCACTTGCGCCAGCTGCCGCTCGCCAATCTGGCGGGCATCAACCACGTCAGCCGGCATGATGCGCGCGTGAGCATCGAGGGTGGCTTCATCCGCGATGAACTGCCCCGGATCCTCGGCGTGGATGCCCCGCCCTGGCGCGTCACTGTGCACCAGACCTTCCTGGGCGCCTACCGCCTTGTCGCTGTACGCGAATAATCCCTTCCTTGCAAAATCCCATTACCATCGTCGGCGGCGGGCTGGCCGGGCTGGCTCTCGGTACGGCACTGGCCCGGGCGGGTGCCCAGGCATCCTTATGCGAGGCCGGACGCCTCCCGCGCCCACGGGTGTGCGGAGAATTTATCAGTGGGTTAAAGCCCTCCACTATTCGCCGACTCGGGCTCGAGTCGCATCTGCGCGGAGCGGCGATGAACCACACTACTGGGTGGCACGCTGGCGGGCGGCTACGCTGGACGGCGCAATTGCCGGAGCCTGCGCCGGGCATCTCCCGCATGGCGCTGGAGACGCGCTTGTTGGAAGATTTTATCTCACACGGCGGCGACCTGCGCCTCAATTACCGGGTACGGGAGACGGAGGAAAGCAGCGCCGGAACAGTCTGGGCAGCGGGACGACGCGCCGATGCAGCCAGCCCATGGCTTGGCTTGAAAATCCATTGCCACAATCTGGCGCTCGGCCATGACCTGGAACTGCACCTGGGACGCAACGGCTACGCGGGCGCCGCGCGCATTGAGGATGGCCGGGTGAACATCTGCGGACTGTTCCACGTGCGGCCGGAACTGCGCGGGCCCGTCGAGCAGTTGCTGCCGGCTTATCTGGTTGCGTGTGGTTTGGGGGATTTTGCTGACCGCATCAACCAAGGCGCCCCCGATGCCGCGAGTGCCGCGGCGGTAAGTGGCCTCGACTTCACCCGCACGTGGAAAACGGACGACCAGGTTGCGCTTGGCGATCACTTGGCCGCCATCCCGCCCTTCACCGGGCACGGCATGGCGATGGCACTGGAGCATGCCGAAGCCGCCGTGGCACCGTTGCTGGCGTATTCGCGGAATGAAATCCCTTGGGCGGAAGCAGCAAACGCCATTCGAGTGCACGTGAGCGCCCAACCCGACCCGCGCCTGCGCTGGGCGCGCGCGCTGCATCCGTGGCTGTTGCAGCCTCTGCGACAATCGCTCGTCCTGGCATTGGCTGATGCGCGCCTTTTGCCTTTTGCATTTTTATACCGCGCCACGCATGGCCCGGCCACCCCGGCGGCAGCCTGACCCCCTCATGTTTCTCCACGCCCTGTCCAACGTCGTCCCCCACCAGCGCCTGACCCAGCGCGATTGCTGGGAGATCATGCGCCGGTCGCCGGCGGCCCGGAAGCTGCAACCGGCCTCGCTCAAGCTGCTGGAGCGGGTACTCACCGGTGAGAGTGGCATTGAAACGCGCCACTTTGCGGTCACTGACTTGGAGCGCATCTTCGACCTCGATGCGGAATCCCTGAACCGCGCCTTTGAGCGCGAAGCCCCGGCGCTGGGTGAACGGGCGTTACGCGCCGCCTTAAACGAAGCCGCCCTGGCCCCGGGTGATTTGGATGCGCTGGTGGTGTGCACATGCACGGGCTATCTCTGCCCCGGATTGTCGAGTTTTGTCGCCGAACGCGTGGGGCTGCGCCCGGATGCGTTTTTGCAGGACATTGTCGGCCAAGGTTGCGGCGCGGCCATCCCCTCTTTGCGCAGTTTAAGCCATTTGCTCGCGGCCCGGCCTGGCGCGCGAGTGGCGCTCGTCGCCGTGGAAATTTGCTCGGCGGCTTTTTATCTCGATGATGACCCCGGTGTGTTGGTGTCGCTCTGCCTCTTTGGCGATGGCGCTTCGGCCAGCATCTGGAATGGGCACCCCGGCCCCACCCAGCTCCGCTGCGACCACTTTGACACGCTGCACCTGCCCGCAGACCGCGAATACATCCGCTTTGAAAACCGCGGAGGCAAACTACGCAACAAATTGGACAAAGCCGTGCCCGATATCGCAGCCCAAGCCGTGCGCGAGCTCTTCCAACGGCAAAATGGCACAGCGGAACGCATTGGCACCGTGCTGGCGCACGCCGGAGGGAAAAAGGTGCTGGATGCCGTGGCCCACGCGTTAGACGGCAAGTTTGCCCTCGAGGAGAGCGCTGCCGTATTGCGCCGCCATGGCAACATGAGCAGCCCGTCCGTTCTTTTTGCGCTCGGCGACCATTTGCAAAACAACTTTGACGGAAGCAGCAAAACGCAGCCGTCCGATTTGTGGCTAACCTCGTTTGGCGCGGGCTTCGCCGCCCATGCGTGCCGCCTCACGCGCGATAGGCCATGACAAACAGACGGCGGAAGGGAAACAGCACGCGGCCATCGCTCTGCGCAGGAAAGGCTGGAGTCAGCGCCGCCTGATACTCGGCGAGAAATTGCGTTCGTTCGACGTCGCCCCCCAAGGCATCCAGCCAGGGCCGCAGGCCGGTGCCGCGATACCACTCCACAATGGCGGCCACATCCGGTAAAATATGCAGATACTCCGTCTCCCAGATATCCACCCGCGCGGCCAGCGGCGCAAGGGTGTCGTAATAAAAAGCCGGGGATTCCGGCCGCCATTCGCGTGGAGCAACCTGGAAGCGCTCCCGCCAGCGCGGGCTTGCAGCCAGTTCGCGGATAATGCGGTGGGGCGGGGCCGAGAGATTGGCGGGTATCTGCATCGCCAGCGCCCCGCCTGGCGCAACCTGGGCAAAAATATGCGGGATGACACGCGCATGATCGGGCACCCACTGGAAGGCCGCGTTGGAAAAAACTAGGTCGAACGGCACTCCTGCCTGCCAAGTGGCAATATCTCCCCGCACCCATTCGATGGCGGGGAAGTCTTGGCGCGCCGTGGCCAGCATGGCTTCCGAACTGTCGAGTCCCGTCAGCCGCGCCTGCGGCCAGCGCCGCGCGAGCACGGCTGTGCTGTTCCCGGGCCCGCAACCGAGATCGATGATGCGCGCCGGGGATTCAAGCGCCACCCGCGCGGCCAAGTCCACGGCGGGCTGCGTGCGCTCACCGGCGAATTTGAGATACTGCTGGCTGTTCCAAGTGGGCATGATCGCGGCTTCACCGCACTTCGAGGAACAAGGCATCCTGGAGGGATTTGAGCAAGTAGCGGTAGGTGACCACGCCATAGCCGTGGTCGCCCCATTTTTCACCGTAGGAATTTTTGAACAAAAATTCCAAATCGGCCAATTTGCCCGTCTTGGTGCGATAGCCCACGAGCAAAATGGCGTGGCCGGAGTTTTCCAGGCCGGGTTGCGCATCGAGGATGACATTATCGCTGTAGGCCTTTTGCTCGGGCCAGCGGATGCCGGCAACCACCGGCACGCCCGCATCAAGCACCTGCACGATGTTCCCGATTTGCGCCGCCGGCTCACGGCCGGTGATGTAATAGCCGTTGGCGGGCGTGCGCTTCTTGGCCCGCTCGACAACTTCCGGCGCCGGCTCGATGACATGGGGATCGGCGAGGGTGAAGTGGTACGGCAGATCGCCCGATAACGCGAGGCCATAGGCCCGCACCGCCTCCGCCACCTCGCCCAGGGCAAAACCGATGTCGATGTTTGCTTCCTGGCCCTTGGGGACGGCGACGCCAATCTTCCCCAGCACCTTGAGCGTGGCCCAGATGAGGTACTCCTCGGAAAACTCCGGAGCGGGGCCGTCCGCGGCGGCGCTCTGGTACTCCAGCGCGCTCACCAAGGCGAAGACCGCGCAACTGGGCCGCGCGCCCTGACTTTTGGCACTAATGCCCAGAAGGTCAAAGCGCGGCTGCATATTCACCTCGGCATAAATCTTGGGCGGCTCGCCAAAGCGCTGGAGGATTTGCTGCGCGGTCAACTGCGGCGCGCGCTTGTCGCCCGCCGTGACGTTGGCCTGGATCCTGCGTGATTCCGTGGCCGCCTGCAGCCGGGCCGTCTCCGCGGCGGCGCGCGCGGGGTCATAACCCAGTTTTTTTTGCAAATCCGCCGGCAAATCCGCCAAGGGCACCGAACCCAGGCCATCCCGATGGGCAATGACAACGGATACGGGCGAAACCCTGACAATGCGAACGTTGTAATAGATCTCCTTGCCCACCCGCAGTTCGGCCAAAGTGTCTGCTGCCGTGCTGTTATTTGCCGCTGTCGTGGACACCGGGACAGCCGGGCCGCCCACCGTGGCCGCCCACGCCATCGAACCCACGGCCACCCATCCGATGAAGCAGAAAACGTGGCGTGGAAGTTTCATGGTTCAGGACAACGCATCACAGCCTAGCAGAAATGCGCAGCCCGGGAAACATTTAACCTGCCCAACCCCGCACCCCCTCAACGGGCAAACAAGCGCACATTGTTATCATCGCGGCCCAGCGCCTCGCGGTTCTGGTCGATGAGTTTTTGCAGCTCTTCCGCGGCCGCCAGCCAGAATTTCTTAACATCCGAAGGACGCGGATTGTAGTTCTCCACAAAATTCACCCCCACGACCGCAAAACGATAGCGTTCCGTGCTGTTGAGGCGGATCTCTTCCGTGTTCTCCGACGAAAAGCGCTGCCAGAAGTCACCCGCATAATTGTACAGGCACAGCACCCGGTTGGCCTCGTCGATGAACGTCTGGTCCTTGATGTCGAGCATACTCTGGATCAGGCCGGAATTGAGGTCGCCCAGGCTGTCCGCATAGGCGCCATAACCAATGTTGGCCGACAGCCGGGCGCTGAAGCCGGAGAGCAGCCGCACCACCGACACCTTGCGTGAATCAACCTTGGAGGGGGTGGGTGTGTCCGCCGCGGCCACCGGGCGGTCCTGAAGCCGACGCAGGGCATCCGTCGTGGCGGCCATTTGCTCCGTCAACACCGCCAGCCGCACTTCCTGGTCGATGAGCTTTTGCTGCTGGTCCAGCAAGGTCTGCTGCTGGTCGAGAATGGTTTTATTCTGCTGGGTGACCACCTGGGACAACGCCGTGTAGCGCTCACTGTCGCCGCACGCGGAGAGCAAAAGAGCCAAGGACATCACGACCGGGACAAGACGGGAGGTATTCATGGCGTGGACAAAAAACAAACGACCGTTTGAAATTTTGATTCAGCCCAAGGATACTCCATATCCACGAATTTAACAAGCTTTACAAAACACTGATGTAAAGCAGGTTGCAAATCCAGCCTTCACCATCTCCGTCCAAATGCATCCCATTACCTCACACTCAAACACGAAAATTAGGCCAGGGCCTGGATTTTGCCCTTCAAGTCCGTTTTCAAATCAGACCGGCTCAGGCCGACGATCTGATCCTTGATCTGGCCGTCTTTGAACAGCAAGAGCGTCGGGATCGCGCGGATGTTATATTTCTGCGCCAACTCGGTGTTGTGGTCGACATCCACCTTGCAAATCTGCACGCCCGCACCGAGCTCATTGGCCAAGTCTTCGAGGATGGGGGCGATGGCCTTGCACGGGCCACACCACGGGGCCCAAAAATCGACCAGAACCGGCTTGCCCGGCGTTTTCACGACGGACTCAAAAGAATTCCCGTCGAGCGCAATGATTTTATCGGAAGCCATGGAGAAAGGATTGCAGGACTATTTCTTGAAATAAGCCAAAGCCATCATCACCGCAGCCGCAATGGCCACGCCGGCGGCGAGGAAATCGAGAACAACCAAAGCCGGCTTTTCCTCGGCAGTGAAATCACCCGTGGCAGCCACTTTTTTGCGGGCGGGCGGACGGGCGGCAGTGTTGGTGGCCGACACATCGGCAGCTCCCGCGCCAGCGCCACCGGCACCGGTGATCTTGGGCGAGAAGGGCGACCGGGTGACTTTGAAAGTGGGCTTGGTCAAGCCGGCGCCGACGGAAGCGCTGGAGGCGGCGCCGGCAGCGGGGGCCGGGGCGGGCGGGATGGAAGCGCCGCTCAGGGGTGATTTGGGGGCGGACGGGAGGGGCTGGTCGGACGGAGTGCTCATGACAGGGGTTGGAGAGACAAGTCTTGGCAGTTTCGCGGCATTGTCAAGGTTGTGTCGCGTGATTTTTGCACGCCTATTTCTTGTCGGGCGTGTTCTCCCGCAGCAATTCGGCGACCTCCCGTGGCTCGGCATCCTCCAGCTCCTTGCCCTTGCGTTGGAGCTTTTCCATGGTTTTGACCACACCTTCGGTCATGCGCTCGTGCGTCTCAGCCGAGCCTCCGAGGATGGCGAATTTTTCCCCGCGGGTGATGCGTTTATGGCCGTCCTTGTTATCGAGCCCCACGCCGAACAGGGCACGAATCTTCGTTTTCTTGGAAGCTGGCAAACGGCTGGACATGATAGATTAACGCGAAAAAGGGCTTCTAGCCAGCCGGTGGCGGGGAGGCGGCTTCCAATTGAGGTTCGGGCGAAGGCGGCGGGGCCTCGCGCCGGGTGATTTCAATGTCCGCAAAATCCAGCGTCTGGCGCAAATCGAGCTTGTAGAGGCGGGTGAGCTCCAGCACGGCCAGGAAGGTGGCCACGATGAGCACCCGGCTGGGGTTTTCCGGCAGGAGGCTGGTGAAGGTGAAGCTGGTTTCGTGGGTACAGCGATGGAGGACGAACTCCATGCGGTCGGACACGGTGATGTGATCGCGGTGGATTTCGCCCTGCACCATCTTTTCCGAAAGGCGGCGCAGCAGCAGGTTAAAAGTATTCCACAGTTCCAGGCGGTCGGTGGGCTCGAGCGGGCGGTGCAGGCGGTCTTCATCGCTGACGCTGTATTCACGCGGGAGCATTTCCTGCGCGCGGGCGATGAGCTGCTGCAGGCCGGCGGCGGCATCCTTGATCTTCTGATACTCCAGCAACTGCTGCACGAGGCCCCAGCGCGGGTCGAGATGCTCGTCCTCCTCGTCACCCAAAGGCTGGGCGTCCTGCTCATGCTTGGGCAGCAGCAGGCGGCTCTTGATGTGCATGAGGGTGGCCGCCATCACAAAAAAGTCTCCCGCCACGTCGAGATCGAGTTTCTCCATCGCGTGGAGAATGTCCAGGTACTGCCGGGTGACCTCGCCGATGGGAATATCGTAGATGTCGATCTCGTTCTTACGGATGAGGAAGAGCAACAAATCCAACGGCCCCTCAAACACCGGCAGCCGGATGGGCTGGTCGAGTGATTGGAGCAAGGGCTCCTGGACAGTCTGGACGGGGGCGTTCATGACAGACTCCGCAGTATTTCAATCCACCAACAAAATCAACTTAACGTTGAAGCCCAGGCCATTTTGGTTACCCGCGCCACGATAGTAGGCTACCCCATACTCAAAGTCCCATGCCTGGCCAAGGCGCTGGCGCAGGCCGTAGAACTGCTCCGTCAGCCCGCCAAAGTGCTCATCAAAACGCCAGCGACCATAGAGGCGGATGCGCTCAGAGACACGGTACTGCGCATCGACCCAATACTGGCTGACCTGATGCTGTAGTGTGCTGGTGTTAAAGGACATCGTCCAGCGGTCGCCGTCATTGATGGCGGCGGTGGTGCGCACTTCGCGGTTGGTGAAAGCCGTCGGGTCGAGCCGGTCATACACCTGCAGGTGCAGCCAGCGCACGGGGTCGAGCCCCACGCCCGTCCAGACATCGGAAAAATCCTCCTGCCCCGCGCTGCGCTGGAAGTGGATGTCGTTGTAAACATCGAACGACGCCAGGTCGCGCGAACCGTAGTCGGCGGCGCGGGTTTGGAAATTATTCTCCACGCCGTAGCGCAGGACGTTCTGGCTGTGCAGAAAGTCCACGCTGCGTGTGTCGCCCAAATCGAACACCGGCGGGTAGTTGGAGGCCAGGTCCTGGTCGATGACGGGGATGAGGCCGGCCCCCTGCTGGGCGGCGGGGATGTACCGATACTGGGCCACCGGGCGGATAATGTGCTGCACACCGTTGATGCCCCAGGTGGGGTTCATATAGTCCCAGCGGCCCACCGCGCGCATCTCGCTGTCAAAACCGAACTGGCCGAGCATCCGTGTGAAATCGCCCTGCTGCCCCAGCGTGTCCTGGTACTGGGTGATGCGCGTGCCCACCACAGGGGTGAAGGTGGACCAATCATTGAGACTCACCGGGCGGCGCCAGCCATAATAGCCGTCAAAACGGTTGCTGTGCAGCGTGGCTGTGCCGTTGAAATTGGGCTGAATGAGCTGCACATAACCGGCTGAGCCTTCCTGATAAATGCCCGTCTGGCCGAGGGGGCTGGCAAAATAGTCGAGCCGCGTCTCGGGCAGGCGCTCCTGGACCAATTCAAAATTATTGGGCCGGTAGCGGATGAAGGCCGAGGCCAGGGCGTTTTGCTCGCGGTGGCTCACTTCCACATAATTATCCGGCAGCTGGTTGTCGCGCCATTCACTCTGGCGGTAGTCGCGCATGGTGTAGGAATCACGCCACCAGGCCATCGAGCTGTTCACATCCAAAACGCCGCCGAGGTCGCCAATATGCTGCCAGTCTATGAAGAAACGATTTTGCGGGATGGCGTTGCCGAGAATATCCAACCCACGGTTGCCCGTGTCGCGGATGAAGCCGGACTCAAAACGGCCATACTGCGACCAGTCCGCGCCTTGGTTGACCTGGTACTTCAAGGCAGGGCCGGCGAGCGGGCCGCGCTTGCTATACTCGTCCAGCAAAAGGCCGGGCTGGAACTCCGGATTTTTGGTCCAATACGTCGTGGACTGCGCGTAGCCGCCCAAGTCTTTGCGGAAACCGAAATGCGCCTGCAAACTCAGGGGCGGCTCGTCGGTGCGCCCTTGGGTGTAGGAGGGCAGGTAGAAAAAGGGCATCGACCCCAGGCGCAGTGTGGCGCCATGCAGTGTCACCTCGCCCTGTTTGACGTCCAAGGTGGCGCTGTCCGAACGGATATTGAGACCAAAGGCGTCGGGCTCGCCAAAAAAGATGGTCGCATTCGTCAGCTCGCCCTTTTCCGTGCCGAGAGTGAGCACACTGCCGTCCACATTGGCCGGGGCCTTGCCGAGGCGGATCTGCTCGGCGACGACCTGGCTCTTCTGCGTGTCCACGGTGGCCTTGCGCATCAACACGCGCATGGCCGCATTGGTGAGCTCCACCTCGCCCGAAGCCTCAACCTTGGCGTCCACCGCATCCTTGGAGGGGACGAAAACCTGCGTCGCATACAGCTTAAAGCCATAAATCTGCACAAAGACCGGCCGATTGGTGCCATAGACCATGCTGCCATTGGGCTGCTCCACCCCGCGGTCAAACTGGATGCGGATATTGTCAGCATCTGCCGGAGCGGTATCCGTCGTGGCGGGGGCCGGTGCGGGGGTGGCAGGCGCCAGGGGGGCACCGGGCACCACCAGCGGAGGCGGCGCGGCCTGCGCGAGGCCGGCCGATGAGGCTGCCACCACGCTCAATAGCGTGGCCTGGGTCATCCTCGCCGCCAAGCGCGGCCACCGAAGCGTCATGCGTAACACGCCCGTGAATCTGCCGTCGCAACCCATGGGCGACAAGGATTTTCTGCGGCTTGCTTTTTTATTCCTATGGGCCCGTTTCTCAGGCATGATTTTGCCGCACGCCCGGGTGGCGGAATTGGCAGACGCGATGGACTTAGGATCCATTGGCCGCAAGGCTTTGCAGGTTCGACCCCTGTCCCGGGCACTTTTTGCGCCACTCCCGGCTTCAGTTTTTCATCACAAAGTTGCCGCCGATGAAGTCGATGTCCGTCTGCACTTCCTTCAAATCGTCGGCAAAGTAGGTTTCAATGATGAGGATGTTGTGCTTGGGGCTGCTGAAACAGAAGACCTTGATGCCACCAGGGAAGCTGTTGACGATCTTGCCCTTCAAGTGCTGCCCCACCCCTTTGAGCGGGCTTTGGACGGGCCCCCAGGTGTTGAGGGCGCTCCGCGAAAAGGTGGTGATTTCGACGCTGTCGATTTTCTTGACCGCATTATCCACCACCTTCCGGGGGTCGTCCTTCTTGTTGAGAATGAGAAACTGGATGGAGCTGTTTTTCTGGCTGAAGAGCGTGAAATTGGTGTTCTTGTCGTAATCCCGCGCCTGCGTGTCCACCGTCCACCCCACCGGATATTTGAGGATGTAGTCGGCATCCGGATCGTTGACGACTTTGAAGTCCACCGCGGTATCCGCGGGCTTCGGAACGCTGCCCGCAGCTGCCGCCGGCTTGGCGACCATTGCCACCGGCGCAGGCGCATCCGCCCCTCGGCAGGCCATCGCCAGCAGGCTGCCGCACAGCCCAAGCCGTGCAGCGGCGTTAGCCACATTCATAACCCGGCGCTTAAACAGTCGCATGGCCAGCGGGGTGGCCAAGCGGCCCATATAACCCCTGGGGGTTTTTGCTGCGTAGGATGGAAGCATGATTTTATTTCTCCGTGAGCGTCCAACTGCCGTCCCAATCCGGCGGGGGCGGCACCTGGCGGTAGTAATCGCACCGCTCGATAAAGTTCCGGCACAAAAAGTCGCCGCCACCCAGCTGTTGGTTGGCTTGGTCAAACATGGCGGCGGCGGTGGTGAAATCCCGCGCGAAATATTTTTCGACCGCCGCTTCGTACAAGGGCAGACCCGCCGGGGGTGTACCGCCACCGACTTCCATCAATGGCGCGTAAACGCAACTGGCGCGGGTCTTGCCCAGGGCGCGCATCTTGTCCACCAGCCGGTAGATGAAGAGTTCCTTCGTCAAGTCGTGGACGCTTTCACCCACGAGAACGGGGTGCCGGTATTGCTTGGTGGCGCTTTCAATACGGGCCGCCAGATTGACGGGATCGCCCATGACGGTGAATTCCTGCCGGCGCGGATGCCCGATGCGCCCGACAACTCCTGCACCATGATTGATGCCGATGCCAAAGGAAAGTTGCTTGCGGTTGGGCAGGCCCTGCCAGACGGCGTTCAGCTTATCCAGTTCCTTCTGCATACGCAGAGCCGCGCGCACGGCGTGCTCCGCGCCATCGGCGGGCGACTGGTCGCGCACGTCGCCCCAGGCGGCCATCAGCGCGTCACCGATGTATTTCTGCAAGGTGCCGCCCTCATCCTGGATGATGCCAACCATGGCGGTGAGATGTTCGTTGAGCTGGGCAACCAGCGCGTCCGGGCCGACGTGCTCGCTCCAGGAGGTAAAGCCGCGAATGTCGCTGAACAGCACGACCACCTCCTTGCGCTGCCCGGCCTGGCGTTGTTCAAAATCCCCACGATGGCTCAACATCAGGCCCGCCACCCCAGGCGAGACCATGCTCTCAAACATACCCAGCATGCGTTGACGCTCATACTGGCTGAGGACATAATCGTAGATTGTGCCAAAGGCGCCGCAGCAAAGCAGGATCATGGCCGCGCCGGAGACGGGGATGACAATGAGGTGCGACCAGAAGACGTGCTGGGTGGCCGCCAAAAAGATGACGCCCAACGTGGCAAACAGGCCGAGCTTGAGCATCACCGAATGCACCCAGAGCGAAACCATCAACGCCAGCGCGCCGATGCCTATGGTCATCAACAGCACGATCCAGTCGGGCGCCGGCTCCAGCCATTCATTATGCACAAGGTTGGCAAAACCAGTGGCCTGAATCTCCACCCCCGGCATACCGGCATCAAGTGGCGTGGGATAAAAGTCATTGAACCGCAGCACTTCATAGGGCCCGACAAACACCGCCTTGTTCCTGAAAAACGCGCCATGCTCGTACTTGGTGTCCCATTCCCGGAGAACATCCGTCAGCCGCAATTTGGTGAAGGTGTCGCCGGGGCCGTAATAATTGATGAGCATCTTCCGGCTGGCCTCGCGCAGGGGGGCGGCGCCCAAAACTTTTTTCGCAGCCAACCAAGGAAAGGAATATTCCGGCAGGTCGGGCGTCTTCTGTCCGGCCTTGCGGCCCGTCTCGCGCACATTTCTCGCCAAGATGGCGGGGGGGTGCTGATAATTCTTGATGAAGCGATTGATGTCGGGGTCGGGATTGACCAGCCCCATGAGCTCCGGCCCGCTGTCAGGCAAAAGCGTCTGCGGCATGAGGATGATGGTATCACTGCCCGGTGCCTCCGTGCCCCAGTGCGAAGCCAGCACAACTTTGTCCGCGTATTTGGCAAACACCGCGCGGCATTCGGCATCGCCGTCCGTGGGGTCGTTAAAAACAAGGTCGTAAGCCACCAGCCTGGCGCCGGCGCCCAGGAGGCGCTCCGTCAGTCCCGCCCACAGCCGGCGGTTCCACGGCCAGCTGCTGGTCATGTAAGCGAGCTCGGGCGCCTGTTGCAGCGTCGCGGCATCGTAGCCGTTGTTCTGAAAATCACTCGGGTTGATGGAGAGAATGACCACATCCGAGGGCACAGTGCGCGGAGGCCAGACCATCCGCACGTCCAGCATCG
Organism: Verrucomicrobiota bacterium; assembly: GCA_048497935.1. Classification (GTDB taxonomy): domain Bacteria; phylum Verrucomicrobiota; class Verrucomicrobiia; order Opitutales; family JABDGR01; genus JABDGR01. Next base: position 75,255 of record JBEHYY010000004.1, read on the forward strand.
CATTTTCAAAATTCTTCACCCAGGTGTTTTCGTCGTTGTTCTCCCACATCAAGGGATCGTGCACCAACCAGATGTAAATCGCCGTCACCATCACCACAAAAGCCGCCTGAATCAAGAGACGCCGGTGCGTGAGAAATTCAAAAAACCGTCGGATGGACATGAACCCTTTTTTTGGGTAATCACCCTAAAAATGCAAGCAATTCCAAGTATGAAGACATCACTGGATGATTTTGGAAGCACTTAAAAGCTCATCTGCATCTCGTTAGATATACGCTATTTATAACTTTGCTAAAAATAGGTTGTCGATTTGCGCTTTGCTCTGGAGCTTGCCTGGCATACATCGCTAGAATCCGCTGCTTATGACACCCGTAGGGCCCGCCAAGCCATTGCTCTTTGGCGAAACACTCGAATCGCTGACCGGCCGCCTGGCCGCGCAGGGCGAGCCGGCTTTTCGTGCCAAGCAAATCCTCGACTGGATATACAAAAAACGCGTCTTCGACCCGGCGGCGATGACAAACCTCTCCGCGCCGCTGCGTGCGTGGCTGGTGGAAACCTTTGAGTTCGAGCCCGCCAAGTTTGTGCTGACCAAAACATCCTCCGACGTTACGGACAAGCTGCTGCTCGAGCTGCATGACCATGCGTTGATCGAGACCGTGGTGATCCGTGCGCCGATGGAAGGCGTGGGCGCAGACCGTTCGCGCAAGACGATTTGCATCTCCACCCAGGTGGGGTGCGCGTATGGCTGCCGCTTTTGCGCCTCGGGCCTGGCCGGCTGGAAGCGCGACTTGGAAGCCGGCGAAATCGTCGCCCAACTGCTGCAAGTGTGCAAACAAGAAGACGCCCGCACCCCCCGCGCCCATGCGGAACTGGCCTCGTTTGACAACATCGTGGTCATGGGCATGGGCGAGCCCCTGGCCAATTATGACAACCTGCTGCGCGCGCTGACCATCGTCAACGCCGACTGGGGCCTGCGCTTTGGCGCGCGTCGCGTGACCATCTCCACCTCCGGCCTGGCCCCGCAGATCATAAAACTCGCGGAAGAAGAACTGGGATTCCGCCTAGCCATCAGCCTCCACGGCGCGACGGACGACGTGCGCACGCAAATCATGCCGGTGAATCGCAAATACCCGCTGGCGGAGCTGCTTCCGGCGGTGAAACAATTTTCAGAAAAGCACGGGCGCATGGTCACGCTGGAGTTCATCCTGATCGCCGGCGTCAATGACAGCCCGGAGCAAGCGCACGCCCTGGCGAAAATCGCCAACGACCTGCATGCGCATGTGAACCTCATTCCCTATAACACGGTGGAGGGCCTGCCGTGGAAGCGCCCTAGCCTGGAGAGCCAGGACATTTTTGCCGACATTGTGCGCCGGGCCGGAGTCTCCGCCACCTTGCGCCGCGAGAAAGGGCACGACATCGCCGCGGCCTGCGGCCAGTTGCGCCTGCAAACCGAGCAATCCCGCGCCCAAGCCAAAGCCCGGCAGATTTCCGAAAGTGTGGCCAAGCCCGCGTGACGCCGGCTGCTAGTGCGCGGGAGGTGGCGGCGGGGCTTTGCGCGCCAAAAAATCCAAAGCGTTATGGGTGATGCTGAACCGGGAGGAGCCGGAATGGCCAACCTCCCGGCAATTATCATTCAGCCACAAAATGATGTCGCGTCCGGAGGCATCGGTTTGGCCAAAGAAAAGGACCTGGTCCTCCGTCATGTCGCGAGCCTGCAGGAAAACAGCCTCCGGCGGAGCAGCCTGCAACTCCGCCACCACTTTCCCCGGCGGCAGGTAACTCAGCGCGAGCTGATGGAACTCCAATTCCATCAACGGGCTGGGGATGCGCAAATGATAATTAACCGCGATGCCCTCGGGGAACACCGCGAGCGTGCGGGCCTGCGGGGTCAATTGGTGATAAGCCTCCACCATCGTGTTGAGCATCCAGCCATAAAGGTTGATGGAAGGCGGCAGCGCATAAAAACGGTCGCGCCCAGTGCCCACGGGATAGGTTTTCAAGGCATAGAAATCCAGACTGATGCCCAGCAGCACCGCGCAGTTCATCAACACCAGCGGCGCAAAAGCCGCAGGCAACAGCCAATTGACGCGCGGGCGCTGGGCAGTGGGGCGGGCCGCTTCCACCACGACCAAATGGATCCAAAACAAAACCGCCAGCGGCATCAGGAAAAATCCGTAGTGCAGGTAGGTGGCGTTTAGGATCATCCGCACCATCATCAAGCTCGCCGCCGCCCCCACCACCGCCAATCCCAATGCCCGCGGAAAATCCGCCCCACCCCGCCAGGCCGACCACAAACTCCACCCCGCACACCCCAGCGAAGCCAACAGTACTGGGAATACAAAACCGGCCGCTGTCCATTTCCAAAAATGCTCGACCGGGAAAAGCGCAATACCCGCCAGCAAGGGCACGAGCGCCACCAAAAGCCAGCCCCACCAGGCAGCGCTGCGCAGCTGCGCCCGCGACCAGCCCCGCGCCGCCACAACCAGCGCGACACTGACGGCCACCAAAGCCGCACCCTGCCGCAGTTCGCCCATGAAATTAATTTCCGGGTCGTCCAACCCCATCACCACACGGAGAATATAGGAATGCGTCGCCGCATTGCGAAAGGTGCCGCTAAAAATGGTGAAGGGCACGTAATTGGCCGCACGCCACGCAAAAGCGGCGTCCGCCCGGGACCAGAAATAAAGAAATACCGGCAGCCAGAGCATGAAAAAGCCGCAGGCTAGCCAGCAGCATGCCCGGGCCAGCCACCCAGCCGCCCGGCCCCCATGACGAGCCTCGCGAAGCGCCCGCGAACCCAGATAAACACCCAAAGCGCCACCGGCGGCCAACGTCGCCTCCGGTTTGTCCAGATAGGCGACCGCGAAGCCCAACCCGGCGATGCCCAGCCAAAACGGCCGTGCTGATTTCAAATGACTCAGCAACCCCCACAACACCAGCAAAAGCCCCAAAAAACTATAGGTGGCGTGCGAAGTGTACGGTGTGATGAAATTATAATTGGCCACGACCACATACTGCCCAAAGGCAAACACGCTTAAAAACACCACCGAACCCAGCCACGCGGAAAATCGATTGCCCAACGACTGTAGAATCGACCGCAACAGCAGCAGCACCGCCACCATCAGGGCCAGATTCAGCCACACGAGCGTGGCAAACCCCACGCCAAAAATGTGAAATGCCGCGCCTTCCACCAAATTGGCCAGCGGCCCATACCAGTTCGCGATTTTTTGGTAAAGCAGGTCGCCCTCGCTAATCCGCCAGGCGATATAAAGATTTTTGGGATAATCGATCAAAGGATCCGACCACCGCAGCCAGCTCTGGCTCAACAAATACACCAGCAGCCCGATAATCGAAAACCAGTCCAACACCGCCCAGACGGTGCCAGATGCTTTGCGCATAGGCGGAGTACCGGTCGGGACCGCTTCCCCTGAAAGTGAATCGTTCATGAGCACAGTTACCTTCCCGGCGGCAAAAGTGACGGCAACGGGCGCCCGGCAATTTTAGGCAGAGCCAGGTCCACCGCGTCACCCGTGATGGTGTCACCGGAAGTGGCGAACTTCCACGCCACCCCGTAACGCGCATCCAGCCATTCCAAAATGTCGCGGCCTCCAGCCGTGGTTTCGCCAAAATATCTCGCTTGGTACTCCGACATTTCACGGTGGAACAGGAATACCACCGCTGGCGGATGCTCCCGCAGCTCATCAAGCAAATGTGCCGTGTCCATGTAGTGTAGCGAAAGTGGCTGAAACTCCATCTCCGCGAGCGGACTGGGCACCCGCAGGTGGTAATTGACGGCAATGCCTTCCGGCAGGGCGAGCAGCGTGCCAGCCGTGGGAGATTGCTCGCGAAAAGCTTTCACCATCGTGTTCAACAGCCAGCCATTGGGCTGCTCCTTGGGTTCAAAAGTGTAGAAGTGGTCGCGATCCCGCCCCACTTCGTAGGTCTTGCGCGCATAAAAGCCCAGGCTGGTGGCTCCGAGTGCAGCACAATCTGCCAGGATGAGGAACGAAACGGCGGCGGGGCCCAGCCAGCGCGTCCAGGCCTTGGCTGCAGCGTAAGGGTTGGCCGTCGCCACCACCAGCAAGTCAATGCCGAACAGCGCCAGCAAGGGCATCATGAAAAAACCGTAATGACCGAAATGGCCTTGCAGGAAAATACGCGCCAGCATCAGGCACGCGGCGGTGCCCACCACCGCGTGGCCCAATACCCGGGGCGGCACTGGGCGCCCCCGCCATGCCATCTGCAAACTGCCGGCAATGAATGCCACCGTTATAATACAACCGGGAAATACCAAGGCCGCACCGATATCCGCCACCGCAAGCGACCAGAGGCCGCCTACCGCCACGGCGAGCAGCATGACTGCCAGCCAAGCCAGCCTTGCCACATGGTCGCGCGCTACGGCGCAAAACCCCGCACCCACCACCACCGCCCCACACAGCAACGCCAGCAACAGGCCGGCATGGAGCTCATTTAAAAAATTTTCGCCCGGCCGGTCCAAACCATCCAAAGCCTGAATCATCGGATTCTCGGCCATGGCCCGGAGAAATTTTGGCTCGAAAACCGTCCATGCCACATAATTGGTGGCGCGCCAGCCATAGGCCAACCCACCGCGAAAGCTGAAATAAGCCAGCACCGGCAACCATAAGCTTAAAAAACCTCCCGCCAGCCAACCCAGCACGCGCCTCAACCACGGCCCGACTTGGGAACCGGCCCGCGTGAGGCGAACACAATGCACCACCAAATAGACCGCCAAGGCTCCGCCCGCAGCAAGCACGGCCTCGGGCTTGTCCAAATAAGCCACCGCCAAGCCGCAACCCGCCACGCCCAGCCAGATGCTACGCTCCGCCGCCTCGTACCGCAGCAAACCCCATAACACCAAAAGCAGCCCCAAAAAACTGTACACCGCCTGCGATGCATAAGGAGTGATGAAATTATAATTGGCAGTGATGCGCGAATGACTGAAGGCAAATATTGTCAAAAACGCCACAGAACCCAGCCAGGCCGACAAACGGCCGCCCAGCTCCCGAAAGATGGCGCGCAGCAGCCACAGCACCGCCACCGTGAGCGCGATGTTCATCCACACCAGGGTGTCCAGCCCCACGCCAAAAATCCGGAACCCCAGTGCCTCCACCAAATGGGAAAGCGGCCCATACCAATTGGCGAGTTTGTCATATAACAGATCGCCCTCCACCATGCGCCAGGCGATGTAGAGGTTCTTGGGGAAATCAATCAGCGGGTCCGACCAGCGCAGCCAGCTCTGGCTCAGCCAGAATACAAAGAGCAATACCACCGATAAAGGCTCCATCACTTCCAAGATAATTCGCGCACGTGATATCTTGTCCTGAAAACCCACCGCATCAACCGTTAGTGAATTTTCCGTATCAGACATGGCCAGTGCGACATATCCCATCACCCTCTCCTAATAGCGAGCCTGAACCATGTCGCGCTGATGTTTTTACCTAATGTTCGAGTGGCAATACTGGCGGCAGATTATCGCCGGGGCGCGCTGGCAGGCACAAATCAACCGCATGACCCGTGGCAGAGGTGGGCGTGAGGCCAGCCTGAACCGCCTGGCGATAGTGCTGGTCGATCCAGAGTAATAGGCTGCGCCCGCTGGCCTCATCCGCGCCAAAATACTTTGCGCCGTATTCCGAATAATCGCGGGAGAACAGGCAAACGGCCTCCGGCGGGTGTGCCTGGAGTTCTTGCAGGAGATGTTCCCGTCCGGCATAGCCAAGCGCGGCGGGATTAAACTCCACTTCGGCCAACGCACTGGGCACCCGCAGGTGGTAATTCACCGCAATGCCTTCGGGAAACGCCACCAAAGTCTGGGCCGCCGGCGCCTTGAGCCGACAAGCCCGCAGCATGGTGTCCAGCATGACGCCAGTCATGTGAACCAGCGTGCCGCTGGCCGTCTTCTTCGGCTGATAGGTGAAAAAACGGTCCCGCCCCTGGCCAATCTCGTAGGTCTTGGTGGCATAACTCGCCAGCTCCGCGCGCATCACGACACCGGCGGCAAAAAGCACCAGCAGGGCAAACAAGGCCGGCAAGAGCCAGTTTACCCGATCGTCACGCGGGTTGGCGATGCGGCGAGGCGCCTCCACCACCATCAGGTGGATCATAAACCATACGGCCAGAGGCATGAGGAAAAATCCGTAATGGCTGAACATCGGATTGAGCGCCATACGCGTCAACATCAGGCCCGCCGCCACGCCCACCACCGCCAGACCCGTCGCGCGGGAAAAATCCGCCCCGCCAAGCCAAGCCTCCCGCCCACTCCAGCCCAGCGCAACCAGCGCGGCTCCGATCCCGGGCAAAGCCAGCGACGGTGCCACGCCCTGCCAGGCATCACAGAGCATACCCAGCCAACCGCCCAGAATTGCTGCGGCCATGGCCGTAAACATCCCCAATCGCCAAAGCGGTGATAATACCCGCTGGTGATTCCACAGCCAGGCCCCGCCCATCATCCCACCGCAAACCAGCATGAACAACGCACCCGACTTCACTTCCATCAGAAAATTTTGCGCCGGATGGTCGGTGCCCAGGTAATACTGCATCATCGGCCCGCTGACCGCCGCCTCGCGGAACGCGGGGTCGAGCATCGTCACCAGCACGCGGTTCGCCGCGCCCAGAGCAAAAGCCAAGCCGTCTTGCGTCCAGAAATAGATGAATACAGGCAGCCACAACGCAAAAAATCCGCCGCCAACCCAGGCGAGCCCGCGCAACAGCCAACTCGCTGCCCCCGCCGATTGTCGCGACCGCCGCAAAACTTGCATCGAAAAATAAACCGCCAGGGCGCCTGCCGCCGCGAGCGTGGCCTCCGGCTTGTCCAAATAGGCCACGGCCAAGCCCAGCCCCGTCACTCCCAACCAGATATTTCTGTCAGACTGCAAATGACGCAGCAGGCCCCACAATACCACCAGCAAGCCAAAAAAACAGTAAGTGGACTGGGCCACGTACGGGGTGAGAAAATTGTAGTTCGCGATGTCCGAAAGATTGCCCACGGCAAAAACACCCAAAAACACCACCGACCCCAGCCAGACCGACAACCGGTTGCCAATCCGGCCAAAAATCGCCCGCAACAGCAGGAGTGAAAGCACCGTCAACGCAAGATTCATCCAGACCATGGTGTCGATGCCCACGCCAAAAAGCTTGAAGCCGGCCCCTTGCGCCAAATTAGCCAGCGGCCCGTACCAGTTGGCCAAGTGCCGGTAAAGCACATCGCCTTCGCTGATGCGCCAGGCGTAATACAAATCACGCGGGAAATCGATGAGTGGGTCTGACCACCGCAGCCAGGACTGCTGCAACAGATAAACAAACAACACCGCGATCGAGAGCGGCTCCAGCACGGGCAGCCAGCTTTGCCACCCAGGCGACATCTTGCCGCCCGGCGGGGCCGGAATGGCCGCGGGATCAGGCTCAGCAGGGATGCCCTGGCTAGTGTTCACGATACGGCGAAACCGCCGCTGCCATCCATCGGACAATTTTGCTGACTTAACAATCTAAATTCAGCCGTGATATCGCCGGCAGAAAAGAAGCTCCCTTCGCCTGGTTTAGAATGGCCCAAAGTTGAGCGGCGGGCCACGGCTGGGCGGCTTGGGGACATAAATATCAACGGCGTGGCCGCTCAAGGTCAGGCGGCTTTGGCCGGCCTTGCCCGCAAGCACATAATTCCCCCGCACCCATTGGAGGAGGCCGCTGCCGCTGGCCTCGCTCTCACCAAAATAACGCACGCCGAATTCATCAAGATTGCGGTAAAAGACCACGACTGCATCGGGCGGCTGGGCCCGGAGCTCCGCGAGCACGTGTTCCGGCCCGACATAGCCCAGCGCAAGGGGATGAAACTCGGCTTCGGCCAGGGTGCTGGGGATGCGTAAATGATAATTGGCCGCAATGCCTTCCGGAAAGGCCACCAGGTTCCGCGCGTGCGGAGACTTGAGGCGAAAGGCCTGAATCATCGTATTAAGCATCAGGCCATTGGTATAGCGGCTGCCGTTCGCCGTGCGCAGCGGCGCCCGGGTATAGGCGCGGTCCCGACCCTCGCCGTAGGTGTAGGTCATTTTGCCATAGAGCGCAATTTCCACATCCAGCACGGTGAGCACCGCGCTCAACACCACCGCCGCAAACGCCATGGGCAGAAGCCAGTTGCGCCGGAGGGCAACGCGCGCGCCCCACTGCGGAGCCTCGACAGTCATGAGGTGAATCAAAAACCACACCGCCAGCGGCATCATAAAAAAACCGTACTGGCTTAACCGCACATTGAGAATCATGCGGGCCAGCATCAGACTGGCCGCCACCCCCACCACCGCCACGCCGACACTGGGTGAACCATCCTGCCGTCCCCGGCTAACCGCAACAAGCGCCCCGATGAGAACCCCTGTCGTTGCAACGAGAACAGGAAATCCAAAAGCCGGCCCGGTCTTGAACCAATAATCCGTGCGCTCGCCAACCCAGATACTCACGCCCGCCAAACCGGCGACGCCCAAGAGCAGCAACCACCACGTTAAACCCCGCCCAGGCAGGCGACACCACCACCAAGCCAGCCCAGCCATCGTCCCGCAAAGCAAAGCCAGCGTGGCGCCGAATTCCAGATGCGTGAGGAAGTTCTCCCACGGATGATCCCAGCCGATAAAGAACAGCATTAATTGCTCGTTGGCGACTTGGCTGCGAACCTTCTCGTCCAAGAGAGACAAGACCGTCCGGTTGATGGCATCCCAGGCATACGCCGCGCCTCCCCGGGAGTAGAAATAAAGAAACACCGGCAACGCCAACGCCATAAAGCCCCCCGCCAGCCAGCCCACACTTTTAACCGACCACCAGCGATGGCCGGCCCGAGCTTCCCGCACAGTTAATGCGGTAAAATAAACTGCCAGGGCACCCATCGCCGCCAGCAAGGCCTCCGGCTTGTCCAAATAGGCCACCGCGAGCCCGATGCCTGCCAGTGCCAACCAGGCAGACTGCCCGGAGCGCAGATGCCGCAGCAAACCCCATAGCACCAGCAACAGGCCGAGGAAGCTATAAGTGGCCTGGGAGGCGTACGGGGCGATAAAGTTATAATTGGCCGTCTCCGAAAGATGGCCAAACGCAAAAACAACCAGAAACACCAGTGAACCCAGCCAGACGGACAGCCGATTGCCAATCGTGCCAAAGATCGCCCGCAGCAGCAGCAGCGCCACCACCAGCAGGCTAATGTTCAGCCACACAATCGTGTCCGTGCCCACGCCAAACAGGCGAAAGGCCGCCGCCTCCACAATATGCGAGAGCGGCCCGTACCAATTGGTTATCTTCTCGTAAAGCAGGTCGCCTTCGCTCACCCGCCAGGAAATGTACAAATCCTTGGGGAAATCGATGAGTGGGTCGGCCCAGCGCAACCAGCTCAAATTTAGCAGAAAAATAAAAAGCCCGGCGATGGACAAGGGCTCCAGCACCGGCAGCGCACGCGCCACCATGCGCCAGCACCGGCCGAAGGGGGCCGGGGGTTCAGCCTCCGCTGGGGTGGATGGGCTCATGACGTTTGACGGCCATGCCTAACCATACCGGGCTGCGCAGGCGAGTCCGAAGCCGCACCGGCGGGAAAATTTTACGCTCGAAACGGATAGCGCAAAACCCGAAACTGCCGGTTGTGGACGCCTCCAACGAACTTCTCCTCGCCGCCCTGCGCACGGTGAAATATCCCGGCTTCAGCCGCGACATTGTCTCTTTCGGCCTGGTTCGCACCACGGAGCTGCACGAAGGCGTGGCCCGCGCCCGGCTGGAAATCACCACCGCCGACCCCGAAGTGCCCAAAAAGCTGCACGATGCCTCGGTGGCCGCCCTGCGGGGCGTGGCTGGAGTGAAGCGTGCGGAAGTGGAAGTCGCCGTCAAAGTCCCGCCCAAGACCCCCGGCCCAGCCACCGGCACCAGTGGTGTAACCGCTCCTTCCCAGCTCCAAAAAGTCCGTTACCGCGTGGCGGTGGCGAGCGGCAAGGGCGGCGTGGGCAAGAGCACTTTTTCCGTCAATCTCGCCTGCGCCTTTGCCCAACTGCTGGCCAAAAAAGGCGGGCCGCGCAACGTGGGCCTGATGGATTGCGACATCTACGGACCCTCCACGCCGCTAATGCTGGGCGTCAACGCGCGGCCGGAAATAGAGGGCGAACTCCTGCAGCCGGTGGAAAACTTTGGCGTGCGGCTGATGTCGCTGGGGCTGTTGATTGACGAAGACACGCCCGTGGCGTGGCGCGGGCCGATGGTGATGAAGACCATCCAGCAATTCGCCTCACAGGTGGCCTGGGGCGAGTTGGAGGTGCTGGTCGTTGACCTGCCGCCGGGCACAGGCGATGCCCACATCACCCTGGCGCAGACCATTCCCTTGTCAGGCGCCGTCATCATCACGACACCGCAATTGGCGGCCGTCTCCGTGGCCCGACGCGGCGCCATGCTGTTTGACAAGGTGAATGTGCCACTGCTGGGTGTCGCGGAAAATATGAGTTTTCTCGAAAACCCCGATGGCACGCGCCAGCATATCTTTGGCGAAGGCGGCGGCCCGCGGGCGGCCATCGACTTGCAAACCGAGTTCCTGGGCCAGGTGCCGCTGGACCCGCGGGTACGGGTCGGCGGTGACCGCGGCATTCCCTTGGTGGTTAGCCACCCGGATACCCTGGCGGGGCATGCTTTCCTCGGCATCGCTGAACGCCTCTTGCAGAAACTCGAGCAGACCGAAACTTAAGCGCCATGAGGCCTAACCCCCGTTTTATTAGCCCGGCTTTTAATGCCGGGGCCCGCTGGGAATTGCCATTGCCAGCCTCGTCGCTTCCTGTTAAGAATAAGTGACAATGACAAGGCTATCGGCACACGGCTCGCCCCGTCCCCCGGCCTCATCCCTTTCTCGTTTGCCCGACGTGAAGATGAAAACCCCTGACACGAAAAACCCCCCAGGCTGCGATGATTTTGTGAACCGTTCGAGCGTTTACCAGGATTTCCTGGCCGAGCGCGAAGAAATCCTCCGCCACAAGTGGATAGAGTCCGAAAAGGCCGGGCATGACATCGGCTTTGAACAGGCGCTCCAAGACTGGATCCGCAACCACCGCGACAAATGGCGCGCCAGCCGGCGCAACTCGGGCACCCCGGCCACCTGCCTGACGCAGAGCAACTAGCGATTTAGCCGGGTTTGGTTCTATTTGCGGGCGGTTGCTTCCGCCAGCGACTTCATCGAGGCGAGGCCGATTTCAAACTGGCCGCCGACCATCTTGTCGCAGTTCATGAAAACATTCATGATTTTGCCGACGAAATTGCTGTCGCCGAACATGGCCCAAGTGACAGCCGTTTGATCGCCCTCGCGGCGGAAGGTGAACTCCGCGGTGTTGGTGGCCTTGAAGGGCTTGAAAAATTCCAACTTGATGCGGATGAGTTCCGGGGAACGGCTTTCGAGGATGGTCATGCGCCCCGCGCCGACCTTGTTGTTGCCCTCCCAGGAAAAACCGGCGCCAACTCCCGCCGCGGCGCCCTCGTAGTGGTTTTTACACTGGAGGTCCATCTTCGCCCACGGCGACCAGTCCTGCCAGGCGTGGAAGTCATTCACCAAGGCGAAAACCGTCGCCGGCGACGCCGCCATGACGGCGGTGCGGGTGATGCGGAACTGGACAGGCTGCCTTGAGGCCAGGACAAGAACCACAACCAGAAAGACAAGGAGGCAACCGACCAGGCTGAGAACGATAGTCATGATTTTAGGATAAGAAGATTTTTTCCAAAAACAAAGCGCATCCTGCGCTCAAGATTGGGCGACCAGCGTGCCCAGCCGCTCCAGACTTTGCGCCCAGCCCGCTTTCATGCCGCCCAGCATCTGCGGGGCGATGGGCGCGAGCCCGGTGGCTTGGGACTGCACCACGAGCTTCGTCTTGTTCCCCTGCCGGGTAAAGGTCGCAAACGTGCGGCCCTCCAGCAGCGGCCGGCAATCGCCATCGAGGGCCACCATGTTGAAGGCCAGGCTCTCCTGCGGCACAATCTTGCCAAACACGCCCGTCATGGGATGCTCGGCCCCGTATGGCGCGCGCATGACGATGCAGAGCGCCCCACCCGCACGCCCATCCATGATGCAGACCGGGTTGGTGAACCCATGCGGGCCCCACCATTGCGCCATTTGCCGTGGTTCCATCCATGCCTTCCAAACCATTTCCCGAGGGGCGTTGAAAATCCGCGTGAAGCTGACCTGCGCCGAGCCATGGCGAGCCGCCGCCTTCTTTTTGGCTGGGGCTGCCACTGTTTCCAAGTAGTCGCCCAAGCGCCCGAGCGTCTGCTTGCCGCCTTCCACTGCACCGTAAACCTTGATCACCTCGTCGCGCTTGGCCGCACTCGGGAACACGCTGTGCAAAGTGACCTCGGTCTGTTTTCCACGCGCGACAAAGGTCCACGTCGCCACGAACTGCACCGCCGGGCCGCCTCTTTTACCACCGCCGTGCTTCATGACAATGCGCGCGGGCTTCACCACTTCCAAGAAGGTGCTTTTGTTCGGGTACTTGGTGCCGTCCGGCCCCTTCATGACGTGCTTCCAAACGCCGCCGGGGCGCACGTCCATCTTTTCAATCGTGGTGGAAAAGCCCTGGGGGCCCCACCATTGCGCAACGTGGTTGGGATCCGTCCAGACCGTCCAGATAAGCTCGCGCGGGGCGTTAAAGACGCGGGAGATGCGGATCTCGCGGTTGGAGGGGAAACTGACAGTGGTCACAGGTTTGGCTGGCATGGTTCAGGCTCCTTGTTTGGCAATCGCCAGGTATTGTTCCAGTTGTTCAAAGGTCCCACCCCAACCCATCGTCATGCTCTTGCGGCCATCCTCAAACGTCTGGTGTTCGATGGCGGTGGGATTGAGCGGCAGCCATTGCAGGGTGAGGATTGTTTTGCCGTTTTGTTCGACAAACGTGGAGGTGGACACCATTTCACGCGGCCAGTTCGGATTCATGGGATGCGTGGCGACACCACCTTGTTCATCAGAGAAGGAGCTGATGAGCACCAGGCGTTCGGGCGGAGCAATCTCGCGGAATACCCATTTGCCCCAGAGCAATTTGCCATCCGGGGAGCGCAGGCAGTAATGAAACTGGCCGCCAGGACGGAAATCCAGCTTGGCGGTGACCATGGTGAAGCCCTTGGGGCCGAACCATTTCAAGAGGTGGTCGCGTTCCGTCCAGACCTTGAACACGAGCGAACGCGGCGCGTCGAAGGTGCGGGAAATGACAAAAGGCTGTTGAGCAGCCGGCGGGTTGTTGGGTGCAGTCATGGGTTTAGATGTGGATAAAGGTTACTTCGCCCCAGCCAAGTGCGCAGCCAGGCGGTCGAAATTCTGCTGGTTGGCCACAGCGATGAAATCTTTCACTTTGACCGCCTCCTCCTCGGAATCAAAAAGCATCCGCCAGGTGAGTTGCGTGCCGCCCTCCTGCGGGGCAAACTCCATTGTCATGCGAAAGCTGTGCACCGGCTCCAAGTGCTGAAAGACGATGCGCTCCGGCCGCGCGATTTCCACAAAACGGCTGCGGTTGTGGTAATCGGCGCCGTTGGGCCCGTGCATGGTCAAGCGCCATTCGCCACCCGGGCGGAAATCGAACTGCTGGATTGTATTGGTGAACCCCTGCGGGCCCCACCATTGGACGAGCTGCCGCGGATTGCTGAACGTGGCAAATACCCGTTCGCGCGGGGCGGCGAACACACGCGTGCTGAGGATTTCCCGAGGGGCGGTGGCGTTCACGAGGTTATTTTCCCTTGGCTGCGGACGGTTTTTTGCGGCTGGGTTTGGGGGCGGTCTTTTGCTGGGCTTGAAGCTCCGCCAAATAGTCATCGAGGCGCTCGAAGCTCTGCTCCCAAAACTTGCGGTATTCCTCCACCCAGTCGGCGGCGGCCTTGAGCGGTTCGGCCTGCAACCGACATGGGCGCACCTGCGCGGCGCGGCTCTGCTCGATCAAGCCCGCGCGGGCCAGCACTTTGAGATGCCGCGATACCGCGGGCAGGCTGATATTGAACGGCCGCGCCAATTCCGTGACCGACGTTTCACCTCCGGCCAACCGGGCCAGGATGGCGCGGCGGGTGGGGTCGGCCAGCGCGCTGAAGGTGGCGCTGAGTGAATCAGAGAGCAGCTGAGGGCGGATGGCCATGTATTTAACCATTATGTTAAATACAAAACCGAATTTGTCAACCCCTCTTCTTCAAACATTTTTGCGCGGACTGAGTCCCGGCCTAAAAACCAGGCATGAGAAAACCATGGCCGCGATTAAGCGACGTAGTATTCAAAAAAAACGCCTACTCTCCGCCAAGCTGGCTAAAGCAGCTTGGGCCAAACCCTTACAACTTCACTTCTTTGTGAACCGTATGGCGGCGGAGGAACTTGTTATACTTCAGCTTCTCCACCTTCTCCTGTTTCGTGCGTTTATTGCGCGTGGAGTAGTAGCGGGAAGGCGGTTTGCCTTCCTTGCGGGCTTCGGAGCATTCCAAACAAATGATTTCCCTGGGCATGGTGCTGGCGTGGGTTGAGCCGACCAGCTTGGCAAACCCCCGGACGGGATGCAACTGAAAAGAAATAAGGGGGTGCCCCCGGCGGAAATGGTGACAATTGTCACAAATATCGTTTTCGACCTGAATCATTTCCCGTTCTAGCCTCCTTTCCCTTGCCTCGCGTCCCACGCGGCCGCATAGTACCACTTCCATGAATCTCTACCTCTTGCGCCACGCCGAGGCTGAGCCGGGCAATTCCGACGCCGACCGCCGCCTGACCCGCAAAGGAGAAAAACAAACGGAGCAGCTGGCCAAGTTTCTCCGCAAGCACGACGTCGAGCTGGAGATTGATGAAATCTGGCACAGCCCCCTGGTCCGCGCCGTCCAGACGGCGGAGATTTTTCATAAAGAGGTGGGTCTCGATGCGCCTTTGCATGAGGCCCCGGGGTTGCGCCCGGAGGATGATCCCCGGCCCATGGCGCTGCGGCTGGCCTGCTCGCGCAAGTCCGTCCTCGTGGTGGGCCATAACCCGCATTTTGAGCTCCTGGCCTCCTGCCTTTTGGGAGGCGCTGCCAGCCCTGTATTGATCGATTTCAAGAAGAGCGGCCTGCTGCACCTGGAGCGCGCGGAGGACCCGACGCGCGTTCGCCCCCTAGGCCATTGGATACTTTCGTGGTATATTATACCGCGCCTCTTATAACCGACCCCGCAACCCATCACCGCCATGATTGACCTCATCAAAAAGACCATGCTCGCCGGCGTCGGCGCCACCGTGGTCACCAAGGAAAAAGTCGAGTGCCTCCTGCATGACTATGTCGAGAAGGGCAAACTCTCCACCGCTGACGCGAAGAACCTGGCCGACCGCATCATCGCCGACGGCCGCCAGGAATACGAACAGGCCCGGCAGGACTTGGGACAGCGCTTCCAGGAATTGTTGAAAAAGGCCAACCTGGCCACCCGCGAGGAAGTGGATGCCTTGGAAAAGCGGGTGGCGGCACTCGAATCCAAGCTGCCTTGATCCCCTCCCCTCTCTTTGCGTGCATCTCAACCCTCTTCATACGCTAAATAATCTCGTCCGCTTCACGGAGATCGTGGCGGTCTTGATCCGGAATGGGTTCCGCGAATTCCTCGAGCAAATCGAGACGCCGCGGTCCTGGCTGTCCAAGCGCACCCCGCTGGCGACGACGCGCCTGAACCTGTGGCAGCGCATCCGCGTCACGGCGGAAGAACTGGGGCCGACGGTGGTGAAGTTTGCGCAAGTCCTCAGCACGCGGGCCGACGTCCTCCCCGAGCCACTGATCCAGGAGCTCAAGCGCCTGCGCAACCAGGTCAAACCCGTGCCCTGGGAAACGATGCGCCCCTTTCTTGAGCATGAGCTGAAGGGCCCGGTCGGGGAAATTTTTGCGGAGTTCGACAATGTCCCGCGGGCCGCCGGCTCCATCGCGCAAGTGTACCGTGCCCGGCTGCACACCGGGGAGTGGGTGGCGGTGAAAGCCCAGCGCCCCGGCCTGCGCAAGGACATGAAGGCGGACCTCGAAATCATCCACTGGTTTGCGCAGAAGATGCAATTGCACCTGCCGGAGCTGCGCGCGTATGACTTGCCCGCGATTGTGGATGAAACGGGGGAGAATATGCTGCTGGAGCTCGACTTCACCATCGAAGCTCGGAATGCCTTTCACTTCAACCACACCAATCCGGACCCGCTGGAAATTTTCGCCCCCGTGGTCTATGACGCCTACACGACGAAGCGGGTGCTCGTCATGGAATGGGTGGAAGGCGTGGAACCCGCGCAAGTCAACCTCCCGCCGCCGGTGCGCGCCCAGCTGGCCATCAATGGCGGGCGCTCGATTTTCCGGCAAATCGTGCTGACGGGGTTTTTCCACTCCGACCCCCACACGGGCAACCTGCTGATTACCGCGGATGCCCGCATCTGCCTGATCGATTGGGGCCAGGCGGGACAGCTAACCCGGCATATGCGCTACTTCCTGGCGGATTTGTACTCCGCCATCTCGGATGATGATCCGGAAAAAGTCGTGCGCGTGGTCCTCGCCAATGCCATCACCAAGCGGCGGGTGGACCCGGTGCGGCTGGAGAAGGATGTCTGCCTGATGCTGCGCAAGTATTCGGAGGAGGATCTGGGCCGCGAGTTTGGCCGCGTGATGCTCGACCTCATTTATGTTTTTGGCTCGAACGGCATCCGCCTGGCCCGGGACTACACCATGCTGGCCAAGGCCGTCCTGGCCATCGAGGAAGTGGGCAAGATTCTTGACCCCAACTTTGACGTTCGCTCCGTATCCGATCCTTATCTGCGAGAGTTGAACGTGGAGCGCTGGCACCCCAATACCATCGCCCGCCTGGTGTATTGGGATTGGCGTGGGGCATTGCGCCATGCTCGTGAAATCCCCGGCACCATCGTGCGGTTGCTGCGCAACCTGGAAGAAGGCGAGTTTGGCATCAACTTTGTCCATAAGGGACTCGACGGCCTGCGGACCACGATAGAAAACGGCGTCAACCGCCTCGTGCTGGCCATTATCATCGCGGCAACGTTGCTGTCTTCCTCCCTCATTGTCTCACGGGTAAGTGCCGCCGACCTCGACACCTTCCCATATATCCTTGGCAAATATGGCTTTGTGGCCGCCATGCTCTTTGGCTTTTGGCTGCTCTATGAGACTGTCCGGGCGGGACCCAAGAAGAAGTAGTCACCTGTCTTGCTGTCAGACTGAGATTGGCCGGAGCACTTTTTTGGGGGAATTTGCCGTTTGGGGTGTCCGATTCCGCAAGGATCGGACACCCTTAGGTAGTTCCCCATGATTCCCGACCCTGAATTGCTCCGGCAGTACGCCCACGAAGGCAATGGCGCGGCCTTTACCGAGGTCGTGCACCGGCACACCAACTTGGTGTATTCCGCCGCATTGCGCATGGTGGCCGGGGATGCCCATCTGGCGCAGGACGTGGCCCAACATGTATTCATTGCCTTGGCCAAGCAAGCGGGGGCGCTGGCGGGGCGGGCGGATATTGTGGGCTGGCTGTACACCACCACCCATCACTCGGCCAGCGCGGCTGTGCGCACCGAACGCCGCCGCCGGGCGCGCGAACAAGCTGCCTTTACCATGCAAGAAGAACCCACCCGACCGGAAGTTGACTGGTCCCGCCTGCAACCCGTGCTCGATGAGGAAGTATGCCGCCTGGCGCCAGCGGACCGCGATGCGGTGCTGCAACGTTTTTTCCAAGGCAAGAGCCACCGCGAAATCGGCGAATCGCTGGGCCTTAGCGAAGACCTGGCCCGCAAGCGGATTGAGCGCGCGATGGAAAAACTGCGCACCGCCTTTTCCCGGCGTGGACTGACCATCTCCTCCGCCCTGCTCGCCGAAAGCATCAGCCTTAACTCCGTGCAGGCGGCCCCCGCCGGCCTGGCGGCGGATCTCGCCAGCGTCTCGCTCACGACTGTGGGCCAGGCCGGGTTGGCGAGCTCGGTGGGAACAGCCCTCTTTATCGCCATGAAAACCAAAATCATCCTCATCGTCTCTGTGCTCATCGCGGGCCTGTTGCTTTTCCAAGTCTGGCCAGGCCGCCAATCCGACCGCCAAAATCAGCCTGACGCTGGCATGGCCGGCACGAAAAGCGTCCGAGCCACCGGCCCAGCCACCCTGGCCCCGGGTGCCACGGCGAATCATCAAGTACAGTCGCCCTCGCTGCCGGCGGTGGCCGCTTCCGCCACCGGTGCTCCCGCGGGCATCGGCAGCGCCCGCGGAGATTTGAACGCCGCCATGCAGGAGATGCTGCAATTGGTGGCGGCCCAGGACTACAACACCCTCATTATGAATTATCTGCCCCAAAAGGGGACGCCGCCCGCCGATCCTTCCAACAAGGTAATTCACCAAATCGGCATTGACGATCTGGCCATGCAGAAATTGTTCCAGCAATACGCCGAGATCATCACCGCGGCGAAGGATACCGAGCCCGTCTTCAGCGCCGATGGCCGCACCGCGCGGTTGCCGGTGCCAAATTCCGACCAATCGTTGGTGTTTGTGCTGCTGGATGGCCACTGGCGCATCGCCGGTACGGAAACCCCGATGCCGGAGGGGTCCGCACCGCCCACCAAACCTAGCGCAAAGAAAAACCCCAGCGCCACCGGCGGCGGCTACGTCCCTTAAGCCTCCAAAAACAAAACCGCCTTGGGAACCAGAAAGGCTCCCAAGGCGGTCGGAGAGAAGGCCGGGTGGGCCAGCAAGGAGGAAGCCTTACTTGGTCGGAACCGTGGCAATCGTCTGGAGAATGCGGCTGGCAATCTTGTACGGATCGCCCTGCGAGTTCGGGCGGCGGTCTTCCAGATAACCCTTGTAGCCGTTGTTGACAAAGCTGTGCGGGACGCGGATGGACGCGCCACGGTTGGCGATGCCGTAGTTGAATTTGTCGATGGACTGGGTTTCATGCAGACCGGTGAGGCGCAGATGATTGTCCGGACCATAGACGGCGATGTGCTCGTTCTTGTACTTGTCGAACGCGGCCATGAGGGCCTCGAAGTACGGCTTGCCGCCGACGTCGCGCATATGGGTGGTGGAGAAGTTCGAGTGCATGCCCGAACCGTTCCAGTCCACATCCATGCCGAGGGGCTTGCAGTGGAAGTTCACATCCACGCCGTACTTTTCGCACAGGCGCTGGAGGAGGTAGCGGGCCATCCACATCTGGTCGGCTGCGCTCTTGGAGCCCTTGCCGAAGATTTGGAATTCCCACTGGCCCTTGGCCACTTCGGAATTGATGCCTTCGTGGTTGATGCCGGCGTCCAAGCAAAGGTCGAGGTGCTTTTCCACGATTTCGCGGGCGATGTCGCCCACGGCTTCGTAGCCGACACCCGTGTAGTACTTGCCCTGCGGATAGGGGAAGCCACTCTTGGGGAAGCCCAAGGGCACGCCGTCCTTGTACAGGAAGTATTCCTGCTCAAAGCCGAACCAGGCGCCCGGGTCGTCCAAAATGGTGGCACGCGCGTTGGAGGGGTGCGGAGTCTTGCCGTCGGGCATCATGACTTCGCACATCACCAGGACGCCATTCTTGCGCGTGGTGTCCGGGAACACGGCGACGGGTTTGAGCATGCAGTCGGAGCTGTGCCCCTCGGCCTGCCGCGTGGAGCTGCCATCAAAACCCCAGAGGGGGAGCTGCTCCAGCTTGGGAAAGCTGTCGAAGTCTTTGATCTGCGTTTTACCGCGGAGGTTCGGGACGGGCTGGTAACCGTCCAACCAGATGTATTCCAGTTTATATTTAGCCATAGAGAGAGATGATGGGAGTTTGAGTGAGGCCTGGCCGGCCACTA
The DNA here is from genome assembly GCA_048497935.1 of Verrucomicrobiota bacterium. Lineage (GTDB taxonomy): Bacteria > Verrucomicrobiota > Verrucomicrobiia > Opitutales > JABDGR01 > JABDGR01. The sequence goes on from JBEHYY010000004.1 coordinate 95,011, forward strand.
TCCCCGCTGGATGCGGGCAGTCGCCAAACCAAGAGCATAAATACAAAGCAGGTTCAATGCCATTTTCTCAAAATAAGGTTCCAATCCCTGTCCAGCCTGGGTGGCCTTTATCCTGCGACCCTCCGCAACCCCCAAGCTGGGACAAATTGGCATAATCCTGGAAACGCGAGACTCATTGAAGATACGCGAGTTAACGAATAACGAAGCCGCCAGCCCCTCTCCTATCGTGGCTGTCTAACGAGTCAGGAATGCCTGTATGCCGGGCTGCTCATTTGTGTCCAAATCGCCCCACTCTGATTCAGAAAAATTGCACATAGACATGACCCGGCGGCCCGCGAGCAAGCCTGGGTTAATAAAACGGTCGTTTTGTCTATTGACCAGTATCCAGCAGTACGTACCCTTGTTGGTGTCAGGCAGGCAACTTTGGCCACCCCTACCCTCCCATGAAAAAGTTTTTGTGCATTCTCTTGTTGGTGTTGTGCCTGGATTTCCAGGTTTCCACTGTCGAGGCCGGGGTTGGCCGCGGCGGAACCGGCGCGCGCGGAGGCCGCGGAGCAGGCGGTGGTGGTGCGGCGGCTGCCGCCCGACAAGCCCGCGCCCAGGCCCGGTTACAGCGCATCGAACGGCAGCGCGCGCGTATGCGTGCCCGCTTGCAACGGCAGCAGCAACTGCGGCTGCGCCGGCTACGCGCGCTTTCGCGCCGGGTGAAACGGTTGCGGGCCCGGCTAACGCGGTTGCACGTGCGGAAACCCACACTCCACCGCTAGCCCATCACAAAAATGCGCCGCAGCCTTTTGCTCTGCTCCTTTTTGGTGACGGGGAGCGCGTTGGCCCAATCCACAGACAAGCCCCTGGCGCTGGCGGATACCCCCTCGCCGGTCCAAAAGATTATCAATGCCCAGCTCAACGGCGGCACGGTTGACAGCATTCTCCTCAACCATGAGCCGGATGGCGACACCTCCTATGATGTCAGCCTGACCAAAAAAGACGGCAAGGAGCTGGACTTCACTGTCACCGACACCGGCCGGGTGGAAAGCATTGTCGTCGCCCTGAATGAGACACCCGCCGCCGTGCAAAAAACCATCCAGGCCCAGACCGGCGACGACACGCTGGAGCGCATCGACAAAACTTTTGAGGACGACGCCATCACCTATACCTATGACGTCACCCTCACCCTGAAAAATGGGCAGGAGCGCGATCTATCCGTCGCTCCAGATGGCCGGCTCGAGCGGATGCAAGTGCCGCTGGAAAGCCTCCCCGCCGCCGTGCAAAAAACCATTCGCGCCCAGGTGGTGAGCCCCAGCAAACTCGGCGACATCGAAAAAATCCTGGACCCGGACGGCACCACCTATGCCTTTGATGTCATCGCCACCAGCGGCGGCACCCGCAGCTTCTCCGTCGCGGAGAACGGGCACCTCGACAGCATGGAGGTCTTCATGGCGGAAATTCCCGTGGCCGCGCAGCATTCCGTCCAGACCGTGATGGGCCAGGGCAAGCTCGACACCATCAACAAGAGCTATGATGGCAGCAACTTCACTTTCGAGGTGGATGTCATCGACGCCAGCGGCAAGGGGCGGCACCTTTCCCTCGCTGCCAACGGCACCATTAACAGCCTGGAGGCATTTCTCCCGGAAACACCGGATGCCGTGCAAAAGACCATCAAAAGCCAGCTCGGCCAGAACAAACTCGACAGCATCCAAAAAAGCGCCGCGGGGGACAGCACTATCTACCAAGTCACCATGCGGGCGGCGGACGGCACCACCCGCGATTTCACCATCGCGCCCGATGGCAAACTCGAAAGCCTGGAGGTGATTTTGCGCGACACCCCCGCCGCCGTGCAAAAGACCATTCATGACACGGCCGGCACCAACAAACTCGGCGACATCATGAAGAATTTTGAACCTGATGGCATCGTTTATGAAGTGGAAATGACGGGCCGGGATGGACGTGCCCGCAGCTTCGTGGTCACGGAAGCAGGCAAGCTGGACAGCAAGCAAGTATTCCTCGATGAAATACCCGCCGTCGTGCAGGCCGCCATCACGTCGCGCCTCGCCCAGGGCACCTTGGATACGATCGAGGAGAACTACGACGAAGACGGCATCACCTACGACGTGGACATCGCCACGAAAAACGGCGGCTCGCGCAGCATTACACTGAACGCCACTGGCGGCCTGGAGTAAACTTCCCGCCTCCAGCTACGGGCGCGGCTGGCGCGGCTTTTTCGCCGGTGCGGATTTTTTGGAATCGCCGGATTTCTTCTTCACGGGAGGGGCCAACGGCGCCGGGGTGACCATGGCCGCCGCGGCCAAGCCGACCCAGGACGGCGTGACGGCTGGCGGCTCCTCGGGCTTGTCCCACTTGAAAACAACGGTGGACAAACCTGGCAGCATGATGGCTGCGGAAAATTCGCGATGATCCCACGGTTGGACCTCGGCGGTGATGGCACCCAGATTGCCCGCGCCACTGCCGCCATAGCAGGCGGCATCGGTGTTCATCACTTCCAGCCAGCGGCCTCCGCGCGGCAGGCCAAGGCGGTAGTGCTCGCGCGGCACCGGGGTGAAGTTGCAGGCAATGGCGTAGATTGGCTCCCACTCTGGTCCCACCCGCAGGAAAGTGATGACGCTGTTGTCACCATCATGGGCGTTGATCCATTCAAACCCGCGCCAGTCCAAGTCCCACTCCGCCAGCCGCGGGTCGCTGGTATAAAGCCGGTTTAAATCGCGCACCACAAGGCGCGTGCCTTCATGATCGAGGTATTGCAGCAGGTGCCAGTCGAGCGACCCATCGTATTTCCACTCGTTGGACTGGCCCCATTCCTGGCCCATGAAAAGGCACTTTTTGCCCGGCCACAGCCACATCAGCGCGTAGAGCGCCCGCAATGTGCGCGCCTTGTCCGTCAGCGCCCAGGAGCCCATCTTCAAAATCAGCGAGCCTTTGCCGTGCACCACCTCGTCGTGCGAAAACACGGAGACAAACCGCTCCGTGTACTGGTACAGCATCGGGAAGGTGAGCTGGTTGTGGTGGTGGCGGCGGTGGATGGGATCCTTCTGAAAATACTCCAGCGTGTCGTGCATCCAGCCCATGTTCCATTTGAAGTCGAAGCCCAGGCCGCCTTCGCGGGTGGGCTTGGAAACGCCGCCAAAGGCGGTGGATTCCTCGGCAATCATCAAGGTGCCGGGGTAGTAATGGTGCACGGTGTCGTTGGCGCGGCGTAGAAATTCAATCGCCTCGATATTTTCGCGGCCGCCGTACTGGTTGGGAATCCATTCCCCTTCCTTGCGCGAGTAGTCGAGGTAAAGCATGGAGGCCACGGCGTCCACCCGCAGCCCGTCGATATGGTAGCGGTCCATCCACGCCAGGGCGCTGCCGACGAGGAAGCCGCGCACCTCGTGCCGGCCGTAGTTGAAGATCAGCGTGCCCCAGTCCTGATGCGCGCCCTGACGGGGATCGGCGTGCTCGTAGAGGTGGGTGCCGTCGAATTCGGCGAGGGCAAACGTGTCCCGCGGGAAATGCGCGGGGACCCAGTCCATGATGACGCCGATGCCCAATTGGTGGAAGGTGTCCACCATGGCCATGAAATCCTGCGGTCGGCCGTAACGATGCGTCGGCGCAAAGAAACCCGTGCCCTGGTAGCCCCATGAGCCGTCGAAAGGATGCTCCGCCAAGGGCATGAATTCAATGTGCGTGAAGCCCATCTCCTTGACGTAAGCGCCCATCTCCTCCGCGATTTCACGGTAGCTCAACGAACGATGGCCATCCTGCAGCTTGCGCTTCCAGGAGCCGAGGTGCGCCTCATAACAGGCAAAAGGCGCGCGGCCCCAGTCCGTCTTCGCGCGGCGCGTCATCCATTCGCCATCACCCCAGGCGTGCCCGCCCAAATCCCAGACAATTGCCGCATTGTGCGGCGGTGGCTCGAAATAAAGGCCATACGGGTCCGTCTTGAGCGTCAAATGCCCGCCCCCGGTGTAAATCTCGTATTTGTATTTGGTGCCGGTTTCGAGGCCGGGAATGAAAACCTCCCACACTCCCGAGCCGCCCAGCGAGCGCATCGCATGGTAGCGTCCGTCCCAGCGGTTGAAGTCGCCGACGACTGACACGCGCCGGGCCCCTGGCGCCCAGACCGCGAAGGACACGCCGGCCACTCCTTGGTGCTCGCGCACGTGTGAACCGAGTTTGCGATAGACAAAATGATCGTTGCCTTCGTTGAACAAATACAGGTCGTGATCCGACAACGTGGGCAAAAAGCTGTAAGGGTCGTAAAACTGCCGAATCTCGCCATTGCCGCGCGCCACGCGCAACCGGTAGGGGAAGACGTCTGTGCGGCCTTCGATAAACACCTCAAAAAAACCCGCGGGATGAATATTCTTGAGTGGATAACGGCGTTCGGGGTCGGAACTAATGTCCACCACTTCACAGGAGCGCACATCCTGCAAAAACGCCCGCGCCACGACGCCTTTTTTCCCCTGCCAAGTCACCGGATGCATTCCCAATACGGCATGCGGCTGCGAATGAAGCGCGCCGACCAGGGAGGCTAAATCAGTTTCTTTGACGATCACGGTGGGGTGGACGACTGTAGCAGGGAAATGGACGGTGAGAAGCCCGAAAAGCGCATCTTAATGCTTAGTGTTCCGGCGCTTAGTTATAGGTGCTTATCGGCAAAGGACTGGTTTGATTTATGGCCCAGCACCAAGAACTAGAGCATTCTGTCGCCTAGCTTGGTGCCCATTCGGGCGTAGAGCTCCCGGCCTTGTCTCGTCTGCTCGACCAAGTCATCGGCCAGCCTCACCCGGCCTGGCTCGAAAATCGTCGCGGTGGCCGAACCGCCGAAAGCGAAGTAGCCCTTCTCATCCCCGCGGGCCACGGGTTGGCCGGGCGTGTAGGTCTCGTTGATGCTGCCGACATTGGTCGCGCCGATTTCAAGGAGGAGGACGCGTCCAAACTTGGGCGTCTCCAAAACTGTCACCACGCGCTTGTTTTCCCAGAGATAAGACAACCGTTGGCGCAGCGCAATGGGGTTGACGCTCCACAACGTTCCCGGCACCCAGCGGGCTGGGCCGGGGGTGCCGTCCGCGGGGAAGTGGAAGCGGTGGTAGTCCACCGGGCACAGGCGCGAAAGCACCAGCGTGCCGCGTGCATAGGTTTTGGCCAACTCGGCATCGCCTAAAAACGCGGCGATGTCCCATTGCTGTCCTTTGACAAAAACACCGCTGACCTGCGAGGCATCCGGGAAGCCCAGGTGCCGCCCATCCGCGCCGAAGACCACAGTATCCGCGCCGCCCGCCAGGGGCCGGGCGCCGGGCTTCAGCTTGCGGACAAAAAAATCGTTGAAGCTCGTATAGCTGTCCGGCGACTGGGCGAATTCGGACACATCCACGTGGAATTTCTCAATGAATCGCGGCACCTTGCCACGCGAGGCCGGGCGGCTCATCCACCAGCCATAGAGGCATCCCAGCCAGGCCCGGCGGGCAAAGGCCCAGTTCGTCAGCCGCCCCAGTGGATTATGGTAGGCCCAGCGCAAGGCGGCCTCGCCAAAAATCTCCTCCGCCTCCATGCGCCCGGTGTGACGGTTGAAGTATTCAACGGGCTGACTGGAAGCAGGCGATGGCGTTTCCGATGGCACAACAAAATGAGTTTACGGTTATCGGCGGGTGATTTACAGTCGTGGAATGACCAGGGGCCGCCGCCCACAGTAAAGGGAAAATCTTTCACCGTAAACCTAGAATGCGCTTCCAAATCATCCTCTTTGACGGATTTGACGAACTCGACGCCATCGCGCCCTACGAGGTGCTGCGCAACGCCGCCTCACGGAAAAAGGGCTGGGTAGTGGAACTGGTGGCGCTCAAAGGCGCGCGCCTCATCCGCGCCAACCACGGCACCCGCCTGTACGCGGAAGCCAAACTGGGCCCCTTCAGCGGCGCAAAGCGGCCGGATGTCGTCATTGTCCCCGGCGGTGGCTGGATCGACCGCAACCCGCAGGGCGCACGCGCCGAGGTGGAAAACGGCCGCTTGCCCGCCGCGCTAGCCGAGCTTAATTTTGCCGGCACGGTGACGTGCTCTGTCTGCACCGGGGCCATGCTGCTTGCTTCCACGGGATTGCTGAAAGGCCGCCCGGCCATCACGCATCACGACGCCATCGCCGATTTGCGGGCCAGTGGCGCGCAAGTGGTGCGGCAGCGTGTGGTGGATGACGACGACATCGTCACCGCCGGCGGCGTGACTTCGGGGCTCGACCTTGCACTCCATCTGGTCGGTCGCTTTGCGGGAGAGAAGATCAAGCGCGCCGTGGAAGCGGACCTCGAATACCGCCAGCGGAAAGACAAGCCGTAAGCGCGTCTTTGACCCGCAACCTACCTTTCAAGCACCGGCCATGACGGCGGCTCCTTCTTGTGTGCCGTCCCGGCCCCGCAACAGGCGATTTACCCTACGCCGCTGCCAAAATTGCATACCAGCGACAATCAGCAAAGGCAGGAGAACGGTTAGCCAATGCGGCCAGCCACCCGTCCAAAAGGCGGGGGAGTAGGCATACACCTCCCGAAGGAAAAAAAGACTATATTGCAGTCTCCAGAGTAATTGCCCGGAGGCGTACGTATCTGCCCGCACCTCCATCCATTTATCAGGATCAGGCGTAGATTGGACATTCTTGCTCCAAGGAAGAACATTCCAATCACGGCCCCACCCAGCCGTCCAAATCGAACTGGGTGGATGGCGCAGCATTTCATCCCGAGCTTCGAGCAGGCTTTGGGCGATCTGTTGATGAAGCAAAGGGTTCTCCAAGAGCGTAAACTCAGGCTCGGCTTTTTCCCCGGGTTTGACGACGCGGATTACATTAACGTCATAAGATTCGTCCACCACGCTGTGTTTGGCATACAGCGAAAAATTATCTGCCCATTCCTTTCCCGGTATGTGCATTCCCAGGAAGATTCTTTCCTTAAAGGTGGTCGGCTCTTTTTTTAGCTCAAGCGCGTGCTCCATGCGCGCCCATTCGATTGGTTTGAGCTGCACAAAAAGGGCGTGGACCGCCAGCACCCCGCCTGCCACCCACATCCACCGGCGCGCCAGGCCAAAGCGTTGAACACCTCGGCAGAAATAGAACGTCAGAGTGGCGGTCACCGCCATAAACAATCCCCAATAGATGGCGCCCAGGTAGAGGTAAATCCCCGGTGCATGGGAACGCACGTATTGCCATGGGTCGTCCCAAAGAATTCGACCTCCCCCAAAGCACCAACACAAATAGGCCAATCCCAGCATGGCGGCAATTGGGAGAAGGCCAAAGCCAATGAAGGGACGCTGTGCCAGCCACGAGGAACTGCGCAGGGCATCGATATGCCGCGCAGCGAGCAGCGCAGGGTCGCCCAAATGCGCCGTGGCCTGTGCAGCGGCTGCGGCCTCTGACTTGCCCGCACCCCTGGCTGCTGCGCATAAATCCTCCCAATGCTCCGCCGTCTCGCGCACGATTTTGCGGGCAGGCTTTAGAGGGTAATTGCGCAGGAGCAGTTGTTTTTGCAGTTCTGCGATGGGGGATGGGAGGGGCATGGCAATTTCCGTTTTCGCGAAGTTAAGGGTTGGCCGCAGCAGGCAGTGATTTCTTCATGTCATCTGCCAGCCGAGAAAGCCGCCAACGTTCGCCTGCGTCCACCAAACCGGCGGTGAACCAAGGCGCCAGCGCATTGAGCAAACCCGTCGGCACCACGAAGGCTGTCACCATCATGGCCAGGCAGGCGGGCAAAAGCAGCCCGGCGGTCCTGGACGAGCGTCGCGCAAATTCAAAGGCCGGCAATGCCGCCACGAAGGTAAAGTAAGGACAGCCCATGGCAAACACCAGCGGCAGCGGGATCAAGCCCAGCAGCGGCCACCAACCCCAGCGACGCGCATTCCAACCGGCCGCGGCATGGCTGGCGGCGATCTTGGCCGGGGGGCCCAGTTGGGCGGCGGCATAATCGCGTGCTTGGGCGGGCGACAAGCCTTGCGCTCCAGCCTCGCGCAAAAGGTCCTCAAAATGCTCCGCCGCCTCGCGCATAATGCGCCGGGCTAGACGCGGCGGGCAGCCACGACGGGCCAATTCGCGCTGCAATTCAGCGATAGGATCGGCTTCAGGCATGGAGGCCTCCTTGCACGGAAGCCACGGCGGTGGTGACGCGTGTCCATTCCTGCTCGAGCGCCGCCAGGCGCTTTTTGCCGCGGGTGCTCAGTTCGTAGTAGTTGCGGCTGCGGCCCTCGACCTCGCGGCGCGCACTGCGCACAAATTTCTCGGCCTCCAGATAATGGAGGTAGGGGTAGATGCACCCTTCACCAAAGGCCAGGGCGTCCTTCGTCTGGAGCTGGATCTCCTTCACAATCTCGTAGCCGTACATCGGCCGGCGCGCCACCAGGCGCAGCACCAGCAGCTCCGGCACGCCATTGAGGAAACTCGGATTCGTCTTCGCGGTTTTGCTCATCATGACCCTACCATACCTCACATCATAAGGTATGTCAACCCTCATAGTTTGAGGTATGCGATGGTGGCAAGCCGTGCCTGAAAAACCTTCTTTTCAACACAACTATTCCCCCATCCCTCAACTATGCTACGGTGCGATACCTCAAACAGCGGCCATCTTGCGGCGGCGGAGCAGCACCACACCCAACACCAAGACCATGGGCAATAGCCACGTCGCCGGCTCGGGCACAACGGCAAGGGAGCGGGGGTTGTTCAGGCCAACAACCAGCGGGCCGCCATAAACACCGTTTTGAAAACCGAGGATCTCACCATCGCCGACGGAAATATTCAGGCCGGAGACATACAACTGGCCATCGGCGGTGATGGCCAGGTAGTAGGGCTGAAATATGCCGCCCACCAGTGTGTCCAGATTGGCAAACGTGGTGTCGAAAGTGCCGTCCGTGTTGAATCGGAAAATTTTGTCGGCCTCGGTATCGGCCACATAAAGCTTGTTGTCCGGACCCCAGGCCAGACCACTGGGGGCGAACATACCAATCGCCGTCGCGTCGCCGGCAGAGACGAAATCCATAAAAGGCTGCGTGGCGCCCGCGGAAACACCCACGCCCAAGGCGCTGGTGACGTACAAATTGCCCCCAGTATCGAATGCCACGTCTATCGGCTGGCTCAGAGTGACCCCGGTCAGCGATCCAAGCGAAGTGCCGCTGCTATTGTAAACATGGACATCGCTGTTGGTGGTGTCGGCGATATAAAGGTTGCCACTCGGCCCAAAGCGCATGCCCTGCGGGCCGTTGACGTTGTTCGCGGGAATTTCAGTGTAGGGCACAAAGGCACCCGTGCCTATTGGCGCGCCGGACGAATGATTGAAGGCCATCACCCCGGCTCCGGCGCCAAAAGTAGGCGCACTGCTCGAGGTGCCCACATAGACATTCCAGTTGGCATCGAGCGCCACCCCGGTGGCGTCCACCTGCGAGATGAAAGCGCCGTTGACCGAAGTGGTCGAAAAATTGTAAAGCCCGACGTGGTCGCCGTCGGTGTAAAAAAGCATCTGCGCCTGCCCGCAGGCTGGCATTAATGCCAAACCAAACAAAACACCGGCGGCGAATCTGGGAATGGTGGCAAAAATCGACTTCATATTATTTCGTGTTATGCGGGCAATATAGTCCATCCCCCGGCCTTTTCAAGTAATAACCACGCTTGGATGCGTTAGCTTGGTTACAATCCAGGAATATCTTTAGGACGCCGGTGGCTGCCAGGCGGAGGCAAACAGCACCTTGCCGCCTTTGCCGGGGCGGAAGGCGTGGTCCAGGGCGGCCCGCCAATCGGTGAGGGGGTATTGCGCCGCCACGGGCTGCGCGAGCACGCCTTTGCGCAGGAGGCTAAAGAGCTCGTCCATCATGGCGTCATTTTCCTCTTTCGGGTGCGTGCGCGTCCACTGGTCGAGCCAGAAGCCGCGCAAAGTAAGGTCGTTAAATATTAATTGGCGCGTCGGGAAGCGCAGCGGCTCGGCCGTGGCGCCACCATACGTCACCACCACCCCACCTGGCGCGACGGCACGGCACAAGCGCCCCACGCTTTCGCCGCCGACGGCATTGAGCGCCAATTTTATGGGCGCGCCACCGGTGAGTTTCGCCGGATTTTTCTCGTAATCCGAATCCTCGGCGACCACAGCGGCCGCGCCCTTTTGCTTGAGCACGTCGGCGGCCTTGGCGTCGCGCACGACACTGAGGCAGTTCCACCCCATGTGCCGCGCAATCTGCGCCACGAGTACGCCGACGGCGGAGGTGCCCGCGTTTTGGACCAGCCAGTCGCCGCGTTCCAATTTCACAAAGTCGCGCAACATCCGCCAAGCCGTGGGCGGGTTGATAAACGCCATCGCAGCTTGCTCGACAGGCACACCTGCGGGGATGGCATAGAGCTCCGCAGCCTTGGCCACCACAGCCTCGTGCCACGCGCCGGATTCTTCCGGCATCCGCACCAGCGCCCCGGTTTTCACATTTGCCACCCCTGCACCCAGCGCCACGACCTCCCCCACCCCTTCGCGCCCTGCCACTGCTGGCAAGGGCTTCAATTTGCCATAGGTGCCGTTGATGAGTCCGAGATCTGAATAATGGATGGCTGCGCAGCGCGTGGCCACCAATACCTCACCCGCACCCAAGGCTGGCAGCTCGGCGGACGCCAACTCCAGCACGTCCGCCGGTAGTCCATGCTGGGAATAGCGAAGGGCCTGAATCGATGACGGGGCGGCGGTCATGGGCCAAATTCTTTGCTTTCCGCGGACGCGTGGGAAGCGTAAAACTAGGGAAATGGCCAAAACCTCCCAGAAGGGCAAACGCAACCCGGCGGCAAAAACCTCCGGCACGCCGGCACAGGCGACCTGGGGCGGACGCTTTGCGACCGGCCCGGCGGCCCTGATGCTGCAATACAGCGAGTCCGTGTCGTTCGACCGCCGACTGGCGCCCTTCGACGTGGCCGGTTCGCAGGCCCAGGCGCGGATGCTCGCCAAGGTCGGCCTTCTCACGAATGCCGAGCGCGACGCCATCGTCAAGGGCCTCGACACCATTTTGGGCGAAATCAACCAGGGCGCGTTCACCTGGGAGACATCCCTTGAAGACGTGCACATGAACATTGAGCAGGCGCTGCGCAAGCTGACGCCCGCCGCCGCGAAGCTCCATGCCGGGCGGAGCCGCAACGACCAAGTGGCCACCGCGATGCGCCTATGGTTCAAGGATGCGTGCGCCAAGCTCGACACCGCGTTTGGCGATTTGATCGAAGCCATCGTCGCGCAAGCCGAGGCCCAGCAAGACGTCATCCTGCCTGGCTATACCCATTTGCAGCGCGCCCAACCCGTCTCGCTTGCGCACCATCTGCTCGCGTATGCGGAAATGTTTGGCCGGGACCGCGCGCGGTTTGCCGCCGTGGCCGACCATGCGAACATCTGCCCGCTGGGCTCGGGCGCCATCGCCGGCACCACCCTGCCCATCGACCGCGAAGCCACGGCCAAGGAGCTGGGCTTTGTGGATGCGCAGGGCAAGCCGCGCCTCACGCAAAACAGCATGGACGCCGTGGCCGACCGCGACGTGTTTGTGGAATTCCTCGCCGCCGCCGCGCTGTGTGGCGCCCATGCCTCGCGCGTGGCCGAGGACTTGATCATCTGGAGCAGCGCGGAGTTTCGCTTTGTCGCGCTGCCCGAGGCCTTCACCACGGGCTCCAGCCTGATGCCGCAGAAGAAAAACCCGGATGCCATGGAACTGCTGCGCGGGAAGTCCGCCCGGCTGCAAGGACACCTGCAAACGCTGCTCACGCTCATCAAGGGCCTGCCCCTGACGTACAACCGCGATTTGCAGGAGGACAAGCCGCCGGTGTTTGACGCTTTTGACCAGCTCTCCATGGGGCTGGCGGTGCTTGCGCGCGTCATCGAAGGCTTGGAGCCCAATGCGGAGGCCTGCGCAACCGCAGCCAGCGACCCCTTGCTGCTGGCCACCGACCTGGCTGACCACCTCGTGCTCCAGGGACTGCCCTTCCGCGACGCGCATCATGCCGTCGGCGCGCTCGTGGCGCTGGCGGAAAAGCTGGAGACGCCCCTGCATAAACTCCCCGAGGCCGAGGCGCGGAAGATTGCGCCTTCGCTCGGCAAAGACTGGCGGGAGCTGTTCAACACCTCGCGCGCCCTCGCCGCGCGGGAACGGCCCGGTATGCCCGGTCCCCGGCAGATTGCCGCCCAAATCGCCCGATGGAAGAATAGGCTCAAGGGTTAGCCCTTTGCCCGTGCGTCGGTAGGATTGACAATCCATAAAGTAAATCCTATCTTCCCGTACTCCCTCATGAACCTTGCCCGCCAAGCGCACGCCGTCCCGGCCCTCTTCGTCGTCACGATGAAGAAGGCGTGGGCCGTTCGCGTCCATGGCGCCGCCGGGTTCTGAGGAAAAGCTGCATCAACTCCCATTCCTCCGCAACCCGTCGAGCATCCAGCCGGCGGGTTTTTTTATCCGCCCAAGTTTGACGGTGTTCGCGGTCGCCACGCCATGAGCACCACCACCATGTCCGCCACGTCCCTCACCGCCGCGCCCTCACGCGCCAAGGTCGCCATTGCCTTTGCGGCAGTGTACCTCCTGTGGGGTTCGACGTACCTCGCCATCCGGCTGAGCGTGGCGACGATCCCGCCCTTTGTGATGGCCGGCTGCCGCTACCTGCTCGCGGGCGGGTTGCTGTTCGCGTGGCTGGTTTTCCGCGGCACACCCCTGCCCACGCGACGCCAGTGGAAGGAGGCGGCCATCACGGGCACGCTGCTGCTGCTAGGCGGCAACGGCCTCGTGTGCTGGGCGGAACAAACCGTGGCCTCGAGCACGACGGCGCTCATCCTCACCTCCTCGCCGATTTGGTTCGCCGTGTTTGATATGCTGCGCCCGGGCGGACGGCGGCCGCAGCTCAATACCGTGCTCGGGCTGGTGGTGGGGTTTTCCGGCACCTTGCTTCTCGTCTTTGGCGCCCCGGCGCATGACAGCCAGGCCAGTTCCTTTGGCGGCACGCTGGCGTTGGTGGCGGCCTGCGCGTTTTGGGCGGGCGGCTCGCTCTACAATAAATATCACACGGAGCGCAGCTCGCCCTGGATGTCCACCGCGGCGCAGATGCTGTGCGGCGGCGTGTCCATCTCACTCGTCGCGCTGGTGCGCGGGGACTTTTTCACGTTGCATCCGGGAGAAATCAGCCGGACTTCCGGACTGGCTTTTGTCTATCTGGTGCTGTTTGGCTCCATCCTCGGCTTCAGCGCCTATGTGTGGCTGCTCACCCATTGCGCCCCGGCCAAGGTGGCGACGTATGCGTATGTGAACCCCATCATCGCCACGCTCCTGGGCTGGCTGCTGCTCAAGGAGCCACTGACGCCACTCATGTGCATTGCCGCGGCCATCGTGCTGAGCGGCGTGTTTGTGGTGCAATGGCCGATGCGCGCGCCCAAAGCGGAGGGCGATGAGGCTACTTGAGCCACTCGACCCAGAAATCCTGCCAATCGTCAAAGTCGTTCAAGGTGGCGGCGTCCGGGGCATTGCACTCCGCGGCAAAAGCGCCCTTGGCGGCGATGCCCTTGCGCACTTCCTCCTTGTGGTGGTAGTGCAGGATGGCGGTGTTGATTTTGTGAATCGTCGCACTGTCGAGCTTCACGCCCGGTTGCTGCTGCACCCACGCCTCGATCTGCGGGTAGCTGGGCTTGGACTTCATGAACGCCTTGAAGCCCTCCACCGGGATGTTCAGTGCCTCGAGCAACATCGCGTCAAACCCCTTGCCGACCCAATAGCCATCGGCCAATTGGCCAGACGCATCGAGGCCCGCCTTGAGCCATAAACGCGGGAGGTGGAGAATGCCCAGGGGGCCGGTCACGCGTGAACTAATCAAGGGAGGCATCTTTTTCATGAGGTAGATTCTTTCTTTCAACCCGGCCCATCTTCAAGTCAAATCATCCCCAAGCCACCGCCATGCCGCACGCCGCCGCCCCCACCAGCCCCGCCGCCCCGCCTGCCTTCCGCGCGCGCGAAGCCGCCCGCCAGGCCACACTTGCGGCCACCTTGCAGGAACTCTATCCCAAGCCAGTGTCGCTGGTCTTTGAAGTCGGCTGCGGGCATGGACACCTCCTTGCCGCCTATGCCGCCGCACACCCAAAGACCCCTTGCCTGGGTGTGGACCTGGTGGTGAAGCGCATTGAGCGCGCCCAGCGCAAACGCCGCCGCTTGGAACTGGGCAACCTCGCCTTTCTGAATGCCGATGTGACGCAGACCCTCGACGCCCTGCCGGAGCACGTGCGCTTTACGGGCATCTTTGTGCTGTTTCCCGATCCGTGGCCCAAGCAACGCCATGCCGAACGGCGGGTGCTGCAAAAAGAACTGCTCGATGCCTTGGCCGCACGGGCCGAACCGGGCGCCTGGCTGGCCTTTCGCAGCGACCATGCTGGCTATTTTGACTGGGCCCGCGGCCGGATTGAGAAACATCCTTATTGGCGCATCGACGCCGACCATGCCTGGCCCTTTGAACATAGCACCTACTTCCAGGAAATCAAAGGCCCACACCAATCGCTGGTGGCGGTGCGCGGAAAATGACACCTACCGCGTCTGCATCTTGTTCAGCTCGTAATCCTTGTGCAGCAGGTGGTAGTCGAGCGTGAGCTTGAGGGAAGTGCGCAGGTCGGTCTTGGGCTTCCAGCCGAGGTGTTTCTCGGCCTCTTTGACGGACGGCACGCGGTGCGTCACATCCTGGTAGGCCGCGCCGTAGTATTCGGCGCTCGAAATATCCTCCAGCTTGATGCGCTTCTTGATGTCCTTGTAGCCGGGGTATTTCGAAATAAGCTCCAGCAGCATCTCCGCCAGTTCGCGCACGGAAAAATCCATCTTCGGATTGCCGATGTTGAAGATTTTCTTCGAGGCGCAGCCATTTTTATTCTCAATGATGCGTGTGATGGCGTCCACGCCGTCGTCAATAAAGGTGAAGGAGCGCCGCTGCTTGCCGCCATCCACCAGCTTGATGGGCCGGCCATGAATGATGTTGTGCAGAAACTGGGTGACGACGCGCGAGGAGCCTTCCTTGGGCTCGTTGATATCGTCGAGTTTCGGGCCGACAAAGTTGAACGGGCGGAAAAGCGTGTAGTCGAGCCCGGCGGTCTCGCCATAGGCGTAGATGACGCGGTCGAGCAACTGCTTGATGCACGAGTAAATCCAGCGCTGCTTGGGGATGGGGCCGAGGACGAGATTGCTCGTGTATTCGTCAAACTCCTTGTCCGCGCACATACCGTAAAGCTCGGAAGTGGAGGGGAAAACGAGGCGCTTGCGGTGCTTCACGACCTTGCGCACGATCTCCATATTGGCCTCGAAATCCAGCTCATACACACGGATGGGGTCTTTGACATAGAGCGCGGGCGTGGCGATGGCCACGAGGGGGACCACGGTGTCGCACTTGCGCACGTGGTATTCAATCCACTCCTTGTTGATGGTGATGTCGCCCTCGAAGAACTTGAACCGCGGGTGGTCCATGCAGTGCTCCAGCTTGTTGGACGCCATGTCCATGCCATAGACTTCCCAATCATGCTGATTGAGAATGTGCCAGGTGAGGCTGCTGCCGATGAAACCGTTGACGCCGAGGATGAGGACGCGCTGGGGCATGAGTGAAAAGTGTTGGGATGCTCTCGTTCCTAGTGCTGCGTTATTTGTGTAACCATTGCCCACCGCTTGCGCAAGCCTTCGCTAGGCCGCGCCTCAAACCATTTCACTTATCAGCTGGGTCGTACTGGGGCAGGCGCGGAGCCGGGTTTTCCGGGGACTTTTTGGCGGTTTTGCCCAGCTGTGAAAGCCCGAACCGCACGGGGTCCTGGTAGGACAACATACGGTCGGTATTGGCGCTCAGCGAACTAGAGAGCCGGTCGAGCGAGGCGTTGATGGAATCGCCCAGGGAATGAATCGCCGCGCCGAGGTTGCCAAAGCCGGTATGGAGCAGCTGGTTGGTCTTGCGCTGCTCAAAAATCATGGCGAATTGGAAATTCGTCTGCGCCTTGCGCACGATGGTCATGAACCGCGCCGCCGAAGGGCGGGCATCGGGGAGCTGCGATTGCTGGAGCGCCAGGGGTGCGGGCGCATCCCCGCCCAGCCGCGCCAATTCGAGGCTTTCGTTATTATACACGCTGACATTGCGCTGGAGGTGTTCGACCTCGTTTTTATACGCTGCCAGCTCATTGGCCGCGTGCTCAATGCGGTCCCAAAACGGGGCAAAGGCGCCTTCGGCAAACTCTTTTTCCGCGGCCGCCAGATGGTCGTTGGCGGCGGTGATGCGCGAGCCAATGCCGAGGTAGGCCTTCTGTGTTTCAGTCTGCAACCCGCGCAAGTAGCTTGTTTTCTGCAAAACGAGTTCGAGGCCATTGTCGGCCGAAGCCGGGGTGAGGCCAAGTTTGCGCTCAGCCATAAACATACCCGCATAACCCAGGGCGCCGCCACCCATGGCCAAGCCGAGCGTCCACACCATGATCTGGAGGACACCATCCACCGCGGACAAGGCGCCGCCGCCACCTTCCTCCTTATAGGTCATCACCGCGGAAAGCAGGCCCAGCAACAGGCCCAACGCACCCCCGGCCAGGGCGCATTTGACCGCCATGTCTTCCTTGCCTTTCATAAAAATGATGCGCCGCTCTCGGCGCGGGCCGCGCCAAGAAGGCAACCGCGACCGGCCGGGGAAAGTTGCAAGCCTTTGCCGCGGGGGTCCTAGCGCAACTCGGCGCCGGTGTCCGCATCAAGGAGCTTGAAGTTCTCGACGTGGTAGGTTGGGTCGGCGCGGAAGGCAAGGTTCACATGGTAGGCCTGCTCGAAGTCGAGCAAGTGTTGCTCATCCTCCGTGCGCAGGCGCTCCAGGTTCGTCGGGTGCAGCAGCACGCGGAAGCGCAGCTCCTTGCCCTGGTTTTCCGGGCGGGTACGGAGCCGGCGCACGTGCGAGAGCAGGCGGCGCTGGATCTCCACGCTCATCGCACGCGGGCTTTTAACCATGCCGCGACCGTGGCAATACGGGCACCCCGTGTAGATGCCCGAGGCGTTCGACTGCTCATGGCGCTGGCGCGACATCTGCATGATGCCGAGCGCGGAAATGGGCAGCACGTGGCTCTTGGCCTTGTCCTTCTCCATCTCCTGGCGCATCCGGGCATACACGGCCTGGCGGTCGCGCGGACGCTTCATGTCGATGAAGTCCGTGATGATGAGACCGCCGATATTGCGCAGGCGGATCTGCCGCGCCACTTCGCTGGCCGCCTCCAGATTGGCCTGGGTGATGAAATTACCGGCATCGCGCGAGCCCTTGTGTCCGCTGGTGTTCACGTCGATGGCCACGAGCGCCTCCGTCTCCTCGATGACGATTT
Organism: Verrucomicrobiota bacterium; assembly: GCA_048497935.1. Lineage (GTDB taxonomy): Bacteria > Verrucomicrobiota > Verrucomicrobiia > Opitutales > JABDGR01 > JABDGR01. Next base: position 112,320 of record JBEHYY010000004.1, read on the forward strand.
CGCCGCCGCTGGGCAGCGGCACGCGGCGCTGGAAGGTCTGCTCAATCTGGCGCTCGATGTTGTAGCGCTCGAAGATGGGCACGCTCTCGCGGTAGCGCTGGATTTTCGACTCCGAGCGCTTGGAGATTTCGCCGACGAGCTGCACGGTGCGTTCATAGTCCTTGTCATTGTCCACCAGCACGCGGTCGATGTCCTCGGTGAGAAAGTCGCGCACGGTGCGCTCGACAATGTCGGGCTCCTGGTAGAGCATGACGGGGCCGGAAGTCTTCAGCTTCTCCTGCATCTCGTTCCAGCACTTGAGCAGCATATACAAGTCGCGGACGAAGTAGGCCTGGCGCTTGCCTTCGCCGGCGGTGCGCACGATGACGCCCATGCCCTCGGGGATGGTCAACTCGCGCAGGATTTTCTTCAGGCGTTCGCGCTCGCGGCGGTCCTCAATCTTGCGCGAGATGCCGCACTGGCCCGAATAGGGCATGAGCACGAGGAAGCGGCCGGGCAGCGCGATGTTGGTCGTCGTGCGCGGTCCCTTGGTGCCGATCTGAGTCTTGGTGATCTGCACCACGATGTCGGTGCCGATGGGGTACAGGCGCGGGATGTCCTTGAGGGAGATTTTCTCCGCCCGGCGGCGCTGTTCCTCGGACTGGTTTTCGCGGACGATTTCCACCGCGCTGTCATTGGCGGCGGGCAGGATGTCCCAATAGTGCAAGAAGGCGTTTTTGGGCAGACCGATGTCCACAAACGCGGCCTTGAGACCGGGCTCGAGATTCTGGATGCGGCCCTTGAAGACGGCGCTGACGAGGCGGCTTTCGCCGGCGCGCTCGACTTCGAATTTCTCCAGCACGCCGTCCACCAGCAAGGCCACACGCTTTTCCAGCGGTTCGGCGTTGATGATGAGCTCACGGTAGGCGCGGTTTTCCGGGGCCTTGAAGGTGTCGATGATGCGGCGCAGCAGCGGACGCGCTTTTTTCGCGCGGGCGCGGGCCTCGTCGCGCAATTCACCTTCGTGGATCAGCTCCGGCTCGGGTTCGAGCGGGGGCTGGCGCATTTGCTCTTCGGGCGGCAGCGGGGCGGCCGGGGCGGGGCGCTCATCGCGCTCGCGGGGCTCGGCGTCTGCGTGGCCGTGGTAAATCTCGTCTGCGGAGTCCGCGGCGGGGGAATCGTGGTCTGGCATGGAATTCGTGAGTTAAGGATTAAGTGAAAGGGAGGGTTTGTTTCATTGCGGAACCGCCATCAGACCGCTTCGCGGCTGTAGCGGTGCACGCTCTGCACCAAGCCCATGAGTATGCAGCATCCGAGCACGAAGGAACCTCCGTAGCTCATCAACGGCAGTGGGATGCCTTTGACCGGCATCAGCCCTTGCACCATCCCGATGTTCACGAACACATGCACCATAAAGAGCACCGCCGCGCCGACACACAACAGGCGACCAAACCGGTCGCGTGCAAGCCAGGCGATGCGCAAAGTGTTGCCCAACAGGATGGCGTAAAGGCCGATAACGGCCAGGCCGCCGATAAAACCCGTCTCCTCGAGGAAGACGGCCATGATAAAATCGTCTGTCGCTACTTTGGACGGGAGGTAGCCGAACCGGGCCTGGGTGCCATTTTGGTAGCCCTTCCCGATCAAACCGCCCGTGCCCACCGCAATTTTTGACTGGTTCTGGTTCCACGTCACCCCGATGCCTTGCGGATCCACGTCTTCGGGGTCGATAAAGGAGGCGATGCGGTCGCGCTGGTAATTCTTCAGCGGCAGCCACGACTGCTTCTCATACTGGCCCAGCACATCCGCAGCCGTGAGGTGGCTGGCGTTGTTGTACTGCTTGACCGTCAGGGGCCGGCCTTGCTGTTGCTGCTGGGCCTGCAAAAAACTGCTCTCGTATTGCTCGAAGCCCTTGGCGGCCGCCAAGTGCCGCTGTTCCAGAAAATCGTGGTATTGGTCGAAGGAGATTTTGCCCTCGACCGCCTGCTGGGCCTGTTGAAAACCTTCGTACCGCTTGATGTCCCAATCCAGCATCACCAGGCCGACAATGAACAGCGCAAATACCGTCACGAAAAATCGCGCGGAAAGGTTGGAGACATATAAAAGAGCAAACACCGTGGGAAACAGGGCCAGACTGGAGCCTAAGTCTGGCTGGAGAAAAATCAACATCATAGGCACCATCACAAGGACGGCCACCTTGCCCAGCATCGCCAGGGAATCACGGATGCCGCCCAGCTCGGATTTGGCCAGGACATAGGAAAGCATGATGAGCGTCCCAATTTTCGCAAACTCCGATGGCTGAAGGGTATAGGTGCCAAAGCCCAGCCAACGTCTGGCGCCGGAGCGCACCTCTCCTAACGGTGACCACAATAGTAAAAGCAGCACAATACCCGCGGCATAAACCAGCCACGCGTTTTTCATCCAGACATGGTAGTCTAACGAAGCGACGATGACGTAACAGGCCGCCCCCAAAGTGAGCCAGATTAGCTGCATCTCCCACAATGTCCCCCCGGGGGTGGCCCGCTGCGCGGATTTGATGAAGAACACCCCAATGGTCGCCAGCATTCCCACGACGAGCGGGTTGATCCAATCCACACGCCGGACCCGGGGCGGCCGGTAGGTCGTCATCAAAGGACTGTGCGAGGAACTCGTGGAAGAACTGGCGGAATAAAGGGACATCTGGCAAACGCAGGCTAATGCTAAGTACACTCCTGCCTAACCCATGTTTCACGACAAGTCGAATGTATCCGCAGCGAAAGGGGCAGTGGTGCAGTTTGCGGGCGCAGCCTTGCTGCACCCTGACTTTTCTTAGTCGATAAACTGTGCCGCCTCCCGAAAGGGACCGAATGCCGCGCGAGGAATCACTTTCCAGCCAACTGCTCTGCCCACACGCATAACGCCGGCAACGATTGATCCTGGCGGGTTTTTTCCCGCCATGTCGCGCAAGCCTGGGCCGTGGCGGGATTCGCCAGCAAGGCCCGCAATTTCTCCGCAGCCGTGGCGCCGGAAAACTGGTGGTAGCTCAAAGCGGCCCCCACGCCCAGACGGGCAAGCCGCGCCGCGTTGTCCGGCTGGTCGTGGGCGCGCGGTATCACCAGCTGTGGCACTCCGGCGGCCAAGGCTTGGACTGTGGTGCCAATGCCGCCATGGTGCACCACGGCGCGGCAGCGGGAAAACACCTGGGCAAACGGCGCGTGGGGCAGAATCAAAAAATTTTGCCCCACGGCCGTCTGGGAAAAAGCCGGCCCCACCAACAAGCCCCGCGCACCGAGCAAAGCCGTGGCTTCGCGCGCGCCCGCGGCAAACTTTTCCGTATCGAGGTTGGCCGAACCGTGGGTCCAGAGGATGGGCGGTTCGCCCGCCGCAAGAAAATCCTCCAGCACCGGTGGTAACGGCGTCGGATGGGACGGCACCGACTCCCGTGGAAAACCAAACTGGTGGACATTGGACGGCCAGTCCGGCCGCGCTGGCGCATACCAGCCGGGAAACAGCGCCGCCACGCCCGTCGCGCCGTTCCAAAGCTCGTCATTCACCTTGTGCAATGGCGGCAGACCCCGCTGCCGGCGAATATGATTGAGGGGCCGCAGCATCTTCCAGCCAACGACGAAATCGAACAGCGCAAACAGCACGCGTTTGACCAACCGTGGCGAGCGGCATAGCCACTCCCACCCTTCGGCATAAAGCGGGCATTCCTCCACACTGCGCAGGCACATGGGCTGCATATGCAGCATCAGGCGCGGGATCCCGCGCGCCTCCGCCCAAGTGAAGGCCCCCACCCCCAAGGTCGAACCGACCACCAAATCAAAGGACTCGCCGGCGGCGTCCAAAACTTCCGTATAACGCGGCAACGATTCCAGCATAAGCTCGAGGACGAACTCGGTGCCCGCATGGGGCTGCCATAAACGCGGGTCACGCATACCCTTGGCAAAGTCCTCCGCGGTGCCAACATCCACGGCCCGCCAGCCCCGCGCCTCGACAAGGTGCTTGTAATAAGGGGTGATGACAAACGTGATGCGGTGGCCCCGCGCCGCCAGCCCCCCGGCCAGCCAGAGTACCGGGCGCACATCGCCCTCGCTGCCAAACGGGGCGAATAAAATGGAAAGAGGCCGGCCCATCACCCTCCAAAGCGCGAGCGGAACACGCCTTTGATGATTTCCTTCCAAGTGGCCGGCTGCGTCTTGCGGGCGTGCATGACTGCGCCGATGACAAAACAATGCTCCCAACGCTGCACGGCCTGCCGCCGCACCTCGGCGAGCGGGCGCCGCGGGTCGCGAATGACCGTGCCAGCAGCCTTGACGCCGGCCGCACCGAGCACGCGCAGGTGGCGGCCCGCGCGCAAATCCTCCCGTGACGGACAACGCAGCGTAAAGCGGCCGAAATAAAATTCCGGCATGGCTTGAGCCATGGCATCCACCGCCGCGGTGAGCTCCGGGGTGAGCAACTCGGTGGTCACATCCAGCGCGGAAGCCCCATCACTGGGCTGGGCCAGCTCGGACAGCACCACCACCTCGCCCGCCGCCGGTGTATCCGCCAGGCGCGCCGCAAATTTGGCCAGGAAAATGCCGGCGCTGCACAAGGCGCGCTCGTCCATGAGGATGAGCCGGTCCAGCTTGTGTTTGCCATCGCCCGTGACCGAAGGGAATTGTGCCTCAGCGATGGCGAGAATTGTGCCCGCAGCCGCACGCGGCGTGCGCATATACCAAAGAGTGAACTCCGCCCCCGGAATATATTCCTGGGCCACGACCGCGCCGAGATTGTCCGTAAAGTAACGGGCAGCGTCCGCATGGTTGCGGCAGATGCGCACGCCCAGGCCCTGGCCGCCGACATCGCGCTTGAGCACAATGGGCCAGGACACGGCATCCTGCGCCATCCAGACATCGAGGGTGGCGGCGCGGGACTCCGCCCGGACGGCAGAGGCCTCCGCCGCGGCCGGCAAGCGCACCCACTTGGGCAGCGCCGCACCGGCACCCGCCAGCGCGTGCAGAAAAATGCTCTTGGGCGCGCCGACAAAACCACCATTCGGGAATGCCGGGTTGGCACAGGTGAAGACGCGCCCGCCGCCATTGCGCCTGGCAATGCGCCGCAACTCCGGAAGCAGGGGCGCCTGCACCAGCCAGGAGGGCCAGAACTCCCACCGGGTCATCCGCCGCCAACGCGAACGCCAGAGTTGCCGGCCCCGCCAGGTGCAAAGCGGCTGCACAATATGCATGACCATGAGCACCGCCGCCACAAAGACCACCACCACAAAAAGCGCCGCCTTTTCGTAGTGCTCAATCAGCGCAAACATCTCCTGGCCGAAAAGCGACGCCGTCCACACAAAGAGTGGCGTGAACAACAGATTGGAAACCACCAGCGCAACAAACATCCGCCAGAATGAAAACTTCAGGATGCCGGCGCTCATGAACACCGGCAGGCGGCTGGCCGGAACAAAGCGGGAGACAAACACGATCCAGGTGCCGCGCTCATGGAACAGCACGGTCATGCGCTGTAGGTCGCTTTCCTTGATGGCCCAGCGGAACAGCGGATGTTTGAGCGCCGGCGCCCCCACCTGCCGGCCGACAAAGTAGTACATCAGGTTGCCGGCGAAAATCGCAGCCAACAGCGCGGCCAGCACCTCCCAGAAGCCCAGCACCCCGCGCGTGATGAGCAATCCCGCGCCAATGCAGGTGGCATCCTCGCCAAACAAGGAAAGCAGCGCGATGATGAACAGCAACATGACCTCATAGGTGCGGCTAGACGGCCCGGTGACGACCACGCCCCGCCGCGCTTCCAACAAACGCTGGGGCGTGGCGTTCGCCTTGGTGGGCGCCTCACCGCGCGCCGCCTTGCTCACAAATTCCGTGATGGCCGGAACCACCAGGTCCGGGTGGTGCAGCCCGGCCCAGTGCCCACCCGGGATCACCAGCAGGCTGCTTTGCGGCACGAGGCGCGCGTTTTCCTTGGCTGCGGGCAGCGGGGCGACAAAGTCGTCCTGCGCATGGATGATGAGCAGCGGGTTGTGGTAGCCCGTCAGCAAATCGCGCAGCCGGTCATGTTCGGTGTCCCAATACTCACGCACCGAGGCAAAATTATACGACCCCGAATCCAGCCAGCCAAAATGCGGCAGCAAGGCACGCGCGGCATTGAAGGCCCCGAGTTGGGCCCCATAAAGGGCGTGATTGAGCATCGGGTCCCCCAGCCATTCAAATTCCACCGTGCCCTCCGCATCCAGCAATGTGAGCGACTGGACGCGCGCCGGCAGCGCATCCGCCAACTCCAAAGCGATGGTGCCGCCGATGCCAAATGCGACAAAGTGGGCGCGCGCCAGCTGCAGGCCGCTCATGAACTCATCAAGTTCAAAGGCGTAGGTGGGTGGGGAGTAATCCGGCAGGTCTGGCCCGTCGGAAGCGCCAAAGCCCGGCAGGTCCGGCACGATTACGCGAAAGTCCTTGGCGAGGGCCTCGGCCAGGGCATCCCGGTCATGGGCGGTGGGCGTGCTGCCATGCAACAGGATGACGACAGGGGCGTCCGGTTTGCCCGCAGGCTGCAAATCACGGTAAAAAATGGTGGTCGTGGAGCCCTCGGGAAAGCCGTCACCGTCAATCACCAACACCGGCATGGCCTGCTGGCCCGGCAACGCCATGCCCTGGGGCGGCATCCACCACCGCCAGATATAGGACAAGGCCAACACGACCAGGAATATTCCTAGCCATCGCCAGCGTTTGCGTTTGGGTATCCAGGCGGGCACGAAAAGAGGATGATAGGGGGACTGTCAAAACGTAGGCGGAAGCAGACGGCTTGAAAAGCATGAAGGAGACAGCGGTGAAAATAAAAAAAACGCCCGGCGGCCGAGGCCACCGGGCGGTTCAAACCAATTAACAATACAAATCCGCTTCCTTAGAACGAGACCTGCATACGGGCGCGGAAGCCGTCCACGGTGGCCTTGGCCCCCGTGAAGGTCGCCGGTGTCGAAGCCGCACCGCGGCCGGTGAACTCGTCGCGCTCATAACCGAGCGAGAACTTCACCGCGTTCTTGGAAATGTACCAGTTCACACCGACGTAGTAGGAATCCACGCTGTCAAACACCGTGGCGCCGATATTGGTGGCGTTGCGGGCGACGTCGGAGATGTTCGTGCCACGGCCGTTGGTGTTCAACATGCTGTAGCGGGCGACCAATTCCCACTCCGGCGTAATCATGTACGACGGGGTGATGTTGAAGCCGAAGGGCATGGCGCGCTGGGCGGTGGCGATACCGGCCGGACCGCGACCACGATCCACGGAGACCTGGATGAACTCGGCATCGAGTTGGAAATCCTTCTTGTAGGTCAACGTGAGGAAGGGATTGTAACCCCACATGGCATTGCCCTGGCCCGGGGCCGAGACGCTGTTCGCGCCGGGCGCCATGCCGAAGTTGATGCCGGTCTTGTAGGCGATGTCGCCGTTCATCAGGGTGTCAGCATAAGCACCGTTAACCCAGCCAGCCACGCGGTTGAAGCCGCCCGTGGTGGCGTAGCTGACGGAGTTTTGCTGGCTGGAGGTCACCGCCGCACCGTAGGTGAAGCCGGAGTCGCCGATCTTGCCATCCCAGAAGATGCCGACGTGCTGGTTGGCAAAGCCGAGGCGCTGGGAGGTCGGACCGGAGTTATATTGCTCGTCGATGTAGCGGGTGAGCACCGAGCGCTCGATGGGCTTGACCGCGGCGGAGGAGGTGACTTCTTCCAAGGTGAAGTTCACTTTTTGATAACCCGTCGTGACGGTGCCATTCCAATCATCCAGCTTCTTGCTGATGATGATCTTTTCGAAGTTATTACGAGCCGTGCCGCCCTGGCCGCCCGCATTGGCGCCGGTACCGGCGGCAAAGTCGAAGTAGATTTCGCCCGTCCAGCCGTTGCCCATGTCGGCGACGGCGCCCAAATAGGCGCGACGGATGAAGAATTGGCCGGCGGCCGGAGGATTCGAAGCACCCGCGGCTTTGTCCTCCGTGGTCAGCCAGTCAAATTGGCTTTGGATCAAGCCCTCGAGCTTGAGGCCCTTGACACTGGTGTCCTTGGGAGTGACGAGCGCCGACGACATGCCGGCGGAAGACTTGGCAACATAGTCGGCATCATCCTGGGAAATGACTCCCTTACGGACGAGCAGGTCGAGCGTCGCCTTGTCTTGAGCCTGCGCGGACACGGTGCCGAGAACGGCGATGCCGGCCAGCAGACTGAGCATCTTTACAGAGTGGATATTCATGAGGTTCAGGTTTTGCAGTGATTGGAGCGCGAAGGAAACTGCGCGCCTGAACGTGGTTTTAGTGTAACAATGTTACAGAATTATGGCTGCGGCGTAACGTTTAGGTCGATTTTGCCTGCAACCCCTCACCTATTCGAGGCGAGGATTTGCTCATAACCCTCTTTGTAAGAGCGATATAAGAGGTTAAGTGACAGCGTTTGTTTCAATAATGCGTTCCGAATGCGACGGTGGGGAATACCCCCGGTGGCGGTCTGGCGGTGAGCGGCGCGTGGGGATTTTCCCCCGTCAAATGTGATGTCCGCCGCACCACGCCCCAAGCGCGCCGCCAACCATTGCACCAAATCGCGTTTGAGCACCGGCTCGTCATCCACGGCATTAAATAAGCCTCCCCGAATTTCCGCCGGGGCTTGCAGGCAGGCCCGAATGGCAGCCACTGCATCATCCCGGTGGAGAAGATTCACCCAATGTTCGTCACCACCGGTAAAAGACGTTTCTCCGGCGCGCAAAGCATCCAGCAAATGGTGTCGTTCCGGTCCATAGAGTCCACCCAAGCGCAATATCCAGATGCGACGAACCAGG